>JANOGW010000029.1:0-10510 GCA_031406155.1 Pseudorhodobacter sp.
AGACGGACCGATGACCATAAGGCGCATTATTCTCGTCGCCCCGGATCGGTCTGGCACCTCTGGCGATATTCCGCGGCTGCAAGCGGAAGGAACACTCGTCATAAGCGGCGGCGACGCAAATCTCTGAGCTGTTCCCGTTGACTAGGTCCCGGTTGATCGGGCTGTACACACCTGCGCAACTAACGTTTGGCAGGTGTGTACAGGGGGCTGATAATGGCGGATACCAACTGCAAAGGGGGAAACCTTGCTGGAAATTCCCCCCAGCGACTGGTGGCGTACGAGCGGGTGTCGACGGCGCGGCAGGGGGCGAGCGGGTTGGGACTGGAGGCGCAGCGCAAAACCATCGAGGCGTTTGCGGCATCCCGCGGCGCTGAGGTTCTGGCCCGCTTCACCGAGGTCGAGAGCGGCAAAAGTGCCGACCGGCCGGAGCTGGCCAAGGCGCTGCACCTGGCGAAGGTCACGGGCGCGACGCTTGTGATCGCCAAGCTGGACCGGCTGAGCCGGAACGCGGCGTTCCTGTTGGCGCTGCGGGACTCTGGCGTGCGGTTCGTGGCGGTCGACATGCCTGAAGCCAATGACCTGACTGTGGGCATCATGGCGCTGGTGGCACAGGCGGAACGGGAGGCGATCTCGCGGCGGACGAAGGAGGCCCTTGCGGTGGCAAAGGCGCGCGGGGTCAAGCTGGGCAATCCGAATGGGGCGGCAAGTCTCAGGCGGGCCGGGAAGGGCGGTGTGGCGCTGCGGACTGCCGTTGTAGCCAATGCAGACGGCTTCGCGTCAGACCTCGCCAATGTGATCGGGGATATCCGTGGGGCGGGGCACACAAGCCTGCGAGCTATTGCCGCGGAGCTTGAATTGCGCGGCATCCAAACACGAAGGGGCGGGACTTGGCATGTGTCAAATGTACAAGGATTGCTCCTGCGGCTGCGAGCGGCGGCACCATGTTGACGCTTGCCACCGTCTTGAATTGCATCGGCATCGGCCTTCAGCGCGGCACTCAAAGTAGGTGGCAGCTGATGGCGAACGACGGCACTGGCGCACCGGCGCTGAACGACGAGAGGTTGGCAGACGATCCACATCGCCGCGCCGATTAACAGCAGTTCTGTTGGTAGTGTAAGTGGTCGAGAGGAAGTCGTCCCGGTGAGAACAGAATCTCAGCGGCACGCGTTGCCAAAAGTGCGACTAGGAGGCTACGCTTGCCGGAAAGCAGCGTCGGGAGCGAGCATGGGCAGTGGAAGGCGGAGAATGCGGCCCCTACTTGCGCTAACGATTGTTGCGTTGGCGGCAGGGCTTGCGAAGCTGCAGTGGTCCACTCCAGCTCCATTGCCTATCTTGCGAGAACGGCTGTTCGATGCAGTGATGGAATCGCCTGTAAACAACCCACACATTCTGGTGGTCGATATCGGTGAGGCGGATCAACAGGGCCTGCCATGGAGCCGTGCTGCGACGGCGCGGCTGATCGATGCGCTTGCGACAGCAAAGCCCGCAGTGATCGCAATTGACATCGTCTATTCAGGGGACTGCGATGCAACGGCCGAGAACATGTCTCTTGCAAGAGCGCTGGCGCGCGTACCTGTTGCACTGGGGTTTCTCTTCATCAGCACCGCTGGCGACCCACCCGCACCGCACTCTGGCCTTGGTATGACAAGAGCGGCTTCGCGGTTGCTTTGGCAGGTTCCTGGGGCGGAGGCGCCATGCCCGATCTTTGCTGCGGCAGCAGACGGTCTTGGATCGGTGGTGCTTGTCGGGGATGACGATGGACTGGTGCGGCGAGTGCCTGCGGCAGTGCTAGTTGCGGGGCAACCCTATCTGCCTCTGGCGGCAGAGGCAGTTCGAATTGCGACCGGCGGCGGCGTACCCCTTATCGCTGCGGATCCTGCTCCGGTTTTGCGACTTGGTGGCGCTATCCATCCGCTCGATCTAACCGCTCATATGCGGCTAACCGTTACCGGGCCATTCGACTGGGCCGCGCGCACGTTGGATGCCGATGAAGTTCTGGCGGGCCGGGGGTTGGAGCGGGTGACCGGCGCTTTGGTTTTCGTAGGATCGAGCCTACCCCGGCGTGGCGGCCTTCGTGCCACCTCGGCAAGCCCCGTGGCGCCGTCAGTTCAGGTGCAGGCAGACTTAGCGACAAGCCTGATGGCGCAGGCCCTGCCATACCGTCCCGTCGCTGCGCCAGGTTGGGAGACAGGTTTCGTGGCTGGGATGGGAATATTAGTCGTGACCATGGCGTTCATCCTGCCGGCCATGCATGCTTTTGCTGTTGCACTTTTGGTGGCGGCTGTATGGGCGACCTTGGGCCTTTGGTTTGTGCATCGCGGTGTGTTAATCGACCCACTCTTTCCCGCGTTGGCTGGACTTCTGACTGCGCTGGCCGCGTTGGTCGCCAAGGCAGTGGCTACTGCGCGGGCTGAGCAGGCTCTGCGAGCCAGGATGGGGCAACTCCTGCCCCCTGCTGTCGTAACGCTGCTGGCAGAAAGCCCCGGTCTGTTGCGCCTGAAAGGTGAAACGCGCGAGGTAACGTCGCTATTTGCCGATATCGAGGGTTTCAGCGGGATGACCCACCGCCTTGGACCCGAGACGCTGGTAGCCGTACTGGACAAATATTTCACGCTGACATGCGGCATCGTGCTGCACCATGGGGGCATGATCGACAAGATCGTCGGCGACAGTGTGCATGCGCTGTTCAATGCCCCGCTTGACCAGTCAGGACATGTCGACGCCGCCTTAGCTTGTGCTGCCGAGATTTTAACTGCGACCGATGATTTGCGGCGGGCACCTGAGATGGCAATGGCCGGTCTTGGCGCAACGCGGATCGGTATAGAGGCGGGAATGGCAATGCTGGGGGATGTCGGTTCGGGTGCACGGATCAACTACACTGCATACGGTGATGTGGTGAATTTGGCGGCACGTTTGCAAGACGTGAACAAGGATCTCAACACCAGACTTTGCGTGGGACCGAAAGCAGCAGAAATGGCATCCACGCGCCTGCAGCTTGTGGGCGAGGTTGACGTGCGCAGCTTCGGTCGGGTGGCTGTGTTCACTCTGCCGGATCAAAGCCCGACACTGGCATAGGCAGCGGCAATGCGTTCGTCGGACCACACAGCGACGGGCCCGAACGAACGCCGCGGATCGAAGGGTGCCACCATTGCAAGCTCTCCGGGCCGAATTGCCGGAAACCCTGGGTCTACGGCGGGTGGATTCAGTGTTGTCCCGCGGCCAGGCGTCAGCCACCTTTCCTCGCCGTTCTCTGCCAAAACGTCGACCCGGCCGCGCTCAACAAAGATCGCGAACTCGCCTTTGCTTGGGCCAGCAAAGAACCGTGTGCCACGCACACCGATTTGGGCAAAGGCTGTCAAGATCATGTGTTCGGCGGGTGGCAGGTCCTCGGGTCGATCAAAGACCATTGCACCGCCCAAAGTAAGCGTGCCACCAAGGGTTGCGGTGAAGTCGTCAATCGTGATCAGACTGAGAGGCCCGAGGTCAATTCGTGCGTCGGTAAAAAGGCGAAGGGAGGCAAAGCTGGCTTCGCCAGTGCGGACTGTGTCATCCTGAAAGAGCGGTACGTGCGGTTCGAGCGGAGTCTCGACCCGTCCCCGGATCAGCGCGCAGTTTCCTTTGACTGCAAGGCTTACTCCTACGGCATTGTTTGCAAGGGCAGTGTCCGCCAGCCCAATTGTCGCTAGCGAGCCGAGAACTGAGCGCCGGGACCAAAGCATCGAAACCCTTCAGATTATCCTGTAGAACAGAAATCGTCACGGAATGCGGGGTTGTCAACTGCCCATGCTTGCACGTCACGCCACAGATCTGCTGATGTTTGAGTTTCCAGCAACTGTCCACGGGTTGGATGCGCATGACCAGACATGGAACTTCATTTTTTCCGACCCTGCGCGATTCCGGCGTGCGGTTCGTGGCCGTCGACATGCCGGAGGCTAACGATCTGACGGTCGGGATCATGGCGCTGGTTGCCCAGGCTGAGCGCGAGGCGATCTCGCGGCGCACGAAGGAGGCGCTGGCGGTGGCACGGGCGCGCGGCGTGAAGCTGGGCAACCCCAATGGGGCCGCTAGCCTTCGACGGGCAGGCAAAGGTGGTGCAGCGTTGCGGGCTACGGTCGTGGGAAATGCGAACGGGTTTGCACAGGACCTCGCGGCGGTGGTCGCGGATATCAGGGCGGCGGGCGCTGTCAGCCTGCGCGCGATTGCAAGCGAACTTGCGTCTCGTGGCATCAGGACAAGGCGTGGTGGTGCGTGGCATGTATCGAACGTGCGGGGATTATTGGCGAGGTTGTGATTCCCTGCGCTGGCCACCACGCTGACGCTGGCCACCGCCATCAACTGCATTTGCATCGGCTTCCAGCGCGGCACACACACCCGCTGGCAGTTGGTCGCAAACGACGGCAACGGCGCGCCGACGCTGGCCGACTGGTCGCTGACGAGCCTGCAGCTCAAGCTGATCAAGATCGGAGCTCGGGTCGTCCGCCACGCCCGCGCCATCACCTTCCAATTGGCCGAGGTCGCCGTCACCGGCGCCATGGTCCGGGCCATCCTTGCCGCCATCCGTCGATTGCGGGCGCCGCCGTCATGTGCATGACGCTGAAACTGCCCGAGAGCGAACGAAAGCGGCAGGACAGGTTTGTCCGCCGCGCTGACAAACGTGTTTGTTCGACCAAGCTGACACAGCGTCGCGGCCCGATCCACCCACATTCGAGCGTTCCGGCGACCGAAGACGAGGCTTGGAGGGCAGAACACTTGAACAGCAGGCAAAATCAAGCAACCTTTACATCAAGCGGCAAGCCACTTGGGGAAACTCGGCTTAGCGTGCAGCGGGACATTCATGCAAGCACGCAGAAACGCGCCGGCCCGGCAAGCGCGTATTTTGTGGCGGAGCGCCGATCATTCTGCCAAGCTCAGAAACGATCGGTCACTGGTCGTGACGGGTAGCATTTTACTTGTGTCCTGGCCTTATGTTGCCATCCGTCCGGCCCAATCGGGCCGAGGTGCTGTGACGGCTGGACACTTTGCCGATGATCCAAGCCGTCCGAATCCCTATACTACCCCCCTAGAAACCTTCAGGAGAGATAAATGACCCTCAATACGTCCCGCCGGGGCAGCATTGCCGTCGGCCTTGCCTTTGCCGCAGCTCTTGTGACTGTAGCAATCGCCCCGGCAGCAGCTGATACACTTGAAAACGTGACCAAGGCAGGTGTGCTGCGGGTCGGTATCTTCGAGGATTTCCCGCCCTTCGCCTCGCTCAATACCAGTATGAAGATCGAGGGCTACGACACCGAAGTGGCCGACAAGCTTGCTGCGGCGCTTGGGGTCAAGGCGGAACTGGTCGGTATCACCGGACAGAACCGCATTCCGTTCCTGACGGAAGACAAGGTCGATGTGCTGCTTTCGATCGGCTTCAGCGACGAGCGGGCCCAGGTTGTCGATTTCGTCGGCCCCTACGCGCCCTACTACATCGTAGTAATGGGGCCCGAAGAGCTGGACGTGAAGGACGCCGCCGGCCTGTCCGGCAAGACCATCGCAGTGAACAAGGGCACGCTCGAGGATACCGAGGTCACAAAGATCGCCCCGGCCGACGCCGATATCCAGCGATATGCCGATTACAGCGGCGTGATCTCGTCGTTCCTGTCTGGGCAGTCGCAACTGATGGTTGTGGGCAACGATGTCGGCGCGACCATCCTCGCGCAGAATCCGGCGATCAAGCCGGTTGAGAAGTTCCAGCTTCTGACCTCGCCTTCGGAAATGGCGGTGAAGAAGGGTGAAACCGGGCTCAAGGACGCGCTTGCCAAGGCACTGGCCGAGATGAAGGCCGATGGCAGCCTGAACGAGATCGCGGTGAAATGGCTCAAGCAGCCGCTGGCCGCCGACTTCTGATCGCTTCGTGGGCTACGAGCTTGAATTCACTGCCATCTTGGCCAACATCGGCCCGCTCCTCAAGGGGGCGGGCCTTACACTTGGCCTCACTGCATTTGCCGCCATCTTCAGTCTGTTGCTGAGCGTCGGCGGCGCGGTCACCCGGCTTTGGGGTGCGCCTTGGGCAAAAGCTCTTGTCGGCGCTTATGTCGAGTTGATCCGCAACACGCCCTTCATCGTTCAGCTTTTCTTCATCTTCTTCGGTCTGCCGAGCCTCGGAATAAAGCTGACCGCGCTGATGGCCGCGGCGCTGGCCATGACCATCAACCTGACCGCCTACGGCATCGAGATCGTCCGCGCCGGGCTTGAAGCTGTTCCCGAAGGGCAGTGCGAAGCCGGGCTTTCGCTGGGCCTTTCGCCGCTGCGGGTCTTCATCCAGATCGTCTTGCCGCAGGCCATCGCGGTGGTCTATCCCTCGCTGGTCAGCCAGATCGTGATCACGATGCTTGAATCCGCAGTCGTTTCGCAAATTGCGGTGGTTGACCTGACGCATGTAGCCGACCTGATCCAGTCCCGCAGCTACCGTGCCTTCGAGACGTATTTCGCGGTCGCAGTCATCTATCTGGGCATGGCGCTGGGGCTTCGCTGGCTGCTCGACCGCGCGGGTATGCAGCTGTTTCGGAGCCAGCGCGCATGATCTCGTTGTCCCTGACCGATGTAACCTGGTTCCTGCTTCTCGCGGCACGCTGGACTCTGTTGCTTTCCGTGATCGCCTTCGCGGGCGGCACGGTCGGCGCCACGCTTCTGCTGCTTTGGCGCTACGGCGCTCCGAAGATCGGCCAACGCGCCACGACGATCTACATCCAGTTCTTCCAGGGCACGCCGCTGCTTTTGCAGCTGTTCCTGATCTTCTTCGGCTTGCCGATGCTCGGGGTCGAGGTGTCGCCGTTGTTTGCCGCCGGCCTTGCGTTGACGCTTTATGCAAGCGCCTTCCTGGCCGAGATCTGGCGTGGCTGCGTCGATGCGATCCCGACGGGCCAGTGGGACGCAAGCGCCAGCCTCGGCATGAAGTTCGTCATCCGGATGCGCCTTGTGATCCTGCCGCAGGCGTTGAAAATCGCGGTTCCTCCGACTGTCGGTTTTCTGGTGCAGCTGGTGAAGAGCACGGCGCTCGCTTCGATCGTCGGGTTTGACGAGTTGACCAGATCGGCCCAGATCGTCGCCAACGCTACCTTCGAGCCGCTCGAGATCTATGGCCTTGCCGCGCTGATCTACTTCGCGATCTGTTACCCCCTGACCGTCGCCTCGCGCCGACTGGAGCGCCATCTTCGGGTGCAATCGCACCGCTCCTTGCTGGCAAGGGATTGATCATTGGGGTTTTGCTGGCAGGCAGGCCAAAGTCGAATGGGCATTATCCCGACGACGCGACCAGCCCGTCGCCGTGACCAAGCCGGAAAACTCTATCATCCGGCGGTCCAGAGAAGGGGAGCAACGCAACAAAACCCAAGGACTCTCGTTATGAACGAGGGACGACCGGGGGGCAGGTCAAGGCCAATGACCTGACCGTGGGCATCATGGCGCTGGTGGCGCAGGCGGAACGGGAGGCGATCTCGCGGCGCACCAAGGAGGCCCTTGCCGTGGCCAAGGCGCGCGGGGTCAAGCTGGGCAATCCAAACGGGGCGGCAAGTCTCAGGCGGGCAGGGAAGGGCGGTGTGGCGCTGCAGGCGGCCGCCTCAGCGAACGCGGTTTCATTCGCGAAGGATCTGGGGCCCGTGGTTGCGGATATCCGTGAGGCGGGGCACACTAGTCTGCGGGCGACTGCTCGGGAACTCACCGCGCGCGGGATCAGGACTCGGCGTGGCGGGGCAAGTGTCCAACGTGAAGGGGTTGTTTGAAAGGCTAGGTTCACCTAAAATTTGAACCTCAAAGGATCAGATTCAAACCGAACCGCGCCGCCGCTCTCGCCGAGTGGCGCGATCCCCTCGCAGCCTGACCCCAAGGCGGGGTAGGGCAAACAAAGACTGGTTCGCATTCGTCTGACAGCACCCCGCTACGCAATCAGGCTAAACAGTTCCATGGGCGTTGATGGCGGACACGCGGCGGCGATCAATGCCCTGTTACCCGGCATTCCTCGAGCAACCGCTCGACATCCGCCCGACGGCAGAGCCCGGTACCCCGGCTGGTTACCGCCGCCGAAGCCGCTGCGGTTCCCCATTGCATGGCTGCCGCAAGTCCCTCCCCCCGCGCCAAAGCCAGCACCAGCGCCGCCATGAAACTGTCACCCGCACCGATCTTGCTGACCACGGTCACTTTCGCGGCCGGGCTGAACAGCCGCTGATCATGACTGACCAAAACCGAGCCCTCGACCCCGCGCGCCAGAACAACCACTTCGGCTGCGCCCCGGCCGACCAGTTCGGCTGCGAAATCAAGACTGGCGGCGCGGTCGGGAAGCAAGCGCCCGGCGAGATACTCTGCCTCAAGCCCGTCCAGTCGCAACAAATAGGGTCGAACCGCACTTGCCACCAAAGCCCGCAACGGCGCACCCGAGGTGTCGACCACCAACCGTGCGCGTGTCGTGGCCAGCGCCCTGCTCAGCCGGGCCGCGAAGTCTTCTGGCACGCCCGGCGGCTGACTGCCGCTTAGCACGACAAAGCCGCTATGCGGAACTGCGGCGGCGATCGCGGCCAGAACCCGGGTTACGTCCGGCGCCGACCAGACCGGACCGGGCAGCATGAAGCGGTACTGCCCACCACTACGGGTTTCGGTCACGGCAAAGCTGAGACGAGTATCGCCGGGTGCGTCAAACTGCGCTGTCTCGATTCCGACTTTGGCAAGCATCGTAGCCAGCATTTCACCCAAGGGTCCGCCAAGGGCGACAAAGGCCCGCGAGTAGCCGCCCAGATTGTGGATCGCGCGCGAGACGTTTATGCCACCACCACCCGGGTCTGTCATCGGTTCGGAGCAGCGCAGCTTTGGTCCCGGCACTACCTTTTCGACCGAGGTCGCCAGATCGAGCGCGGGGTTCAACGTGACGGTCAGAATGGCGGGCTTGCCTGCGGGCACTGGCGGGGCTTTCGTTCGGATTTCGCTAAGCAAACTGCCTTTTGACGCCAGACTTGCCTGATTTCGCCCGCCGAGCAAGAATTTTGCGTTCCGCGCGGCGTCGGCTTTTTCTGAAACGTCCGAATGAGGAAGGCTGGGGCGGCGAACGAGCATCCTTTTGATCGGATAACCAGGTTTTTCAACCCAGCGGACAGACCCGTCTTGCCAAAAGTGTTCGCTGGTTGGCGGTTTGGCGTCGTGCACTTGACGCCGGCGCGCGCAATCGGCGGATCGCGGTAAAAAAGGGGATTGAAATCAAAGTGACTCGGACCGGCTGATTCGATATGGTTACGCTCAGGGGATGAGGTGAACGGATGTATTCTCGGACAATCCTTCTTCTGCTTGCGCTCGCGGGGCCAGCCTCCGCGCAAGAGGTGGATGTGCAGGCAGGTCATGACCTGTTCATGACCTACTGCTGGCAGTGCCATGGTCAGGATGCCTCAGGTACCGGCCCGATGGCGGAAATGCTTTCGATCGCAACGCCAGACTTGACGCGGCTGGCGGCGAGGAACAACGGCGTGTTTCCGTTGGAAGCAGTTGCCCGGCAGATCGACGGACGCGATGTGTTGTTGGCGCATGGTGGCGAAATGCCGATCTTCGGACCGCTTCTTGATTCAGATAGAGCGATTGCCCTGCCCTTGCCGAGCGGCCAACCGATGATGACAGGTCTGCCCCTTGCAAACGTAATCGTCTACCTGACGTCGTTGCAGGTGGAATAGCCGGCGAGGCATTGTCAGAGCAAAGTTGTTGAGTGGGTTCTGGTGGCCGGCTAGTCTTGTTGCATGACAAAACCTTCCCCCTTCCGCTAATTCAAGACGAGCCCTGAGATCATCCGCCTCGCGGTGATGCTCTACATCCGGTTCCCGCTTTCGCTTCGAAACGTCGAGGACCTTCTGCATGAGCGCGGGATCGACATCAGCCACGAGACTGTGCGTTACTGGTGGAACCGGTTCGGCCCGATGTTTGCGGCTGAGATCCGCAGTAAGCGCGTTGATGCGATGCGCGCCCATTGCCACTGGAAATGGCACCTGGACGAGGTCTACGTGAAGATTAATGGGGTGACGCATTACCTTTGGCGCGCCATCGATCATGAAGGCGAGGTGCTGGAGAGCATCGTTACCAAGACGCGCGATCGCAAGGCAGCCCTGAAATTCTTGAAGAAATCCATGAAACGGCATGGCCGACCCGAGACCATCGTCACGGATCGTCTTCGATCCTATGGTGCTGCCTTGAAGGAGCTCGGCCGTGGAGATGATCGCGAGATGGGGCGTTGGCTCAACAACCGGGCGGAAAACTCACACTTGCCGTTCCGACGACGAGAGCGGGCGATGCTGCGGTTCCGGCGCATGCGAACGTTGCAGAAGTTCGCCTCAGTGCATGCCTCGGTCCACAACCACTTTCCCACGGAGCGCCACCTCCAAAACCGCGACACCTACAAGACGACCCGTGCCGCCGCTCTTGCTGAGTGGCGCGGCCTTCTCGCTGACTGACACCCGGGTGGGGTCGGGGAAACAGAGACTGGTTCGCATTCGTCTGACAGCACCCG
>JANOGW010000005.1:0-34393 GCA_031406155.1 Pseudorhodobacter sp.
AGCCTTCCAAGCTAAAGACGCGGGTTCGATTCCCGCCGCCCGCTCCAGTTCATCGCAATGTTCTGATGCCTGTCGAAAACTGCTGCTGCAGCTACATGCATTCGGGCTGTGGCATGCCCAGGACATGATAGCCGCCATCCACATGCACTATCTCGCCGGTCGTGCAGGCGCCGTATTCGGACGCGAGCCAGACTGACGTGCCCCCGATGGCGGCGAGGGTCGCATTGGTGCGCAGGGGCGCATTTGCCTCGGTATGGCGGAAGGTCGCGCGTGCGCCACCGATCGACGCACCGGCGAGGGTCTTCATCGGGCCGGGCGACACTGCATTCACGCGAATGCCCTGGGGACCCAGATCATTGGCAAGATAGCGCACCGACGACTCCAGTGCCGCCTTGGCAACCCCCATGATGTTGTAATTCGGCGTCACGCGATTTGACCCGCTGTAGGTCAGGGTCAGCAACGTGCCGCCGTTCGGCATAAGGTCCACGGCACGGCGCGATACATCGATGAAACTGAAACACGATATGGCCAGCGAATTGGTGAAGTTGGTCAGGCTGGTGTTGATAAAGCGGCCAGCCAGCTCGTTGCGGTCGGAAAACGCGATAGCGTGGACCAGGAAATCAATCGTGCCCCAGCGGGTTTTCAGGCTGTCAAAGCAGGCATCCATCGACGAGACGTTCATCACGTCGGCATCCAACAAGAAATCTGATCCAAGAGACGCAGCCAGCGGTGCTACCCGTTTGGCAAAGGCTTCGCCCTGATACGAAAAGGCAAGTTCTGCGCCTTCTGCTGCCATTGCCAATGCAATGCCCCAAGCAATCGAGCGCTCGTTCGCGACGCCCATGATTAGGCCCCGCTTGCCCTTCATCAGATCAGCCATTCAGGCAGTCCCCCAATTCCATTATTATAATTAGTTCTGATACTTGCTCATCATCAGTGTGGCATTTGTTCCGCCAAAGCCAAAGCTGTTTGACAGGACGGAATCAAGATTTACGTCGCGGCGCAATTCGATCACGATTTCTGACGGATCAAGTGCAGGATCCAGCGTGGTGACATTGGCAGAGGCGGCGATAAAACTCTTGTTCATCATGATCAGCGAATAGATCGCCTCATGCACGCCGGTGGCCCCAAGGCTGTGCCCGGTCAGGGATTTGGTCGACGCAACCGGGGGCGGGGGCCTGTTGCCGCTGCCAAAGACGCGGCGGATCGCCTCCATCTCGGTGATGTCACCTACCACGGTCGAAGTGCCGTGAGAGTTGATGTAATCGATCTGGCGGCCCGCTGGCAGTGTGGCGAGCGCCAGCTTCATCGAACGCTCGCCACCCTCACCGGAAGGGGCGACCATATCATAGCCGTCCGAGGTGGCGCCATAACCGGTGACCTCGCCATAGATCTTGGCACCCCGGGCAAGCGCGTGCGACAGCTCTTCCAGCACCACGACGCCACCGCCGCCTGCGATCACAAAACCGTCGCGGGTGGCATCGTAGGGGCGCGAGGCGGTCGAGGGGGCATCGTTGTATTTGCTGCTCATCGCACCCATGGCGTCAAACAGGCACGACAGCGTCCAATCCAGTTCTTCGCCGCCACCGGCAAAGACGATGTCCTGCTTGCCAAGCTGGATCAGCTCGACCCCGTTGCCGATGCAATGTGCCGAAGTGGAGCAGGCGGAGGTGATGGAATAGTTGACGCCCTTGATCTTGAACGGCGTGGCCAGACAGGCAGAGTTGGTGGACGACATGCAGCGCGTCACCATGAAGGGGCCCATCTTTTTGGGCGCGCCCTTTTCGATGACCGCCTCGAAGGCCTTGAAGAAGTTCGAGGTCGAAGGCCCGCCGGACCCCATCACCAGGCCGGAGCGTTCGTTGGACACATCGCCCGGTTCCAGCCCGGCATCGGCAATCGCTTGCTGCATGGCAAGAAAGTTGTAGGCCGCACCAGGCCCCATGAAGCGCATGTCGCGTTTGTCGATGTGATCTTCCAGCACGATCTGCGGCTGGCCTTTCACCTGACTGCGAAAGCCGTGCTCGGCGTAGTCTTCGGCAAAGATGATGCCGGACTTGCCCGCGCGCAGGGATGCCTCAACTTCCGTGGCGGAATTGCCGATGGGCGAAATGATACCGATACCGGTGATGACGACGCGACGCATGGGCGGTTCTCCTTCGTTCCGTTCGACAGGCGTTTGGGTCAGCGGGGCTGACCACTGCCTAGGTGCTAGATAGGGCGACCTTCATGTCTTTCACATGGTAGATCACTTCGCCGTCAGCCTCCAGTCGGCCATCAGCGACTCCCATCGTCAGGCGCCGGGTTTGCAGGGCCTTGGTGAAATCGACGTGATAAGTCAACATTTTACGATCCGGGCGGACCATGCCGGTCAGTTTCACCTCGCCCACGCCAAGCGCGTAGCCGCGCCCCTGCCAGCCGCGCCAACCGAGGTTGAAGCCGGTCAGTTGCCATAGGCCGTCAAGGCCAAGGCATCCCGGCATGATCGGGTTGCCGGGAAAGTGGCAGGCAAAGAACCAAAGATCGGGATGGATGTCGAATTCGGCGGTGACATGGCCCAGTCCGTGGCTGCCCCCGTCGACGGAAATGTCGGTGATGCGATCCATCATCAACATCGGCGGCATCGGCAATTGCGCGTTGCCGGGGCCGAACAGATCGCCTGCGGCACATTTCAACAAGTCCTCTTTCCCGAAGCTGGTCGGAAATCCCACCATTCACGCATCCCCCCACATTATTCCTTGAACGTTTAGCACCGCCGTCGAAGGGGTGGCAAGGGCAGGAGATTGACCGGGTGCGCAAAGACCCATAGCTGTTCGCGCAACCAGATAGGGCAGGGCGATGTCGGCATATCACAGGTTTGTTGCAGCCAGCGGAATGACCAACCTTGCCGATGGCATAGCTGTGGTGGCATGGGGCTGGCTTGCGTCCCTGCTGACGCGCGATGCGCTGTTGGTGGCATTGGTCCCGGTGGCACTGCGGCTGCCGTGGTTCCTGTTTGCGCTGCCCGCCGGCATCGTAACCGACCGCGTGGACCGGCGTCGGCTGATCGTGGCGATGGACGGGGTGCGTGCGCTGGTCTTCGTGGTGGTGGCAGCGGCAATCTGGACCGCGTTGCCATTGCCGCAGGCATCGGCGCAAGGCGTATCGAACGCGGGCCTCTATATGATGATTCTGCTGGCGGCGCTTGTGGTGGGCGGGGCCGAGGTCTTTCGCGACAATGCCGCACAGACGCTGCTGCCAGGCCTTGTGGCCGACGCCGATCTTGAACGCGCAAATGGCCGCTTGTGGAGCGTCGAGTTGCTGGCCAATTCCCTGATCGGCCCGGTTCTGGGGGCGTTCCTTATTGCGCTGTGGCTGCCGCTGCCATTCGCCCTGAATGCGCTGGCTTACGGCGCGGCGATGCTGCTGGTCATGCGCATCGCAGGTAGGTTCCGCGCAGATCAACGTGCGCAGCGCGATTGGCGGGCGGAACTGGCGCAGGGATTTGCGTTTCTGAAGGGCGCGCCTTTGCTGCGCACGCTGGCGTGGACCACGGGGGTCTGGAACCTGCTGCACCAGATGGTAATGATCGCCCTTGTCCTGCACGCGCAGGAAAACTTGAACCTCAGTGCGCAAGTCTACGGCCTTGTGCTGGCCGGTGGCGCGGTTGGCGGCGTTCTGGGCAGTCTGATCGGGCCATGGGTCGCCCGCAGGCTGGGTCCGGCGCGCACCACGCAGTGGATGCTGGCAACATCGGCACCTGCCTTTGTCGTGATGGCGCTGGCACCGGGCCCGGTCACGCTGGCCGTTGTCTTTGCGGTATTCGAGTGTTCCGGGCTGATCTGGAACATCGTGTCCGTCAGCACGCGTCAAAGGATGATCCCGGACGCTCTCTTGGGCCGGGTCAACAGCCTGTACCGCCTGATGGCCTGGGGGATGATGCCGGTAGGGCTGGCGCTTTCTGGGGTGACCGTGCAGGCCGCCGATGGCCCGCTGCCTCGCGCGGTTGCCCTGACGCTGCCATTCTGGGCGGCAGCGATCGGTGCGGCGGTACTGACCCTTGCGGCGTGGCGGGGGCTGCGGCGGGGCTTTGACTCAGGCTGTGAAAAGATTTGAACCAGCGGCCTGTGCGCTCTATACCTGAGGCATTACTTGCAGAAAAGGCGACCTCATGACGACAACGGAACGCGGCGCGGATTGGCTGGCCAGCGGGGGCTTGCGCCCGACGCGACAGCGGCTTGCGTTGGCGGGCCTGCTGGTGGGTGATGGCAAGAACCGGCATGTCACGGCGGAAAGCCTTTACGCTCTGGTCGGCCATTCAGAGGAAAAAGTCAGTCTCGCGACAGTCTACAACACTTTGCGCGCGTTCTGCGAGGCGGGATTGATGCAAGAAGTGGTTGTGGATGGCTCCAAAAGCTATTTCGACACACGGATGGATGATCACCCGCACTTCTTTTGGGAAGACACCCACGATCTGACCGATGCGCCCGCCGATCAGTTGCAGATCCTGCGGGTGCCCGACGCGCCCGCCGGCACGGTGATTGCCAAGATCGATGTGGTGATCCGCCTGAAGCGGGTTTGAGGGGGCAACAATCGCTGCCCCCGGTTAGCGATCACTTAGGCAACAGCACCTTGTTGACGACGTGGATCACGCCGTTCGATTGATCGACATCGGCGATGGTGATCAGCGATGTGTTACCAGATTCGTCAAACACATAGACTTTGCCGTTTTTCAGTTTGGCCGACAATGCGTCGCCCGACAGGGTTTTCATATTGAAATAGCCGTCTTTGGAGGCTTTGGCCTTGCGGGCGATATCGGCTGCGCTGAAGTCACCGGCCACGACATGCGCGGTCAGAATCTTGGTCAGCGTGTCCTTGTTCTCGGGCTTCAGCAGGGTTTCGACGGTGCCGGGGGGCAGGGCGTCGAAAGCCGAATTGACCGGGGCAAACACGGTGAACGGACCGGCACCCATTAGCGCATCAACCAGACCTGCGGCTTTGACAGCGGCCACCAGCGTGGTGTGATCGGCGGAATTGACGGCATTTTCGATGATGTTCTTCGTCTCGAACATCGGGGCACCGCCGACCTCGGGGTTTGCGGACAGAGCAGGGCTGGCCAGCAATCCGAGGACGAGGGCAAGTGAGGTGGATTTCATAATGGTGTCTCCCAAGTGTCGGCAGGCGGGTTTGCGTGCCGTTCTGTGGGAGAACGGACCGAAAATTCGGGAAGTTTCAGGTGAGCGTGTCACGGTTACGTGAGGTTTTGCGCGCCATCGACTGGCGGGTGCGGGAGCCTGCGGCGCGGATATTTTGACCAAAATGAAATCGGGTCGTGGGCCTGCGTCATCCAAACGTCTTGCGTCTGTTGCGTGCCGGGGCAGACTAGATGCATTTATCAAAACCACTGCCCCGGTTCCATCAGGCCAAGATCCATCAGCTGCTGCGATTGCCATTGGAATTCGGTCGAGTTCTGCCAGCGGAAGGTGTTGATGGCGAAGCGCGAGCCGGGGTTGGCGCGCAGCGCCTTGGCGGTACGGAACGAGCAGACGGCGGTGGTGATGTTGTTGTGCCACGCACAGGCGTAAGTGTTCATTTCCTCGTGCGTCAGGGTGAAATCGGGGCGCAGCCGCAGGCCGGGTTTGGCGCGGAACAGCGCGATTCGGTCGATCTTGCGGCGGGTCCACGGCACGTGTTCTTCAAACCGCCAGCGCAGGCCGCCGAAGAAATCCAGTTGGCGGTCTTTGGCGGCATGCGGCGGCGTGGGATCGGTCCGGGCCAGCGCATAATAGCCGGACCGGTCCAGATGCGCGTTCTCCAGGCTGACCGCATCGGGATTGGCAGTCAGATCGCCCGCGTAAAGATCGACGACATAGGACAGCAGCGCATCGCGGCGTTCTTCGGTGTGAAAAGCCAGCATTTCGCCGATGCGACGCGTTTCGCAGAACGGGAAGAACAGGTATTCGGCGTTGTAGGAATAGTAGAGCCACTGGCCGGCGGCTGCATCGATCAGGCGATTTACGGCGTCGACCAACGCGCCTTCGGCATGGACGTCATGGCTGATGCGGTGGATCTTGTCATTGAGGTCAAGTGCCATAGAGATCGCGTCCGGGGCCAGCAGCAGCACCGACTTGAAGCCAGCGACGAGGTGATGGCGCAGGGTTGTGTCGACCTCGGTGGCGTCTTCGGCCATGATGATAGCGACCGGGCCCTTTGTAAGGACCGATTTGGCGGTGGTAAGGAACGCGGAGAGATCGGGGTAGAGCAAACCCTTGGCCTTTTGTTTGGTTTTTGGCAGAATCACCGAAGCTGCGTCAAAGGTCAAACGGAATGGTTTTGCCGTTGATGATCGTTTTTGCAGCGCAAATGACGGGGTCAGCGCGACCCTGCTCTGTCAGCATCAGGGCAGAAGTCGGGGGAGGGCGTTATGAGCACCAAACAATCTGGTGGTTGCCTGTGCGGTGCGGTGCGGTTCGAGGCCAAAGGCCGATTGCGGGAGGTGATCTTTTGTCATTGCTCGCAATGTCGCAGACAATCGGGGCTTTATGTTGCGGCGACCAGTGTGAACGGTGACGCGCTTGATCTGCGCGGGGCGGAAATCATCACATGGTTTGCATCATCGGCGTTTGCCAAGCGCGGATTTTGTAGCACCTGTGGGACGCCGCTGTTCTGGAAACCCAACGATGAAGAGCGTTATGCCATTCTGGCGGGGGCGTTTGATGATCCGTCCTGCCTTGTTCCCGGCTATCATATTTGCACCAAAGGACGGGCGGAGTTTTACTCTTTGAACGATGGCTTGCCGCAGTATCCGCATTCCGGGCCAGGGATTGAAATTGCAGGCGGTTGAGCGCGGCGTTGCTGTTGCGGGCAGCCCGGTGTAAAAGCGCGTCTGATTTATTGGGACGCATGCTTATGGCCGACGCGAAGAAGCTGTTCATCAAAACCTATGGCTGCCAGATGAATGTTTATGACAGCGAACGCATGGCAGAGACGCTGGGCGGGCAGGGCTATGTGGCGACGGACAGTGTTGACGACGCCGACATGGTGTTGATCAATACGTGCCATATTCGGGAAAAGGCGTCGGAAAAGCTGTATTCCGATCTGGGGCGATTGCGGCCATTAAAGCTGGCGAAGTCGGGGTTGAAGATCGGTGTGGCGGGCTGTGTGGCGCAGGCCGAGGGGGCAGAGATCCTGCGGCGGATGCCGGCGGTGGTTGATCTGGTGGTGGGGCCGCAAAGCTATCACCGCCTGCCAGAGATGCTGCGTGCCGGCGGGCAGATTGTCGATACCGAGTTTCCCGCCGAAGACAAGTTTGACCATTTGCCGGAGCGCAAGGTGCTGCGCGGGCCGTCGGCGTTTCTGACAGTTCAGGAAGGCTGCGACAAGTTCTGTGCGTTTTGCGTCGTGCCGTATACGCGCGGCGCCGAGGTTAGTCGCCCGGCGGCGCGGATACTCGATGAAGCGCGGTCTTTGGTGGGACGCGGCGTGCGCGATATCACTCTGCTGGGGCAGAATGTGAATGCCTATCACGGGGCCGGGGATCCGGACGATTGGGGCTTGGCGCGGCTGATCCGGGCATTGGCCGAAATCGAGGGGCTGGCGCGAGTGCGCTATACCACCAGCCATCCGAACGACATGGAAGACGATTTGATTGCCGCGCATGGCGATTGTGCCGCCTTGATGCCGTATCTGCATTTGCCGGTGCAATCAGGTAGCGACAGGATCTTGCGCGCGATGAACCGCAAGCATGACGTCGCGCAGTACATGGGTGTGATTGACCGGGTCAGGGCGGCGCGGCCCGATATCCTGATCAGTTCGGATTTCATCGTCGGGTTTCCGGGTGAGACGGACGCGGACTTTGAAGCCACGATGGATCTAATCCGTACGGTTGGGTTCGGGATGGCCTATTCGTTCAAATACTCGGCCCGGCCGGGCACGCCTGCGGCCGAGAAGGCACCGGTGGAGGTGGCTGTGGCCGATGCGCGGCTGGCTCAAATGCAGGGGCTGCTGACCGCGCAACAGCGGGCCGTGCAAGAGGCGATGGTGGGGCGCGAGGTAGATGTGCTTTACGAAAAGCCGGGCCGGATGCCGGGGCAGATGATGGGCAAGTCGGACCATTTGCATATGGTGCACGTGCAGGACGAGGCCGGCAAACCGGGTGATCTGGTGCGGGTGCGGATCACTGGTTCCTCGTCCAATTCGCTGGCGGGCGCGCGGATTTAGGGAAAATATCGGGTGCCTGTGCAACCATGTGGTGTGGCGCAGGCTGGCGCCCCAGATTTCTCTTTACACAAGCCCTTTCGCGCTTCAGTGCTTTAGGCGCAAAGCGGGCGGGAGCGGTTTATGGCGGGTGTGTTTTCCAGGGTATCAAGGCGATGTATCATGGCACTGGGCTTGGCCTGTGGTGCTCTGGCGGCATTGCCCGCACTGGCGCAGACCGCCGATCAACAGACCACGGATCAACAGACCACGGATCAACAGACTGGCAAGGTGGACTGGGGTATCTGGATCGACGGCGATGGCTGCATGCATTGGTGGGCGGATGGCGGGTTCGAAGGCTACATGGTGCCGCGCCGCAACCCGAAGACCGGCAGACCTGTCTGCCTGAAGCGGCACGCCTGTCTGGTGGAAAACTCGGACGGATTGTTTGCCGACGAGGCTACCCTGACCAAAGCAGGCAAGGCGCGCCTTGTGACGTTTTTTGAGGATGAGGGCGCGCAGGCCTATGCGATCTTTGCCCATGGCGACGGTGCGGGCGGCAAGGCTCGGTCCGAACGGCTGACCAAGGATCAGGCGGCGGCTGTGGCAGCGGTGGCCAAGACGGCGGGCGCGCGGGTGACCGAGGCGCGCGGTGGGGGGGCGCGCTATCCGAAGGTTTCAAACGCGTCGGACGCGGGAAAAGCCACCAATCGCCGGGTCGAAGTGGTGTGCTACAGATGAGGGCGGGGATCGTGCGGCGAATGGTATTGATGGCCCTTCTGGCCGGGCCGGTTGTCGGGTGCAGCTACGAGCCGTATCGGGGCGATCCCGACACGGTCATTGCGCGGCCCTATGATACGGGCAGCGACGACGGTGCGTTGAAAGAAGGCGGATTTGCCATCGTTTACGATCCGGACGGCTGCCAGAACTGGATACAGGATGACGGGGTGGAAGGCTATTCCGTGCCACGGGTGAATCCGGACACTGGCAAGCAGATTTGTGACGGCAAATATCCGCCCGGGACCGTTCTTGGCAAATACACGTCTGACGACAGCGGCATCAGGGACTTCGTGCCAAAGCCGCGCCGGAACAGGTGATCGGCGCGCTGGGGCATGACGGTTTGATGAAATTTTCCGCACTGGCCGCTTAAGTGTGGCAGCCGCCCGTATTGGGGCTTGCCGAACGGCCATATCAGACGCACATTGAAGAGGCATAGATCAACCGTAAAGGAACACCTTTTGGGCATCAGCGCGCTAACCCCCCCGAAACGACCAGACGACGTGGTGGAAACACTGCTGGAATTTCCCGATAACAGATTGCTAATTGATCTATGCGGCGAATTTGACCGCAACCTTGCGCAGATCGAACACCAGATGGGGGTTCATATCCTGCGGCGCGGAAACCGGCTTGCAGTGATCGGGGACAGGGGCGCGCGCGAACAGGCGGCATCTGTGCTGCGCGGGCTTTATGCGCGGCTGGAAGCCGGTCGCGGCATTGGGGCCGGTGATATCGATGGCGCGATGCGGTTGGGCCGCCCAATGGGGGATGCTTTGCGCGAAGGCGAACACCAGATTGAGATGTTTCAGGGCAGCCGGGTTGAGCTGCGGACCCGGAAAAAGGCGATTGAACCGCGCACAGAGGCGCAGAAAGCCTATGTCGAGAACCTTTTCGCGCATGAGTTGGGATTTGGCATCGGGCCAGCGGGCACGGGCAAGACCTATCTGGCGGTCGCGGTCGGGGTGACCATGTTCCTGTCGGGCATGGTGGAAAAGATGATCCTGTCGCGGCCGGCGGTGGAAGCGGGTGAAAGGCTTGGTTTCCTGCCCGGCGATATGCGCGAAAAGATCGACCCCTACATGCAGCCGCTGTATGACGCGCTGAATGATTTTCTGCCGCAAAAGCAGGTACAAAAGCTGCTGGAGGAAAAGCGGATCGAGATCGCCCCGCTGGCGTTCATGCGGGGCCGCACGCTGTCGAATGCGTTTGTCGTGCTGGACGAGGCCCAAAATGCTACCACCATGCAGATGAAGATGTTCCTGACCCGGTTGGGTGAAGGCAGCCGCATGGTGATCACCGGCGACCGTACGCAGGTTGACCTACCGCGCGGTACTCCATCGGGGTTGCAGGACGCTGAGCGGATTTTGAAGAATGTGAAGGGTGCAAGCTTCAACTACTTCACTGCCAAGGACGTGGTGCGCCATCCGCTTGTGGGCCGGATCATCGAGGCGTATGAGGCCGACGATGGAGCCGTTGGTTGACACAGTAATCGAAGACGCGCGCTGGCAATCCGTTGGATTGGCAGCGCTTGCCGAGAACGCGGCGCTATCCGCATTTTCGGCGCTTGGTCTGCCGACGCAGGGCTTTACACTGTGTGTGATGGGCTGCGACGATGCGCGGATCGCCGAATTGAACGGTGCGTTTCGGGCCAAAGGGCAGCCGACCAATGTTCTGAGTTTCCCGTCAGAGAACCGTGCGCCGGACGCTTCTGGATTGGCACCGGATTTACCGGAGGCTGGGGCTGCAGATGATCCGGCGGAATTGGGCGATATCGCGATTTCCTACGACACCTGCGCCCGTGAAGCCGCCGAGCAGGGCAAGTCGCTGGCAGATCATGTGACACATCTGGTGGTTCACGGAATTTTGCATTTGCTCGGATACGACCATGATGACGATGCGGATGCTGGCTTGATGGAAACAACCGAAACACGGATACTTGCCAGCCTTGGGGTTGATGACCCATATTCGGCAGAGCATGCCTGAGTTGAGTTTTGGGAAAAGGACAGATGGGTAGTAGTAGTGACGGGTCGACAACCGCTCCGGTTTCGCCGGGTGTGAATGTCGACGACGGTGAAGAACAGCCTCAAAGGGGCTTTTTTGGCCGAATATTGGACGCGTTCAGTCCGCCAGAGCAGGATGCGGGGCCCGAGGGCGACGCAGCGGTGCTGGCCACACAACCAGCGCCGATGGCCCTGCCGGGGATCGGCAATCTGCGCAAGTTGCGGGTCGATGACGTGGCAATCCCGACGGCCGGGATTGTTGCCGTGCCACTGGACATTGGTCGCGACGAACTGGTTGCGGTATTTCGCGCACATGGGTTTTCGCGGCTGCCCGTTTACAAGGGGTCGCTGGATCATCCGCAGGGGCTTATCCTGCTGAAGGACTTTGCCTTGCAGCAGGGCTTCGGTGCCAGCAGCAAGTTTGATCTGACAGCACTTTTGCGCCCGGTTCTGTATGCGCCTCCGTCAATGCCACTGTCCGTGCTGCTGCAAAAGATGCAGCGCGACCGCGTCCATATGGCCTTGGTGATCGATGAGTACGGCGGGGTGGACGGGCTTGTAACCATAGAAGACCTGATCGAGACGGTGATCGGCGAAATTGACGACGAACATGACGAGGCCGAAAGCGCGCAATGGAAGCTGGAAAAGCCCGGCGTCTATCTGGTGCAGGGATCGGCTCCGCTGGACGAATTCGAGACGGCAATCGGCTTGCGGTTGCGGATGGATGACGACGATGAAGATATCGACACCATCGGCGGTCTGGTTTTTCTGCGCAACGGATCCGTGCCGGCGCGGGGGGACATCGTCAAGCACGAAAGCGGGGCTGAGTTTGAAGTGCTGGAAGCGGATCCTCGCCGGATCAAACGGCTGCGTGTGCACCTTCCAAGCCCTGCCGGACCGCTAAAGGCGGATGACCGTGCGACAGCAGATACCTGAGATGCGCAATTGCTGACCATGGTCCAGCGGCTGTTTGGCTGGACTGGGTGGTCTGGCACCGGGGCCGCATTCGGACTTGGAGCGGTGATGGCAACCGGACAGGCCCCACTTGGGTTCTGGTGGCTGACGCTGCTGGGGCTGGCAGCATTCGTGCATCTGGTCACGCAGGTGGAAGGCGCGCGGTCTGCGGCGTGGCTGGCGTTGTTTGGTGGTACAGGATATTTCGCGCTGGCACTCTCGTGGATCATTGAGCCGTTCTTGATCGACGTGGCGCGGCATGGCTGGATGGCCCCGTTTGCCGTGGTGTTCCTGTCGTTCGGGCTGGCGTTGTTCTGGGCCGTGGCAGGCGGATTGGCGGCGCGGCTGCCGCATGGGCCTGCACGGGTTCTGGGCTTTGCGGGGATTCTGGCGGCGGTTGAACTGGCGCGCGGCTATGTGCTGACCGGGTTTCCCTGGGCGTTGATCGGCCACGTCTGGATCGATACGCCAATGGCACAGGTGGCGGCGCTGATCGGTCCCTCGGGCCTGACGTTGCTGACAGTGGTTGCGGTGGCATTGCTGGTGGCGTTCCGATGGCGGGGGGCAGGGGCCGGGGCTGTGTTGCTGGCGGCGGGTTTGGCATTCGGCATGGCGCGGCTGGCAGAACCAGAACCAGCGGCGCGCGGGGTGACGCTGCGTCTGGTGCAGCCCAATGCCGACCAGCGGGTCAAGTGGAACCCGGACGTGGCGCGCGTGCTGTTTGACCGCCAGCTGGCGTTTACGGCACTGGCACCGCAGCCCGATCTGGTGATCTGGCCCGAAACCGCAGTGCCCTATCTGCTGGAGGACAATCCCGGGGTGGGGCAGGCGATTGCAACCGCAGCGGCGGGCAGTCCGGTAGTGACAGGCGTTCAGCGCTATGACGGCGTTCAGGCATGGAACAGTCTGGCGGTGATCGGGACAGGTGGCACGACGCTTGCAACCTATGACAAGCACCATCTGGTCCCATTTGGTGAATACATGCCCTTCGGCGAGTTGCTTTATGATCTGTTTGGACTGCGGGCTTTTGCGGCTCGGCAAGGCAATGGCTATGTCGCAGGTCCCGGCCCACAGGTGATCGATCTGGGCGGCAGGCTGGGGCGGTTCGCTCCGCTGATCTGCTATGAGGCGGTGTTCCCGCAAGACCTGCGTGGTTTGCCCGTGCGCGCCGACTGGATCTTGCAGATCACCAATGATGCCTGGTTTGGGACGCTGACCGGGCCCTACCAGCATCTGGCGCAAGCACGGTTTCGCGCCATCGAGCAGGGGTTGCCGCTGGTGCGTGTGGCCAATACCGGGATCAGCGGCGTGATCGATGCGCGCGGGCGGGTGGTTTCGGTTCTGCCGCGCGGCATCGCGTCTTATCTGGATGCGGGTCTGCCGGGGGCGATGGCGGAGCGGCCCTATGCCAGATGGGGCGAAGTGCCGGTTCTGGTGTTGCTGGCGGGACTCGGGGCATGGGTCCTGATGCGGGCGCGGCAGCGCTCTGCTTGACGTTCGGTGGCGCTGGGCCTAACTGCAGTGGATGATCTGTCACAACGGCTTCCTGGCGTGACAGTGTAACCCAACGGAGCACGTCCCCCAATGACCCGCAAATCCTATGTTTTCACCTCAGAGTCCGTCTCGGAGGGGCATCCTGACAAAGTCTGTGATCGGATCTCCGACGCGGTGCTGGATGCCTTTCTGACCGAAGATCCCAATGCGCGGGTTGCCTGCGAGACCTTTGCCACCACCAACCGTGTGGTCGTGGGCGGCGAGGTCGGCCTTGCCAGCAAGGATGCGACCAAGGCGATGATGGACCGCATCGATGGCATCGTGCGCGACTGCGTGCGCGACATCGGCTATGAGCAAAAGAAGTTCCACTGGGAAACCCTGAAAGTGCACAACTATCTGCACGGCCAGTCGGCGCATATCGCACAAGGCGTGGACAAGGACGGTGCGGGCGATCAGGGCATCATGTTCGGCTATGCCACGCTGGAAACACCCGAATACATGCCGGCCCCCATTCATTATGCCCATGCCATTTTGCGCCGCTTGACGGAAGCGCGCAAATCAGGGGCCGCGCCAACCCTGCGCCCTGATGCGAAAAGCCAGATCACGCTGCGCTACGTCGATGGCAAGCCGGTCGAGGTGACCTCGATCGTGCTGTCGACCCAGCATGAAAACAAGAAACAGAAGTCGAAGGATATCCGCGCTATCGTGGAGCCGTATATTCTTGAGGTGCTGCCCAAGGGGTGGGTCACCAAAGACACCGAATGGCATGTGAACCCGACCGGTACCTTCGTGATCGGTGGCCCGGACGGCGACGCGGGTCTGACCGGGCGCAAGATCATCGTCGATACTTACGGTGGGGCTGCCCCGCATGGCGGCGGCGCGTTTTCAGGAAAAGACCCGACCAAGGTGGACCGGTCCGCCGCCTATGCCGCGCGCTATCTGGCCAAGAACGTGGTGGCGGCAGGATTGGCTGAACGCTGCACCTTGCAGGTGAGCTACGCCATCGGGGTGGCAAAGCCGCTGTCGATCTATGTGGATACGCATGGCACCGGCACCGTGGATCCAGCGCAGATCGAGCGCGCCGTCGCGCAGTGCATGGACCTGACCCCGCGCGGCATCCGCGAGCATCTGCAACTGAACCGGCCTATCTATGCGCGCACCAGCGCTTACGGCCATTTCGGGCGGGCACCAGAGGCGGATGGCGGGTTCTCGTGGGAGAAAACCGATCTGACCGAGGCGTTGAAAAAAGCGGTCTGACCGGGTTTGACAGGACGATGGGCGAACCCGGCTTTGCCGGAACCGCCCATCCTTCGCACGTCACGGGGTCGCAGTTGCGGCCCCGTTTTGGTTCCGGCTCAGAGAAATTTCCATTCCTCGGGGACCCAAACGAAGGCGTCACCCTTTGCGTCGACATGGCCGACGCCGGGGAAAGCCAGATGCGAGCCTGCGACGGCGATCTTGTCGGCCGCCAGCATGGCCAGCACGCGCTTGCGGGTTGTCACAGCCACGGCAGGGTCCGCATCAAACGTGATGCCGATATCCGGGTTGGCGAACTGCAGCGAGGCAAAAGCCGCCGTATCACCGAAGATGATCAACTGATCATTGCCCGATGAAAGCCGGTAGCCGCAATGGCCGGGCGTATGGCCATACATGCCGATCGCCGACAGGCCGCCGCCGAGATCGGCATCGCCGTCAAAGGGCATGACCCGGTCGCCGTAGGCCGTGACCACACCAGCGGCGAGCGCGAAGAACGGCTTGACGGTGTCGGGCACCGAGGCGGCAATGGCGGCATCGGTCCAGAACGCCAGATCGATCGACGAGACGTGCAGGCTAGCATTGGGGAAGATCGCCCCCGCATCGGTGATAAGCCCACCGATATGATCGGGATGCATATGGGTCAGCACGATGCGCGTGATGGCGTCAGGCGTGACACCCGCCGCCTCCAATGCCGCGAGATGACCGCCGGCGGTGGGACCGAAGGCGCTGCCGGCCCCGGAATCCACCAACGTGATATCTGAGCCAGAGCGGATCAGATGGCTGCTGATGGGCGCAGGGATTGCCGCCGCAGGGTCAAGATAGGCGGCGGTCAGGCTGGCCGCCACCTGCGCCGGATCAGCATTGACTAGAATCTGCTGATCAAGCCCGATATAGCCGTCAAGCAGGGTTGTCACCGTCAGGTCACCGACGCGGCGATCATAGATTACCGGACGGCGTGCCGGTGAGGCAGCCGTTTGCGCGAGGGTGATGCGGGGCGCACCAAGGGCAGCAAGCGCCGTGGCGCCCGCAAGGCCGCCAAACAAGCCGCGCCGCGAAAGGGTGGGTGTGATCATGGCATGCTCCTGTAGCCGGGGTGATTGAAGGGGGGAGATTGCTTCTGACTTGACTTTACCCGGCGGGATGCTTCTGGCAAGGCAGTGCACGAAGAGGTGATCCACGATGCAGTCCTGCAGGGTCGGTGCGCTTTGACAGAGCGCTGCTTGACGCGGGGCGGGCACGGGGCTAGGACGCCGCCTGTTCACAAAGCCGGAAGTGCCATGTCCGACACCGATCACCCTGACGCGCGGCGCAATTTTTACGGCCGAATCCATGGCAAGACCTTGCGCCCCAGCCAGAAGGCCTATCTGGCCGAGGATCTGGCAGGAGTCAGGTTGAGCGGGATCACGCGTGCCGAAAATCCGGGGCGGGCGGCGATCGATCCCGGCGTGATCTTTGGCGGCAGGCCAATATGGCTTGAGGTCGGGTTTGGCGGCGGCGAGCATCTGGTGCAGATGGCGGCGCGCTATCCCGGTTTCGGCATCATCGGCTGCGAGCCCTATGTGAACGGGATTGCCATGTTTCTGGGCAAAGCCCGGGCGGCGGGAGTGGACAATATGCGTATCCATCCCGGTGATGTGCGCGATCTGTTCGAGGTGCTGCCGTTGGCCTGCGTCGAGAAAGCCTTCCTGAATTATCCGGACCCATGGCCGAAAGCGCGGCATCATCGGCGGCGGTTTGTGACCAGTGGCTATCTCGACGGATTGGCCCGGGCGATGGCACCGGGGGCAGAGTTCCGGGTGGCGACGGACATTGAGGATTATGTGCGCCAGACGCTGGAAGAAGTTCCGCGTGCGGGGTTTGAACTGCTGTATCAGGGCGGCATTGCCTGGGAAGACTGGATTTCGACGCGATATGAGCAAAAGGCATTGCGCGAAGGTCGGTTGCCGCAGTACCTGACCTTTCGCCGTAGGGTTATCTGACGGAGCGTGGATCGCGCCGGTTTTTTCTCTTGATCGCCCGGACTTCGCCGGGGGGATTAAGACTGGCCTCCGGCGGGGATATTTTCGGCCTTAGGTAGCAAACGCACCAAGAAAAGTGAATCCTTTTCAGGCCGATCTTGCTAAAATCGCCCCATGCTAAACAAGACAATCACCAATGCTTTGTTGAACCTGCGCAAGCGGCTGATCCTGTCGGGATCGGACGCCGCGCATCACGCCGATGCCTTGCTTGCGCACATCGGCGTTGATCCGACTAGTCTGCCTGTCAGGTTCAATCGCAGCACCCAATCAAGGCGCGGTGATACCAGGCGAGCCGTCATAGCGGCGCTAGCAGATGGCCCCAAGAGGCCAACCGACATAGCGTGGCATATGGCTTCGGTTGATCCGGGTTTGACCTACAAGGCAGCATCAGCAAGGGTGCATCAGGCTTTGGGCAGAATGTTGCAGACCGGGCGGGTGGTTAAGGATGGAAGGATGTGGAGGTTGGCCCAGTGAAGGGCCAGCCAAAACTTCAAATTTCAAGCGGCTTTTGGCGGTCTTTCTGATCCAAATCAATTGCTTGACGAACATATGCTGCGGAGCGTTTAGTCGCGCTTGCGCACTGTCCGTTCCCTTCAGGGCTCTCGTCGTCAATTCTGCCCTTCGCAAGAGTTTCTGCCATCATGACGTATACAAGTTCGTCATTTGACATTTTGTCACGCAGATTCGCGCTCTTTGGTAACCCCCTCGATTCTTTCAGCTTCTTGGCATCGGCATCAAAAAGTGCACTGTAAACCGCGTTAGTACAACTTGCGTAACCAAAGCCCTCCACCCCATGATCGCCTAATGTCTCTGTAAATTGATTACGCTTAACGCGGCTAAGAGCCCGA
Organism: Pseudorhodobacter sp.; assembly: GCA_031406155.1. Lineage (GTDB taxonomy): Bacteria > Pseudomonadota > Alphaproteobacteria > Rhodobacterales > Rhodobacteraceae > JACMNW01. The sequence continues at coordinate 17,524 of JANOGW010000005.1, forward strand.
ATCGCGGCCCACTCGTTCCCTTCGTCCGTTGCACGGCTCAGAACATCATCGGCAAGCGTAGCGTCGGCTGCTTTGAAGCGGAGAAACACCTCCTTAATTTCAATTGCCAACTTAGGATTGAGGTATTCAGCGTAGTCCAGTGCAAGTCTGGGATCGGCGTATGTCCCACCCCCGGCACCTCTTTTCGCGTAAAGCACTGATCTATATTCAATTTTCGTCCAATTACCGGATTTTCCGGTAATTAACTTCAAGACTTGAATCATCTTTTGAGAGGTGGAATTTAACGAGGTCCAGTCACCCGGTGTTTGGTTTTTTGTGAACCCGGCGGCCTTATGAATGTCGTTAAGGCACACCAAACCATTGATGTCAGATGTGATTTTACGTCCGCGAACTTTCAAATTTTTTCCGTCATACGCAGTCATAGTTGCCCTCCTTGGGCGTTCTGCACCGCAGCATGACCACTTGACGGCCCTTGATTCGTCGGGCTAAATCAAGCATACTAACCGTGGGAGGAAGCGTTGCGGCGCTTTTGACAAATACAGGACCGGGACGATCTGTGGTGGTGATTCCCGGTCCACCCACTAAATCAGCATATTAACGGGTTTTGGTTTGACAAGTCTAGGGTTGATGACCTGCTTTGTTCTCACGCCGCCCGCTGCCAATATCCCTTCCATGCACGGCTAACCGGGCAACCCATGGCATTCTGCACCAGACCATAGGCCAGAGTGCCGTTGCTCTTGCGGCGATTATCTTCAAGCCATGCGGCTTGGTTTGCATACTGGTGCAGGTATTGCGGGCTGACATGGTGATGCTGGCCAACAACCATGCGGCGCAAGCGTGAAAAGTAGCTTTCGGCCCAGTTGGTGTGCTTGCCGTGGTCGCTGTAAACGACACTGTGATTTACGCGGTCAACCGTCCAACCTGCATGTAGCATATCCCAGTGCGATGCCTCATCGGCTGACAGGGAGGCCATGCGGTCAACGTTCTCATTTACCAGCGCCACGCCATCAGCTTCTGCCATGGTCACGATTGGCAGGGTGCGACCCAGACGTTCGCGCATTACCACAACCACGCGGCGGCGTCCGTTCTGGTGTACTTTCTTGCGGCGGTCCACGCGGTCGGCTTTAAGGTTTTCCGGACGGATATGGCCACCGAAGTAAGCGCCGTCAATTTCAATGTGGCCTTGCAGGATTTCGCCCGTCTGAACTTCAAGCGCCATCGCTTCGCGCAGCTTATGGGCCAACACGAAAGCGGTCTTGTATTGGCAATCCAGATCACGCGACAGTTGCAGCATGGACAGCCCCTTAGAGGCGTTTACAGTAATGCAGATCGCAGCCAGCAGATCAACGAAAGCCATCTTGCGGCTTGCAAAGATGGTGCCAGAGGTAACGCTGAACTGGTGGCCACAGCCCTTGCATTTGAACTTGCGGCGGGTGGTGATTTTGTAGACTTCACAGCAACCACACTGGGGGCAGATCGCCTCACCATCAGTTTCAGCCCAACGCATCTTGCAGAACGTTTCATATGCCGCTTGCTCACCAGCTTTGTAGATGGCGCGAAGGCTCAGGGTGCGAGCGGCGGCGGAAAGGAGAAAATGTTGGGCCATGATACTATATCCAATGTTTACATATCGGATATAGTATGTAGACATACTGATTGCAAGTGATTATATACTGTATATGTTATTTTTTACATGATAGGTGATACATGCTTGACCCGGACTCTTGGGATGCCAGGACTGCCAACCTTCTGAAGTCTGAACTGAAGCGAAAGGGCGTGACTTATGCCCAGCTAGTCGAGAAGCTGTCCGCGATGGGAATCAGCGAGAAGGAAGTCAACATTGCCAACAAGTTGGCTCGCGGAAAGTTTAGCGCGACGTTTATGCTGCAATGTTTAGAGGCAGTTGGAACAACATCGTTGCGAACGGACTGATAGTCTTACTGTGTATCAGCGCTGTCTTCTACGTAGGCTGGACCTTCATCGAACTAAAAACTCAGCAGCGTGTATCCGAACACTACGAACGATACAGCCAAGGAGCCATAAGCGAGGAAAACATAGCGGCCTCTTGCGGCAACTTGACCAGCGCTGCTCTCGCCGTATGCGTGGTCCAGCAATACGAAGAAAGCAAGCAATGGAGCCAAGAACGCCGCGATCTTCACGCCCAAGAAAGCATGGCGCTTTGGGCCTTCTGGATGTTCGTAATTACCTCTGCAGCATTTGTCGCCATCATGCGAACGCTTCACTATACTAGGATTGCCGCCGATCAATCTAAAATCATGGCCAGCGAGGCGCAACTCGCGACTGCCGCTGCACTCAGAAGCGCCGATGTCGCCGAAAAGGCGTTGATCGAAATCGAACGGCCATGGCTGTTTTTTACCGGCGCAACTATCCAAGAAATGCACATCGTGACCCATTATGGCGGTCGGCCAGAACGGGCAATCATAGTGAGTATCCCTATAAAAAACTTTGGGCGAAGCCCCGCCTTCAACGTAAATGCTTGCCGGATAGGAATAATCGCTCATGTCCAATCCCCCATCGCTTTTGGCGAACTTCCCGAAATGCCACCAAACAAAATGGCCATCATCGGCCCGAATGACCAAGGGACGGCGCAGGAATTGATATTCCATGGCGATGACGTGGATAGAATTATCCGTGGCGAAGTTGAAATTTTTGTTTGGGCAAAGGTGGAATACAGCGCCGCGCCAGACGGGCGGATGCTTTACACCGAAAGTTGCACTCATAATGCTGCAAGGGTCGAAACTGACTACAAAGGAAATTTGGTAAAAATCCGAACCAAAACGGGTGTTTGCGTGGGACGGAATAGCGCAACATAAAACGACAGACGCAAGCCACTTAATCATAGCCGCACCCTTGGTGCGTTTGATACATAAGGCCGGATATTTTTGCAGAAGCGAATTTGGCGGGGGGAGTTGGTGGACCGTGATGTTTTCCTGCGCTACTCAGGCGCGAAGTGATGGGATGGGAGTGACCTCGATGTCTGGACATGGCGGTGTTGAACCGATGACTGCGCGCAAATCCGGGCCGCTTTCGGGTGTGGCGGATGTGCCGGGGGATAAATCGATTTCGCATCGGGCGCTGATCTTTGGGGCGATGGCCGTGGGCGAGACCAAGATTGCCGGGCTGCTGGAAGGTCAGGACGTGCTGGATACGGCATCGGCGATGCGGGCTTTCGGGGCAGAGGTTGTGCAGCACGGCGGCGGTGATTGGTCGGTACACGGGGTGGGGGTTGGCGGGTTTTGCGAACCTGCGGATGTGATTGATTGCGGCAATTCCGGTACGGGTGTGCGGTTGATCATGGGCTGCATGGCCACCACGGCGATCACGGCGACGTTTACCGGCGACGCGTCTTTGCGCAAGCGCCCGATGGGGCGGGTGACCGATCCGCTGTCGCTGTTCGGGGCGCAGGCTTATGGGCGCAAAGGGGGGCGGTTGCCTATGACGCTGGTCGGGGCGGCGAACCCGGTGCCGGTTCGGTACGCCTTGCCGGTGGCGAGCGCGCAGGTGAAATCAGCGGTGCTGCTGGCCGGGCTGAATGCGCCGGGGCAGACCGTGGTGATCGAGCGTGAGCCGACCCGGGATCATTCGGAGCGGATGCTGCTGGGCTTTGGGGCGGAGTTGACGGTGGAGGCGACGAGTGAGGGGAATGTGATCACCCTGACCGGGCAGCCCGAATTACGACCACAGGTTGTAGCGGTGCCGCGTGATCCTTCGTCAGCAGCGTTTCCGGTTTGTGCGGCGCTGATTGTGGACGGCTCGGACATTTTGGTGCCGGGGGTCAGCCAGAACCTGACCCGGAATGGGCTTTATCTGACGTTGGTCGAAATGGGGGCGGAGATCGAGTTTCTGAACCCGCGGGTAGAGGGTGGCGAGCCGGTGGCAGATTTGCGGGTGCGCTTCAGCGATAATATGCAGGGGGTCGAGGTGCCCGAAGGCCGGGCGCCGTCGATGATTGATGAATTTCCGGTGCTTTCGGTGGTGGCGTCTTTTGCACATGGTCGTACGGTAATGCGCGGCGTGAAAGAACTGCGGGTGAAGGAAAGCGACCGCATTGATGCGATGGCGCGCGGGCTTGAGGCGTGTGGTGTACGGGTGGAGGAAGACGAGGACACGCTGATCGTGCACGGGATGGGGCCAGGCGGTGTGCCGGGCGGGGCGACGTGTGCCACGCATCTGGACCACCGGATTGCGATGAGTTTTCTGGTCTGCGGGATGGCATCGAAGAAGCCGGTATCGGTGGATGATGCATCGCCGATTGTGACGTCTTTCCCGAAGTTCGAGGGGCTGATGCGGGGTTTGGGGGCGGGTTTGGTGCGGGGCAATCGATAGGCGTGCAGGGAAAAATCTTCGTACGAAGATTTTTCGGGGGCTGTCTGCCCCCGAGGATACTTGTGACCAGAAAAAGCGTTGGGCGGAGGCGGGGTTTGCGATGAAATTTACCGTGGCTATTGATGGCCCTGCGGCTGCAGGCAAGGGCACAATCGCCCGGGCGGTGGCTAAGCATTTTGGCTTTGCTTACCTGGATACCGGGCTTTTGTACCGGGCTGCGGCGCGCAAGGCGATGGATGGGATGGACCCGGTGGCGGCGGCGAAGGCGCTGACGCATCATGATTTTGAACGGGTCGGGTTGCGGACGGCGAAGGTAGGGCAGGCGGCGTCTAAGATCGCGGCTTTGCCCAAGGTTCGCGCGGCGCTTGTGACGTTTCAGCATGACTTTGCGCGGCAGGACGGTGGTGTGGTGCTGGACGGGCGGGATATTGGCACGGTGATTTGCCCGGAGGCGGAGGTGAAGCTGTTTGTCACCGCGTCGGATGAAGTGCGGGCAGTGCGGCGTCATGCGGAACTGGTGGAGAAGTCGGCGGATCTGACAGTTGAGGATGTGCTGGCGGATTTGCAGGCCCGGGATGCGCGGGATACCGAGCGGACGGTGGCGCCATTGATGGCGGCGGCGGACGCGGTGGTGCTGGATACGTCGGCGATGACGATTGAAGAGGCGGTGGCAGCGGCGATTGAGGTGATCGACGCGCGTCGCGCGTAGGGATTGCGAGGCAAGGGACTGTTTCGAACAGTGACTGTGCGGCGGCTGACATTGCTGCGATGCAGCGGGGATTTATCTCAATAGTCGAGGGTGACGAAAACGCGTCTGCCCATCTGAACTTTTGAAAGTTGAGGCCCGCAATGTTGAATGAGAAATTGAATTGGCGCTATGCCACCAAAAAGATGGATGCAACCAAGGTTGTGCCTCAAGACAAAGTAGACCGGATTCTTGAGGCCGCGCGTTTGGCACCGACATCCAGCGGGTTGCAACCGTTTGAGATTATTGTGGTGACGAACCCCGAAGTGAAGGCCAAGTTGCGCGTTGCAGCCTATGATCAGGCGCAGGTGACCGATGGCAGCCATGTTTTGGTGTTTGCGGCTTGGGATAACTACACCGCCGAACGGATCGACGCGATTGTTGATCAGGTGTCGGCGGAACGCAGTGGGCCGTCTGACACGCTGACTGCGTATTACGACCGGCTGAAGGGCAGCTACCTGCCACGCCCGGCAGAGGTGAATTATGAACATGCCGCACGTCAGGCGTATATTGCCTTTGGCATAGCGCTGACCGCTGCGGCATTTGAAGGCGTGGATAGCACGCCCATGGAAGGGTTTGATCCGGCGCAGGTGGACGAGATTCTTGGGCTGCGCGCGCGGGGACTGCGGTCGGTGACGTTGATGCCGCTGGGCTACCGCGCAGACTCTGGCGATTGGCTGAACGGGGCCAAGAAAGTGCGCAAACCGATGAACGAATTGGTAACGCTGGTTGCTTGATAGCATGCTTCGTCTGGATTGGGCGGTTCCCGGCATCGGGCGCCGCCTTTCTCTTGCCAGCATGGCGCAAAGGCGGTATTGACCCGCCATTCTGACAGGAGTCGAGATTTAACCGGTTTTCCGGTGCGGTTTTGGTTTTGCGATCAGACCATCCAAGACCGGCGGAGCCAACCGCGTGGCCAGTGAAAAGACGTGAAAAGGAAACTGATCTACATGAGCACCAAAGCCACTATGGAAGACTTCGAAGCCCTGTTGAAGGAAAGCTTCGAAATTGACACCCCCGAAGAGGGGTCTGTTGTCAAAGGCCGGGTTATCGCGATTGAAGCGGGCCAGGCGATTATCGATGTCGGCTACAAGATGGAAGGCCGCATCGACCTGAAAGAATTTGCCAACCCCGGTGAGACTGTCGACATCAAGGTCGGCGACGAGGTTGAGGTGTATCTGGACCGCGTTGAAAACTCCCGTGGGGAAGCCCAGATCAGCCGTGAGAAGGCCCGTCGTGAAGAAGCGTGGGATCGTCTCGAAAAAGCTTATGCATCCGAGACGCGCGTTGATGGTGCGATCTTTGGCCGTGTCAAAGGCGGCTTTACGGTTGATCTTGGTGGTGCTGTGGCCTTCTTGCCGGGCAGCCAGGTTGATGTGCGCCCCGTGCGCGATGCCGGCCCGTTGATGGGTATGAAGCAGCCGTTCCAGATTTTGAAAATGGACCGTCGTCGGGGCAACATCGTGGTTTCGCGTCGTGCGATCCTTGAGGAATCCCGTGCCGAACAGCGCGCCGAAGTTATCGGCAATCTGACCGAAGGTCAGGTTGTGGACGGCGTGGTCAAGAACATCACCGAATATGGTGCGTTCGTTGATCTGGGCGGCGTGGACGGTCTGTTGCACGTGACTGATATGGCCTGGCGCCGTGTGAACCATCCGTCAGAAATTCTGGCGATTGGCGAGACGGTCAAGGTGCAGGTCATCAAGATCAACAAAGAGACGCACCGCATCAGCCTTGGCATGAAGCAACTGCAATCCGATCCGTGGGATGCTGTTGAAAATGCTTATCCGCTGGGATCCGTCCACAAAGGCCGGGTTACCAATATCACCGACTACGGTGCATTTGTCGAACTGGAGGCCGGTGTTGAAGGTCTTGTTCACGTGTCCGAAATGTCCTGGACCAAAAAGAACGTGCATCCCGGCAAGATCGTTTCGACCTCGCAAGAGGTTGAAGTTATGGTGCTGGAGATTGACAGCGCCAAGCGTCGGGTCTCATTGGGCCTGAAGCAGACGCAGCGCAACCCGTGGGAAGTGTTTGCTGAAAGCAACCCCGTTGGCACGGTTATTGAAGGCGAGGTCAAAAACATCACCGAATTCGGTCTGTTCGTTGGCCTTGATAACGACATCGATGGCATGGTTCACCTGTCTGATCTGTCTTACGATCAGCGCGGCGAGGATGCGATCGCGAACTACCGCAAGGGTGACACGGTCAAGGCTTCCGTCACCGAAGTGGATGTCGAGAAAGAGCGTATTTCGCTTTCTGTCAAGGCACTGGGCGAAGATACCTTCACCGATGCGGTTGACGGCGTGAAGCGTGGCTCGATCGTGACTGTCGTCGTGACGGCGATTGAAGAAGGTGGCGTCGAGGTTGAATACCAGGGTGCTAAGTCCTTTATCCGTCGTTCAGACCTTAGCCGCGACCGGGCAGATCAGCGCCCAGAGCGGTTCCAGGTTGGTGATAGCATTGATGTCCGGGTGACCAACATTGATCCGAAAACCCGTCGTCTGGGGCTTTCCATCAAGGCACGTGAAATTGCCGAAGAGAAGGAAGCGGTCGAACAATACGGGTCGTCCGATTCGGGTGCATCCTTGGGTGATATCCTTGGCGCGGCGCTTAAAGGTGGCGACAAGGCCTGATTCGAAGGCCGATAACTACTGGAGCCTCGCCTTGCGGCGGGGCTCTTTTGCATTTCAGCCCCCCTTATGCATTGGTTTCCCCCGGTTTTTGTTTGTGTGGTCAAAATTATTGCCTATAGTTTCCAGACAATAAGAAGTGGCGGTAGCTCAACGTGTCTGCCAGACGCGCCAGCCATTTGAGGGGGACACCAAGGATGATCCGGTCGGAACTTATCCAGAAAATTGCGGATGAAAATCCGCATTTGACGCAGCGCCATGTCGAGCGGATCGTCAACACAGTTTTTGAGGAAATCATTGAGGCCCTGTCCAAGGGCGATAGGGTGGAACTGCGCGGCTTTGGCGCGTTTTCCGTCAAGGCGCGCGACGCCCGCATCGGGCGCAATCCGCGTACCGGTGAAGCGGTCAAGGTTGATGACAAAAAGGTGCCATTTTTCAAGACTGGCAAGCTTCTCAGGGATCGTTTGAACGGCAAGTGACTTGCGACTTGCCGTGTGAGCGCCGATAGTGACAGCAGTATGTTGCTTCACCAAGGCTGTCACCCAATGATCCGCACCTTGCGATATGTGTTTCTTGCCATTCTGGCGATTGTCCTGATGACCGTGGCCCTGGCCAACCGTGCGCCGGTGGAACTGCGGTTGGTGCCCGATGGCATGGGGGCATTTCTGGGCTTGGGGGCGGCGGTGACGTTGCCCCTGTTCCTGATCATTTTTGGCGGAATCGTGGCCGGGCTGTTGATCGGCTTTGTCTGGGAATGGTTCCGCGAAGCAAAGTATCGCAGTAATGCGAGCACCAAGTCGCGCGAAGTATCGCGGCTGGAGCGGGAATTGGCGGTGCTGCGTGACGCAAAGGCGGAGCCGGACGACGATGTGCTGGCGCTGTTGGACAAGCCGCGTAAGGTCAGCTGATGCACGATATCCGGGTCAAAATCTGCGGGTTGCGGACGCAGGCCGATGTGGCCGCTGTTGCCAAGGGTGGGGCCGCCTATTTCGGGCTGAATTTCTTTACCAGAAGCCCGCGCTTTGTGTCGTTGCCGCTTGCGCGCGACCTGGCGCTGGCTGCTCCGCCGGGGCTGGCCAAAGTGGCGTTGGTGGTAGATGCCGACGACGCCACGCTGGATGCGATCACCGAGGCGATGCCACTGGACATGTTGCAACTGCACGGGCACGAAAGCCCGGCCCGTGTCGCCGAAGTGCGCGCGCGCTACGGCCTGCCGGTGATGAAGGTGTTCGGCGTGGCGGATGAAGGTGATCTGGCGGGGCTGATGGAGATGAGCCTTGTCGCCGACCAACTTATGATCGACGCCAAACCCCCCAAGGGCGCCGACCTGCCAGGCGGCAACGGGCTGGCGTTCGACTGGCGCCTGCTGGTGGGGCGCAAGTGGCTGCGACCGTGGATGCTGGCCGGTGGCTTGAGCGCGCAGAACGTGGCCGAGGCGATCAGGCTGACGGGCGCGCGGCAGGTCGATGTGTCTTCGGGGGTGGAATCTGTGCCGGGGGTGAAGGATCACGCGAAGATCGCGGCGTTTGTGGCGGCGGCGCGTTAGCGGGCGTAGGGCGAAAATTTTTCGTGCGAATAGTTTTTGGCGCGACCGATGGCGGCATTGAGCATTTTTGCGAATCGGATGCCGGGTGCGGCAAAGGCGGCTGGGTGGTTTCCTTTGGCTATATGCTGGGCTACATCGAAATTGCAAATGCGGGAGCACGACAATGCCAGATGATCGGATCAATTCATTCATGACAGGGCCCGACGAGCAGGGCCGCTTTGGCATGTTCGGCGGGCGGTTTGTTTCGGAAACCCTGATGCCGCTGATCCTTGATCTGGAAGCGCGGTACGAATTTGCCAAGACCGACCCGGAGTTCTGGGCCGAAATGGATTGGCTGTGGAAGCATTATGTCGGGCGCCCCTCGCCCTTGTACTACTGTGATCGGCTGACCAAGCATCTGGGCGGCGCAAAGATTTACATGAAGCGCGACGAGTTGAACCATACTGGCGCGCACAAGATCAACAATGTGCTGGGGCAGATCATTCTGGCGCGGCGCATGGGCAAGACCCGCATCATCGCGGAAACCGGGGCCGGGCAGCATGGGGTGGCGACGGCGACGGTGTGTGCCAAGTTCGGGCTGAAATGCGTGGTCTATATGGGCGCGCATGATGTGGAACGCCAGGCGCCGAACGTGTTTCGGATGAAGCTGCTGGGGGCCGAGGTTATCCCGGTCACCTCCGGTCGCGGCACGCTGAAGGATGCGATGAATGATGCGCTGCGCGACTGGGTGACCAATGTGCGCGATACGTTTTACTGCATCGGTACGGTGGCGGGGCCGCATCCCTACCCGGCGATGGTGCGCGATTTCCAATCGATCATTGGCAAGGAAGTGCGCTGGCAGCTGGCCGAGCAGGAAGGTGAGGGGCGGCTTCCCGACACCGTGATTGCGGCGATTGGTGGCGGGTCGAATGCGATGGGGCTGTTCCATCCGTTCCTCGATGATCCGTCGGTGAACATCATCGGGGTCGAAGCCGGCGGCAAGGGTGTTGACGACCGGATGCAGCATTGCGCATCGCTGACGGGCGGGCGCCCGGGCGTGCTGCACGGCAACCGGACCTATCTGCTGCAAGATCTGGATGGGCAGATTTTGGAAGGATTCTCCATTTCTGCGGGTCTGGATTATCCCGGGATCGGTCCGGAACATGCGTGGCTGCATGACACTGGCCGCGCGAAGTATGTGTCCATCACCGATGTCGAGGCGCTGGAGGCGTTTCAGTTATCTTGTGCTCTGGAAGGCATTATCCCGGCGCTGGAGCCAAGCCACGCGCTGGCCCATGTGATGAAAATCGCGCCGGATCTACCAGCCGACCATATCATCGTAATGAACATGTGCGGGCGTGGCGACAAGGACATCTTCACCGTCGCCAAGCACCTGGGATTCGATATGAAGATCTAAACTATTGGCCGATGCAGATATTTCGCGCTGCAAGAATCTGGCGGGGCGATCCTTTTTCCGGTCCTCGCCATGCCGGTCTTGCATGTTCTGGCATAAACTTTTGTTTATTGCGGCAAACCCAGGGTAGAGCCGTCACAGTTAAACCAAATGCCAATATGCATACGGAAGGTGCAGTGGTCTTGTTGTCTTGTCGCTGCGACGAGCGGCCTAATCCAACTAGACGGGAGACCAGACATGAGACGTACCCTAATGATGACGGCTGCATTCATCTGCGGCGGACAAATGGCCCTGGCGGCGATCGATCCTCAAGCAATTGCCGATGGACTGATTGCCGACGGCTACAGTTTTGTTGAAGTGAAGCAGGGCCCGACCCAGACCAAGATCGAGGCCGTCAAGGGCACGACCGTGGTCGAGACGATCTACAACAACGATACTGGCGACATCATCAAGCAGGAGACCGAAGCCGCCGATGCAGAGTACCTCGACCGGACCGGGGTGGATTTCAAGCTAACGAACAAAGACTTCGAAGACACTGATGCCGAAGAAGATGACGAAGATGAAGATGAAGATGAAGACGAAGATGATGAAGATGAAGATGAGGATGACGACAACGACGATGATGACAACGACAACGATGACAATAGCGGCCATGACGGTGACAACGACGATAACGATGATGACAATGACAATTCGGGCAGCGGCGGCGGCGACAACGACGGCGGCGATGATGGTGATGACGACTGAGCGGATAACGGTTCAGGCAAGACTGGCGCGTGTTCTGACCAGAATTATAACGAAACGAAGGCCATTCTTGCGGGCCTGTCCGACAATCGGTGCATGATGCGCCAATGCAGCCGGGGCCCATCTTGCGCGCCCCGGGTGCATTGCTTTCGTGGCAATGACGCGTAGTGTGGTGTTAATATCCGCTGGAGGCGGGAAGACAAAATGAGTCGAAGACGGTATATCGCGGCCATGTTGGCGGCGGGTTGCATTCAGGTCGCCACGGCGCTGCCCGCGGTTGCTGCGACGTTTGTCGAAAAGGTCGTCTCTCAACTGCGCGCGCAGGGATTTGAGAGCATCGAAATCGAAAGTACATGGCTGGGCCGGGCGCGAATCGAAGCCGAGGGAGCCAAAGGCAGCCGCGAGATTGTCTTGGACCCGAACACTGGTGAGATTTTGCGGGATCTTTGGCTGTCGAAATCGGACGACGGTAAATCGGTAGGCAAGATCGGCGACGATACTGACGAAGACGAAGACGAAGACGAAGACGATGATGATGGCGACGGTGATGATGATGGCGACGGCGACAATAGTGGCCACGGTAGCGACGGCGACGGCGACAAGGACAACTCTGGCAGCGGCAGCGACGGCGACGACAATGATTGATAGGTCATGCGTCAAACCAGTGATACGGGCCTGATGACGGGGCGGGTCCTGATCGCGATGATGTTCGCCATTCAGGCGTTCTGTGCGGTGTTCTTCATTTCCGACATTCTGTCGTCGGTCCTCGGTCTGCGGGCGACCCCGGTCAGTTGGCGTACCCGCGAGTTGTTGGAGCTTGGCGCGGCTTTGGGCTTGCTTCTGGGGCTTGGCCTTGGTGCAATGGTTCTGGCGCGCGCCTTGCGACAGCGCCATATCGCAGAAGAACGTTTGCGCCGTGCATCGGGCGCGTTCATGGATCTGCTGGAAGAGCGATTTTCCGAATGGGCCCTGTCGCCTGCCGAACGTGACGTGGCATTGTTTGCCATAAAAGGCATGTCGACGGCGGAAATCGGCGTGCTACGCAACACCTCCGAAGGCACGGTGAAGGCGCAGACCAATGCGATTTATCGCAAGGCTGGCGTCACCGGGCGGCCGCAGTTGCTAAGCGTGTTCATCGAGGATCTGATGCGCGATGATGCCAGCCCGGCGGTCCGCAAGGCAGAACAAAGCCCTCAATCCGCGGCGTAGCGGTGCAACACGTCCAAAGGCACGATGCTGAGGGTCTTGGCATGCGTTGCGGTTAGGCGCACATTGGGGGCGGCACCTTCTTCGTGGGCTTGCAGAAACCGGCTGGCGCAAAGACACCATTTGTCGCCCGGCTTCAGCCCGGCAAAGCCGTATTCTGGGCGCGGCGTGGACAGATCATTGCCAAGGTACTTCGACAGCGCCAGAAATTCTGCCGTCATCAGCGCGCAAACAGTGTGCAATCCCTGATCCTGCGGGCCGGTATCGCAACAGCCGTTGCGAAAGAAGCCGGTCAGGGGGGTGGTGGAGCAGGGCTCGAGCACCGTGCCAAGCACATTGACGGAAGGTTCATTCATGGCGGCCCCCGGGGGATGTTTCGCGGTATCGTAGCGCGGCTGATCGCGGGCTGCATCCGCTAAATGGCGATATCTCAAAGGCTGGACCCTTGCCATTGCGCCTTGTATAAGACGCGCCATGCAGGTTCGCCCGGAAATCATTTCCCGAATTATTTGCCCGGCGGTCTGACACCAGACGCGCCGGACCTTGGGTGATTGCACCCCCGACTGCCCCCTTGAATTTCAGTCTGAAGGACCTGCTTAAGATGTGCGCCGATACGCCAAGCCATGACTTGCCCGATTACCGCAACACCGTTTTCTTGCCAGAAACCGAATTTCCGATGCGGGCGGGTCTGCCAGCGCGGGAACCGGGCTGGTTGGCCCGTTGGGAAGAGATTGGCGTTTACGACCGGCTGCGGGAAAAGGCGGGGTCGCGCGTGCCGTTCACACTGCATGACGGGCCGCCCTATGCCAACGGGCATCTGCATATCGGCCACGCGCTAAACAAGGTCTTGAAAGACATGGTAGTGCGCTCTCAGCAGATGATGGGCCGCGATGCCCGTTATGTGCCGGGCTGGGATTGCCACGGTCTGCCGATCGAATGGAAGATCGAGGAGCAATACCGCGCGCGGGGCGAAGATAAAGACGCCGTCGACAAGGTGACGTTCCGGCAGGAATGCCGCAAGTTCGCCGAAGGCTGGATCGATATCCAGCGCGAGGAGTTCAAGCGGCTGGGGGTGACCGGCAACTGGGCCGATCCGTACCTGACGATGGACTACCACGCCGAGGCGGTGATTGCCGGGGAGTTCATGAAGTTTCTGATGAACGGGTCGGTGTATCAGGGGTCCAAGCCGGTGATGTGGAGCCCGGTGGAAAAGACGGCGCTGGCCGAGGCGGAGGTGGAGTATCACGACCATACCAGCCATCAGGTTTGGGTGCGGTTTCCGGTGGTTAGTGTTCTGAATGACTCGATGTCTGACGCTGTCAAAAAGGGTTTAGATGGTCATCCTGAGTCTGACGGTGCGACGATGAATTTGGTCGGCGCAAGTGTCGTGATTTGGACAACAACGCCATGGACGATCCCTCAAAATCGCGCGGTTGCTCACGGGCACGGCAACGCGATCGACTATCATGTTTACACGGTGCAATCGCTTGTCGAAGGTAGCACGGCTCAGATTGGTGAGAAGCTAATCATAGCTAGGAAACTTGCAGAACTGGTCAAATCAGCGGCGAAGATTGCCGATTGGCAGGAAGGTCGAGATGTAGCGGGAGACGTGTTGAATAGTATGACCCTTGCCCACCCCTTCCGAGGAATCGAAGGCGGCAATGGGGAGTGGGACTACGATGTCCCCATGCTCCCCGGTGATCATGTCACAGATGATGCGGGCACTGGCTTCGTTCACACCGCCCCAAGCCATGGTGATGATGACTATCAGCTTGGGCTGAAATTCCAATTACCGATGACCTACAACGTGGAACCCGACGGCTCTTACCGCACCGATCTGCCGTTGTTTGGGGGGCAGCACATCATTCTGCCGGATGGCAAGGAAGGCCCGGCGAATGTGTCGGTGATCAAGCAACTGGCCTATGCCGGGGCGCTGTTTGCCAAGGGGAAGTTGAAGCATTCGTATCCGCATTCTTGGCGCTCGAAGGCTCCGGTAATCTATCGCAATACGCCGCAGTGGTTCGTCGCGATTGACAAGAAGCTGGACGATGGCTTGGGAACGTATGGCGATACGATCCGCAGCCGGGCGCTGAATTCGATCGACCAACTGGTCGAGTGGACGCCGCCGACGGGGCGCAATCGGCTGCATTCGATGATCGAGGCGCGGCCCGATTGGGTGCTGTCGCGGCAGCGCGCCTGGGGCGTGCCGTTGACCTGTTTTGTGAAGAAAGGCGTCAAACCGACTGCGCCGGACTTCTTGCTGCGCAACCCGGAAGTGAATGCCCGCGTGATCGCGGCGTTCGAGGCGGACGGGGCTGATGTTTGGTATGTGCAAGGATTCAAGGAAAAGATGCTGTCTGGGATCGTTGATCCGCAGGATTATGACCAGGTGTTCGACGTGCTGGACGTGTGGTTTGACTCAGGCTCGACACATGCCTTCGTGCTGCGTGACCGGGCGGACGGGTCTACCGATGGGTTGGCGGATTTGTATCTGGAAGGCACTGATCAGCATCGCGGCTGGTTCCATTCTTCGATGTTGCAGGCCTGTGGCACCAAGGGGCGGGCACCCTATCGCGGGGTCCTGACGCACGGATTTACGCTGGATGAGAAGGGCATGAAGATGTCCAAAAGCCTTGGCAATACTACGGCCCCGCAAGAGGTGATCGACGAATACGGTGCCGATATTCTGCGGCTTTGGGTGGCGCAATCGGACTACACGATTGATCTGCGCATCGGGAAAGAGATCCTGAAGGGCGCAGCCGACAGTTACCGCCGGCTGCGCAACACGATGCGATTCTTGCTGGGCAACCTCGCCGGGTTCAGCGACGCTGAAAAGATTGAGCCTGCTGTGATGCCGGAACTGGAGCGGTGGATTTTGCATCGGCTGGCAGAGCTGGATGCAGAAGTGCGCAAAGGCTATGCGGCGTATGATTTCCAGGGTGTTTTCCAGAAGTTGTTCGCTTTTGCCACGACCGACTTGTCGGCAGTATACTTCGATATCCGCAAGGACAGTCTGTATTGTGACGCCGCAAACAGTCCGCGCAGGCGAGCTGCACGCACGGTGTTGGATATTGTGTTCCACCGTTTGACCACTTGGCTGGCACCGATTTTGGTGTTCACCATGGAAGAAGTTTGGCTGGAACGCTTTCCAGGGGATCAGTCCTCGGTGCATCTGGAGGATATGCCGGAGACGCCAAGCACTTGGCGCGATGACGCCTTGGCTGCGCGGATGGATTACAAGCGGTTGGTGCGCAAAGACGTGACTGAAGCGATCGAAGTGTTCCGCGTGAAGAAAGAAATCGGGTCCAGCCTAGAGGCCAGCCCGGTGGTATATTTCGCAGGCGATGCCGCGATGCTGGATCAGTTTGGCGGGCTAGACCTGTTTAAGCAGAATTTCGATGAATTCTGCATCACATCGGGGATTGAGCTGAAAGAAGGTCGTCCGGAGAATGCACCGCTTTTAGACAACGGCATGCCGTTTGCTAGGTATGTCCAGTTTGGTTTGGCCTCTGGCCAGAAATGCGAACGCTGCTGGCGGGTATTGCCCGATGTTGGCACCCACAAACATGCCCACACCTGCGCGCGTTGCAACGACGCTTTGGGATGATTATTCAGGCGGGCTATGACAGCCCGCTTGGGGCCTTGACGCTGACGGCTGCAGACGGGCTGATCACCGGTGTAACTTGGGGGCAGTGTCACAACGTTGCGGGGTCTGTCCTACTAGACGCTGCCTGCGTGCAATTGGCCGAATACTTCGCAGGTGGGCGGGGCGCGTTTGATCTGCCGCTGGATTTTGGCACCGGGCTTCACGAAGGCGTTCGCCGCGCGATGGCCGCTATCCCGTTTGGTGAGACGCGGACTTACGGCGATCTGGCAAAGGCTTTGGGCGCACCCGCGCAGGCGATTGGGCAGGCGTGTGGGGCAAACCCAATTCCGATTTTGATCCCTTGCCACCGGATTTTGGCGGCAAATGGGCTGGGTGGCTATTCGGGTGCCGGGGGTGTCGAAACCAAAGTCGCCCTGCTGCGGCTGGAAGGGGCGGCGTCGTTGCTGATCTGACGCTACGCTTTGCGGTGGATGCGTTGTTCCGGCACAATCTGCTGCACGATACCGGCACAGGTCAGGTACAGCGAGGTCAGCACCAGCCCCCAATGGGCCCAGCTTTGTGGATCGAAATTAACCCAGGCCGCCCAGCTTGCAAAGTACACCCACGCCAGCGCCATCGGCAGCGACACTCCTCGCCAGCGTTCCGTTCG
>JANOGW010000027.1:0-24945 GCA_031406155.1 Pseudorhodobacter sp.
CCCCCCGCTCCGCGCCAGGCATCGCCCCCGGCTTCGTTATCCTCGATCTGGCGGTAAGCGCGCAGTACATCCTGCCACCCCCAGCCCGGATTGCCAGCGGCCGCCCAATCGTCGTAATCCTGCGGGTGTCCGCGCGTGTAAACCATCGCATTGATCGAGGATGATCCGCCCAGAACCTTGCCGCGTGGCACGAAATCGCGGTTGCCCGCCAAGCCGGCATCAGGTTCGGTTCTGTAAAGCCAGTTCACCGCCGGGTCATAGAATAACTTGCCGTATCCCAATGGCATGTGAACATAAAACCGCGCATCCGAGCCGCCCGCCTCCAGCACCGTCACCCGGTACTTGCCGGATTCTGTCAAGCGATTGGCCAGAACACATCCCGCCGACCCGGCACCCACAACGATATAATCAGTCTCTGTCACGCCGATCGCCCCAACTTCTGGATCATATCCGGGCTTTTTCTTCGCCCAAATACTCAAATCCAACATCTGTTGCCAACCTAACGCCCGGATTAAATCACAACCAGCAATTCGCGACACATATAGTCGGTATTGTCACCGTCCGCCTCCGTGGTCGATTGCGTCCGCCGTCCGCTCCAGCCCGGAAACGCAATAATAGCCGGGCAGCGCGACAGCGCGCTCAGAAACCGCAGGCCCGCATCGGCATCGAACCGCTCGCCGATGTAGCCGTTGGTTTCTGACGCGGTGAGCAGGCCGGACACGGTCACGGTTTCCTCGCCGAACGGGCGGTAGGCCGTGCGCTCGGCGCGGATGCCGGTGGCGGTGGTCAGGACGCGGACCGACCCTTGGGCATCGCGGTGCAGCGTCGATACGCCGGTGCCGATCCCGCCGCCCGCGTCTTTTGTCCAGAAGATGCGTATCGCGGCGTGGTGTTTGATCCCACGGTTTGATGGTGCGATCGTTTCGAAGGAATGAAAGGTAGCACTATGGGACAAGTTCGTCACGGGAGCGCTACGACCACGCACGCCGCCAGAGCAGCAATACAGCGATCGCAAGCTTCGCTCGCACATTTGAGCCGAGAACCGGGCGTCAACGCCAAGACGGTGGCAAAGTGGCGCAAGCGGGCGACGGCCGAGGATAGCAAGACTGGGCCGACCGAACCGCGATGCACGGTGCAGACCGAGACCGAAGAAGCGATGGTTGTCGCGTTCCGGCGTCACGCGTTGTTACCACTGGACGACTGCCTCTAAGCCCTGCAGCCGACGATCCCGCACCTGACACGGTCAGCGCTGCATCGGTGCGTGCCGCGGCATGGCATCTCCTGCCTGGCGGATGTCGAAGGCGACAAGCCCGCGCAACAGAAATTCAAGCGCTATCCCGTCGGCTTCTTTCACATCGACATCGCGGCGGTGCAGACCGCCGAAGGCAGGCTCTTTCTCTTTGTGGGCATCGACCGGACGTCCAAGTTCGCCGTCGTGCAACTCGTTGAAACGGCAGACAGAAAGACGGCCTGAGACTTCCTGCAGCACATGATCGAAGCCGTGCTCTACCAGGTCCACACGGTTCTCACTGACAACGGAATCCAGTTCGCAGAGCAGCCCCGGAACCGGAACACCCTCTTTTCCCGGCCGATGCGCTTCGACACGATCTGTGAGGCCAATGGGATCGAACGTCGCCTCACGAAGCCCAACCATCCCTGGACCAACGTCCAGGTCGAACGAATAAACCGCACGATCAAAGAGGCGACGGTGAAGCGCTTCCACCACGAAAACCACGATCTGCTGCAAACGCACCTCGCCGACTTCCTCTTGCGTCGCGGCCAAAAGTCCACTGGAGTGTTGCTTGTTCCCTCCTCACCTACAACTTCGCCCGCTGACTCAAGACGCTCAATGGCCTCACGCCCTACAAATACATCTGCAAAATCTGGACATCAGAGCCGGATCATTTCATCCTTGACCCGATCCACCAGATGCCGGGACTGAACACCTAGGCCTGACAGCGAGACCTCCGGGTTCAGGAACTCCCGCGTCACCGCCAGAAGATCGTCGCGTGGCAGCAGAGGAAGATGGCGCAACTGAACGACCACTGACCACTGCCTCCTGGGCGGGCGTCAGGGTCGTTTGAAGACTGTGCGGAGTGACCGACAGGTCCTGAACGCTGTCGCGCCGCTTCCACTTGCGCGCCGTCTCCTCGCTTACCCCATAGCGCAGCGCAAGAACCGATGCGGGCTCGCTGCTCCCCGACAGTCGCTGACGGTTGCCCGGCGGCGGCGTCGCGTTCTTGTGCAGTAAGATCATCTTGCCATCTGCACCCCCTCGGCATCACCGCCCACGTACTGATACCAGATCACGCGCCCTTCGGGCACTGCAGCTCTATCCCCTCCGTTGGCGGCCCAAACCTTGCCAGCATTCGCTCCCTGATCTGGTCCCGCGCCTGCCGGTAGGCGCTGAGTTTTGCCTCGCGGCCATCGCCCAAACCCGTCGGGTCCAATATCGGCCAGTAGACAACCTCGAGGTGGTGGTAGCGGGTGAGTTCAAGTGCCATGCGCTGGCTGGCAGGCGACAGGGCGACGATCAGGTCGAATTGTGACAGATCGTCGCCCCAGTCCTGCATTTCCTCGAAGGACCGCGAGCGGTGGCGGGAAAGTTCGATGCCAAGTTCCTTGCAGACGGCGATGGAGAAGCCGTCGATTTCCATGTCGTTATGCACGCCGGCGGATTGGACGTAGGCGCGTTGGCCGTACATTTGCTTCATCAGGCCTTCGGCCATGGGTGAGCGGACGGCGTTGTGGTCGCAGCAGAACAGCACCGATTGGGGGAAATCGCTCGCCAATGCTTAGCCCCAGTGCAGGACGCAAATCAATGTGAACAGGCGCCGTGCAGTGTCGATATCGACCTCTGCCTTGCCCTCCAGCCGTTCTTGCAGCACGCGCGCGCCCTCGTTGTGAATGCCGCGCCGGGCCATGTCTATCGCCTCGATCTGGCTGGGGGGCAGGCGTTTGACGGCCTCGAAATACGACTCGCAGATCTGGAAGTAGTCTTTGACAACCTGCCGAAACGGGCCCAGCGACAGGTGGAACTCCCCAACCTTTTCGGCGCTATCTGTCGCTATGTCAAAGACAAGGCGCCCCCCCCGGATGGCCAGACCCAGACGGTACGGCCCGGGCGGCATGGCGCGGTCTTCGCGCGGCGGCATAGTGAACGAGTTTTCCTCCAACAGATCAAAGATCGCAACCTTGCGTTCCTGTTCGATCTCGGCTGTCGGCGGCGCTAGGCCGTGGTCATCGATCTCGATGTGGCAGATGCGGTTCATCAAGTCCCCCCATTCAGGCGGTCAAGGCGGGCCTGCACGGACAGCGCATGCGCCTCCAGGCCTTCTGACCTGGCAAGGCGTTCGGCGGACGGACCAATGGCCGCCAGCGCGCCCGGCGTCATTTTCGCTATCGTTGTCCGCTTCAGAAAATCCATCACTGACAAGCCGCTTGAAAACCGCGCAGACCGCGCTGTGGGCAACACGTGGTTTGGCCCACTTACGTAATCGCCGATGGCCTCGGGTGTCCATGCCCCCATAAAGATGGCACCGGCGTGGGTGGTCTTGACCGCAAGGGCGTCGGGGTCAGCCACACACAACTGCAAGTGTTCGGGGGCGATGCGGTTCGACAGCGCCGCCGCCTCCTCCAGATTTCGCACGGTAATGACGGCGCCGTTGTTGGCCCAGCTTGGCCCGGCGATGGCGCGGCGTTGCAGGCTTTGCAGACGGTGGTCAACGGCACGGGCGACCGCCTGACCGAAGGCAAGGTCATCAGTGATCAGGATCGATTGCGCGCTTTCGTCGTGCTCGGCTTGCGACAGCAGATCAAGCGCGATCCAGTCGGGATCGTTTTCGCGGTCCGCAATGACCAGAATTTCCGATGGCCCCGCAATCATGTCGATGCCGACCCGGCCGAAAACCCGGCGCTTGGCAGCGGCCACGTAAGCGTTGCCGGGGCCGGTGATCTTGTCGACGGGGGCGATGGTCTGCGTGCCATAGGCGAGCGCCGCAATCGCCTGCGCGCCGCCAATGCGGTAAATCTCGGTGACACCGGCAATCCGGGCGGCCAGCAGGACCAGCGGGTTCACGAAGCCGTCGGGGGTGGGGCAACAGATTACCAGCCGCTGAACACCCGCAACCTGTGCAGGGATGGCATTCATCAGTACAGACGACGGGTAGGTGGCGATGCCGCCCGGCACGTATAACCCTGCGTTCGCGACAGGGCCCCAGCGCCAGCCAAGCGTCGCCCCTGCCTCGTCTTGCCAAAGCGCGTCATCGGGCATCTGGCGGGAATGATACGCGCGGATCCGGTCGGCGGCGAGCATCAGCGCCGCGCGATCATGAGATGAAACCTTGGCACATTGCGCATCGATCTCGTCTGCAGAAAACGCCATTGTGCGAGGGCTCAGTTTCAGGCGGTCGAACCTCGCGGTCAACTCCAGCACCGCAGCGTTGCCGCGTGCGCGCACATCCGAGATAATGGCGGCCACATCCGCATCCACATCCGGCGCATCCTCCCGCTTCCGGCCAAGCAGGGCTGCGAAGTTCGCATCAAAGGTCAGCGTGGCGGTGGAAAGGAAAACCGGCATGGCAAGGGGAACTCCATCTATCCGCTCCCCCTTAGCCTGCCTGCACCTACGCCTCAAGCGCCGCGCGGCTACGGCTTTCATTTTGGGAAAAGTGTCCTCGGGGGGTGCGGGGGCAGACAGCCCCCCGCTCGCCATCCCTTATACGCGCATGGCCTCAGTCTGGATGCGTCGGCCGCTGCCGCGACGGGGCCAGATACGGGCGGGTCACGTCCTTGAGTGACACTTCAAGCGCCTCGACACCCAACGCAAGCGCGCCATCGCCTGCAAAAGTCAGGGTGACGACACCCGACCCATCTGCCTCCGGCGCAAAACTCAACGACAGAAGCGACAAGACAAGATCGGGGGTCTTGCGATCAAATCCATGCGCACGCACGAGCTGCACATCGTCCAGCACCAGAAGGCTGCGCACCCGTTCGGGGCTGGGCGCGGTGCCGCCTTCCCAGCGAAAGCGGTTGATCAGCGCTGCAAAGCGGCGCTGTGTCCTGATCCAGCGCAGGTCACCAACAGTCAGCACGGCATCCTGCACAAGCGACGACAGGACCGCAAGATCAGCCTCGTCCCGTGCAACCAGATTGACCGGGCGCGACCCTCCATCCTCGAACCGGGCATCTGCCATGCTCAGGCCCTGATCCGTTCGATCAGCGCGCCGCAGGCTTTCAGCTTTTCCTCGACCCGTTCATAGCCACGGTCCAGATGGTACACTCGGCTGACCACGGTTTCCCCTTCTGCCGCCAGCCCCGCCAGAATCAGACTGACCGAGGCCCGCAGATCGGTCGCCATCACCGGTGCGCCACGCAGTCTTTCAACGCCTGTCACGGTGGCAGTCCCGCCGTGCACGTCGATCTTGGCCCCCATGCGGGTCAGTTCGGGGGCATGCATGAAGCGGTTCTCAAAAATGCGCTCTTCCAGCACCGAGACCCCGTCGGCGGTGCACAGCAGAGCCATCATCTGCGCTTGCAAATCGGTTGGAAAGCCCGGAAACGGCGCTGTCATGACGTCCACCGCGCCGACCCGTCCGTTCTTGCGCGATACCATCAGACCGCGCGGCGTTTCTGACACGGAAACGCCCGCCGCATCCAGTTTTTCGCAGAATGCGCCAACGAGGTCGATCCGCCCGCCCAGCAGTTCAACCTCACCGCCACAGATGGCAGGGGCAAGCATGTAGGTGCCAAGCTCGATGCGATCAGCAACCACCGGATGGGTGGCCCCGCCCAGTCGGTCAACGCCCTGAATGGTGATGGTGGCGGTGCCCTCGCCATCGATCTGTGCGCCCATCCGGCGCAGGCATTGGGCAAGATCGACAATCTCCGGCTCGCGGGCGGCATTTTTCAGCACGGTCGTGCCTTTGGCAAGGGTGGCGGCCAGCAAGGCATTTTCGGTGGCCCCGACCGACACGAACGGAAATTCGATTACCGCCCCGCGCAATCGCCCGCCGATGGCCTTGGCATGCACATAGCCTTCCCGCAGGTCCAGTTCCGCCCCCATCGCCTCCAGCGCCTTCAGGTGCAGATCGACCGGGCGCGCGCCAATGGCGCAGCCACCGGGCAGTGACACCACAGCATGGCCATCGCGCGCCAGCATCGGCCCCAGCACCAGAATCGAGGCGCGCATTTTGCGTACGATGTCATAATCTGCCATGTGATTGCTGATCCTGTGCGAAGACAGCGCCAGCACCTGCCCGCCCTGCAGGCTTGCCACCTCCGCCCCCAGTGATTGCAGCAACTGCGTCATGGTGGCGATGTCCGACAGGCGCGGCGCATTGGTCAGCGTCAACGGCTCCTCACTAAGCAGGGTCGCGGGCATCAGGGTCAGGCAGGCGTTCTTTGCCCCGGCGATCGGAATTGTACCGTTAAGCGGGCCGTTTCCCTTGACAATTATCTGGTCCATCTGTTTGCCCGCCTCATTCTTGTTGCCCATCCTCCGGGGTGCCTTGATCGGCATCTTTGTCATCACGTTTATCGTCGCGCGCGCGAACCTGCGCTTTGCGTCGCGCCATGTTCGCCTTCAGCGCCAACTTGGAGCGCGCATCACGCTGTGCCTGCGCCGTCTGCCCACGCTTCAGAACAGGCGTGTCAATCGACGTCTTCGATCTGCTGGTATCGCCCTGTTCAGTCATCGAAAGGTCCATAGCGCAACGCGTGGGCAGGGTCCAGCTTGCGCGCGCCAATTTGCGCTTGCAAGGCCGCCAGATAGCGACTAATCACCCGCCACGCTTGCTTGGGGTTCTCCCCCAGCATCCCCGGCGCTGTGGTAGCTCAGTGGTAGAGCACACCCTTGGTAAGGGTGAGGTCGAGAGTTCAATCCTCTCTCACAGCACCATTTAATACTTCAAATTCAGATAGTTACGGGGAACCCATAATCGGGCAATACGATAACTTACGCGCATTTGCGGGAACAAACGCGGACAATTCTGGGCTTCCGCGTACAAACCCCGTACACGCCGCGCCGATTGGTTCCCCTGACGTTCCCCAGACAAACGAAAACCCCGGCGCGCTGACGGGCGCATCCGGGGCCATTGTCGGAACAGTTCACTCCCAAAAAACATACACCGATGCACCGAACGCTGCAAGGCGTGTCGATAAGAACGGCAACTGGAAGCTGGCCCGATGGGCATGGGCTGATGCAATCGACCTTGATCGCGACATCTCACTTTCCGCCAAGGCGCTTGCCAGCAAGCTGGTCAGGAACTTTGCCCATAGCGAAACTGCCCATTGTGCGCCCGGAACAGACACCATGGCCCATGCACTTGGCACGTCCACAGACAGCATAAAGCGCCTGCTGCGCGAGTTGGCCGAGGGCGGATGGTTGGTCAGGACCGAAGGGCGCGGGCGCGGCAACAGGGCGCAGATCGTGTTCCTGTGGGGCAACAACGTGGTGCCGATGGTGCGGTCTGACGCATCAGGCGCACCCGCGAATGACTTTCGGAACGAACCCAAAAGAGCAACATCAGGAACCGATAAAAGGGGCGCGGATGCACCCTTTTACATCCGCGAAAACGCAAAACAAAAGGGGGCAGATATGGGCGGAAAAGGGGGCACGGGCGCACTTTCCTATACTAAGGCTGACCTAAAGAGTAAAAAAGAAGAGAGCGCGCGATACCAAACACCTGTTTCGAAGAAAGGTTCACGCCGGATGGACTTCACGGCTTACGACCGTGCAACCCAACCCGCAAACCCTGCTTTTGATCGGCAAGTGGTCAAGATCGACAAAGGTTCTCACAACGAGGAAGGTTGGAACCGATGGCTTGCCGAACACGGCTTCCCCGCCCTGATCCAGCTTAATCAACGCGCCGATACCGGATGGGCCGTCCCGTTCCGAGTTGAACCCGCCGAATGGGATGCCGTCGAAAACAGGATTGCCGAGAGATGGGCGAATTGGGCCGTTTGCCAGATGCAGGTGCAGGCCAATGCTTGACCAAAACCAAGCCAGATGGCTTCGCGCCGTGATGTATGACCGCAGCCTTTCCCCGGCGGCGCGTGTGCTTGGTGCCGTTCTAATCAGCGACTTCCTTGGGACCGCACGCGCCCCGGATATCAACGCCTACGCCAAGGCCATATGCGCATCCCCACGCGCAACGAAGCGGGCTTTGGATGCTTTGGAGCAAGCCGGATGGCTGACCGTCCCCGAACGCCGCAAACGGGGCAACCCGCCATGCATCATCCTGACCGAACGCAGGGCGGCGCTGCCTTTGGGTCCTTTCCGGCCCTGACCGCTTTCAAAAGCATCATTTGCCACATCAGTCAGCACATGCATGTTTCGCGCAGCTTCGCGTCGCTCGCGTTCGCGTTCTTTTATGGGGTCTTGATTATTGCGGACCTTGGCCCGCCATTTTTCAGCGGACTCGCGAGCTTCTTTTAACGATACATCGGATGCAGAACCCAAGCCCATTTCCCGCCGCCGCCCGTGGATTTGACGCTCAGCACCCATTGCCCACCGCAATCCTCACGCTTGATCAGCCACAGCCCGCCGCCATCGGAATACTTACCGGGCGCGCAGGTGCGAACCTTTGGGGCGTTCAGTTTGTTGAGAGCACGGGTCATATACCAATCCACCTAAGTATCCCCCTCTAAATCTCCTATGATATCAGTTTGAATGATAAAGGTTACGCGTCACTGATAGTAGAATATCCAATATTCATTGGGGAAAGGGCGAAGGATGCGCAGAGCCTGGTATGGCCTGAGGCCCAGATATAGCCTCATTCAAAGCCGTCTAGGCGCACCACAGATCCCGGGAAAACCAGGCGTGGCGCGGGCACGCACGGAACGATCATCCCGCCGTTGCCCCTGACGCGAAACATGCCGGGCGGCAATGGAGGCCTCGCACCATTCAAGCGCGGCTGCGGGTCCGCCGGGCTGACGCAATCCGCACGCCGGCCCGGACTGGAGCCAACTTTCTGCGCGATTTCAGACGGATTGTACCGATCGTCGCATCAGACCAATCTCGCCCTTTGCTACGCAGGCGGGACCCCGGCGATACCGCATCGGTACAGCTTGACTTTCGCCCCTGCGACGGCGCTATCTTGAGCCACGACGAATTGAGAATGAAGTCTGCCAACGAGAAAAACGTATCGAACATGGGAGTTCACGATGTTTATCCGAGCGCGCCTAATGGCGACGGCGGCAGTTGCCGCTTTTTCGCTTTCGACAGCCAGTCCGATCTGGGCCGAAACCCCCGCTGATACCTTCATTCAAGCCTGGACGCTGGATGACATGATCAGCCTTGATCCCGCCGAGGTGTTCGAATTTTCCGCCTCCGAGATTATCGGCAACAGTTATGAACCGATCATCGGCTATGACATCAGCGATGTGTCCAAGATTTTTGGCGTGGTAGCCGATACCTGGGCCATGTCTGCCGATGGCAAGACCATGTCCTTCACAGTGAAGCAGGGCAAAAAGTTTGCGTCCGGCAATGATCTGATGGCCGATGACGTGGTGTTTTCGTTGGTTCGCGCGATCAAGCTGGATAAATCGCCAGCGTTCATTCTTGGTCAGTTCGGCCTGACTGCGGACAATGTTGAAACCATGGTCAAGCAGACCGGCGATTTCAGTTTCGATTTCACCATGGATCAGGCTTATGCGCCGACGTTCCTGCTGTACTGCCTGACCGCTACCGTTTCGTCAGTCGTCGACAAGGACCTCGTGATGGCCAACGAGGTGGACGGCGATTTCGGTTATAACTGGCTGAAAACCAATTATGCCGGTTCAGGTGCATTCGTGATCCGGGAATGGCGGGCCAACGAATCCGTCGTGCTGGAACGCAACGATAACTATGACGGCCCCAAGCCCGCGATGGCGCGCGCGATCTACCGCCACATCCCCGAGGCAGCGACCCAGCGTTTGCTGCTGGAAAAGGGCGATATCGACGTGGCGCGTGATTTGCTGCCAGAAGAGATTGAGGCGCTTTCGACCAACCCCGATGTGGTGATTGACAGCGGTGTTAAAGGCACGATCTTCTACATGGCGCTGAACCAGAAGAACGAGTTCCTCGCCAAGCCCGAAGTGCGCGAAGCGATGAAATATCTGGTGGATTATCAGGCGATTGCCGACACCATCGTCAAAGGCAAGATGGATGTGCACCAGACCTTTCTGCCGAAGGGTTTCCTTGGGGAGCTCGACAGCAATCCCTACAGTCTGAACGTGGAAAAGGCCAAGGAACTGCTGGCGGCGGCTGGTCTGCCCGATGGCTTTACCGTGACAATGGATACCCGCAATACGCCTGACGTTACGGCGATTGCGCAGGCCGTGCAGCAGACCATGGCGCTTGCGGGCATCACGCTGGAAATCATCCCCGGCGATGGTGGCCAAACGCTGGAGAAATACCGCGCCCGCACGCATGATATCTATATCGGCAACTGGGGCCCGGATTATCAGGACCCCCATACCAACGCCACCTTCGCGCGCAATCCCGACAACAGTGATGAGCCTGCATCAAAGCCGCTGGCATGGCGGGTGGCATGGGACATTCCTGAAATGACCGCCAAGGCCGATGGGGCCGTGCTGGAGACAGATGGTGAAAAGCGCGCAGCGACCTACCGCGAACTGCAGGACGAGCATCAGAAAACTTCGCCCTTCGTGATCATGTTTCAGGAAACCGAAGTGGCCGCCGTGCGCGCCAACGTGAAGGGTTACATCATCGGGCCGTCGTTCAACGATAACTCGTTCCGCGGTGTAACCAAGTAAATGGCGCTACCGTCGCCTACACAAACAGAAGGGCGCGCAAGCGCCCTTCCCGCTTTTCTGTGGAATGCCACCAAACTGTTGCTGACGGTTGCGGTTACCCTGCTGGGGCTGCTCTTGGTCACGTTCCTGATCAGCCACGTCATCTCGGTCGACCCGGTTCTGGCCGTGGTCGGCGACCGCGCCAGCAAATCCACCTATGACAAGATGTTCATCGAAATGGGGCTGGACCGGCCGCTTTATGAACAATTCTGGATTTACGTCCAGAAAGTGCTGTCGCTGGATTTCGGCAAGTCCTTCCTGACCAAAAAAGACGTCGTCGATGACATCGCGCGCGCTTTTCCGGCTACGCTGGAATTGGCGACGCTGGCGATCATCATAGGCACGGTCATCGGTGTGCCACTGGGCATCGTTTCCGCCGTGAAGGCCGGAAAGCCGATTGATCAGTTTGTGCGCATCATTGGCCTGATCGGGTATTCCGCGCCGATCTTCTGGCTGGGGTTGCTGGGGCTGCTGGTGTTCTACGCGAAACTGGACTGGATATCCGGGCCGGGGCGCATTGATATTGCCTATGAATATTCGATTACCCCCGCAACCGGCATGCTACTGGTTGACAGTGCCATGCAGGGCCAGTGGGAAGCGTTTCGAAACGCGTTTTCCCATATCATCCTGCCGGCTTCGCTGCTGGGCTACAATGCCATGGCTTACATCAGCCGGATGACGCGTAGTTTCATGCTGACCGAACTGGCGCAGGAATACGTGATCACGGCGCGGGTCAAGGGCGTGCCGGAATGGCGCATCATCTGGGTGCATGCGCTGCGTAATGCAGCGGTGCCATTGGTAACAGTAATCGCGTTTTCCTACGGCGGCTTGCTGGAAGGGTCCGTGCTGACTGAAACCGTGTTTGCCTGGCCGGGCCTCGGGCTATATCTGACCAACAGTCTGCAAGTGGCTGACATGAACGCGGTGCTCGGCGGCACGCTGGTGATCGGCACGATCTTCGTGGGACTGAACCTGCTGTCGGACCTGCTGTACAACGTGCTTGACCCACGTGTGCGCCGGCGCGGCGGCAAATCATGAGTGGCCTGCAAACCCGGCGCGAATGGCTGCTGTCCGACAGCCCTGTATCGCGGGGTCAGGCGCGCTGGGGGCAAAGCTACCGCATCTGGTTGGCGTTGACGGCGAACCGGCTGGCGATGGTCGGGCTGTGGATCGTCATCATCCTGGCGCTGCTGGCCATTTTCGCCCCCCTGATTGCGCCTTATGATCCGCTGGAAGGCATTGGCGGATTGCGCGGCGCGCGGCTGGAACCACCGTCCTGGTCGCATCCTTTCGGCACCGATGATCTCAGCCGCGACATTCTCAGCCGGGTACTACACGGCTCGCGGCTGACGCTGCTGGTTGTGCTGTTGGTGGCGGTCATTGCCACCCCGATTGGGCTGGCGATTGGCACGGCGGCGGGGTATTTTGGCGGCTGGGTTGATGTTGTGCTGATGCGGATCACCGATATTTTCATGGCGTTTCCGCGGTTAATTCTGGCGCTGGCCTTTGCATCTGCGCTTGGGCCGGGGATTGAAAACGCCATCATCGCCATCGCCATCACTGCTTGGCCGCCCTATGCCCGGCTGGCGCGGGCCGAAACATTGACCATCCGGGAAACCGATTACATCAACGCCGCGCGGTTGCAGGGTGCGTCTTCCCTGCGCATCCTGTGGGGGCATGTGACGCCGCTGTGCCTGTCATCCGCCATCGTGCGCGTCACTCTGGATATGGCGGGCATCATCTTGATCGCGGCAGGGCTTGGCTTTCTAGGCCTTGGCGCGCAACCACCGCAACCAGAATGGGGTGCCATGATTGCCGGCGGGCGGCGCTTCATCATCGATCAATGGTGGGTCGCCACCATGCCGGGTCTCGCCATCTTCATCGTCGCCCTCGGCTTCAACCTGCTGGGCGACGGCTTGCGCGACGTGCTTGATCCAAAGGCCCGCAAATGAGGCTCTTCGTGCTTTTTCTTCGCAAAAATACTCCCGCCGGAGGCATCCGGACATGACATCGCTGCTGACGGTTGACGATCTCCGCATTACCTTTCCAACCCGGCAAGGGCCGTCCGAAGTGGTGCGCGGGGTCAGCTTTTCTCTGGGCCGCGAACGCCTTGGCATAGTCGGCGAAAGCGGCTCCGGTAAATCCCAGACCGGGCGCGCAATCCTCGGCCTGACGCCGCCTCCGGGTGTGGCCACGGCCCAAAAGCTGGACTTCGACGGCATCGATTTGCGCGGGGCAAGCCCTGCCAAATGGCGTGAGTTGCGCGGCATCCGGATGTCGATGATCATGCAGGACCCGAAGTTTTCATTGAACCCGGTGATGACCATCGGCCGCCAGTTGATCGAGGCCGCACTGCGCACATCAAGCCGCACCGAAGCACGCGACAGCGCCATGGCGATGCTGGAGGCGGTACAGATCCGCGACCCCGCCCGTGTGTTCAAGGCCTATCCGCATGAACTGTCGGGCGGCATGGGGCAGCGCGCGATGATCGCCATGATGCTGATCACCCAGCCGGATTTGCTCATCGCCGACGAGCCGACCTCGGCGCTGGACGTGACAGTACAGATCGAAGTGCTCAGGATCCTCGATCGGCTGGTGACGGATCGCGGCATGGGGCTGATCTTCATCAGCCATGATCTGCGGCTTGTGTCCTCGTTCTGCGACAGGGTTCTGGTGATGTATGCAGGGCGCGTGGTAGAGGAGGTGAAAGCCTCCGATCTAGCACAGGCGAAACACCCCTATACTCAAGGCCTGTACAAGTGCCTGCCCAAGATCGAAGGCGGCTTGCGCCCGCTGGCCACGTTGCAACGCGATGCGGAATGGGCGCGCTGATGGGTCTGATCGACCTTGAACGGCTGGAAGTAACCTTCGGTGCTGCGGGCAACCTCGTGCACGCCGTGCGCGGGGTCTCGCTATCCGTGGCGATGGGGGAAAGCTACGGTATTGTCGGCGAAAGCGGATCAGGCAAATCCACCGTTCTGCGTGCCATCTGCGGGCTGGCTCCGGTGACGGCGGGCACAATCGCGATGAGCGGCAAGCCCCTTGCATCCCCGCGCAACGCGGCATTCTACCGCGACGTCCAGATGGTCTTTCAAGACCCCTACGCCAGCCTGCATCCGCGGCATACGGTTGACCGCGTGCTGTCGGAACCGCTGGCCATTCACGGCTTTGACAATGGCGAGTCTCGGATCGAACGGGCGCTGGACGAGGTCGGTCTGGGACGCGGCTTTCGCTTTCGCTATCCGCACCAGTTGTCGGGCGGTCAGCGGCAGCGGGTGGCGATTGCCCGCGCGCTGATCCTGGAGCCGAAAGTGCTGCTTCTTGACGAGCCGACCTCGGCGCTGGATGCCTCCATTCAGGCCGAGGTGCTGAACCTGCTGGACCGTATCCGGGCCGAGCGGGGGCTGACCTACATCCTTGTCAGCCACGATCTTGCGGTCGTAGCGCATATGTGCGAACGCCTGATGGTCATGCAGCACGGGCTCGCGGTGGAAGAACTGACCCGCGCCGGGCTGCAATCGCGTCAGGCCAGCCAGACCTACACCCGCGATCTGCTGACCGCTTCTGAAGGCTACCGCCGCTAACCCACCACTCAGGACCACGACATGCCCGCTTTGCTTCCCGTATTCGATGGCCACAACGACATTCTGCTGCGCCTCCTGAACAACCCCGATCGGCGCGAGGCGATCTGGCTAACCGGCGAAGGCAAGGGCCATCTGGACCTGCCGCGCATGAAGGCGGGTGGCTTTGCCGGCGGCTTCTTTGCGATCTACATCCCCTCCCCCAAGGCCTATGACGCGCCCGATTATGACCTGATGATGGACGCGCCGCCTTACGATTTGCCGCTGCCCGAACTGATCGGCCATGCCGCCGCACAGCCGGTCGCGATTGCAATGGCAGGGCATCTGGCCTGGATGGAGCGGGCCAGCGGCGGCGCGTTCATGCTTTGCACGACCGTTGCCGAATTGCGCGACTGTCTCGCGCGGGGCGTGATCTCGGGCATCATGCATATGGAAGGGGCCGAGGCGATTGGCCCCGATCTTGATGCGCTTCACCTCTTTCACGGCATGGGTCTGCGGTCGCTTGGCCCGGTCTGGAGCAGGCCCACGGTGTTTGGCCACGGTGTGCCGTTCCGCTACCCCGGCGACCCGGATACCGGGCCGGGCCTGACGGATGCAGGCCATGCGCTGGTCAAGGCCTGCAACGATCTGAAGATCATGCTCGATCTGTCGCATCTGAACGAGGCGGGGTTCAATGATGTGGCACGGGTCAGCACCGCGCCGCTGGTCGCCACCCATTCCAACGCCCATGCAATTACCCCGTCCACCCGCAACCTGACCGACCGGCAGTTGGGGCTGATCAAGGATAGCGACGGCATGGTTGGCCTTAACTTCGCCACCGTGTTTCTGCGCACAGATGGCCGCAAATCCCCCGACATGTCGCTTGACGTGATGTTGCGGCATCTCGATCATCTGATCACGCATCTGGGCGAAGATCACGTCGGTCTGGGGTCTGATTTCGATGGTGCGACGATCCCTGACCCGATCAAAGACGTGGCAGGCCTGCCGGTGCTGGTGCAGGCGATGAAGGCGCACGGCTATGACGAGGCGCTGATGCGCAAACTGGCGTACGAGAACTGGTTCGGCGTCTTGCAGCGGACCTGGGGGGCGTAAGCCTGGGCAACCCTTGACATCCGTCGCCTGCAAAGCCAGCAACAACAAGGTAGCGCAGGCGGGGATCAGGCCATGAAAATCGGAAATCGTGTGATCGGGCCGTCTGAGCCGCCGCTGGTGATTGCCGAGATCGGTATCAACCATGGTGGCAGCCTTGCGGTTGCCAAGGATATGGTGCGTTTGGCAGCGGGGGCAGGCTGCGAGATGATCAAGCACCAGACCCATATCATCGAAGACGAAATGACCGAGGAAGCGAAGTCGATCTTCCCGCCCAATGCGGACGTGTCGATCTGGCATGTGATGGAACGCTGCGCACTGTCTCTGCCGGACGAGGCGGAACTGAAACGCTATACCGAATCGCTGGGGATGATATGGATCTCAACGCCGTTTTCCCGCGCGGCTGCCGACTTTCTGGAGACCCTCGACGTTCCCGCATACAAGATCGGCTCGGGCGAGGCTGACAACCTGCCGCTGATCCGCCATATCGCGAAAAAGGGCAAACCGGTGATCATGTCGACCGGAATGCAAACGATTGACAGTATTCGCGCCTCGGTGGCCATTCTGGAAGCATCCGGCGTGGAATATGCCCTGCTGGAATGCACCAATCTTTACCCGTCGCCGCCCGAAATTGTGTCGCTTCAAGGTGTGACTGACCTGAAAACTGCCTTTCCAAACGCCATTATCGGCTTTTCCGACCATTCGATAGGCCCCGAAATGGCGCTGGCCTCGGTGGCGCTTGGGGCCTGCATTCTGGAACGGCATTACACCGACAGCCGCTACCGCATCGGCCCCGACATCATCAATTCGATGGACCCGGCCGAATTGCGGTTCCTGATCGACCGTTCGCGCGAGATACACACCGCCCTGCACAACCCCAAACAACGCACGCCGTCCGAAGAACCGGTCTACCGCTTTGCCCGCGCAAGCGTTGTGGCCGACTGCGATATGCCCGAGGGCCACGTGATCACCGAAGCCGACATCTGGGCGCGGCGGCCGGGGTCGGGTGAGATTGCAGGCTATGAATTCGACCGTGTGCTGGGGAAAACGTTGCGGCGTGCGGTGACGCGGAATACCCAGTTGAAATGGGCGGACCTGACGGGATGATCGCTGGCAGCTGATCAGGCCAGATTGAAGCCATAGCGTTCAAGGATCTTTTCGCAGTAAGCGATCGTATCGGGCTGAAGCTCATCTTTGTAGCCTGCGACCTTGCCGCGCCGCACCTTGTAACTTGCGGGATCGGCCGCAACCGTACGCGTGGCAATGGTTGATCGTAACGATTTTTCCGCACTTTTCATGCGGTCAAACTCCGATCGCGCTGCCAACTCCGACCCAGCAACCTCGGTTACCTTGAAAAAATCGAGGATCCTCTGAAAATGATGCGCGGATTCCGCTCGCAATTCTTCATAGCTGAGTATCAGGCAATCGGTACGGATTGCGACATGGTCGAGCCATGCCCGATTATGCGCACAAATATTTTCAACCCCATAAACGGGATGGCGCACAAAGGCGTCTATCGTGGCGGGCGGCAGATTGCCCTTAAGAACTAGCGAGGGCAGCAGACGAAACCAGCGCCGGGACCAGCGTCGGAAATCGCGTCGCGTAACCTGGTAGAACATCGAGACAACGGTATCTATCGGGTTACGATGCAAAAAGATCAGCGGTATGTCCCGAAGTTGCGGCGGAACACCGCGAAAAGGATATCCGATTTCGCGCCGGTTCGTGCTGCATCCCGCATGCGACAGGGTGGCGTCAATGTGCGCACTGGACAGCGCGAACGAGATCCAAGTGCGGCCCGACTTCGGGTAGGAAACGATCAGACGCCCGTCTTTTCGAAACGGCCCCTTGGAGATATCCTGACGTTCCACTGTTCCGACTTGTCTTGTCATGATTAGTGCGGGCCTTTTCTGGCGTTTACTGTTTCAGCTCTGAATGCATGGGAAAAATCTCCCGCCTTCCAGCCAGCCAGGCGAACCGCCGAACATAATTGCCCGCCTTCAGCAAATAGTGCGGCCAGCGCCGCGATAACGGAAATTTGCGGACATCCGCAAATCCCGCCCCGGTGATCAGGCTTTGACCACCATCATCCACGTGGCTTGGAAACGGCTCCAGCCCGCGCAGGCGAAAATCATGCACGAAAAACCGGTTGATCTCATGGTCCGTAGCGCGTGTCACGCGGCGCATGGCCGGTAACAGCTTTGCCGCAGTGGCGCGGTTGATCAGATAGGCACCGGTGCCAGTGTTCGGCCCAAGATACGCATTCAGGCGGTAGGGCCCGATCCGCCCCTGCGAGATCGGCATCTTGGCGCGGATTCGGTTCAGTTTCAGCAGATCCCAATGGTCAGCCACCGTCAGCGCCAGGCTGATCGCAGGCATGAAATCATCATGGAAAACAACATCATCCTCCATCACCAGGGCGACCGAAGCCTTGGTTGCCAGAAACGCCTCCCACACTCCCAGGTGCGAATGATAACAGCCAAGGCCACCAATCAGGATCTCGCGCCCCATGTTGCGCTCAAACGCGGCGCGGTCGGTGTTGGCCAATAGGCGCGCCTCTTCGGCGCGGCCATCGACGCCCGGAAAAAGCGTATAAGGCAACCCGATCGCCGCAAGCTGGGTTTCCATCTTTTCACGACGCGCTTTGGCCCGCGGCAGGTTGATCAGCCAGACAGGAATATCGGGAAGCATCTTTGTCATGCGGGCACCGGTTCCGGGGCATCGCCGATCCAGGCATCGCGCAGCCAGCGGCATGGCCGGGTAGAATGCAAAAGGCCCGCACGATAGCCCGCAACCGCCTCCTCCATCTTCGGCCTGCCATGAAAACAGACCACCTTTGCATCGGGCGGCAAGATTGGTTCCATAAACAGGTTCATCGGGCGTTTGGGACGGCAATCATACTTGAAGCTGATAATCCAGTCATCGGGGAACGGTTCGAAATCGCCCGCCAGTTCAGCACTGAGCGAGGTATAGTTTTGTTCTGATGCACCGTGCTTCATCACCGCCTCTTCGGGGTTTGTCAGCACAAATTCATAAAGATAGGAATGGCGTTTGGGCTCGATCTTTTCAACCGACCCATGACCAAGCGATCTGAACCCTGCCCGTGTGCCCCATTCGCGGCGCATGCACACCTTGCCGGGCGCATAGTCGCGCAGCGGGTCAATATCGCCAAGAATGACAATGTCGATATCAAAGACCAGCAGCGGCCCGTCAAGATCGGGGATCAGATCAGGCCGAAACAGGCTGATTTTCTGGAACGGCGCGCGCAGACCCTTTTCCTTCATCAGCCCGAAAAGGCGATCATGATATGGCTCCTGCGGTAGCGCCAAGACCTCGATCCCCGCATCAAGACCGCGTGTATCATCCGTCATGCAGAAGAACCGCAGGTCAGATTTCGTATTGCGGCGCAGCCCGGCAAACAGCCGGTTCACGTATTCGGGCCCATAAAGCGTGCCGAATTTCAAGCAAATGCAGTTGATATCAGCCATTTTGTCGTTCAGCCCCGATGCCAGAACCGACATACAACGCTGGTGCGGGCAGGGCAATGTACCCAATCGACCGGCGCGCCGATCGTTCCCATCCTTCAGGGACGTCAGACGGCGCACTCTGTGCCCGCATTGGCTGCGTCCATTGCATGCAAGCGTGAACGGCAGTATATTTTTGCGCTAGCAGGAGGGTCAGGATGGTTCCGGCGTGGAAAGCCAGACGCGAGGTCAAACGCGTTTGGTTGAAAGTATTCGACAGACTGACGGCCCCGTTCGAGCGTCTTGTGCAGCTAAATTACGATGCCAATTTCCCGACGCACGTGCGCCTGACCGATGGGAAAATCCGCCCTACCGCAAAGCTTGCCATCTTTTTTACCTACCAACCCCGCGGCTTTGCCAAATCAGTATTCGTTTCCTGCGAGCACCTGAAAGACCTTGGCTACACCACACTTCTTGTCTCGTCAGCGCCTGTCAGTGATGCGGACCGGGACGCACTGCTGCAGACGTGCTGGAAAATCGTCGAGCGGCCGAATTACGGGTATGATTTTGGCGGCTACCGCGATGGTGTGCGCGTCATGCAAGATGCCGGGTTGACCCCCGAGACCCTTCTGATCGTGAACGACAGCATCTGGTTTCCGATCGCAGACGACAGCCGGATGATCTCGAACATGGAAGCGGACGATCTGTGGTTCAACAGCCCGGTCTTTGAGAATAAACCGGGGCGCAACAAGAAAAACCAGCACTTCCAATCCTATCTGACGCTGGTCAAATCCAAGGCCCTGCGCAGTGCCGCGTTTCGCGATTACTGGCGCGATTACCGGGTTTCCAGCCGGAAACGGGTCGTGCTTCTGCGGGGCGAGAAAGGTTTTTCGCAGGCGATGTTCAAGGCCGGTTTTGGCGGGGATGCACCTTCGACCCGCAGCATTCTGATCGGGCATCTGCACGGGCAGACAAACGAGTTCCTTTGCAAGACCCTGCAATATGCCGCCTATGAGAACGACGATCTGCTGATCGAGGCGCGGGCGTTACTGGAAAGCTATGCCGACAACGACGACTGGCGCGATGCGGCATTGGTACATATGCAAAAGGCACTGGTCTCCACCCAGCCGATGGGAGCATTCTGTTATGCCTGCATCAAGCTGCTGAATTTTTCGTTCATGAAGAAAAGCAGTTATCCTGTCGTGCATGACGGGATGCGGTGGCAGTATTTGCGCGCAGTCAGGAATGGCGATTTGCCCGCACCGCATCCGGATGTACTGGCCGAAATCATGGCCAGCAGGATGGATGCGGGCCAGACGACTGATCCTTCCAATCCCGGACATGTTTCAGCTATACACGCGGCATGACCCGATCGCTTCTTTTCCTCACCGGCACCCGTGCTGATTTTGGCAAGCTGGAACCGCTGGCCATTGCCGCGCGGGATGCGGGGTTTGCGGTGTCGTTCTTTGTGACCGGCATGCATATGCAGGACCGCTACGGCCTGACCAAGAACGAGGTGCATCGCACCCCCGGCGTGGCGGTGCACGAATTTTTGAATCAGCGTCCCGGTGATGCGCAGGATCTGGTTCTGGCCAAGACGGTCGTGGGTTTTTCCGATTACCTCGCGACAGGCCGCCCCGATCTGGTGGTCATGCACGGCGATCGGGTCGAGGCGTTGGCAGGCGCTCTGGTGGCGGCGACCAACTACATCCGTTCCGCGCATATCGAAGGCGGTGAGGTTTCTGGCACAATCGACGAGGTGTTCCGCCACTGCAACACCAAGCTCGCAAGCCAGCACTTCGTATCATCCGACGCGGCGGCAAAACGCGTGATGGCGTTGGGCGAACCCGCCGATTGCGTGCATGTGATCGGGTCGCCCGAACTTGATTTTCACGCAGGCCCGTCAGGCGTGACCATCGCCGAAGTCCGTACCCGCTATGACATTCCATTCGCTGACTTTGGCATCGGCATCTTTCATCCGGTGACCTCCGAGGCGGCATCGATGGGCGCGCAGGCCGAGGCGCTTTTTGGTGCGATGCGCGTGTCGGGTCGGCAGTTCGTGGTGGTGGCGCCGAACAACGATCCGGGGTCAGAGGCTATCTTCGCGGTGATCGATGGCTTGCCTGCCGATCAGTTCCGGGTGATCCCGTCGATGCGGTTCGCGCATTTCTCCGAACTGATGAAGAACGCGGCCTGCATGATCGGCAATTCGTCTGCCGGCGTGCGCGAGGCACCCTTCATCGGCCTTGCGTCACTTGATATCGGCACGCGGCAGACCAACCGCGCGCAAGCACCATCGGTGATGGCCTGCGCCGCGACCGACCATGCGGCCGTCGCAGCGTTTCTGGCGGATCGCTGGGGCAAGGCCACCCCGCGCCATGATGGCTTCGGGGTCGGCCGCGCGGCGGACAGGTTTGTCGCCGTGCTGCAAGACGAAGCGTTCTGGGCACAAAGCCTGCAAAAAGAGTTCCGCGATATTGGCTGATACCCGCCCTGCCGCGCCCCCGACCGGGGCTGTCTTGCGGGCCTACCTTTTGGCGCTGCGGGCAGCGGGGCCGATCCTGTCCGCCTATCTGCGGCGCCGCCTGAAGCATGGCAAGGAAGACCCTGCGCGGTGGCGAGAAAAGCTGGGACAAGCCAGTGTGCCGCGCGCCGACGGGCCGTTGATCTGGCTGCACGCGGTTGGCCTGGGTGAGGTGATGGCGCTGCGTGGCCTGATTGCGGCGATGGGGCAGGTGCGGCCTGATCTGTCGTTTTTGGTGACGTCCTCGGCGCGATCTTCAGCGCACGCGTTTGCGGGCAATACGCCACCGCGGACGCAGCATCAGTTTCTGCCGCTGGATGCGCCGGGGCCGGTGGCGGCGTTTCTTGAGCATTGGCGGCCTGATCTTTCGGTTTGGGCGGAACAGGATTTATGGCCAGGCATGGTGGTGGCCACGCATCGGCGCGGCATTCCCTTAGCTTTGATCAACGCGCGGATGAACGCACGGGCGTTTGCGGCGCGGTCAAAATCTCTGGGCCTTTACGCCGATCTGTATGCTCGTTTTGCCCATATTTCGGCGCAGGATGCCATCACGGCGCGGCATCTGGAAGCGTTGGGTGCGCAAGGTGTTCCCGTCACCGGATCGTTGAAAGCGGGGGCCGGGCCGCTGGCGGATCAGCCTGACGCACGGGCGGTTTTGGCAAAGGCACTTGGTGCGCGAAAACCATGGTGTGCCGCGTCAAGCCATGCGGCGGATGAGGCGGTGGCTTTGGCAGCGCACAAAACACTGCTGGATGAAGACCCTGCACGGCTGTTGATCATCGCCCCGCGCGATCCCACACGACGGAACGATATCGTCACTGCCTGCGCTGCTGCCGGGCTGTCTGTCGCAGTTCGGTCAACCGGAGACACACCCACGACAACGGACGCCGTCTATCTGGCCGACACGTTTGGCGAGATGGGTCTGTGGTATCGGCTGTGTCCAGTGGCGCTGGTTGGTGGCAGTTTGGGCGACACCGGTGGTCATAACCCGTGGGAGCCTGCTCATCTGGGCTGTGCCGTTTTGCATGGGCCCAATGTGGCGAACTTCGCGGCTGACTATGCGGCGTTTCATGCCGCCGGGGCAGCACGGTTGGTGGCAGACGCGGGGCAGCTTGCTGCGGCATTGCAAAATCCGCATCTGCCGGAAAAAGCAGCCCGCGGTCTGGCATTGGCGCAGGGTGGGATGGCCGGGATGGATGCTCTATGTGCGCAGTTGCTGGCCTTGATGACAGAGGTGCGGCATGGCTGACCGCTTTCCATCCGCGCGGCTGCGGCTGGTCTTATGGGGATACTCCGCGCTCTGGTTAGTCGGGCTGCCGATTGTGCTGTTGTATCTGTGGTCGCGGGGTCGGCGCGATGCGCTGTACCGCGCGTATCTGGGTGAACGGTTTGGATTTCACCTGGCTTTCGCGCCCGGTGCAATTTGGGTTCATGCCGTGTCCTTGGGCGAGCTGCGATCTGCCGTCCCGATGATCCGGATGCTACTGGATCGGGGCGATACTGTGGTGACCACCCATTTTACCCCAGCCGGGCGTCGCGAGGCCGCAAAGGTATTTGCGGAAGATATTGCCGCTGGCCGGTTGCGGGTCGCGTGGGTGCCGTTCGAGTTTGGCTTTGCCTATCGGCGATTTTTCAAGGCGTTCACCCCCAAATGCGGGCTGGTGATGGAGGTGGAGATTTGGCCGCGCATGATCATGGCCGCCCGTCGCCATGCGGTGCCGCTTTACATGTGCAACGCCCAGTATCCGTCGAAAAGCTATGCCCGTGATGGGCGCACCGGATTTCGGGCACAGGTCATGCGGGGGTTCGCTGGCGCGCTCGTGAAATCCGCTCTGCAGGCGCAAAGGTTTGCTTCTGTCGGGGTTACGAATATCCGCATCACAGGCGAGCTGCGGTTTGATCAGCCTATGCCGCCGCATCTGTTGGCCGCCGGGGTGGCCGCCCGGGCATGGCTTGGGGCGCAAACGCGCCGGGTAATCACCATCGCAAGCGCTGTCGAGGGCGAGGATGGTCTTTATGTCGCCGCCATTCTGGGCTTGCAGGGCGCGCATCTTTCCGGAGCGATGCCACCGCCACTGATCATCTATGTGCCGCGCAAACCTGAACGGTTTGAAGAGGTTGGCGTGCTGCTGGCCGCCGCTGGCTTGGCGGTCGGCAAGCGGTCACTGCTGTTGGATGCGGGCTTCGCGCCCATTGGCATCACGCCGCATATCGACGTGTTGCTGGGCGACAGTCTGGGCGAGATGTATGGCTATCTGGCCATGGCTGATACGGTGATCGTCGGGGGTGGGTTCACGCCGCACGGGGCCCACAACATCATCGAGCCGTTGGCCCTGCGCAAGCCGGTGCTGACCGGGCCGGAAATCTGGACGATCGAGTTTCCCTTTGCCGAGGCGGCGGCTGCGGGCGTCGCACGATCAGTACCGGACGGTGCTGCATTGCTGGCCGCACTGGTTGACAATGCCGCCGCCGACCCTGCCGCCATCGAGGCGTTCTTCACCGCCCATTCCGGGGCTACGGCGCGAACGATTGCCGCTTTAGATCAGTTGCTTACCAGCCGCTAAAGCCGCCGTCGACATTGACCAACTGCCCGGTCATATAGCCCGCTTGCGCCGAGCACAAAAACAGCATCGCATCGGCAATCTCATCCGGTTGTGCCATCCGGCCCGCCATGATCAACTCGCCCACCCTGCGTTGAAATTCATCTGAATGGTTATTGAACACAGCACCGGGGGCGATGGTGTTCACGGTCGCTTGCCGTTTGGCCCAGTAACCCGCCAACCACAACGTCAACCCGTGAATGCCCGCTTTGGTGGTGGAATAGGCCGAGAAAGACTTGAACGGCATGCCGTCGTAAATCTGGTGATGCGGGCCGTTCAGCGCATACATCGAGGCCACGTTGATCAGCGTTGCCGGCCATTTGCCAATGATATCGCGGTCCATCTGCCGCGCGATCATGAAGGCACCGGTCAGATTGGTGCGCAGTGTGCGTTCCCAATCGCTGACCGAGGTATTGGCGAAATCAGGAAACGGCTTGCCCGCCCCCATCAGCAACTCGCCAGTGATGGCTGCGTTGTTCAGTACGACATTGGGCTGCCAGCCGTCAGCGAGAATGCGCGCGAAAATCTGCGTGACCTGATCTTCGTCACCGACATCCAGATCGTAGAAGCGGAAATTGTCATTGCCCGCATGCGCCTCTTTCAACGCATCCGCGCGGTGCCCCGGCAGGTCCGATGACACGACGCGCGCGCCCGCCTCCAGCATGCGGCGCACATAGGTGGACCCCAGCACACCACCTGACCCGGTGATGAAAATGGTGCGCTGGCTCAGTTGTTTATCCATGGGTCTGGTCCTTCAGGGCATTGGTCAGCAGAAATTCGACAAGCGTAAAGTCAAACGGGCTGTCGATATCAACGCAGCGTTCGGTCGGCATCAGATAAGGGATGACCCGGCCTTCCCACAGCCCCTTGGACCGCTTCAGATAGGCCGGGTC
>JANOGW010000033.1:0-26426 GCA_031406155.1 Pseudorhodobacter sp.
TAAGGTGAACCGCCAGCCGCCGCCCGAATAACGTATAGGCTCCATCGCCTGCACGGGTGCGCCTGATGGGGTTGCCCTGCCATAAGTCATTAAGCGCCGCTAAAGTCTTTAGACGATTGTCGCTGTTCATCGCGTGCCCGCCAATGAATTGCCCGCCTTCCTCGGAAAAGATGCCAAGCGATGGCTGGCCTTCCGCGAAAAGGCGGGTCAGCCCTTCAAAGGTCGGCTCGCTTACCGTGCGGTCAGCGGATGGGGGTGCAATCGGTTCCGGGCCATGCGCGTCTAGGTCAGCTTGCGCGCCGATTTTCTTATCGCCTTTGCCGTTCTTGGCTGATGCCAGGATTCTCTCCCTTTCGCCCTTCCAAATTGCGTGCGCATTGTGCCATTGTGTCATTTCTTCGCGCTGGGCGCGGGCTTGTTCGCGTTCATAGTCACGCAGGGCAGTCATCAGAGGTTTGTCGCAAGAGGATTTGCGTTCGCCTGATTGCGCGATGGTCAGTGCGTAAAGCGATGGGGGCGAAAAGCCGCCGCCCAGCGTTTCCACATCGGCAAAGCCTTGCACCGCCAAGGATATGACGGCCAGCGCCGATTGTGCGGGAATGGCAACCGGGGCAAGCGTCATGCCCTGCACGGCCCATACAACCGCCGCCAAGGGGCCAAGCGATTGCACCGGATATTCTGCGCCGGGGGGAATGGCACGCAACAGGGGTTGCGGCCCTTCGCTTTGGAATTGGGTTTCGATAGGGGGTAAAATCATTGCGCCAGTTCCTTTCCTGCATTCAGGAAAAGAACGTCGTTCCAGTCGTGGCCATTTGGGGCAGGCAAGAGGGAAACCCGCCAGCCCAGCGCAGTGGCCCGTGATGCCAGCGCAAAGGCTGCTTCCCGGCCCGGTTGATCCCCATCCGCCGCAATGGTCAGCCGCCCCGGCACGGGGGGCAGGTGAAGGCCGCGAATGCCGGAGGTGGATAGCGCCGCCCAAACCGTCGCAGGCCGCGCCAGAAGGCCGCTCAGAAGGCTTAGCCCCGTTTCTATACCCTCACACACGACAAGCGGCCCTTGCGCGTCTGACAGCGCTACAGCGCCGCCTGCGCATGGCCCCAGCATGGCCTTGGCAGGTGTCACCGCTGCCTTGCCAACACCATCGGCGTGCAGGTAGGTGCGATGCACGGCGAAACCCGCCGCACCGTCAACACGCGCCAGCATCATCGGGAAGTGGTGCCCGGTTGCGTGCCAGCCGTTCGGTTGAAAGCGCAGGCTATCCGGCAAGGTGCAAGTGATGCCCCGCCCGCGCAGATAGGTTTCTGCAAGGGTGTCATAAATGGATGCGGTTGAAGGGTCATGCCAAAGGGCCTTGGCTTGGTTTTCGCGCCGCGAGATGTTTTCGGCCTGTATTTTATTGGCCTCGCGCTGGGCGGCTGCGTCGTTCATCACCGCGCCGGGGGGCAAGCCCGCCGCCGTGGCAATGTCGCGAAAGGTGCATCCGGTCTTGTGGCAAAAGGCCAATAGCCGCCCGCCTTCCATGCGCAGGGACAAGCCTTGTTGATCCCGCCGCCGTTCGATCTGGCAAACCGGGCAAGGCGCATTGCCTGACTGCCCGCGCCAGATACCGCCAAGGGTGCGGGTGAGGGTTTGTGCGTCTGTCATGCCCCCATCCCCCAGATAAGTGCGGCCAAAGCGGATGCCTGCGCCTCTGTCAGCCCGTGAAAGCGGCGCAGATACAGGATTTGAAGTGCGTTCATTCATCACCGCCTTTCTTTGCCAACTCTTTCGCGGAGGACGGAAAGCGCAAGGTTGAGCGGTCAGTGGCGGGGGTAAGGCGATAGAAGGCGATGTTTTCCGGCCCGCGATATTCGGCGGTTATAGGCCAGCCGTATTTCTTGCGCAGCGTGTGAATGATTGCGCCCAGACGCCAACCGTTCACTTCGCGGATTTCGGTTTTGTGGCTGATGGTGCGGCCATCAAGAAGGGCCTTGCAGCACCAGAAAACCTGCGTTGGACTGCTATAGAAGCGTTGATTTTTCATCTTTTGAACCTTTGATTTTGATTGAACCAAAGGGCAGGTGAGGCTATTCTATATTTGCAATACGGCCTCGGCCCCGCCCTTAATTGGCGGGGTCTTTTTATGCAGCTTCAGTGGTGGGGCGTTGCGCCAGCCATTCGGTCACTGTACTTTCTGGCCAAGCTACCGCTTTGGCAGTCAGGCGCACCGGGCGCGGGAATGCGCCTTTGGCAACCAAGGCATATATTGTGGAACGTGAAAGCCCGGTAAGCTGTTCAACAGCAGGGCGGCGAAGGTGTTTGTCGGCCATTTCGGTTCCTTTCGGGAGTTCGCCCGTCATGGATACCGTCGGAACGATTCAAAGGTCTATCTTCGGAGGTCTGTAAGAAATGACATCAGCCCCTGAATTTTTGGGGGGTCATAATCGTTCGGCTTTAAATCCTTTATTGCAGCCTCAGCACCGGGTCTAAGGCTGCGAGTTGTCCAACCAAAAGCATCGTATAGGCCCCGCAAAAAAGGGGTGTATTGCCCTGATAAGCCGTTCGGCCCTTCACTATATGTTGGCGATTTCCCTGTCACTTTTGCATACAGCTTCGCCGCTTCCAGCGCCACTAAATGCGCAGCTTCATCTTTTGCCCTTCCCGGCCCTGATGTGCCGCGATTTTCAATTTCTAGTTTGGTTTGCTCGACTTGCTCATACAACCCTACAAAAATTACGTGAAGGCCTAAACGCGCTGCATTACCAGCACCCAATGCCGTGACAACACGACCCTCAACGTCTGAATGCAGATTTCTTGCGGCGTATTCCGCCTTCACCATTTGTTCCAAATCAGCCTCACTGAGCGTTCTAATCATTCCTTCAATGTCGCTTCGCAGCTTTTCCAATTTGCGAACTTTGGCTCGGAGCGTGGACGTATCAATCGCTTTTGCGGCATCAAGAATCTTCCTAACTTCGTCAACGCCTCCAAGGATTGTTGAATAGA
This sequence comes from Pseudorhodobacter sp., assembly GCA_031406155.1. GTDB lineage: Bacteria > Pseudomonadota > Alphaproteobacteria > Rhodobacterales > Rhodobacteraceae > JACMNW01. The sequence continues at coordinate 2,983 of JANOGW010000033.1, forward strand.
GTTGCCCAAAGCCGGGTTCGACGCGCAGCAATGGGATAGGTTCACCAACTGTAATTTCCTGTCTCACCCATTTGCTTACATGTGCATAAATTACTTCCTCGGCTTTCTTTCTTGCAGTGTTATTTTTCACAATGCGGTCCACAGCATCTTTGTCGCGCTGCTCAAGGATCTGATTTGAGGCCGCAAGGCTCATGCCTTGGCTGTTCGTTGGAGCGTCAATCATGCGATTCTCACCACTTTCCCCGCCTCACCCGCCAGATATCCCGCCCATGCGTCCATCATCTTGCGGCGTTTCTCGAATACGTCGGACCGCGCATAAGCTGCTTCGGCTTTGTCTTTGATGGCATGGGCCAGCGCCGCTTCGGCCACTTCGCGCGGAAAATTGGTGCGCTCTTGCGCCCAAGTGCGGAAAGACGTGCGAAAGCCGTGAATATCGGCGGCAAAGTCGAGTTCCTTCACCAGCTTGGATAGCGTCATATCCGACAGCGGCTTGCCCGCCTTGGTGCCGGGAAACACTAGTCCCGTGCCATTGCCCAGCGCCTTTGCCTCGCGCAGGATTGCCACCGCCCGCGCAGTCAGCGGGATGCGATGTTCCCGCTTGGCCTTCATTCGGCTGGCAGGAATGGTCCAAGTAGCGGAAGTAGCGGAAGTAGCAGGCCCCAGATCAATTTCAGACCATAGCGCACCGCGCGCCTCACCAGACCGGGTTGCGGTCAGCACCAGAAATTCAAACGCCAGCTTGGTGGATATGCCTGCACCCGATGCCTGCACCGCCTTGATGCAATCGGCCACTTCGGCATAGGTCAGCGCCTTGCGATGTTCTTTCAGGCTCAGGTCGCGCTTTGGCAAGGCTTGGGCGATGGACTCTGCCGGGTTGTCTTGCCGCCAGCCTTGGGCCACCGCCCACTTCATAACCGTGCCGATACGCTGGCGCACCCGTGCCGCCGTTTCGGGTTTCTGCGTCCAGATCGGGGTTAGTACCGCCAGCACATCGGCGGTTGTCACGTCGGCCACGCGCAACTTGCCAAGGCGGGGAAAGGTGTAGGTTTCCAAGGTGGAAATGAATTGCGCACCGTGTTTGGCATTGCGCCACGTGGGCAGGTGCAGGGCGTGAACCTTGCGCGCCGCCTCCTCAAATGACAGCACCGCGTCGGATTCCCGCTTTGCCCGCATAGGGTCGCCCCCCGATTGCGCCAGCTTGCGGTTTTTGAGGGCTGCATCGCGCGCCTCGGCCAAGGATACGAGAGCGGGGTTGCCCAAGCCCAATTCGCACCGCTTGCCACGAATGACAATCCGCTGCACCCATTGCCGCGCGCCGTTTGGTTGCACGCGCAGGAACAAGCCATGCCCATCAAAATACTTGCCGGGTTCGCGGGCAGTTTTCACGAATTGTGCAGTCAGGGCCTTTTCAGGCTTTCGCAGACCTTCGGTTGTCATAGCCCATCCCCCAACCTATCCCCCACTTAAGGCAGGATAGCACGGGAATAGCACGGCACATAGCGGAATGTTGCGCCTTGTAAGTGTTTTGATTCAATACACTATTTGGAAGGTGCCGGAATTGCCCGGAACGTATCGCGGCGGATTCTGGGTCCGCCATTTTTATGAATGTACCGTCTTACGAGGCCGGGCACCGCGTGTGGATCACCGGGTATTATGTTGATTTCATGTGTTTAATTGGGTTTTGTTAGGGGCGCCTGACCCGGCGAGCCATTTTCTGGCAGGTGGGTGTAGGGTGCGCATTCATTGCGCACCGTTGGGTGGGGTGGATGGTGCGCTGAAGCGCACCCTACGGTGGGGTGGGGTTTCAACCCACAGTCCAGTGCTGGTTGAGTGGGGACGCTGGGGTGGCTGACGGGGTGGATGTCGAGAAGGCTTGGGGGGAGAACGTGGGTTTCACCCACCCTACACTTGCTGCTCAAAAATACTTAGGCTTCTTCCAAGTTTCTCGATTGCAGCAGTTCTTATTGCTCGCACTTCCGAAAAAGACGCCCCAATGTCAAAGGTTTCGCCTCGGAATGCAAAGAGGCACAGTCTGGGGTCGAATGTTTCAAATATTTCTTGTTGCTGCAACTGGGTATGGCCGCAAATCGCACCCAGTGATCCGACCATAAACCGTGCTCTATTTTTGTTTTTCGATGCGAGATGCCAATCTTCGAGTCTTTCATCCATATGTGCGATATGATCCCGAAACTTCCTTTCCGAAAATATGCTTGAACCCGAAATCCCAAAGAGGGTGCGCAACTCTTCGCCTCGCTTGAGTCTATCTTCTTTTGAGATTTCCTTGTTTTTTCCGTTGGCGCTAGGCCAAAGGACAAGCGAAATCGATGCAGTATGATGCAAGTAACCGATGAGCGCTTCAAATAGATAGTGTAGCCCAGAAAAATCTTGGCTGTTATTACAAATATGATTGGCCCTCTCCAGAGCGATCTGTGCAAAGTCGCATTTCGCTATTATTTCTTCAAGAAACGCTCCAAGTAATGGTTTTTCGAGCATGTTCTAACTCCTCAATCGTACCGGCCATTCTACCCCTCACACTAACCTTGCCCCCTCAACCGCCGCCCTTACAAAATCCGCGAACAACGGATGTGGGGCGAAGGGTTTGCTCTTCAATTCCGGGTGGAACTGCACGCCGATGAACCAGGGGTGATCCTTCACCTCGACAATCTCGGGCAGTTTGCCGTCTGGGCTCATTCCAGAAAAAATAAGGCCGCAGGCTTCGAGTTTGTCACGGTATTTGACGTCAACCTCATACCGGTGACGGTGGCGTTCTTCAATCTCCAGCCCGCCGTATATGCGCGCGACGGCGGAGCCGGATTTCAGGATGGCGGTGTAGGCGCCCAGCCGCATGGTGCCGCCTTTGTCGTCGCCTTGTTTGCGCTCCACGATGTGGTTGCCCTGAACCCATTCTTTCAGGTGATAGACGACGGGAGTGAAGCGTTTCTTGCCGCCCTCGTGGTCGAATTCCTCGGAACCTGCATCGGGGACGCCGGCGAGGTTTCTTGCCGCCTCGATGACGGCCATTTGCATGCCAAGGCAGATGCCGAGGTAAGGGATTTTCTTTTCCCGGGCGTATTTGGCGGCTTTGATCTTGCCTTCGGTGCCGCGTTCACCAAAGCCGCCAGGCACGAGAATGGCATGAAAGCCTTCCAGATACGGTGCCGGGTCTTCGCGCTCAAAGATCTCGGCGTCGATCCATTCGGCCTTGACGCGGGTGCGGTTGGCCATGCCGCCGTGGGTCAGCGCCTCGGCGATAGATTTGTAGGCGTCTTCCAACTGGGTGTATTTGCCGACGATGGCGACGCGCACTTCGCCTTCGGCGTTGGTCAGGCGGTCCATCACATCTGTCCAACGGTCAAGGTTTGGTCTGGGCGCGGGCGATATTCCGAAGGCATCCAGCACGGCCTGATCAAGCCCGGCACGGTGGTAGGCGAGGGGGGCTTCATAGATGGTTTTCAGATCATAGGCGGCGATGACACTTTCTTTGCGGACGTTGCAGAACAGTGCGATCTTTTCGCGTTCTTTGTCCGGGATCGGGTGTTCGGACCGTAGCAGAAGAACGTCAGGCGCGATGCCGATGGAGCGGAGTTCTTTGACAGAATGCTGCGTGGGTTTGGTTTTCAACTCGCCCGATGCGGTGACGTAGGGCAGCAGAGTGAGGTGGACGAAAATGCACTGGCCACGGGGGCGGTCCTGGCTGAATTGGCGGATGGCCTCGAAAAACGGCAGGCCTTCGATATCACCCACCGTGCCGCCGATTTCGCACAGCATGAAGTCGACCTCATCCTCGCCGATTTTGAGGAAATCCTTGATCTCGTTGGTGACGTGCGGGATGACTTGGATGGTTTTGCCAAGGTAATCGCCGCGGCGTTCTTTTTCCAGCACGGTGGAATAGATGCGGCCTGAGGAGACTGAATCCGTTTTGCGGGCGTGGACACCGGTGAAGCGTTCGTAATGGCCCAGGTCGAGGTCGGTTTCGGCGCCATCGTCGGTGACGAAGACCTCGCCATGCTCGAAAGGCGACATCGTGCCGGGATCGACGTTCAGGTAGGGATCGAGTTTGCGAAGACGGACAGTGAAGCCACGGGCTTGTAACAGCGCGCCTAGCGCAGCGGAGGCGAGGCCCTTGCCTAGCGAGGAAACCACGCCGCCGGTGATGAAGATATAGCGTGCCATTGTGGGCTCCCGTGAGTTCTGAATGGGCGGCGATTGAAGCAAAAGAATCGCTGCATCACGGGGTTTGATTCATAGGTCATCTCGCGCCAAAGCGCAACATGACCGCTAGATGCTGTCACGCCGGTAAACGAACTCTCTAACGGTTGTGGCGGATCAGTCAGCGCGCGGTGGTGCTGCAGGTATGTCCGAAGGCGCTGGTGGCAGCAGATCGGTGCCAGTGCCCAACGGGTTTGCCGGGGCCTCTGGTGCGGGAACCGTGCCACCGATCTGGTCGATGACCGACGAGGACGACGATTTCGCCGCCGCGATGATGGTCAACGCGATTGAAGTGGAAATGAACGCCGCCGCCAGAACCCAGGTGATTTTCGCCAGCGCCGAGGTGACCCCGCGCCCCGAAGTGGCATTGCCGCCGCCGCCACCCATGCCAAGACCACCACCTTCGGACCGCTGCATCAGCACAAGACCGATCAGGATAAGGGCCAGGATCAGGTGGATGGTCAGAACGATGTTTTCCATGGGTCGGGCGGTTCCTCAACGTGTCGCGGCCTACTTAGGCGGAAGTGCCGGTGCCCGCAAGCCCCCGGGGTGGGGGGGGTGGTCAGCCTTCGATTTCGTCCACCGAGGCTTGACCCGACAGGCGCTGGCGCAGGATCGACCACGAAAGGCCGATACCGAGGATCACCGACAGCGCAAGGATACCAAGCCAGACGGTCAGGTTGGTGTTGCCAAGCGCAAGCACGCCCCAGTCGATCAAAACCCAGATCAGGGCTGCGAACAGCGCGGCGATCACCAGCATTCCAAAAGCGCCAAGCGATCGGAAAGTAGCGCCGACGTAGATGATGTAGCCGATGGCGAGGATCAGACCTAGAAGAGCTGTCAGTGGCATCTGGGATTGCCAGTTGACATAGGCCCAGCGGGTGAAGTTGTACTGTGTCGGGTTGAAGGTAGCGGCAAGCAGGATGAACGCCCCCAGCCAGCGTATGATGATGCCCATTGGTTAAGTTCCCGCGTGAGTGACCGTTAGGCGTTAGGGTTGGCAAGTTTATGGAGACGTGTCCAGTGCCTGGCCTCGAAATGGTGGGGCTGAGATGACTGAAGCACTTTATGGCGATCCGGAGTTGGCGCAGTTTTATGACTGGGACAATGATTGGGTGGAGGGTTCGGATTGCTTCACCGGGCTGGTACAGGGGTTTCGGCGAGTGCTGGATCTTGGCTGTGGGACGGGGATATTTTCGGTGGGGCTGGCGGCGAAGGGGCATGAGGTGACGGGGGTCGATCCGGCGGGGGCGATGCTGGACATTGCGCGGCGGCGGGATGGTGGGGGTGCGGTGCGCTGGGTTGAGGCTGGTGCGCTTGGTTTGCGGCTTGGCGAAGTGTTTGATGCGGTGGTGATGACGGGGCATGCGTTTCAGACGCTGCTGACGGCGATGGATCGTGGGTTGTTGATGCAGGCTATTGCGCGGCATTTGGCGCCCGGCGGGCGGTTTTTCTTTGATAGCCGAAACCCGGAGGCGCGGGAATGGAAGGAATGGACGCCGGAGCTGACGCGAGAAACTAAGCCGCACCCGGAATATGGTGAGGTGGAGTGCTGGAATGATGCTGATTGGGATGAGGTAACGGGCGTAGTTACGTATGGCACGTATTATCGGCTGGCAGGCGGGCGCGTGATTTGGGCGCGGTCGCGGATAGCGTTCCCTAGTCAGGCGGAGATTGCTGGGCTGATTGAGGAAGCTGGACTTCGAGCTGAAAATTGGTTGGGCGATCTGTTTAAGGGGCCGTTTGAGCCGGGGTGTAGGGAGATTATTCCGGTTGGGGTTCGCAGTGCTTGACGATCTGAACTGGAACGCGCGGATCAAAACAAGGGTTTGACAAGAAGTGATTTTTTCTGGACCTTGTGTCCCTTTCCCACCGGATTACAACGGCCTGTCGCAGACGGCGGACAGCTTGTTGCCATCGGGATCGCGGACGTAGCAGGAATAGAAGTTTGCGCTGTATCGCAGGCCGGGCGCGCCTTCGTCTGTGCCACCGGCGGCAAGGGCCACGGTGTGGAAAGAGTCGACCATTGCGCGGCTTGCCGCGTCAAACGCCATCATCGAGCCGTTGCCGTGGGTCGCAAGGGATTTGTTATAGGGCACGGTGATGTAAAGCCGAACGATGGGATCCCCCTGTGGGGCGTATCCGACCTCCTCTTTTCCCTCTTGCAGGGCGCGAATGCCCAGAGTGGCCAAAGTCGCGTCATAAAACCGCCGCGCACGGGTAAGGTCATTCGTGCCGAGGGTAGAATAAAGCAGCATTTCGAAGCTCCTGATGTTGGGGCAAGCTTATGGCAGGAACGTCTCTGGCGAAAGCCCGCGCTGCTCCGTAGCATTTAGGTGTTTCGCAGACCGCGTCGGAAGGTTATACGGCCCGAAGTTTTCCCTAAGCGGCAAGGAATGAGCATGGCCAACGTAGTTGTCGTGGGTGCGCAGTGGGGCGACGAGGGCAAAGGGAAAATCGTTGATTGGCTAAGCGAGCGCGCCGATGTGATCGCGCGGTTTCAGGGTGGTCACAACGCCGGGCACACACTTGTTATCGATGGCAAGGTCTACAAGCTGAGCCTGCTGCCATCGGGCATCGTGCGGGGCGGCAAGCTGTCGGTCATCGGCAACGGTGTGGTGCTGGACCCGTGGCATCTGGTCATGGAAATAGAAAAGCTGCGCGGCCAAGGTGTTGAAATATCGCCGGAAAACCTGATGATCGCGGAGAACGCGCCGCTCATCCTGCCGGTGCACGGTGAATTGGATCGGGCACGCGAAAGTCAGAATTCGGTCGCCAAGATCGGCACCACTGGGCGCGGGATCGGGCCGGCCTATGAGGATAAGGTCGGGCGTCGCGCCATTCGGGTGGCCGATCTTGCGGATGATGCGACACTTGAATTGCGCGTTGACCGGCTGATGGTGCATCATGATGCACTGCGCCGGGGTCTGGGAATGGACCCTATCGACCGTGCCGATCTGCTCGCAAAACTGCGCGCGATCGCGCCACTGGTGCTGCCCTATGCCAAGCCCGTTTGGAATGTGCTGAACGAGGCGCGCCGGGCCGGAAAACGCATCTTGTTCGAGGGCGCGCAGGGTGCGTTGCTGGACATCGATTTCGGGACCTATCCCTTCGTGACCTCCAGCAACGTGATTGCGGGGCAGGCGGCAACCGGAACCGGACTTGGCCCAGGGGCGATCGATTTCGTTCTGGGCATCGTGAAGGCCTACACCACGCGGGTCGGCGAGGGGCCGTTTCCGGCGGAATTGTTTGACGCCGATGGCGACCGTCTGGGCGAGCGGGGGCATGAATTTGGCACCGTTACCGGCCGCAAGCGCCGGTGCGGGTGGTTTGACGCGGTTCTGGTGCGGCAAACCTGCATCACATCGGGTGTGTCCGGGATCGCCTTGACCAAGCTGGATGTGCTGGACGGCTTTTCAACGCTGAAGATCTGTGTGGGCTATGATCTGGACGGAACGCGCCTTGATTACCTGCCGACGGCGGCGAACCTGCAAGCCCGGGTGACGCCGATCTATGAGGAAATGGAAGGCTGGTCCGACAACACCGCAGGCGCTCGCAGTTGGGCCGATCTGCCGGGGGCAGCGATCAAATATGTGCGGCGCATCGAAGAATTGATAAACTGTCCGGTAGCGCTACTTTCCACGTCACCGGAACGCGAAGACACTATCTTGGTGACAGACCCGTTCGCAGACTGACGGCTTGAACGGTGACGGCGGGACGTCGGCTCGCATATAGCCACACTGACAGCAACCCCGCGCACAAGGCGCTAAGGTCATGAAAAGAAGGAACAACGGATGGCCCTGAGTTACCGCGCCCGGCGAGGCCTGTCGTTGGTTGTCCTACTGGTTGGTCTGCCGGTCTATATCGTTGTTGCAGTCAATGTGATCAATCTGCTGGACCGCCCGCCATTCTGGATGGAACTGGTGATTTATTTGGCGCTTGGGGTGCTTTGGGTTCTGCCCTTTCGCCATCTGTTTCGCGGCATCGGTCAGGTTGACCCCGAAACGCAAAAGGCAGAAGAGACGCCCCCTTCTGCCTGATTGCCTGTTTGCGCCTTGATCAGTGCGTGATCAGGAAAAGTGGACCGCGGTTTGCCTCAACACTCACGCAACCATTTAGTTGCCAGAGCAGGACAATGTTTCTTTCAAACATCATCCTGGTCTAACCTGCCAGATTGCGCGCCTCTGCAAGATAACGCGAACTTTCGGCCAGAACGAACTGACCGCGCTTGATTTTCTGGATGCGCCCTTCGCGAAGCAACGCGCCAAAAGTACGCAACCCGTCTTCGCGCGTATATTCGCTATCGGCGGACAGCGCGCCGATCTGGCTCATCAGTTGGGGGCGCGAAAAGTAGGGACGCCCTTCAATGCAAACTGAATATGCGGCGGCGGCTTCAAGGATTTCGGCCAGACTGTTGGCGCCCAGGCGTTCGGAAAACTCGGCAAAGCCGCGTACATCGGTGAACAAGCTTGCGGTGTCGATTTCGTCGTCACCCTCTTCAACCTCTGGCGGGCCTTCGACCGCGAGGGCTGCCGAAGTAACGCGGCGCGGGCGCACCGGGCTGTTTGGCACGGCGGTCAACTGTGTCGGTGTCTCACCGGGTGTTGCGGTACGCGGGCGATCAATCCGTTGGGCAGAAACCAGCACCAGCGGGGCTGGCCGCTGCGGTGCGGGTGTATCCTCGGCGTCATTGGGCGATTGCGGGCGCACGACGCGGGCCAGATCTTCGCGGTAAGGGTCAAGGCGCTTGGTCTCCGCCTCTTTGGGCAAATTGCCGCCGCGTGAAAACCGTTCGGCGACCGTGGCTGCAACGGCGGCTTTCAGATGTGCGATTGCCGACAGGCGACGGCGGTTTTCCGGCACGGCCATGGCTTCGTTGGTCTGTTCGATCAGGCGCGAAACGGCGGCCTCGCCTGCATCATCAAGGCGTTGACGAGCATCATCTTCGGGGGCTGCTGTGTCGTCGCCAGCGTCCGAATGTTCCACACCGGTGGCCGGTTCCATCTGTCGCAGGGCTTGCAATTCGCGGCGCAGGTCGGCATCGGCATCGGCATCAGCGGCCAGCATTGCGGCTACCTGTGTCGCAGCTTCGTCCGCAGATGCGTCTGGTTCGGGTGCCGCATCTTCGCGCCGCACCTTGATAACGCGCGCGCGGGCGCGCAGCGCCTTTTCGGACGGCCCCGATGCGACCGGTGTTTCGGGGTCATACGCGCGGTCAATCTCTTCGAGAACAGGGTCGATCTCGGCGACCTCCACTGCGGCCTCGGCGATTTCATCGTCAAATTCGGCATCAGGATGGATGTCTGCTTCGATGTGCTGCGCTAGATCGTCGTCTTCGTCGAAGTGGTCGGCCTTCAGATCATAGACCATCTCTGCTCTCGTCACGACGGCAGCCGGGCGATCATCGACGTCGGGTGATGCCGCATCATCTGCACCGGTATCGCCGTTGACGACTTCGAAATCGCCATGCGCCTCGAGTGCGTCTTCGTCTGCGTCAATGTCAGCGGCACCAATGTCCGCCTCGTCAACGATGGCAGGCGCCGCATCGCGCAGGTTTAGGGAAGCAAGCAGGCTGTCGTCAGCCTCGGCCGATAGCGCGATTTCCGCGTCGGCCATAGCGTCGATTTGGGCGTCTTCCGGCACCTGCCCGGGTGCTGCGAAATCCCCGGCTTCGGCGATATCATTGGCCTCGGCGAAATCGTCGTCATCAATGGTGTCGACGACCGCCATTTCGGCAGCGGCGGATGAATCGTCTTCCGTGACATCAAGTGCCGTCTCAACCGGACCTGCGTCAAAACTTGCGATATCATCGCCGATGGCAGATGGGCCAACTGCGGGTTCAATCGGAGCATCGCCATCATCGAGGTCCGTGTGGAACGCCTCGGGGGCAAATGTGGCGGTCAGATCGCTGGGTACGGCAAGATCTTCGGCGTGCTCATCTTCGGAATACTCAGCGAGAACCGGCTGCGTCGGGGCGAAGACGTTTGGTGCCGGTACCAAGGGCAAAGGGGCGGCCTCGGCCCTTGGTTCATGCGATTCCGCATTGGCAACCGCTGCCCGTATCCGCAAAAGCTTGGCCGCAACGCCGTCGGGCATCGGGGCGGACAGGGCGTCAGCGGCGGGCATCAAGACGGCGGGTTGTGGGGCGGTCGCGGGGGCAAAGCGCGGCGCGTCCATGGCATCGCCAGTGCGCAAAATAACGCCATTATCCTGAATTTTTGCCTCTACCCGGCGCTGAACCTCGCGTTCGGCGATCTTGTGCAGCATGGCTGCATCGGGTGTTGGCGGTTCTGCCCCGAAGTAGCGATCTTCGGCCGCCAGATCACGGAAATACTCGGCAATCGCCCGCATGGTGTTGAAAGGGTCGTCAAACCCCTCCAATGTACAGGAGAACGTGCCATAGGAGACCGTCAGAATTTTACTTGGCCCGATCATCGGATGCTTGCCCTCTACCAAACTCTTGGCCCTTGTTGACGCAACTCTTGTGCTAATCCATGGACAGACAGCGGTAATTTAAAGGATTGATTATGTTCTTCCACCCAGAATCCTGCCTTAATTGAGAACAATACTCGCATGAAAGCCGTGATTGTCCAATCGCAGGACGCGATCTCTTTGGTGGGCGGTGGGCCAGTGACGCGGCGTGATCTGGCGTATGCCACGGCGCGCGCGCCTGCGCTGGTGGCGGCGGATGGCGGGGCAGACCGGTTGTTGGCGGCGGGGCGGATGCCAACGGCGGTAATCGGTGATTTTGACAGCATATCCGAGGCGGGACGCAGGGCGATTGCGCCGGATCGGCAGTATCGGATTGACGAGCAGGAGACGACGGATTTCGACAAGGCGCTGCGGTCTGTAAGCGCGCCGTTTGTGCTGGCGTTGGGGGTGACGGGCGCGCGCTTGGATCATGGGTTGGCTGTTTTGAATGCGTTGGTGCGGCATCATGGCTGCCCGTGTTTCGTGATCAGCGCCACTGATGTGGTGTTTCATGTTGGCCGGGCGGTGGACTTGAAGTTGGTGGTTGGTGACCGGCTGTCGCTGTTTCCGATGGCACCGGTGCAAGGCAGCAGCACCGGGTTGCACTGGCCGATTAACGGATTGAAGTTTGCGCCCGGCGGTATGATTGGCACATCGAACATCGTCAGCGCGCGGCAGGTTTTGCTGCGGTTCGATCAGCCGGGGATGTTGGTGATTTTGCCACGCGTGCGGCTGGATGCGGCGATCAGTGCGTTGGTGCCGCAATGGCGCGGGCCGCGTCGCGCGCGACCCGGCGTTCGCGGTGGATGATGTAAAGGCCGGATGACACGATAACGGCGATGCCCGCCCACGTCAGCGCATTGGGGAAATCACCGAACACGAGGTAGCCAAGCGCCACCGCGGCGACGATTTCCAGATAGTGCAGCGGGGCCAGGGTAGAGGTCGGCGCGTATTTCAGCGCGTAGGTCATGCAGATATGGCTGAGGGCCGCCCAGAAGCCCACGCCAAACAACCAGAGCCAAGCAATACCCTGTGGAGTAACGGCATCCAGTGACGTGACGCCGGACCCGTTCAGCAGCCACAGCGCGGGCAGGCATAGGGCCGAGCCTGCGATTGACGTGTGCAGTTGCATCGCCACAGGTTCGATGGACTGCGACATGAAACGCGTGACGAGCATGTAAAAGGCAAAGAAGAACGCCGTACCCAGCGGGTAAAGGGCGACCGTTCCGAAGGCCACAAGGCTTGGTTGGATGACCAGCAGAGCGCCGCCAAAGCCGACGACTGAGGCAGCGATGCGCCGCGGGCCGACGTCATCGCCGAACAGCAGGCTTCCAAGGACCAGCAGGATAAAAGGTTCGACAAATACAATTGCAAGGGCATCAGCGACTGGCATGGTGGCGATTGCTGCAACAAAAGTGTAAGTCGACAAGATCAGGAAGACGGCGCGCAAGGTGATCAAACCCACCATCCGGCGGCTGATGCGCAGCTTGACGCCCATGGCCAAGGCGACAGGCAGCATTAGCGCCCCCTGCACGACAAAGCGGGCAGTGGTGATCTGGCCGACAGGAATGGTTGCTGCGGCGAGTTTGGACGCAACATCCAGCAGCGGGGCCAGCACGCAGAAGGCGAGCATCAAGGTGACGCCGGGAAGGATGCGGTCAGAGGTCATTGTGGATCGGTAGGAGAAAAGCTCGGCGTTGCCTAGCCTGAAGGCGACATGAATTGGTGGGCGCTGGCCTCTTGGGAGGAGTGCGTTAGGATTTTGTGAAAATCCTTATCAAAATTTTTGGGAAAAATTTTCAGGCGCGACCGCGCGATGGCTAGCAGTTGGGAACGTTGACGGCGAGGCCACCCAGCGAGGTTTCCTTGTATTTGTCCATCATGTCGTTGCCGGTCTGGCGCATGGTTTCGATGCAGACATCGAGGCTGACGAGGTGGATGCCGTCGCCGCGCAGGGCAAGACTGGCGGCGGAAATGGCTTTTATTGCGCCCAGACCGTTGCGTTCGATGCAAGGCACCTGCACCAGACCTTTGACCGGATCGCAGGTCATGCCAAGATGGTGTTCAAGTGCTATTTCGGCGGCGTTTTCAACCTGTTCCGGCGTACCGCCCATGACGGCGGCAAACCCTGCGGCGGCCATGGCAGCGGCGGAGCCCACTTCGGCCTGACAGCCACATTCGGCACCGCTGATGGAGGCGTTGTGTTTGACCAATCCGCCAATCGCAGCGGCGGTCAGCATGAAGTCGCCAACTTTGGCCCGTGATGCACCCGGCACATGATCCAAGTAGTAGCGGATTACTGCGGGAACGACACCTGCAGCGCCATTGGTGGGGGCGGTGACGACTTGCCCACCAGCGGCGTTTTCCTCGTTTACCGCCATGGCATAAAGGCTCATCCAGTCATTTGTGGTGTGCGGCGCCGTCATGTTCAGCCCGCGTTCGGCCATCAGCGCATCATGGATGCCCTTGGCGCGGCGGCGCACCTTCAGGCCGCCGGGCAGGATGCCAACGCCTGCGATGCCACGATCGATGCAATCGGTCATCACTTGCCAGATACGGTCGATGCCAGCATCCAGATCGACGGAGCTGCGGTGGGCCAGTTCATTGGCGCGTTTCATCTGAGCAATGGATTTGCCGGATGATTTGGCCATCGTCAGCATCTGGTCAGCAGATTCGAACGGAAACGGCACGGCGGCGGGGCCGGACTTTTTTTCGCCTTTGGTCGCCAGCTCTTCGGCAGTCAGAACAAAGCCGCCGCCAATGGAATAGTAGGTTTCTTGCAGGATCACGTCACCCTGCGCATCGGTGGCCCGCAGGATCATGCCATTGGCATGGCCGGGCAGGGCGGGGCCGTAGTCGAACAGCAGGTCCGCGCCGGGGTCGAAGTGTAACGGCGGCAGCCCGGGGGCTTCGATCACCTTGGTTGCGCGAATGCTGGCGAGGGCGGCTTCGGCTTTTTCTGCGTCATAGGTGGCGGGTGCGAACCCCGCGAGGCCCAGAATCGTGGCGCGGTCGGTGGCGTGGCCGACCCCGGTGAAGGCCAGTGATCCGTGAAGTGATGCGCGCAGGCCTTTCGGATGAAACGGGCTGGTGCGAAGGGTGTCGAGAAAGCGCGCAGCAGCGACCATCGGGCCCATGGTGTGCGATGACGATGGGCCGATGCCGATCTTGAACATGTCGAACACGGAAAGAAACATCTGGGGTCAGCCTTGCGGATTGGAGAAAAAGGTGCCGGCCATGTCTTCGGCCATTGCCACCCGGATGGCGGCGGGACGGGTTTCCATGCCGCGCAGGACGGCGTTGATGGCAGGAAAAGCTGTGCTGTCGATCGCATCTTCGGGAAACTTGGCAAAAGCCTTCATCCAGCGCATCAGGACGGCAAGATGATAGGTCAGGATCGATGGTTCGTCGGGCGACAGCCAGCGTGGTCTACGCCGCGCGATCATCGCATCCATGATGCCCAGTTCCGACATCAGCCGCGCATGCGTCGTCCGCGAAACCGAAAGCGCCATATCTTCGCCCCCGGCACGGTACGGATGCACAAGGTGCATCATGCCGGTGTGAAGCGAGAAGTTGTTGAAAAAGAACCAGCTGAGGAATTCGGCGCGGTCCGGCGATGTCGGCGCTGGGGCCAATGCGCCATGCCGGTCGGCCAACCATAACGTAATGGCTGCGGTCTCGAACATCGGGCCATCGGGCGTTTGCATCGCGGGGATCTTGCCATAGGGGTTGATCGCACGGAACGCCGGGGTGTCAAGATCGCCACGGTCGAAGTCAAGGTCATTCAGGTGGTAGGGCTGGCCAAGCTCTTCGAGGACCAGATGCACGATGAAGGACGCGAAGTCGGGGATGGCTTGCAGGGTGTACATTCATGCTCCGGTTCGGGATCGCATCGTAGTAAGGCCTTGCGCTGTCTAAGGCCAGTGACCTTCAGGTCAGGTGGGAGGAGCCTTCGGGAGTGGGCATGTGGCGGGGCTTGGTGCAGAACGTATATTGCAGACTTCCCTTCGACGGTCACTCTGCCGCTGGCGTGGGCGTTCCGCATGCCCGAAAACGACCATCTGGCGCGGTGCTGCACGTCGGCTGTACATCAACCTTTGGTTAACCATGGTCTGCCACAAGAGTAGGGCAACGACCGGGAGTTTGGCGAGATGCTTTTACGGACAGGAATGATCCTGCTGCTGTTGACCGGGATGGCATCGGCACAAGATGTACCCGAGGCGGGCCCGGATATTGCCGGGCTGATGCAATCCTTGCCGGAAAAAACGCTCAAGAAACTGCGCTCGGCACCGGATGCGTTCCTGCGGGATGCGGCCGGGCTGATCTACGGCTTTGGCTCCGAGGGCGGTATCACAATTGCCGGGATTGACACCTTCATCGCGGCAGAACGGGCGCGGGTACGGGCGGGCGAGATGGCGCGGTATCTGGCCGGCGATCTGGACAATGACGGCAGCATCGCGCGCGACGAAATTCTGGTGCTGTCCAATGCCGCCGCTGTCGGCAGGCGCGGACAACTGTGGCTGGGTTTTGACCTCGCGGATGCCGACAAGGACACGGTCGTCAGCCTTGCCGAATTGCGCAGCCATGCGCAGGGGACCGCGTTGGAAAAGATGTCGGAGACTGACGCAGAGGTGCTGCGCGGTTTTGTGGTGTTCGATCTGAACAGCGACGGTATCGTCGCGATGGCAGAAGTCAGTGCCGGCGTCAGCGCAATGATCGGCAGCGAATAAATCTGCGGACGCCGGGCCAAAAGCAGAGCGATAGGCGACTGCTGCGCGCAAGGTTGCCCTCTGCGCGTGCGGCGCCATAGTCAAATGCCCCTCGCCCCGCCTGCCGGCATTGCCTATAAGCAGGGCAACGCAGCAGGAGACAGACATGGCCGCCGAGCTTTCCCCCATCGACAAGGCCAAATTCGTGGCCGCCAAACGTGCCGTCGACTTCGTGCAAAGCGGCATGAAGGTCGGGCTTGGCACCGGGTCAACCGCCGCATGGATGGTCCGGTGTCTGGCGGAACGCGTGCGCAACGAAGGCCTGCGTGTCACGGGTGTTCCGACATCAACCCGCACGGCACAACTGGCGCAGCAATTGGGGATCACGGTGGCCTCGCTGGACGATGCGAAATGGCTGGATCTGACCATTGACGGGGCGGATGAATTCGACGCCGACCTGAACCTGATCAAGGGCGGTGGCGCAGCTTTGCTGCAAGAAAAGATCGTGGCCACGGCCAGCGATCAGATGATCGTGATTGCCGACGCGGCCAAAGAAGTGGCGCAGTTGGGGGCATATCCCTTGCCGGTCGAGGTCATTCCGTTCGGCTGGCAGACGACCAAGGCGCTGATCGAAGAAACGCTGGTGGCACTCGATGTGTTGAACCGCGAGTGTACTTTGCGGATGAATGGTGATCGGCCCTTGGTGACCGACGAGGCGAATTACATTGTCGATCTGCATCTGAAGCGGATCGGAAACCCACGCCAACTGGCGCTGGTGCTGAACCAGATCCCCGGCGTGGTGGAAAACGGCCTGTTCATCGACATTTGCGATATCGTGGTGGTGGGTCACGGCGATGGCCGGGTCAGCGTGCGCAATGCCAGTTCGGGGACCATCGAGGACCAACGTATTGATGTGGTTCCGGGCGACAATATCTTTGCCGATCTGGGGGATTAACCATGGCGTTCGATTATGATCTGTTCGTGATCGGCGGCGGGTCTGGCGGGGTGCGCGCAGCGCGCATCGCCGCAGCCGAGGGGGGCGCGAAGGTTGGGCTTGCCGAGGAAAGCCGGATGGGCGGCACCTGCGTGATCCGGGGCTGCGTGCCCAAAAAGTTGATGGTGTTTGCATCGGGCTTTCCCGAACAGGTCGAACTGGCAAAGGCTTACGGGTGGGACGCAAGCATCGGTGCGTTCGATTGGCCGCGCTTTCGCGGCGTTCTGCATTCAGAACTCGCCCGGCTGGAAGCGGCCTATCGCGCGACGCTGGTGAGGGCGGGTGTCACGTTGCATGACACGCGCGCCGTGCTGCAGGATGCGCATACCGTGCGGCTGGCGGATGGCACAAAGGCGACGGCGGCGCATATACTGATCGCCACCGGGGGGCGTCCGTTTGTGCCCGATTTTCCGGGGTCAGATCTGGCCGTTACCTCGAACGCGATGTTCGATCTGGCGGCTTTACCAGAGCGCGCGCTGATTGTGGGTGGGGGCTATATCGCCACTGAATTTGCCTGCATCCTGCACGGGCTGGGCGTAAAGGTGACGCAGTTTTACCGTGGTGCGCAGATCTTGCGCGGCTTTGACGACGAGGCGCGCGGCCATGTGGCGACAGCAATGCAGGCGCGCGGTATTGATATCCTGTGCGGCACCGATGTGATGCGGCTGGAAATGACGGATCATGGCATCAAGGCGATCTCGACCGTGGGCATCGACCGCGAGTTTGATCTGGTGATGTATGCGACCGGGCGCAAGCCAAACTCGGGCGGCATGGGGCTGGAAGATCTGGGACTTGCGTTTGGTCGCGAAGGGCAGATCGTGGTTGATGACTATAGCCAAACCGCGGTGCCGTCGATTTTTGCGGTCGGCGATGTGACCAACCGGATCAACCTGACCCCGGTGGCCATCCGCGAGGGGCATGCCTTTGCCGACACGGTTTTCGGCGGGCGACCGACCAAGGCCGACCACGCGCTGGTGCCATCGGCGGTGTTCACCCAGCCCGAGATGGGCTCGATCGGCCTGTCCGAGGAAGCCGCACGGCGGGCGGAACCGATCGAGGTTTACTCGACGGCCTTTCGCCCGATGCAATCGGCCTTCGCTGGCCAACCTGATCGGGTTCTTATGAAGCTGGTGGTCAGCCAGGCAACGCGCAAGGTGCTTGGGTGTCATATCGTCGCGCCGGGTGCGGGCGAAATGATCCAGTTGGCGGCGATTGCCATCAAAATGGGGGCAACAAAGGAAGATTTCGACCGTACTGTCGCGGTACATCCGACAATATCGGAAGAAATCGTGACGATGCGAAAAGCCGTGCGGCAGGGCTGAGGCGCTCATAAGCGCTTGAATTCGTCGCGCAGGTAACCAAGTTAAAAGAAACAAATGAAAAGGGTCTGAATATATGTCTGGAAATGGTGGCCCATGGGGCGGCGGTGGCGGCTCGGGCGGCGATAAGGGCGGCGGCAATAACGGGGGTGACAACCGTGGTGGTCGCAGACCCGGTGGCGATGGTCCGCAAATTCCCGAAATCGAACAGATCATGAAAAAAGGCCAGGAACAGCTGCGGGTCCTGATGGGCGGGCGCGGGCGTGCCACAAATGGCGGCGGTGGCGGCGGGCGTGAACCGGGCGCGCCTCTGGTTACCAAGCAGGGCCTGCTGTTGGGAGGCTTGGCCGCAGTGGCGGTCTGGACGTTCATGTCCTTCTATTCGGTCAAGCCTGAAGAACGGTCGGTCGAATTATTCTTGGGCGAGTTCAGCGGCATCGGCGCGCCGGGCCTGAACTTCGCGCCGTGGCCGCTGGTCAAGGCAGAGGTTGTGCAGGTCACCGGCGAGCGGACGACCGACATCGGCAATGGCGCTGGTGGCGAGATGGACACCGGGCTGATGTTGACCCGTGATCAGAACATTGTCGATATCGATTTTCAGGTGGTCTGGCGGGTCGCCGATCCGTCCGAGTTTCTGTTCAATCTCGCCGATCCGACTGATACCATCCGGGCGGTATCGGAATCCGCGATGCGCGATATCATCGCACGGTCGGAACTGTCGCCGATCCTGAACCGCGACCGGGGCGTCATCGCGACCGATCTGCGCAGCTCAGTGCAGGCGACGCTCGATACCTACAAGGCGGGGATTTCCGTCGTGCGCGTCAACTTTGCGAAAGCCGCGCCACCGTCCGAGGTGATTGATGCGTTCCGCGAAGTGCAGGCCGCCCAACAGGCCCGCGACCGGCTGGAAAAAGAGGCTGACGCCTATGCCAATACTGTAACCGCAGGCGCACGGGGTGCCGCAGCACAGTTGGCGGAAGAATCCGAAGGCTATCGCGCGCAGGTTGTGAATAATGCGCAAGGTGAAGCCAGCCGTTTCTTGTCGGTCTACAATGAATACGTTAAGGCACCAGAAGTAACGCGCAAGCGCATGTATCTGGAAACCATGGAAAAAGTGTTCGGTGGCATGAACAAGGTCATTCTTGATGGCGTGTCGTCGGGCGCAGGCGGCGGCCAAGGCGTGGTGCCGTTCCTGCCGCTGAATGAACTGAACCGGATGCCGGCCACGGGGGCCGCTGCGGTAACCGGGGGAACCAACTGATGCGCGCTGCTTACATACTGCCAGTATTGGCACTGATCGTTTTTGCTGTGTTGTCTTCGCTGTTCATCGTCGATGAGCGCGAAAAAGTGCTGGTCCTGCAGTTTGGCCAGGTAAAGCAGGTGAAGGAAGACCCGGGTCTTGGCTTCAAGATTCCGCTGCTTCAGGAAGTGGTGCGGTATGATGGCCGCATCCTTGGCCTGCCGACCCCACCGCTTGAAGTGACGATGGAAGATGACCGCCGCTTGGTGGTGGATGCCTTCGCACGGTGGCAGATCATCGATCTGATCAAATTCCGCGAATCTGTCGGGGCGGGCGATATCGAAAAGGCGCAGTCCTTGCTGGCGGGGATCATGAACAACGCCATTCCCGAGGTTCTGGGCAAGGTTGAATCCAGCCGGGTGCTGTCGGAAGACCGGACCGGTCTGATGAACCAGATCCGCGATATCGCCAAACGCGAAGCGCAATCGCTGGGCGTGGACGTGATCGATGTGCGTCTGACGCGGACGGATCTGCCGGAACAGAACCTTGAAGCCACTTTTGCGCGGATGCGGGCAGAACGCGAACGCGAAGCGGCGGACGAGATTGCGCGCGGTAACGAGGCGGCACAGCGCGTGCGGGCATTCGCCGACCGCACCGTGGTGGAACTGACATCCGAGGCGCGCAAGAACGCCGAGGTTATTCGCGGTGAGGCAGACGCCGAACGCAACGCGATCTATGCCGAAGCCTTTGGTCGCGATCCGGAGTTTTTTGCCTTCACCCGGTCGCTGACATCCTACGAACGGGCGTTGCAGCCCGGTAATTCATCGATCGTGATGCAGCCGGACAGCGATTTCTTCGACTATTTGCGATCCGCGAAAGTACCGACAACCGATCCTGTCGTAGCGGAATAAGTCTGGGCGAAAGCTAAGGACGGGCGGGCGGTGACGCTTGCCCGTTTTCTGCCGGGCGCGGTGGTGTCGCCCGATGCGCGCCAGCGCGACACAAAACCGGAATTGACTTGCCTGATCTGTCATGGCGTGATGCATTTCGTCCGAACGATCACATCCTATTGAGTGCGCGCATTTGGGTTTGCAATGTCTCCGTCGCTACCTACTTACATAGCATTGTGATGGTGGGCCATCGATTGCCCGCCCCCCCGACCGACGACCCGAGCAACGAAAGGAATTCGTGGTGCAGACGAAACAGACTTCCCAAGTGACCGCACTTCACGCAGGACCGTCCCGGCCTGCGCGACTGATGATGGCACTTTTGATCGGTGCAGCACTGCTTCTGGCACAAGCGCATTACGCCTTTGCGCGCGGCGCACCGGAGAGTTTTGCCGATCTGGCCGAACAATTCAGCCCGGCGGTGGTGAACATCACCACCTCGTCGCTGGTTGCGACGAACACTCAAGATGGCCCGATGTTGCCCGAAGGGTCGCCGTTTCAGGATTTCTTTGACGATTTCATGAACAAGAACGGTGAAGGCGTGCCCGGTCCGCAAGTTCCGCAACGGTCCGAGGCGCTGGGGTCGGGCTTCGTGATTTCGGCGGATGGCTATATCGTGACCAACAACCACGTCATCGAAGGTGCTGATGACATCGAGATTGACTTCTTCAACGGCAAGCGTCTGCAGGCCAAGCTGGTAGGAACTGATCCGAAAACCGACATCGCTGTGCTGAAAGTGGAAAGCGATACACCGCTGCCATTCGTGCAGTTCGGTGATAGCGACCTGATGCGGGTGGGCGACTGGGTGGTGGCCATGGGCAACCCGCTTGGTCAGGGGTTTTCGGTCTCTGCCGGCATCGTGTCGGCGCGCAATCGCGAACTGTCCGGCACCTATGATGATTTCATTCAGACCGACGCCGCTATCAATCGTGGCAACTCCGGCGGGCCACTTTTCAATCTGGATGGTCAGGTGATTGGTGTGAACACCGCGATCCTGTCGCCCAACGGCGGGTCCATCGGCATCGGCTTTTCGATGGCCTCGAACGTGGTCTCGAAGGTGGTGGGACAGTTGCGGGAATTCGGCGAAACCCGGCGCGGCTGGCTTGGTGTGCGTATTCAGGACGTAACACCAGATGTGGCCGAGGCATTGGGTCTGACGGATGCCAAAGGTGCGCTGATCACCGATGTGCCGGATGGCCCGGCCAAAGATGCGGGTCTGCTGGCCGGTGATGTGATCACATCGTTTTTCGGGGCAGAGGTTGCCGATACGCGGGAACTGGTGCGCCGTGTCGCCGATGCACCCATTGGTGAGGCGGTGGATGTGGTCGTGCTGCGGGACGGGAAGGTCGAAAATCTGAAGATCAAGCTCGGACGCCGCGAAGAGGCAGAAGCTGAGCCCGTTGCCGTCGCCACTCCTGCCCCGGAAGAGCCTGCCAAGGCCGAAATTCTGGGCCTGACCGTTGCACCGCTGGATGCCGAGACCACCGCCAAGCTGGGGCTGCCCGCTGGTAGCGAAGGCATGGTCGTGTTGGCGGTGGATCAGGCGTCGGAAGCCTATGCCAAGGGTCTGCGCGAAGGCGATCTGATCACCGAAGCAGGCCAGCAAAAGGTGGCCCGTCTGGCAGATTTGAAGGCGAGAGTGGAAGAGGCGCGCGGTGCGGGGCGCAAGTCGTTGCTGCTGTTGGTGCGCCGGGCAGGCGATCCGCGCTTTGTTGCGCTGTCGATCGAGTAAAACCGGCCGATCAAGTTTGATGCGCGGGGCCTGACGGAAACGTCGGGCCCTTTTGTATTTGCAGGCCCGTCAGGCGTCCGGGGCCGGACCGGTGTCAACTGCAATGACGCCCAACTCCCGCGCGGCCGCCAATGACAGGCGGTCGCTGTTCAGCCCCCGCGGCAACTGGAACGCCCGGATCGCGGCCCGCGTTTCGCGGTCCAGTTGGCCGGTCGGACTGGCAGAGTAAAGCCCGCGTGCGGCCAAGGCCCGTTGCAGCGTAGTGGTGACCTCGGCCGTCAATTCGGCTTCACAAGGGGTGCGAAACCAGATTGTTTCGCGCGGGGTGGTGATCTCTTGGCGGGTCCGGACCTCGTCGCTTGGCACGGGGTCTGCAATGCTGTGCCCGGGTGTGAACACGGTAACGGTTTCGATTACGGCGGGGGTTTCATCGGCCGCCCAGCAGGCACCATCCGGCCCGGCCGGTCGCGCGCCCCGAATAATTTCCGTGCTCAGATCGCTTGCAGCAGGGGCTTTGGGCAGGCGGAGGTTTTGGCAACCCGCCAGGTCAACACACACCACCGCAGCAAGCGCAACCCATTGGAGTCTGTGTCGGACCATGCGCGCTTTTTGCCCTGTTTGACTTATACTTGCGGCTGAATCCCGAGCCGTGATCAAAACCATAGCGACAATTCGAGGGCCACGAAAGCCAGTGCTGCGATGATCGCATGTGACCAAGGCACCACTGGCAAAGCCGCCTGATTTACCCTATGTCGCAGGTAAGCAATATGCACAGCCGGGAATGAGGGTTCGAATGGCGAGAATTACCTATGTCGAGTTTGGCGGCAAGGAACATGTGATTGACGTGGCCAATGGTCTGACCGTGATGGAGGGCGCGCGCGACAACGGCGTGCCGGGCATCGAGGCCGATTGCGGGGGTGCCTGCGCCTGTTCCACCTGTCATGTGTATGTTGACCCGGCCTGGTTTGACAAATTGCCGAAAAAAGAACCGATGGAAGCGGATATGCTGGATTTCGCCTGGTTGCCCGATCCCTCCCGTTCGCGCCTGACCTGCCAGATCAAGGTTTCGGATGCCCTAGATGGCTTGCGCGTTCAGATGCCTGAAAAGCAGATCTGATCCATGTCGGGCCCCGGTTCACATTGGAAATATGTGCTTGGGGTACACGGAATTGCTCATGTTGCCCGATCACTCGTTGGACAGATGGAATGGTCACGAGCCTTCGGTAACTCAAACTTGCCTTAAAATTCAATCTGGAGGCGGGTACCGGAATCGAACCGGTCTTCACGGATTTGCAATCCGCAGGAGGGTGTTGATTAAATTGGATTTGACTGTAAACAATGACCGCCGATCATGTCCGGATATCAGTAACTTACAGCCCACATGTAAACCGAAAAACTGGAACGCAGTACACTCAGACTCGAACCGTTTCAGCAGTTTCAAAAGCTACGATCAATAGATCGATCGGGGGGGGGTGGCGTGATATCCGCCGGTGACTTGCCCCCCGTGCAATCCGGTCCCTGCATTGCCTCTAGGACGTTTTCCGTGCCTACGACGACTGATGGCAGGCTCAGGGCTGGATCCGCGACGGGCTGATCGCTGGCGAGATGCTTCGGGAAGTCGAGGTGACAGCCGCGATACCGAAGGCGCGGCCTCGCGTGAAAGCGCTTGGATGGCCTCAAGACCCGAAGGTCGCAACGCGCATCCGGAGCAAACCGATCAGATGCTGTGCCGAGGGGCTGCCCATTCCTCTTCCCCGGCGATGTGCCGGGCCAGCCGGTGGTTGACCTCAAGCGCTTCTGGGAACGGATGCGCGTCCAGGCCG
>JANOGW010000040.1:0-54459 GCA_031406155.1 Pseudorhodobacter sp.
TCGAGCATGCCGAGACGCGCCTCGCACTCGACGCCGAGCGTGCCTTCTCGGCCGGCCTCGGCGCGAGCTGCCGCTCGCCCATCGCCGCGCACGCGACACTCGAGGGCGGATCCCTGCGCCTCGCCGGCCTGGTCGGTTCCGCGGATGGTGGCACGATCTTCGCAGATGAGATCTCGGGGCCGGCGACGGAGGCGGCGCGCCTCGGCAGTGACCTCGCCCGGCGCCTCATCGCAGCGGGCGCAAGCAGGCTCTTATGAAGCGCCTGACCGGAATCGGCGTTCTCGTGACGCGCCCGGATCACCAGGCCGGTCACCTGTGTCAGCTGATCGAAGCCGAAGGCGGTGCAGCCGTGCGCTATCCGGCGCTCGCGATCAGGCCGCGACCGGATCGCGCGGCGGTCCGCGCCGCGGTGGGACCGACCGACCGCTACAACCTCGTCATCTTCGTGAGCGCCAACGCCGTCCGCTTCGGCGCGGGCATCCTCGAGGAGCGGCGGGACGCACCGGTCGCGGCAATCGGCCAGGCGACGGCGGCCGCCCTGAACGCGGCCGGCATTCGCGTCTCGATGATGCCCGCAGAAGGCGCCGACAGCGAATCTCTGCTCGCCCTGCCACAGCTCGCCCAGATGGGCGGCCAGCGCGTGCTGATCGTGCGTGGCAGCGGCGGGCTGGGGTTGCTGCGCGAGGCCCTGACCGCCCGTGGGGCGCAGGTCCAGTACGCCGAGGTGTACACCCGCGAACCCGCCCGCCCTTCCGCCGGACTCCAGTTGGAGATCGAGGAACTCTGGCGCCAGGGCGGCATCTCGGCCTACACGGCCACCAGCGTCGAGCTGCTCGAGGCGCTGGTCGGCATCGTGACGCCGCGCTGTCGTGGGCTGATGGACTCGACCGCGCTGGTCACGGGCTCGGAGCGGGTAGCCGCCGCCACTACCCGCCTCGGCCTCGGATCGCCCATCCTGCTCGCAGATTCACCGGAAGACGCCGCGCTCATCCACGCACTCGTGCGCTGGCGCGGACAGGAACCCCCATGAAAGCCAGAAGAATGCTGTCGTCCATCCTCGCCTGTCTGCTGTCCGCGATGTTCGCCATCGCGCCGGCCGCGGCCCAGCAGCCAGAAGCGCCCCGCGAGCGTCCGCGCATCGGGCTCGTGCTCGCCGGCGGTGGCGCGAAGGGAGGTGCGCACATCGGCGTGCTCAAGGTGCTCGAGGAAATGCGGGTGCCGGTGGACTGCATCGCCGGCACCAGCATGGGTGCACTGATCGGCGCCGGCTACGCCGCCGGGCAGCCGGCCGCGGACCTCGAGACTTTCGTCAGCGGCATCGACTGGTCACAGGTCGTCGGAGGCAAGGGTCGCCGGGCGATGAAGCCGGTCGAGGCCAATCGCCTTGCCACCGATACGCAGTCGGAACTCAAGGTCGGCCTGAAGGAAGGCAGCATCATCGCGCCTGCCGGCCTCGTCGACACCAGCAGCATCGACGACCTGCTGCGCACCTATGTCGCGCAGGCGCGGATGGTCAGCGTCTTCGACGAACTGCCCATCCCCTTCCGGGCGGTGGCGACCGACATGGTCTCGGGCGAAATGGTCGTGCTGGACCAGGGAGATCTCGCGACGGCCATGCGCGCCAGTATGGCCATCCCCGGCGCGTTCTCGCCGGTTCTCCTGAACGGCATGGTGCTCGCGGACGGCGGCATGGTGCGGAACATCCCCGTCGACGTCGCGCGGTCGATGTGTGCCGACGTCGTCATCGTCGTCAATCTCGTCGAACCGCCGGCCACTGCCGAGAAGCTGGTGCAGGCGACGCAGTTGCTCTCACGCAGCATGGACGTGATGTTCGAGGTCAACGAAAAGATCCAGCTGCAGTCGCTCACGGAGCGCGACATCCGCATCGACGTGCCGATGGGCGACATCACGACCTCGGATTTCGAGCGCGTGCCCGAAACGATCCCCCTCGGGGAAGCGGCTGCACGCACTGCCATAGACCGTCTCGCTGTTTACGCATTGCCTGCTGCCGAGTACGCAGCCTGGCGTCAACAGGCGACTGTCAGCAAGGCGGAGGAGCGCCGCATCGCCGACATCCGGGTCGAAGGCCTGAACTGGGTCAACGCGGACTACCTCAAGTCGTTTTCGGCGGTCCGCACTGGCGACGTCGTCGACATCGAGGCCATTTCCAGGGACGCAAGGCGAATGGCTGCGCTCGACGAGATTGAGAGCGTCGCTTACCGCTTCGAAGGGAACGCCGACAAGACCGCCCTCATCTGGCTTCCGGCCGAAGCCACCATCGGCAAGGACTATCTGAGTCCAAGCCTCGGAGTCTATGCGGATGGCGGGGGCGACCTGAAGTTCCAGGTGAGCCTGCAGCACGTGCGCCGCTGGTTGAACGAGCGCGGGGGGCAATGGCGCAATACCTTCGAGATCGGCTACGAGACGTCGATCACCACGAGCCTCTACCAGCCCTTCGACCGATCTTGCCAGCGTGTCGGGCCTTTCGATCGGCATGCTGTCCAAGATCGAAAACGGCATCACCTCACCGTCGCTCAACACGCTGCAAATTTTGTCGCACGCCTTTTCGACGCCGATCACCTCTTTCCTGCGCCGGTTCGAGGAACGCCGCGAGGTGCAGCATGTCCGCGCCGGTGAACATGTGGAAATAGCACGCCGTGGTACCCGCGCCGGCCATCAATACAACCTGCTCGGCCATATCGGATCGAACTCATCGGGCGTTGTGGTCGAGCCATATCTCATCACGCTGACCACGGATTCAGACGTGTTCCCCGCGTTTCAACACGATGGGATAGAGCTTTTGTATATGCTGGAAGGCGAGGTTACCTATCGCCACGGCGATCAGTTGTTCCACCTGAAACCCGGCGACAGCCTGTTCTTCGATGCCGATGCTCAGCATGGCCCCGAGGTTCTGGTCAAACTCCCCGCCCGCTATCTGTCGGTCATCTCCTACCCTCAGGCTTAGTCCTTGCCAAACCCTGTCGACGTCGGCGCGCCATCATCAAACTGCGAAAGATACCCCGCCATCAAATCACGGTTCCGCAAGAACCCCTTGTACGCCGCAAGAGCATCTGGAATATCGCGCACCACCCGGTGCAAACGGCGGCCCCATTTGGGCACAGTTACCAGTTCATCAAACCGGATCAGATAACACCGGATTGGGAACAAAATCGCATTAGACCGTGGCAGCCGGATCAAGGTCTGCAACTCCACCCGCAAGTGCATCCGCGAGCCCACCGTGTCCGGCGTCAGACTAGCCCGCGTCGGCCCCCAGACCGGGTACGTCTCGGGCGCGGTATCCAGCAGCGGATCAATCGTCATCGTCCAGTTGAACCGCCGCACCGGTGCGCCGAGTTGCAGGTTCAACAGAAACTTCAACGCCCGGTCGAACACGCCCATCTCATGCGCCATCGGCACTGGCGCGTGCCATTCGTGAAACCGCATCCCGATATCAAAATCAAGCGACCAATCCGCCTGCGTCGTCACCATCCCGGCTTCCATCCACAGATCGTCGTCGCGCTGGTCTTGCAAAGTCCAGTCACCCTGCGCCTGCCGCGTGATGTATTCCATCGGCCCATAAGGCAGCGTGCTTTCATCCAGAAAGGTGAACTTCTGATCAATGTCCAAAGGCCGGTTGATCCAATGCCACCGATCCGCGTCCTTGGTCAGCGAAAACCACTGCGGGTAATCCTTGGCAAAATTCTCCATGATCAGTTCCAGCAGATCCCAGCCCGCCAGCGTCATATGCGGCAACGATTGGCAGCGCAGCGGGTCTTCCGCCAACACCATCGCCCGGTCGCGCATCTCGGATACGTAGTGTTCATCCACATCGAACATATGCTCGAAAACGCTGCCCGTCGGCCCCGGCACATGCGGCTCCATGTTCACCGAATACATGTAGCTGTCTTCGGGAAACGGGAATGGAAACCGCGCTATGGCCTTTGGCGAATTGCGAAAGGTGAAATCGCCCCGAAATGTTTCATCGTTAAATTCCAAGCCCATATCCGCCCCCTACCGATCCAACACCAGCGACTTGCCCTCAAAGCGCGAAACGCAGGGCATGATCGCCGCCCCACTGGCTTTTTGGTCGTCAGTCAGCCAATGGTCATTGTGCAACAACTTGCCGTCACAGCCCAAAACCTTTGTCTCACATTCCCCGCACGCCCCACCCCGGCACAAATAGGGCGCGTCCACCCCTGCCGCTTCAATCGCCTCCAGCAGGGATTGATGCGTGCCGACCTGAATGGTCTTGCCAGTTGCTGCCAATGTCACCTCAAACACCTTGCCCGGTGGCGGTGCCAAAAACTCCTCATGATGCACAGCACCATCAGGCCAACCCGCCGCCTTAGCCGCCGACAGCACCCAATTGATCATTGGCTTCGGCCCGCAAACATAGAGATGCGTCCCCAACGGCTGCGTCGCCAGCAACTGCCCCAGATCAATCGCCTGTCCCTGATCGTCAAAGTAAAGATGCACTGCCCGCCCGTGCTTCGCGTCCAAATCCGCGCCATACGCACAAAGCGCCGCATTTCGGGTTGAGTAATGCAGTTCGAACTTGCCGCCCAAAGTCGCCAACTGGGCAATTTGCGCCAGGAACGGCGTAATCCCGATGCCGCCCGCAATCATCAGATGTTTGCGTGCCCGCCAGTCCAGCGGAAACAGGTTCACCGGATGGCTGATTACCATTTCGTCCCCAGCCTTCACCGAACCATGCAGGTGCAACGACCCACCGCGACCGGCATCATCGCGCCGCACCGAAATCTCGTATCCGGACGGATCGCCCGGATCGCTCATCAGCGAATAGGGGTTCATGCGGCGAACTCCCTGAATGTCCATCTCCACCACCACATGCGCGCCACCCGAAAATATGGGCATCAAACCGCCATCCCGGCGTACAAACCTGAACCGCTTGATCAGATCATTCACCTGAACCACTTGCGATACCCGGACAGGTATCTTCGGCGCACCGACGCTCATGTAAACCGCTCCACCGGCGGCGGCACCGATCCGGGGTCTTCGGCGTCGATATTCACCCCCTGAAACGCGGCGAGGCGGCGCGAATAATGGTCACGCACGAACAGGTTCAACCCGCAATGGCTGCACTTGAACGGGTCTGTATGAACGTTTTCCGTTATACCCTTGCAGTGCACACACTGCACGCGGCGCACCAGCGATCCGCGATGTTCCATCTGCAAGGCGTCGTGCGGCAACCCCGCCTCGATCACCTCGCGCTGCACTTGCCCCATCAGGCCTTCGGTGCCGCTTGCATAAATCTGCAACCCCATATGCGCATCCGCCAGCACCTTCTTCAACCGGGGCAGCGCCGCCGCAAACGTCGGGCACCGCGCGACCCGCGCAGACGCCAGCGCCTGCAACCTCGCTGCCAGATCAACCCCGTTCGCCCCCGGCATGTAGATGATGTGGCTTGTTCGCAGCATTGCATCCCCGGCTTTGGCGATCAGTTCGGCCAAAGCCTCTGCCCCCTCGCCATCTGCCACCATCAGATGCCCCGACCCGGGTCGGGGTTCCAGCACGCCGTAGACCGGGCGGCTTTTGATCGCGGCCTCGAAAACGGTCTTGGTCATCGACAGAATGCCTCCGGCGGGGATACTTGGAAAACAGAGAAAGTCAGCCCTTGGTGGTGCGGCGCTTCTTTTCCACGTCAAAGAACGGCATCGAATGCGTCACGGCCGGGATGGCCCCGTGTGTGCCGCAGTTCACCACCAGCTTGGTGCCGTTATTGGCGCAATCCACCGGCAGCCGCGCAATCGCGATGTTGTGCTTGTTAAGGCTGGAATACATTGCCTGCGTCACCAGACCGACCTGCTTGCCATCCCGCATCACTGGCGCGCCATTGCCCGGTGGATTGGTGCCCTCCATCTTTAGCCCCCAGATCTTGAACCGCTCGCGCCCTTTCAGCCGGTAATGCTCCTCTGCCCCGCGAAACCCGGTCTTGCCCGGTGACACCGTGAAATCCAGACCCAGCTCCCACAAGGTATCCCCTGGGCCTTCATCCGCGAACGGGTACATTTCGGAATTATCGAACGGGAAGAACAGCAGGTACGATTCCGTGCGCAGCAGATCGAGCGTGGTAAACCGGCACGGGATAATCCCCATGCCCCTACCCTCATCCAAGATCCGATCCCAGATCATCCCGGCGTCCTGCCCCCGGCAGAAAATCTCATATCCCCGCTCGCCGGTGTAGCCGGTGCGCGAAATCATCACCGGTTTGCCAAAGAGCGAAGTCTGCATGTGCTGGAAATAAGGCAGCGCGCGAATGCCCTCGACATGTTTTTCCAGATACTCCACCGCCAGCGGCCCCTGCAGCGACAGATCGTGCAGGTTGTCATCAAACCGCACAGACACGTCACGTCCGGTCGCGGCCATCGTCAGTTGTTCATGCGCGCCACCCGACCCATGCACCACCATGAAGGCATTCGGCCCGGTGCGGTAAATCACGCAATCATCCACAAATTTGCCCGCGTCATTCAGCATGGTCGCGTACACAGACCGCCCCGGCATCAGCTTTTCAATGTTCCGCGTCGTCGCCCGTTCCACCACATGCGATGCGGCGGGCCCGGTGATATGCACCTTTTTCAGCCCCGAGACATCCATCAACCCGGCTTTGGTTCGTATCGCCAGATATTCTGCCTCCGGGTCACCTTTGGAATAGCTCCATGCCGTGCCCATCCCGCTCCAGTCTTCCAGATCGGACCCCAACGCGCGATGCCGGTCGCCCAGCGCCGAAAATCTCCAGGAATTGGTCATCCAGCTTCCCCATTCTGACAGGCCCATTGGAAAGGGCCCAAAAGCATCCACAATCATGACCGAGTTTGAGTCTTATCCACCTAAAAAGCAACGCTCTTGTGCAAAAAATTTTCCTGTGAGGGAACGTTTGGCACCCCTTCCGCAGCATCTTTGTCTGCTTGCGCCGGTCTTACACGGCGATGGATGCAAGAAACCGCGCAATCCGGTTAACGCAGCGATTGCGCACCGATCACGCGCTTGTGGCATCCCTGTCATAACGCAGGCCAACTTACGTGCCGAAATTTCAGCGGCGGCCTGCGGGTACATTTCAAGGCGGGGCATTATGACAGAATACCTTTCGCACGCCGTCAATCCGACGGCCATGTCCGCCGCAGCCAGACAAAGGGGCGCTGTCCTGATGTTGCTGGCTGCGGCGTTTTTCTGGGGCTCCGGAAATGTCGCCAACAAAAGCGTCCTAGCGGATCTTGATCCCTTTGCCGCAGCCGCCCTGCGCAATCTGCTGGCGGCGCTGGTGCTGCTGCCTTTTGCAATCCGCGAAATATCGCGCCTGTCACACGCTGGCTGCTGGCTGCGGTCTGCCCTGCCGTCCTCAGTCTTTTTTGCGATCGCTATCCTCTTGCAGCAATGGGGCTATCAGTCGGCGACCGTGACCAATGCCAGTTTTCTGGTGAACGCCGCCTGCGTTGTAACCCCGATCATCGCCTTCTTGGTATTGCGAGAGCGGCTGCACCCCAGCGTCGGATTTGCCGCAGCCCTGACCCTCGCCGGTGCCTTTATGATGAGCGGGGCCGGGCGGTCGCTTGCTGCCATGAATGAAGGCGATATTGCCTGCCTCGGGTCTGCCCTGTTTTACGGCATCTGGATGGTGACGCTGTCGCAGCACGCAACGCGCCATGGCAACCCCGCCGCTACCACCTGCATTCATTGCCTTTTAACCTTCGGTCTTGCTGGCGCGGTTGTCTGGGTCCTTGCCCCGCATCAACCCGGCACACTTGTGGGCGGCATGGCGGAACTGCTGTATCTTGGCATCTTTTCCACGGCTTTGGCTTTTGGCCTGACCGTTGCAGCACAAGCCCATGTATCCGCATCGACCGCCGCGGTACTGGTCGCCGCTGAAAGCCTGTTCGGAGCGGCGGGCGGCATCGTGGTCCTGGGGGAAAGGCCGGACGGTCATGCGCTGTTCGGTGCCGGTCTGATGCTGGTCGCGATCCTGATCGTGGCAATCCTGCCCGCCGGGGCGCAAACACCGAAGATACTGCCCCAGATCACATAAGGGCACGGCACCTGACCGCCCACGGCTGACTTGACCTTGCGTCATATGAATCGCTAACTTAGGTGCTACCACTTGCATCATCCCATTAAACCCCTGGGGAACCGTCAATGCGGCTCCGATTGAACGGCCCTTTTCGTGTCTATGACGATGAAGATCGTGATGTGACGCCGAAAGGCATCAAGGAACGTGCACTTCTGGCGCTGATTGCGCTGTCCCCAAGCCAGCGCCGCACGCGGGCCTGGCTGCAAGACAAATTATGGAGCGAGCGGTCCCCCGAACAGGCCTCGGGCAGTTGTCGGCAGGCGCTTTCGAACATGCGCAAGGCACTCGGGCCGCTGGAGGGGCGGCTGCAAAGTGATCGCTCCGCCATCTGGCTTGACCCGCCGATCCCGTTGCAGGGAGCCTTCGATCCGACCATGGGCGAGATGCTCGAAGATCTGGACCTGCCCGACCCCGAATTTGCCGAATGGCTGCGCGAATTGCGCATGCAGCATGATGCGCCGCTGCCGGGCGTGGTGCCTGCGCTGTTGCAAGCGTCCGCCACCCCGGTGCGCCCCGCCAAACGCGCGCTTGCCATGATCAGCCGCATTGACCGGTCGGGCACCGCGCGCGGCGCCTTCATCCTGCGCGCGCTGTCGCAGCGCATCGTCACCGGGCTTGCCTTGCTGGGCGATATAGAAATCATTGAGGTCGATGCCAGCGAAAAACTGGTGTCCGAGGATCAGCCTGCCGTCCGGGTCGAACTGGAATGTCTGGACGACAGTGATATGGCTTTTGTGCTGCTGCGTGTCCTTGGCACCTCCAACCGCCGGATTGTCTGGTCGGGGCGGGTTTCGCTGGCCCCCAGCATTGCCGAAATCTGGGCCTCGCCCGATGTGACCCGCGCGGTGAACTGCGCCGTTCAGGCCGTCAGCGATGCTGCGGCAACCTCTCCCGGTCTTGCCGCGATCTCTGCCATCAACCACGCTGTTCGCCGGGTTTTCGAGTTCGAGAAGACCGGCCTTCTGAAAGCCGACAGCCTGTTGCGCGACGCGGTGGATGGCGAGGCACGTGGTCTGGCGCTTGCCTGGCGCGGGTTCCTGCGCCTGACAGAGGCTCTGGAATTTCGCGATGGTCAGGGTGGCAAGCTGGAAGAGGCGATGCTTTTTGCGCAAGAAGCACTGGCCCTTGCCCCCGAACACCCCGTCGTTCTGTCGCTGGTATCGCAGGTTACCCTGCGGGTGGCTGGCGATCTGGATCAGGCGCATTACCTTGCCGGCCGTGCCGTCAGCCAGGGCGAGGACAACCCCTATGCTTTGGACGCGCTGAGCCAGACCCTGATCAGCCAGGGCCGTTATGACGAGGCGCATACCGTTGCGGAATTCGCACGGACCAACGCGCAGGGCCTGCCGCACAGTTTTAGCTGGGATCTGTTGGCCTGCTTTACCGCACTGGGCATCGGCGACAAGGAACGCGCTTACGATCTGGCCCTGACCTGCCACCGCAAGATGCCGTTCTATCGCCCGGCCCTGCGCTATTTGACGGCGCTATCGGCGCTGAATGGCCGGCATGATGACATGCAGCGCCATTCCCAGCAACTGCGCAAGATCGAACCGGATTTCGTACCAAAGCTGCTGATTAACCCAACCTACCCGGTACAGACATTACGCGATCTTGGCTTGATAGACGAGATTCGCGCCCATCTGTTATGACGGCCGGGCGGGCAGGTTCAGCATGCCCCGCGCAACCAGTGCAACCGCAGCCGACGTGCCACTGACCCGTGTCATCTGCGCGCTGCCATTTGCGGCGGCAAGCACGCCAGCATTATGGCGCCCAGGATCAACTGTTGCACTTGCCGCTGCAGGGGCCCCCGATGTTCTGCGCCCGGAATACCAGGCGGGTTGTGCGCCGCCGCCCCCCAGCGTTACGTCAGCCTGCACCGCAATCACACTGCCAGCCGAGGCCAATAGCGAAGCTGTGCCGGATCGAACGACAGCCGAATTCGGATCATCGGTCATGCGGTAGGCGTCGTGTTGATCGCGGGCCTGATAGTTCGGATCATGCAGATGCGAGGCCCGGCGTGGCAACGCCTTGTCCAGAATCGCATCGCGATCATCGCGCAGCACCCAGATCAAGACTTCGTCGCCATGGTGAAACGACACCACCCAATCGCCCGCAGGCGTTGGCTTTGCGGTGTTTGGCCGCCACCCTGTCGGGCCAAACGTCAGACGCAATCTTGGCCCGCCCGGCGTATCCTTGTAGCGCACCAGCATACCGATGATCACGCCGTCGCGCCGGATCAGGGCACGACGCGATTCCCGCAGCAGAATCACGACCGTATTGCCCGTGGGCGTGGTGATCCGCACGGTTTGCCGCAGAACTGCGCTGTTTGCGATAACAACGAATTCCAGCGAATTGTCGGAAAAATCGTCAGGCGGCAATCGCCAGATCACCGCATTCTCCGGCTCTGCGGGATCGCTGGGCAACAGATGGGCACTGCAGCGATCCTGCATCTGGTTGCCCATCGCCACCAGCAGTTTGATATCCCGCCCGGCATGCAGGGCAAGAACCTTGTCGATCGCCTTTGCAAAGGGATGCGTGCCATTCTGCGGGCCGGCGCAAAATCCCCAAGGCAGGGCGATCACCAGCGGCACCCCGGCAAATGCCGTGGTCATTTCCAGCGCGCCTTCGACCAACGTCGCCAGCACCGCGCCAAGATTGTCACCATCTGCATCCCGCAGCACCGCCATTGGCAATTCAATCCCCATCAGCGCGGTCGTGTCAGGTACATCGGGTGGCAATCCCGCCATCAGATCGGCCATCGCCGTACCATGCCAAAGCGTGCCGGGTACGGCAGCGCCGTCCGGTCCGAAATAGCTGCCCGGAAACCGCGCGCCCAGATCGGCGGCAACACGGTCCTGCCCGCCGGGTTGATCTGATTGAGTGCAGATCGCGTAGATCTCGGCAGCCGTCAGGGCTTGCAGCGGGTCAGTTCCCGGGCCTGCGTCGAAATCCAGATACCGCATCGCCTTGAAACGTGGCCCGGTGGCTGACCGAAACGCTTTGTTCCAGAACGCGATACCAATATCGATGATCACCGCCACCTGCTCGATCGCTTCTGCATTCGCGATCTCGAAAGGTTCGAACGCCAGCGATCTGGCCTCGTTGGCCGAAGTTTCCTCCAGCCGCGTCGGTGGCCCCAGAAAACAGCGACGATAGGCGAAGTCGTCAGCAATGCCCCGCTCTGTCAGGTACGAGGCAAGCCGGTTCGATTTGCCTTCGACATTGTGCGAGTCCCGCAGCGTGTCTTGCGAGACGACGTGATATTGCACCAAGCGTCGGCGCGCGTCATCCTCGCCCGGTATCACCAGCACGATCCGGTTCATCTGGTCTGGCACATCGGACAAGATCCCGAACGCCGCTGGCAGATAGTTATAGGGCAGCAGGGTTCCAATCAGATCGACCGGCTCTTCGAAACTCAGCTCCTCCATCATGGCGCTGCCCCGCCGTTGACATCCGCCCAGACCTTTCGTGCAAGCCACGGCAGTATTCCCGCCGGTGCCAAAGGTGCCGGGGCCGCAATCGCGGCCGGCACTGCCGGCATCAAAGACGTACCCAACGCATATTCCTCGACGCTTGCCCCGTGCCCGGCCACCGCTGGGGCTGTACCCGCCTTGAACTCGATCTCGGCAAATCCGGGGGCTGCAATGATCGGGCTTGGTCCGTTTCCGTACAGCCGCCGCAAGATCTCTTGCGCCAGAAAATCGCCGATCAACGCCCCGGCATGGTGATCGACTGGAAAGTGCAGGCCAGCGAAGGCCCGATTGACCGCAATGCGCGTGGCCATCTGGCGCAGCAGCGGTGCGCGATCGGGAAAGAACGCGCCCAGCACTGTTGCCGCCGCAAACGCCTCGGTCGCGTGCCCGCTGGGATAGGCGGAATGCGATGGCGTGCGCACCACCGGTGCCAGATCGCCGACCAGCATATCGGGGCGCGGCATGCGGAAGTGGTCCTTCAATTCGGCGGCCACCCGAAACGCCACCTCTTGCACGGCATCAAGCAGCACCATCAGCCAGGGATGCGTATCGGCGGCAACCGGCAGGGCCAGCCCCAGAAAGCTGTGGATATCGGTCTGTTGCAACACGATCTCGGCCAGACGATCATCGCGGTTCCATTTCTTTGCCCGCAGATCGGCAATCTGCCCTTGCCAGTAGGCAATCGTCGCCGGCACGTCGGTCTTCAATTCCAGCTTCAGAACCGGTGTCAGGGCGGCACCTGTGCTGAGGCGCGCCTTGCGATCAAGCGAGCCGCCACCTGCGACCGCGCTGACCTTCACCGTTTCCATCAGCGCTGCGATGATCAGATGGTCGCGGTGTCGCGCGTTCAGCCGCCGGTAATAATCGCCTTCACCCGGGCGGGTCAGCCCATCCGCGGTGACCGGCATATCCGGACCGTTGAACGCCAGCATTGCCGATTGCAAAGCCTCGCTCAGACCCAGCGAGGATGCGTCGCCAAGCCCTGCCAGTTCCGCTTCGTCAAGGGCGGTCCGGTTCGTGCGGTTGGTGCGATTGGTCCGGTTCGTTCTGTTCGTTCGGTTCGTTCGGTTCGTCGTCGCCATGATGCCTCCATTTCCCCAATGTCAATAAAGTGTCTTTCAATTCAGCGGTCCTGACCAGACATGGCCCTCAGTTTAACCCGGTCCCGTCAGGATCGGGAACAATTTCCCCCAGCGCCCCGGGCATCAGAGCATCCGCCCGCGCCCACCCCACCAGGCCGCATAGTCGGCCAGAAACTGCGCCAATACCCTGTCCGTGACGCTTGGCATCACCACCACATGCGCCTGCCCCTGATCGCAGGCCAACTGATACCGCCGCACGATCGCCTCGGACGGTTCCGGAAACACCACGGTCAGCGAAAACGGGTTGTGCAAAACCACCGCCCCCAGCGCCCGAACCGCATCCGCCAATTGCCGCGCCCGTGTGACGCAATGCAGCGCATCATGCGCAAAGCGACCATAGCCATGGCTAAAGAACCGCGCCCACAGCGCCAGCACCGCATGGCCATTGCGCGATGCCATCAGCGGGGCGTCGTTGGAGTGCGGGTCGCGCCCTCCCTGCCTGACCCGCGCGATATGCTCCCGTCGTGCGACAAGCGCGCCGCAAGGCATCGGTGTTCCGATCATCTTGTGCCCGCAGGTCGACAGGCTGTCGATATCCTTTTCGAAACTTGGCTGAATGGCGGCAGGCACGTCTTGCAAGAAAGGCAGCACCATCGCATTCAGCGCGCCATCCACATGCACATATCGGTTTTGACCGTCATACCCTGCGTCATGAAGGGCCAGAAGTGCGGCTTCGATATTGTCATGCGCACCCTTCATCGTTGTGCCACAGGTCAGCGCGACAAGTGCAGGCCGCCCCGCCAGCGCGCGCAGACGGGTCGCGAAATCAGCCATGTCCATCTCGCCGTTGGGCAGGCTGGCCACTAGCACCGCCGGCACCCGCAACAGGCGCGCGGCCCCCGGCACAGAGCGATGCGCATCAGCACTGTGCAGCAGCACCGCATCGGGCAACGTCTCGCGCCCCAGATACAGGCCCCACAGATTAGCCTCGGTCCCGCTGGCGGTGAAGGCCCCGCCGTATCGATCCAGATCAAGGCAGCCCCACAGGCGCATCAGCCAGCCCATCGCCTCGCGGTCTTCCGGGCAGACCCCGGCTGTATATGTCGATCCCGCGCAGGAGGTGTTGGTCAGAAAGCCGTGCAAGGCATCCGGCACCACCGGGCCGAACGACAGATTGTAGGGATTGCCAAGATGGGTTTCCTGGGTGCCCTGCAGTCGCTGCGCAACAGCGGCAAACGTGCGGGCCATCTTTTCTTCGCGGTTCGTACGTTCGGGAAATATCGCAGTTACCTGGTCCAGTTTCACAACAACCTGTCCTTCCATCCTTTCGCCAACGGCCGGCTGGAACAACAGCCTCATGGGGGTGCGATAACGCTAGGCGGCTATCGTCATCGCAGCGTCAATTCTGCCGCCATCTTTCGGCAGAAAAAGCAAAAAAGGGGCGACCCTGCGGCCGCCCCTGTTGAAACGTCCGTGGCGGCTTGGTCAGGCTGGCAAAACGAAAAACCAGTTCGACCACAGAACCACAACAGCGCCGGCGACCAGCGCAAGATAGGGCAGCATCCCGGCCTTGCGCTCGCCCATATCGCCGTCAGCCAGCCCAAGCTCTTTCATCGCCCCGGCAGGGAACTTGCCGCCATCCTGCACATAGTGGCGATACCAGAACACCGGCACGATCAGGGCGGCGAAGACCAGCCCCGACCACAGCGCATTCTCATACCCCCAGACCTTTGCCCCGGCACCAAGGAACAGCGCATTCACAAAGGCCAGCACCGTGTTGATGCCGATCAGCAGCGTCGGCGCCTTCCACGGCCGCGCGATATGCCCGCTGTCAATGCGGTGTATCCAGCCTGCGTTCAGGTTCAGGAAGTTGAACAGGATGTAGCCGACATTCGATATTGCCAGAACGTAGAAATACCCGCCGACATCGGATGCCAGCGCCAGCAGGATCAGGTTGAAGCCGAAATCCGTCCACATCGCGTTGGTCGGCGCGCCATGGCTGTTGGCGCGGCCAAGGTACTTGGGCAGCCAGCCATCCTTCGATCCCTGATACAGCGTGCGCGACGATCCGGCCATCGCCGTCATGATCGCGAGGAAAAGGGCCATGATCATCAGGATCACGAAGATCTGGGTGATCACCTTGCCGCCGCCCACCATGTTACCCAGCGCCTCGGCAATGCCGGTGCCATCGACGATGCCCGCGGCCAGCATGCCTTCCTGACCCAAAACACCCTGAAACGCGAAGGGGATGAGGAAGTAGAACACGCAGCACAGAAGCCCGGAATAAAAGATCGCCCGGAACGTATCTGTCTTGGGGTCTTTCAATTCGCGGGTATAACACACCGCCGTCTCGAACCCGTAGGTCGACCATGCCGCGATATAGAGGCCACCCAGAAACAGTGTCCATCCGCCGATATTCCACGCACCATCAACGCCGGAATAGGCGGCCGTTGGCGGCAGAAGGCCCGTCACATTGGCGCTTTGGATAGCCCCGGTAAAGATCGGCACCAGACCGACCAGCAACAATGGCACCAGCACAATGATCGCCAGCACCTTTTGCGCGGCAGCGGTCGATGCGATGCCCCGGTGCTGAATGGCGAACATGATCAGCATCAGGATTGCGCCGATCACAAAGGTCGAATTGAAATGCAATGTGCCAAGACCCGGCACCGAAACCGTTGCCAATTCCCAGACGCGGAAGGCCGGTGTCAGCGCAGTCACGCCATCTTGCGAGGATACCGCCGCAATCGCATCGGGCAGCGCCGTTCCCGCATTGTCGGCCATGAATTGCACGATCACCGGCGTCTCGGCGGTGTAGCTGGCAAGGTTCGCCGCCACCCAATCCAGCACCATCGCACTGTCAGCGGCAGGGATCGGGAACAGTGCATTCAGAATGTAACCCGCCGCGATGGCGCAGCCCAGTGACAGCACCGGCGACCATGCAAACCAGTTGCACCAGACCGACAAGGGGGCGATCAGCTTGGAATAGCGTAGCCACGCCGTCGCTCCGTAGACCGAAGCGCCGCCCGATTTGTTGCCGAACATCCCCGCCATTTCGGCGTAGGTAAAGCTTTGCAGGAACCCCATGATCATCGAAATGATCCAGACCACAAAGGCCAGCTTGCCGGTCACGCCCGCAATTCCGCCGATCGAGAAAAGGACCAGAGGCGGTACACCCGCCGCGACCCAAAAGGCCCCTTTCCAATTCAATGACCGGACAAGTTCGCCGGTTCCGCTGTCTGTTGACATCGTCCATCCCTCCGCTGTTGAAGCGTTTCCCCGGGCCTTGTTTTAAATGCCCGGGTTGGCCCTTGGCCCGGACGGATTATTGCGAATACCCTGCCGCAGACCCGGCAAGCGTCAAAGAAGAAATTGACTAAAAGGAAATAATTTTTCCGGGCATGCGCAGAATTGCCCAAATCAGCGCCGTAATCCCGAACTGTGCCAGGCTATTTGCCGTAGCGCCACGTTTCAAACCGCACCCGGGCGTGGCGATACGCATCAAGAATTGACATCGCATAAACAAAGATACCCCCCGACAGTTTGCCCACGATCGACACATCGGGTGACGCGGTTTTCAGTGTGTAGGCCCCCAGCAGCAGGATAAAAAACACAAAGAACAGGCCCCGCACCGGCTGCCGGTTAAGGATCTGTCCGCAGCCGGGCAGCACAATGGCAAGCGCCAGCACAAGATACGGATTGATCGGCGGCCTTGCGGTCATCGGGCCAGCCTTCTGCGGGGGCTGGCCTGCTCCGCCACCTCTGCCCAAAGGTTGCAAAGGGTATCCATCAACGGCTCCAACACGGCAGGCAAAAGCGGCTCCCCGCCCATTTCGGCATCGCGAAACAGCAGATATCGACCGCGATCCGCCTCTTCCAGAAGCCACACCAGACGCAGGCCCTTGGGGGCCAAGACCAGCTCTTTCAGCCTTGCCTTGTCCAGCCTTGCCAAAGCCCGGCCTATCGCCGCCACCGCCGGCATCGGCCCAGGCACATCGGCGCGGATGCTGCAATTTTCGGGAAACCCCTGCGGTGTCACGATCTGGATCGGCAGTTTACCAAACCGCGAAAACGTCTCGGCCCCGGTGGCCCGCAGCATTGCGTCGTACGTTCCTGTCACCGCCAATGGTTCCGCCACCGTTACCAGCAGCCACAGGCACGGCAGTTTGCGCAAACTCAGACTGTCCGGTACCACTTGCACATCGACCATCTGCCCTTGGAACAGACCTGATATCCGCGCAAATCCGGTTTCCGCTTCCGCAGTTCGTGGGGTTGCGAACAGGGGCAGGCACAGGTCCAGATACCCTGCCCTTGCTGAGCGTCTTGCCGCCCCTGACCGGACTGAGTGCGACACCGCCAAGACCAGCAGAACCGCGCAGAGGCCCCAGACAAACACCATCACAGCCCCCCGACTACGACTGGCCCGCCAAAGCGGCGGGCCATTTCGCTTTTAATACCCCTTGGGCCGTGGCCACGGCATGGTGAACTGCGCCCCCCGGTTCACGAACCGGTAGCGCCATAAGTGAAACCACAGCGATGCCACGATGTAGAAGCCGACCATCGCCACCAACTGCGTGCCGTAGCCCAGAAACACCGCGAAATAGGTCACAGCGCACAAGGCCAACAACAGAATCGCCGGGATCGGGTGAAACGGATGGACATAGCCGCGCTTGATGCTGTCCAGCGGCCATTTGCGCCGGAACAGGATCATGTTCAGCGGCATGAACGTGTATCCAAGCAACCCCGACAGGATCGAGAAAGTGATGATCTGATCCAGCGGCAGTTTCAGGGCGAACAACAACGCAATCGGCACCAGAAAGATGATCGCGCGGTATGGCGTACGGTATCTGGGATGCACGGCGCCAAACCATGACGGCAGATAATGATCCCGCCCCATCGAAAACCACGCCCGCGACGCATCATTGATACAGCCGTTCGCAGATGCAAGCGTAGCGAACAATGTGCCGATCCCAAGCAGCCAGACAAGCAGCGATGAACCCGAAAGCCGCGCCGCATCAAACAGTGGCGTCCCTGCCGTGCCCAGATATTCCCACGGCATCAGACCGACGGACACATACCATGTCAGTGTCGCAGCAATCACCAGCGTCATGATCCCGGCAAGCGTGCCAAACGGCAAAGACCGCGCGGGCGATCTTACTTCCTCTGCCGCTTGTGTCGTGCCCTCGATCCCAAGATAGTACCAAAGCCCGAAATGCATTGCGGCAAGAATGCCTAGCCAGCCGTACGGCAGCGCCGCCTGCCCGCTCATCAGATCGGCATGTTGCAACAGCCCGGGGGCCGTCAACGGTGCCGTCATCAGGAACAGCAGGATGATCGCCACAAAGGCAAAGGCCGTGATCACCAGATTGAACGTCAACGTGGCCAGCACGCCGCGATAGTTCAGCCATGCCAGAAACATGATCGCCAACACAATGAACGGGTCGTCGTTCAAAGTGCCTTCATGTCCCGCAAGCCCGCCCACGGTCTGCACCAGAAACCCCACTGTCCACGCATTTGCCGCTTCCAGCATCGTGTAGGCGAACACCAGATAAAGCCCGACGTTAAACGCCATCAGCGGGCCGACGATATGCTTGGCTTGGGTATACTGCCCGCCCGCCGCCGCTACCGTCGATGTCACCTCGCTGTCGATCATTGCCACGCAGGTGTAAAGCACCCCCGCGAACCAGCAGGCAATCAGCGCCGCATAGGCCCCGCCTTTGCCAACGCCAAAGTTCCAGCCCATATATTCGCCAACCAGAACGATCCCCACGCCCAGCGCCCAAACATGGGCGGGGCCAAGAACACGCAGCAGGCCAACCTTCTGGGCCGCTTTCGATACTTCTGCCATGTCTGCCCCCTAAAGCTTGTGCTGTTCGGTGATCGCCTCTAGCTCGCCCTCGCGCGACGAGGTCAGAACCTCTTCGGAATAGGTGCTGTCGGTCTTGATCCAGTCTGCGATGATCAGAACCGCAAACAAGGCTGATCCGGCCCAGGCGGCGTATTCAAGATAATTCCAGAAATCCATTCCTGCCCCCTATTTTCTGTCGAACTTTTCCGCGATCACATCGCGGTATTCCCGGTCCGACAATTTCAACAGCATCACG
Source organism: Pseudorhodobacter sp. (assembly GCA_031406155.1). GTDB lineage: Bacteria > Pseudomonadota > Alphaproteobacteria > Rhodobacterales > Rhodobacteraceae > JACMNW01. The sequence continues at coordinate 18,743 of JANOGW010000040.1, forward strand.
AAGTAGCCGATCAGCACGACCGCCATGACAATCAGGTTCAACCATGAAAACGAATAGTCGAACCGCGTCATGATCAGATCATGCGCCGAGGCAGGGTCGGCAAAACCAAGCTGGTTCCATTTCTCAACCATCGCCTCGTTCTGCCCGAGGCTTTCCCAAGTCGGATTTTCGACCACCGTGGTCACTTTTGCCGATCCCGAAAGCCCGTAAATCAGCGGGATGTACAGTGCCCCGATTGAAAGCGCCAAAAGCACGATCACATCAATGATCTGCCCCAGTTTGGATTGCACGGGGGGCGTGTAATTTGCCATCGCCATCACCCTTTCAATGCGCGGGCGGCATCAAGAAACTTGATGTCCAGCCCATACATGAAGTCGCGGTCTTCGCGGTAATGCTTCAGCATTGCCATGATCGCTGCCGTGTTCAGCAAAAGGATGATGCCGCCGCCGATCAGAAGCACGATCCGGGCCGATCCGTCTGGGGCCAGCGACCATGTGGCGATCGCCACGAAGATGACTGCAAACCACAAGCCAATAACGAACGCCCAAGCCACCGTTACATCACGTTTATGCATCGTTTCGATGCGTGTTGTCAGATCAGACACGTGTTCCCTCCCTCGGGGGCCTAGTGATCTTGTTTCCGCGGCGGCCCGGGCCGACGGATTCCCTCTCCGTCAAGTTTTTTGTCCTTAAGGAAACATCCCCTGCGACAATCTGTCAAGAAAACAATCGGAACTACCCCTTTTCGAACAAACTTTGTGCGCAAAATGAATTTGCTGTCCGTGCTTGCAGGCTTTGTTTCCGGCCTGCACCGGCGGCAATGCCCCATGCTTCGCGCCAAAAACGCAGCCGCCGCCGACTATCCGCCCTAGTAGTAAAAAAAGTTTCTTCACAGTTGAGTGCGGCGATCTTCAATGCTAGCTTTGCCGCAAGCATCAAGAAGGGGGCGCGCCATGTGCGGTATCGTTGGACTATTTCTCAAAGATCCATCGCTGGAACCGCATCTCGGGGCTATGCTGACGGATATGTTGATCACCATGACAGATCGTGGCCCCGATAGCGCGGGCATCGCGATCTATGGCCGCCCCCACAAGGGCCACGCCAAACTGACCGTGCAATCCGCCACGCCGGACAAGGATTTCGAAACGCTTGCTGCCGATCTTGGCAAAGCCATCGCGGCAACAGTCAAAGGCGTGGTCAAAGACACGCACATGGTGCTTGATGTGCCGTCAGACCGTCTCGACGCCGCCCGCCACGCAATGCGGGAACTGCGCCCCAACGCCAAAGTCATGAGCGCGGGCGAAGGGATCGAGATTTACAAGGAAGTCGGCCTTCCCCGCGATGTTGCAGCCCGCTTCGACATAGCACAGATGTCCGGCACTCACGGCATTGGCCACACCCGCATGGCCACCGAATCCGCCGTTACCACCATGGGCGCGCATCCGTTTTCGACCGGCCCTGACCAATGCCTTGTGCACAACGGATCACTGTCTAACCACAACTCCGTCCGCCGCACCCTGAAACGTGCTGGCATGACGTTTGAGACGGAAAACGATACCGAAGTTGCCGCCGCTTTCATCAGCCACAAGCTTGATACCGGGTCAGAACTTGGTGAGGCAATGGAAGCCACGCTGACTGATCTGGATGGCTTCTTCACCTTTGTCGTCGGTACCAAGAACGGCTTCGGTGTCGTGCGTGACCCCATCGCCTGCAAGCCCGCCGTCATGGCCGAAACCGATCAGTACGTTGCGTTCGGCTCCGAATACCGCGCACTGGTCAACTTGCCCGGCATACTTGACGCCCGCGTCTGGGAACCCGAACCTGCCACCGTTTACTTCTGGGAACGCTAAGATGCAGACCTTCGATCTGGCGGCGCACGGCCTGCGCGCCCTGAACTCTACACTGCACGCCCTGCGCGGCAGCACTAACGAAACCGCGTGGGAAATCATCAATCCGAAGGGCAGCCACGCCATCGCTGTCGGCGTTGATGCCCCGATCGACATCACTGTGCGCGGCTCAACTGGTTACTACTGCGCGGGCATGAACAAACACGCCACCATTCGCGTCAAAGGCTCTGCCGGCCCCGGTGTCGCCGAAAACATGATGTCCGGCACCGTCATCATCGACGGCGACGCATCGCAATACGCCGGTGCCACGGGTCGCGGCGGCCTGCTGGTCATCAAAGGCAATGCCTCATCGCGCTGCGGCATCTCGATGAAGGGTATCAATATCGTCGTGCATGGCAATATCGGCCATATGTCGGCGTTCATGGCGCAATCGGGCAACCTCGTGGTCCTGGGTGACGCTGGCGACGCACTGGGCGACAGCCTGTATGAGGCGGGCATGTTCGTGCGCGGCAAGGTTAAATCCCTCGGCACCGACTGCATTGAAAAAGAGATGCGCCCTGAACATCTGGCGCTGCTGGCCAACCTGTTGAAGCAAGGCGAGGCTGACCACTTGGCCAAGCCCGCCGATTTCAAACGCTACGGCTCTGCCCGCAAGCTTTATACCTTCAACATCGACAACGCGTCCTCGTACTAAGGCATCCAGAATGAGCGATTTTCCCCACACACCGCCCAAGCAAAGCTGGACCTTCAGCAATGACGTAAACGCCGAAATCAGACGTGCCGCCGCCACCGGCATCTACGACATTCGTGGTGGTGGATCGAAACGCAAACTGCCGCATTTCGACGATCTGCTGTTTCTTGGCGCGTCAATCTCTCGCTACCCGCTGGAAGGCTACCGCGAAAAATGCGCCACGGATGTCTGGCTCGGCACCCGCCACGCCAAAAACCCGATCCACCTTGAAATACCCGTCACCATCGCCGGCATGTCCTTCGGCGCGCTCTCCGGACCCGCCAAGGAAGCCCTCGGTCGCGGTGCGACCTTAGCCGGAACCTCAACCACCACAGGCGACGGTGGCATGACCGAGGAAGAACGCGGCCATTCCAAAACCCTCGTCTACCAATACCTTCCCTCCCGCTACGGCATGAACCCCGACGACCTGCGCCGCGCCGACGCCATCGAAATCGTCGTCGGCCAAGGCGCAAAACCCGGTGGCGGTGGTATGCTTCTGGGCCAGAAAATCAGTGACCGCGTCGCCATGATGCGCAATCTACCAAAAGGCATCGACCAACGCTCCGCCTGCCGCCACCCCGATTGGACCGGTCCGGATGATCTGGAAATCAAGATCATGGAAATCCGCGAAATCACCGATTGGGAAAAGCCGATCTACGTGAAAATCGGCGGCGCGCGCCCCTATTACGACACCGCCCTTGCCGTGAAAGCCGGTGCTGACGTCGTGGTACTTGATGGCATGCAAGGTGGCACTGCTGCTACGCAAGATGTGTTCATCGAAAACGTCGGCATGCCCATCCTCGCCTGCATCCCGCAAGCCGTTAAAGCTCTGCAAGACCTTGGGCTGCACCGCGAAGTGCAACTGATCGTCTCCGGCGGCATCCGCACTGGCGCAGACGTGGCAAAGGCCCTCGCCCTGGGCGCAGATGCCGTCGCCATCGGCACTGCCGCCCTGATCGCCTTAGGCGACAATGACCCCATATACGAGGCCGAATACAACAAACTTGGCACCACCGCCGGGGCCTACGACGATTGGCACGAAGGCAAAGACCCCGCGGGTATCACCACCCAAGACCCCGATCTGTACAACCGCTTTGATCCCGTCCTCGGCGGCCGCCGCCTGAAAAACTACCTCAAAGTCCTGACGCTGGAGGCCCAAACCATCGCCCGCGCCTGTGGCAAAAACCACCTTCACAACCTCGAACCCGAAGACCTTTGCGCGCTGACGGTCGAAGCCGCCGCAATGGCAGGCGTTCCCATCGCAGGAACTGACTGGATACCCGGAAAAACGCGATACTGATCACTGACCCCAAAACGGGGCGGCCAAGACATAAAAACACGATAGGGAGAGTGCCTAAATGGTTAAGGATCTTGCCAAATACGCCAAGGAAAAGGGCGTCAAATACTTCATGGTGTCCTACACCGATCTGTTCGGCGGCCAGCGCGCCAAACTGGTGCCCGCCCAAGCGATCAACGATATGGCCGTCGATGGTGCCGGTTTCGCCGGTTTCGCCACTTGGCTGGACCTGACCGCCGCCCACCCCGACATGATGGCGGTGCCGGATGCATCTTCCGTCATCCAACTGCCGTGGAAACCCGAGGTAGCGTGGCTCGCCTCCAACTGCGTGATGGAGGGCAAGCCCGTCGATCACGCCCCCCGCAACGTCCTGCGCAAACTGGTCGATGAAGCCGCAAAGGAAGGCCTGCGCGTCAAAACCGGGGTGGAGCCCGAGTTTTTTCTGTTGAACCCCGAAGGCACCGCCGTCTCCGACCCCTACGATAACGGCGTCAAACCCTGCTACGACCAACAGGCCGTGATGCGCCGCTATGACGTGATCGCCGAAGTGTGCGATTACATGCTGGCCTTGGGCTGGGAAGCGTACCAAAACGACCACGAAGACGCGATCGGCCAGTTTGAGATGAACTGGAAATACGACGATGCCTTGCAAACCGCCGACAAGCATTCGTTCTTCAAATTCATGATGCGTTCCGTCGCCGAAAAGCACGGCCTGCGCGCCACCTTCATGCCAAAGCCGTTCAAGGGCATCACCGGCTCCGGCTGCCACGCCCATATTTCGGTCTGGGATCTGGACGGCAAGAAAAATGCCTTCTCCGATGACAGCAAGGAACTGGGCCTGTCGGATCGAGGCCGCAACTTCCTTGGCGGCATCATGAAACATGCAAGCGCACTGGCCGCGATCACCAACCCCACCGTCAACAGCTACAAACGCATCAACGCCCCGCGCACTGTTTCGGGTGCCACATGGGCCCCCAATACCGTCACATGGACAGGCAACAACCGCACCCACATGGTCCGCGTCCCCGGCCCGGGACGGTTCGAGCTGCGTCTGCCCGATGGTGCCGCCAACCCCTATCTGCTGCAGGCCGTCATCATTGCCGCTGGCCTTGACGGCATTCGCAGCAAGGCAGACCCCGGCAAGCGCTATGACATCGATATGTACACCCAAGGCCACACCGTAAAAGGCGCGCCGAAACTGCCGCTAAACCTGCTGGACGCCCTGCGCGATTATGACAAAGACACTACGCTGAAGGCCATGATGGGCACCGAATTTTCCGCAGCCTATCTGAAGCTGAAACATCAGGAATGGACAGATTACGCCGCCCATTTCTCACAATGGGAACGCGACAACACGCTTGATATCTGACTGAACAGCGCGCGCGTCATCAGAACGGCCAATTCACCTTCCGCATCCGGCGCAGGGGCAGAGGGTGCTTATGTCGCAGGCCGAATTGCCACCCCCAACAACGCCGCAGCGGAGGCATACCACCCCGAACGGCGGAGGTAGACTGGAATGTTGGGCGGCCGATCTTGAAGCAAGCCGCGCAAGGCCCGAAAGTGCCGCCATAGCATTTGGAAGATCGCAAACCGTGCGCGGTACGGCTACGCGGCAGGCGTTTGTTGGCGAAGGCTAAGTGTGACACCTCCCGGGACGTGACCGCGGGGCATCATGCTCTCCCCCCGCCTGCAAACACCCCCGTTCCCGTTGCGCCCGAATTCCCCTACACTCGGCAAAATCATGCCCGCCCTTTGCCGCGATTGTCTTGCCCTGTTCGATGCAAGCCCCCAACGGTGCCCCGCCTGCCGGGGGCCGCGCATGGTGTCGCATCCCGAACTGACGCAATTGTCCATTGCCCATATGGATTGCGACGCCTTCTATGCCTCGGTCGAGAAGCGCGATAACCCGGCCTTGCGCGATCATCCCGTCATTGTTGGCGGCGGCACCCGAGGCGTAGTTTCCACCTGTTGCTACATCGCCCGCATTTCCGGCGTGCGGTCTGCCATGCCGATGTTTCAGGCGCTGAAGCTGTGCCCGCAGGCCATTGTCGTGAAGCCGCGTTTTCCCGCCTATGTCGAGGCGTCGCGCGCGATTCGGGCGATGATGGAACGGCTGACCCCGGCGATTGAACCGCTGTCTCTGGATGAGGCGTTCCTTGATCTGACCGGCACCGAACGCCTGCATGGTGCGCCGCCAGTGGTGCTTCTGGCCGGACTTGTGCGCGACATGGAAACCGAGCTTGGCCTGACCGGATCAATCGGGCTTTCGCATAACAAGTTTCTTGCCAAGATTGCGTCTGATCTGGATAAACCGCGCGGCTTTTCGATCATTGGGCGCATTGAGACGGAAAGCTTTCTGAAACCAAAACCCGTGCGCATCATCTGGGGGGTGGGAACCGCCACGCAAGCCGCACTGGACAAGGCCGGCATCCGCACCATCAATGATCTGTTGCGCTGGGACCGGACCGATCTGATCGCGCGGTTCGGCCATATGGGAGACCGTCTTTGGCACCTTGCGCGCGGCATGGATACGCGGCGGGTGAACCGCGATGAACGGCTGAAATCGGTGTCAAAGGAAACCACGTTTGACACCGATACCAGTGATCCCGATCTGCTGGATGGCCATATCTGGCGGCTGGCCGAACAGGTGGCCGACCGTGCAAAGGCAAAAGATCTGGCAGGGCGCACGGTTACCCTGAAACTCAAGCGGGCCGATTTCACGCTGATCAGCCGACGCCACAGCCTTGACGGGCCAACCCAGACCACCGACCGCATTTACCGCGAGGCGCGCGCATTGATGGACGCGTTAAGCGACCGCGGCCCGTTCCGGCTGATCGGTGTTGGTATCTCTGATCTTGCCCCGGCAAACGAGGCTGATCTGACCGCCGATCTGCTGGATCCGGACGCCCCAAAGCGCAGTGCAGCCGAGCGCGCGACGGACAAGATCCGCGCCCGGTTCGGCAAGGATGCCATCATCAAGGGCCGTGCTTTGCGTTAGTGGCCCCTCGACACCCTGCCGCCCTGCACCAGACAGGTAGCCCTGGCGAAACGCTGCGTCAAACGCGAGCATCACTCGGCGGCAAGGCCCACTCTGGCGGCGCGGCCGATCTGGCAAAGGTTGTCAACCACCCCATCCATCAAGGCCCGGAATGACGCGAAGCCCGGCCCCGGTTCAACCCGGGCTTCATCAAGATAAAGCGCCCGGTCAATCTCGACCTGCACGACGTGCTGCTGCTGCAACGGGCGGCCGTAAGCCTGGGTGATAAAGGCACCGGCAAACGGGGCATTGCGCACGACACGCAGTCCGGCGTTCACAAAGGCGGCCTCGACACGGTCCATCACATCGCGGCCGGAAGCAGCACCAAAACGATCGCCCAACACCACTTCGGGCTTTGGCTGGCCGGGGCGGGCATGCGCCTCTATCGCGTCGTGTGGCATGGAATGACAATCGATCAGGATCGCCTCGCCAAAGGCCTGGTGGCTTTGCGTGATCAGGGATCGAAGCGCGGCGTGGTAGGGATGCCACAAGTTGTCTATCCGCGCTTGCGCTTCGTGCAGGGCAATCTTGCCGCTGTAGATTGCCCGCCCATTGGCCACCACGCGCGGGATCACCCCCAGCCCGGAACTGACCCGTGGATTGTGCATCCCGCGCGAAATACCCTCGATCACCGCAGGATCAAGCTCGTCAACCGCACGGTTGAGATCGATGAACGCGCGCGGGGCACTTGCGGTGATCAGTGGCGCGCCAAACCGGGGTGCCCGATCAATCAACAGATCGACGAAAGCATCCTCGGACGACCTGATGGAATTTCGGTCAAGCTGGGTTTGTCTGAGAAAGGCGGCAGAATAACTGCGCCCTGAATGCGGCGACGAAAAGATAACGGACGTGTCCCGCCGCAGCGGCACAGCAAGATCATAGCTTTCGGCGGTCATTAACGGTTCCTCACCCATTTTATATAGCCGGTATTTTTGATTTGCCAAAACCCCTTGAACAGACAGGCGACTCATTTTATAGACCCCTGATCCGACGCGGTTTCGCCCGCGTCCATTTTTTTTGGGCACGGCGGGATCAAAGGTATGTGGGCGGTTAGCTCAGCGGTAGAGCACTACGTTGACATCGTAGTGGCCACTGGTTCGATCCCAGTACCGCCCACCATCGGCAGCGCGGGTTGCCTAAGTCGTCGCACAAGCGGCAAAATTCACCGCTCCGCACTTGGGGCATAACAGTTTCAAGGCGCAAGGCACCCGCTTGCTGACGCCGCGAACAGGAGAAGGCCGATGAAGGTCAAGAACTCGCTCCGCTCGCTGAAGTCGCGTCACCGCGATTGCCAGATCGTGCGCCGTAAGGGCCGTGTCTATGTGATCAACAAGACACAAAAACGTTTCAAGGCTCGTCAGGGCTGAACTGTTCCGGCCTGATTTCAGGCCAGCGCAGGATGAACATGCCGCCGCAGGGGTTACCCTGAGGCGGCTTTTTCATGTCTTTCGTATCTTCGCATCGGGCATGACGACCGAAGGCGCGATGGAACGAATGATGCGGGATCGTCCGCAACGCTGACGCTTAGCGAAATCCGTTTCACTCTTTCAGCAATGCGCACTAGCCTTCCGCAATCAGATCGGAGTTTGCCATGCGCCTGTTTCATTCGTCCACCTCGCCGTTTGTGCGTAAATGTATGGTTTTGCTGCACGAAACCGGGATGGTTGACCGCGTGACGCTGGTTGCCGCATCGGGCACACCGGTGGATGCGGGCACGATGCCCGTGGCGCAGAACCCTTTGGGCAAGATCCCGACGCTGGAACGTGACGATGGCCCGGCATTGTATGACAGCCGGGTGATCTGCCGATATCTGGATCAGTTATCTGGCAAAGCGCTTTACCCTGCGGCCCCGCGGCTTTGGGACACACTGACGCTGGAAGCCACCGCCGACGGCATCGCCGAGGCTGCGGTTTTGATGCTTTACGAGGCCAGGGTGCGCCCCGAGGACAAGCGCTTTGATCCCTGGACAGAAGGCCAATGGGCAAAGATCGCCCGCGCCTTGACCGCGCTGGAAGACCGCTGGATCAGCCACCTTTCCGGCCCCCTTGACATGGGGCAGGTGTCGATTGCCTGCGCGCTTGGCTACCTGGATTTCCGCCATGGCGCACGCGACTGGCGCAACGGCAGGCCCGATCTGGCCGCATGGTACGACGGTTTTGCCAAGCGCCCCTCGATGATTGCCACCCAACCGCCGGTTTAGAAACTGAAGCTGACACCAAGGTTCAGGGCGTTGGTCACAATATTGGTGGTCAGTGTGCCGCCGGCGTCGACTTCTGCCCTGTTGCGGGAATAGCTGCCCTTGTATTCGGCAAACACGGCCCAGCGGTCGTTGATCTCATAGCTGGCGCCAAGTACCAGAATCACAGCAGGTCCGGTAAGTTGATACTCGAATGTCCGCGATTCGCCCGCGCGCTGAATTTCGACATGCGGCACCGATATGCCAACTCCGGCACCGACATAGGGCGTGATGCGGCCTTCGTTCGGGAACCGGCGGAATATGTTTGCAGTGACCAGATTCAAGCCATCGGTAAATTCCAGCACATCATATCCAAGCGACGCGCGGTTCTGCGCATAGACTTTTGCATGATTAGCCTCGACCCCGAAGCCCCATTTTTCCGACGTCCACCACGTGACGCGCACGCCATAATAGGGCGGCGCTTCGAACGATTTGCCCACCCAGCGCACCCGCCCCTCGCCAAGTACCGAGTCGTCAATCGTGCTGTGCGGGGCCGATTGGGTGCCGCCATAGAACGACAGTTGCACTTCGGCCTGTGCGGCACTGGCAAAGCCCAGACAAGCAATCAAAAGCGCCACTGCACCATAGGTTGATCGTGTCATCATTTCGAACGTCCCGTCCCTAACACTGCGTCAATGCGCAAGATTGCAGAACCGCGCGCCAAGCGCCAGCCGAAGGTGCCGCTTTGCCATCAACAATTGTTGCTTTGGGGATCATAGTTGCGGGTTGATCACGCAAAAAGCCACCTCAAAGTGCCTGCGCCTGTTTGTCCGCTGGACGGGGGGCCGATGCTTGGCTAAACACCGACCCGTAAGGCCGTGCGCAATCATGGCCAATTCAATATTTGGCCGCAGCGTCCTGTCGGCCAAAAAAAGGAGAAGCGCTCGTGTCCCACGCAGACGATCATGCAGGCACCAGACGGGATTTTCTATATTATGCAACTGCCGGTGCGGGTGCAGTGGCCACGGGTGCCGCGGTCTGGCCATTGGTCAACCAGATGAACCCCTCTGCAGATGTGCAGGCCCTGTCCTCGATCTTTGTCGACGTCAGCGCTGTTGAGGTCGGCACGCAACTAACGGTCAAATGGCTGGGCAAGCCGGTGTTCATCCGCCGCCGCAACCCGGAAGAAATTGAAGCCGGCCGCGCCGTGCCGCTTGCTGATCTGCCGGACCAACTGGCCGAAAATGGCAACAAGATCGATGAAGCAGACGCATCCGACCAGAACCGCACGCTGGACGAAGCGGGCGAATGGCTGGTGATGATGGGGGTTTGCACTCACCTTGGCTGCGTGCCGATCGGCGATGGCGCCGGCGAATTCGGCGGCTGGTTTTGCCCTTGCCACGGATCGCACTATGATACTGCAGGTAGGATCCGAAAAGGCCCCGCGCCGCGCAACCTGCCGGTGCCGGTAGCGGTCTTCGAAGATGAAACAACGATCAAGCTTGGTTAAGGACAGACATCATGGCTGGAATTCCGCATGACCATTACGAACCCAAGACGGGCGGCCAGACGTGGCTTTACAGCCGTTTGCCGATTGTTGGGCTGCTTTATGATACCTTGACGCTTCCGACACCGAAGAACCTGAACTGGATGTGGATCTGGGGCATCGTTCTGACCTTCTGCCTGGCCTTGCAGATCGTGACGGGCATCGTTCTGGCGATGCACTACACCCCGCATGTCGATCGTGCATTTGCCTCCGTCGAGCACATCACTCGCAACGTGAACGGCGGCTATATGTTGCGGTATCTGCACGCCAACGGCGCATCCTTGTTCTTCATCGCGGTTTATTTGCACATATTTCGCGGCCTGTTCTACGGCTCGTATAAAGCCCCGCGTGAAGTTACCTGGATCATCGGCATGTTGATCTATCTCGCCATGATGGCGACGGCGTTCATGGGCTATGTTTTGCCTTGGGGCCAGATGTCGTTCTGGGGGGCCACGGTCATCACCGGGCTGTTCGGAGCAATTCCTGGCATCGGCGAGTCGCTGCAAACCTGGTTGCTGGGTGGTCCTTCGGTAGACAATGCCACGCTGAACCGCTTTTTCAGCCTGCATTACCTGCTGCCGTTCGTGATTGCGGGCCTTGTTGCCGTGCACATCTGGGCCTTCCACACCACTGGCAACAACAACCCCACAGGTGTTGAAGTGCGTCGCACCTCAAAGGAAGAGGCGCAGAAGGACACGCTGCCGTTCTGGCCCTACTTCGTGATGAAGGACCTTTTCGCGCTGTGCGTGATTGTGGCGATTTTCTTCGCCATCGTGGGTTTCATGCCGAACTACCTTGGCCACCCCGACAACTATCTGGAGGCGAACCCGCTTTCGACACCCGCGCACATCGTGCCGGAATGGTACTTCCTGCCATTCTACGCAATCCTGCGCGCCTTTACCGCTGATGTCTGGGTGGTGCAGATTGCCAGCTTCGTGTCTTTCGGCATAATCGACGCCAAGTTCTTTGGCGTGCTGGCGATGTTCGGCGCGATCGCGGTGATGGCGATGGTGCCGTGGTTGGACACGTCCTCGGTCCGCTCGGGCCGCTACCGGCCGATGTTCAAATGGTGGTTCGCCCTGCTGTGCATCGATTTTGTTGTGTTGACGTGGTGCGGTGCCATGCCCGCCGAGGAACCCTATGCGACGATTTCGCTGATCGCGTCGGCCTATTGGTTTGCCTACTTCCTGGTCATCCTGCCGCTGCTGGGCGTCATCGAAAAGCCGCTTTCGCCGCCCGCGACGATCGAAGACGATTTCAAAGCGCATTACGCTGCTCTGAACCCGGCAGAGTGAGAAAAGATATGACCATGATGATCCGGAAAACCGCTCTGACCGCCATATCCGCGTTTGCCATCCTGACCGGGATGGCCTTCGCCGAAACCAAAGAGCAACACATCGAGGACGTGGCCTTCGCCCACGAAGGCCCGTTCGGCAAGTTCGACCAGAACCAGTTGCAGCGCGGTTTGCAGATCTACACAGAGGTTTGCTCGGCCTGCCACGGGCTGAAATTCGTGCCGATCCGCTCCTTGGCTGACGAGGGTGGCCCGCATCTTCCCGAAGATCAGGTGCGCGCCTATGCGACCGCGTTTCCGATCAACGACGAAGATAGTAACCGTCAGTTGTACGATGTGGAAAAGGGTGAGTTTCGCACCGTTTCACCGACCGACAACTTCCCTGCGCACAATCTGGCCGCCGCGCCCGATCTTAGCCTGATGGCCAAGGCACGTGCGGGCTTCCATGGCCCCTACGGCAGCGGCATCAACCAGTTGTTCAAGGGCACGGGGGGTCCGGAATATATTGCCGCTTTGCTGAACGGTTACGAAGACCCGCCGGCATGCGCGCCTGAAGATACCGAGGGCTATTACAACGTTGCCTTCCCTAATGGCGGCGTGCCGGATGAGTGCAAGGATGAGGCCGGCCATTCCACTGTGCCCGGCACATGGATCGCAATGGCGCCGCCGCTGTCGGATGATCAGGTCACCTTTGCCGATGGCCATGAAGCAACCGTGCATCACATGTCAGAGGATGTATCGTCGTTTCTGATGTGGACGGCGGAACCAAAGATGATGGCCCGCAAAGAGGCTGGCTTTACCGCCGTCCTATTCCTAAGCGTGCTGTCGGTGCTGCTGTATCTGACCAACAAACGGCTTTGGGCTGGCGTCAAAGGCCGCAAGAAAGACGTCTGATCAACCCTGCACCGCCTGACATGAACCCCGCTTCGGCGGGGTTTTTTGTTGGGCCGTCAGTCCCCCAGATAAGCCGCCAGAGCGCTGGGTGGATCGGCGAACAGCGGCACCGTCGGTTGTGGCGGATGCGCCACGCCGTCCGCAACCAACACGGTCCGGCCGGCAAATCGTTTCGCGTCGTTCGGATCATGCGTGACCATCAGCACTGTGGCCCCGGTGGCCGCGGCAACCTCGGCCACCAGATCCAGCATTTCCGCCTTCAGCGCGGGGCCAAGGGCTGCAAACGGCTCGTCCAGCAGCAGCAATGGCCGTGCCCGCAGCAAGGCGCGCGCCAGTGCCGCCCGCCCCTGCTGCCCGCCCGACAGCGAGGCAGGCTTCCGCGCCCCCTTTCCCGCCAACCCGACCCGGTCCAAGGCGTGGCCGATCTGCGCATGCTGATCCGGTGTCAGCTTCAAGGATGGCGCAAGCCCTAGGCCAAGGTTCTGCGCGATGGTCAGATGCGGGAACAGGTTCTGATCCTGAAACAGCAGGCTGAGCGGGCGATCCCCCGGCACCAGATGCGCCAGATCCTGCCCTGACCAGCTGATCCGCCCCGCCATCAGCGGCACAAAGCCCGCAATCGCCAGCAACAGGGTAGATTTGCCACCACCCGACGGGCCGATGATGGCAATGCGTTCCCCCGCCGCGACCGACCAGTCGGCATTCAGGGAAAAATCGTCTTGGACGATGCGTATGGCCTCAATCCGTAGCATGACGCCGACCTTCCCGATCAAGCAGCCAGAATACCGCAAAGCTGACGCTGACCAGCACCAAAGCCGCGCCCGCCGCCGCGTCCATCCGGTAGGCAGCCATCAGACGCTGCACCAGCAACGGCAGCGTCACCCCGCGCTCGCCCGCAAACAGCGCCACCACGCCAAGGTCACCAATGGAAAGCGCCGCAACCAACCCCGCCGAAAACCCCAACGGCGCGCGCAACCGCGGCAGGGTCAGTACCCGCCAGCGAGCCCACCCCGTCAACCCGACCGAAGTGGCAAGCCTGCCATAATCCAACTCTATCGCGCGCCAGTTCGGCAACAGAATGCGCATGACGAACGGCAGGGCCAATGCGGCATTAACCAGCATGGTCACCGGCAGCGCCAGATGCTCGGCCGCAATCCAAGGCCGAACAATCAGGAACAGACCGGTGCCCAACACAAGGCTGGACGCGGCCAGCGGCAGCATCGCCGACACCTCGATAGGCCGGGCATAGCGCCCGCGGACCACTGACGCCGTCAATACAATCGCGGCAAACATGGCTATCGCCGTCGATGCCGCCGCCACACCCAGCGACCTTGCCAAAGCAGGCCAGACCGCAACCGGCAATTCCGCCAGTCCCGGCACGCCGCGGGCCGCAACCATCGCAAGCGGCAAGATCAGAAACGCGGCCGCCAGGCTGATGGCAGCACTGTCTTGCAGGACCGATAGCCGCGACACCCCCCACCAGTGTATTCCGCCCCGGTCCAGACCGGCACCAAACGCCGCATCTTTGGCAAAGCGCAGGCTAAGCAGAACCGCACTAGCACATAGTACGAACTGCACCGCAGACAGTGCTGCCGCGCGCCCCAGATCAAAATCAAACCGCAGCGCCTGATAGATCGCGAGTTCCACCGTTGTCGCACGCGGCCCGCCACCCAGCGTCAGGGCAACCGCAAAGCTGGACAGACACAGCGTGAAAATCACCAGCATCGCCCCCGGCAGCACGTCGCGCAGCATCGGGCGTTCAAGATGGCGCAAGACATCCGCCGGGGCAAAGCCCAGCGACGCCGCGACCCGGAACCGCTCTGCCGGGATCGCCTGCCAGCCTTGCAGGATCATGCGTAACGCCAGCGGCATGTTGAAAAACAAATGCGCCAGAACAACGCCGTGAAAGCCGTAAATGCTGACCGCAGGCAGGCCAAGCGCCACAAGGGCAGTATTCAACGCCCCAGACCGCCCGAAAACCTGCAACAGCCCCAGCACGGCGACGATAACCGGCACCAGAAACGGCGCACCCATCAGCGTGATCAACAGGTGCCGCCCGACGAACCGCCGCCGCGCCAATGCCCGCGCCACCGGCACTGCCAGCAGCACAGAAACCACCGCCGAAACCGCCGCCTGCGCCACCGTAAAGCGGATAGCGGCTGCGTCAGAAGGCCCAAGTGCCCCGCCGCTGGCGCGCAGCAAGACTGCCGCCAACGTGCCGAAGCACAGCAGCATCAGGGCCGCAGCAACCGCCACCCCGCCCGCAGTAGTGGGGCTTATTTTGCCAGTGCGGCTTGCCATTCCAGCGTCCCTTGCACACGAATGGCTTCGGCCTTTTCCGCCGGGAACAGCAGGTTTTTCACCGGCGTTATCAGCGTGCCGAAGCCCTCTGGCAACCCCGCTGCCGGGGTTACCGCCGGATACATCCAGTTGGTCTGCGGGATCACCGCCTGAAACGCATCCGACCCCATGAACGCCAGAAACTGATCGGCAAGTGCCGGCTGATCGCTACCCGCCAGCTTGCCCGCCACCTCAATCTGCAAATAGTGCCCTTCATCGAACGCTGCCGCCGCCTTGCTGTCATCGTCTTCCGCGATCAGATGGTAAGCGGGGGATGTCGTATATGACAAAACCATCTCCGCCTCGCCTGCAAGAAACATCCCGTACGCCTCCGACCAGCCCGGCGTGACGGTGACGATGTTATCCGCCAACCCGGCCCAGATATCGGCGGACCTGTCGCCGTAGGCCGCCTTCACCCACATCACCAAGCCCAGACCGGGGGTCGATGCGCGCGGGTCCTGGATCAGGATGCTGATGTCAGACGCCGCCAGCGCCTCAAACGACGTGGGCGGCGTGGCAAGTTTGGTCTTGTCATAAACAAAGGCAAAATAGCCCCAGTCAAAGGGCAGGAACAGCGGGTCGTTATAGTCAACCGGCAGATCATTGGCTGGCGTCAACCCGTGCGGTGCGAACAGCCCGCTGGCGGTAGCAGCGGCGGTCAAGTTGGTATCCAAGCCCAGCACAACATCGACGTCCGATGCAGCGCCTTCCAGCCTTACCCGCGCCAGCAACGCAGCCCCATCCCCCGCCGCGGTAAACCGCAAATCGCAGGCGCAAGTTGCTTCGAATGCCGTTTCCACCGCCGGACCGGGACCCCATTCAGCGACAAAACTGTCATAGGTCAGCACATTCAGAACTGGGGTTTCCGCCGATGCCAAGCTGGCAAAACACAGAAAACCCGCAGCAAACAAGGATGATTTCATTTCATTCTCCATCTGCGACGGGCGGAGACGGGATGGAGAATTCCATACACCTTCCCTCCGCCGGTCTTAACCGGTTCAGGTTCGACGGGTCCGCTTTCGCATCTCAGCCCAGTTGGGCACCCCGAGGTATTGGCCAAAATAGGCAATTGCGCGACGGGCGCAAGGGGCCAGATCACCGCAGTTTGAAGCGACCGTGATCAGGCATTGATCTAACGTGGGATAAACACCGGGGGGAACATTATGCAAAGCAGACGCCGCTTCATCGCAGCAAGCCTTGCGCTAAGTCTGATGCCACTTTCCGCGCGCGCACAACAGAGTGCCGAGTTGCGCTTGCTGTGGGACGTGGCGGGCGGCGCTACAAACGAGGCCGACGCGGCCCTTGCGACCATCCGCGACGGCAATCGTCGCGATATGACGGCAGGCTTGATCCTTGCCCTGCGCTTCGTGCCCGAGCGTGCGACAGCGATCAACCAGACCCTGCGCCAGCTGACCGGCGAGGCAAAGGCGAACGACTGGTTTGACTGGATGCTTTGGCAAGAACAGCATCCCGAGTTTGAACCGCACCCCTCGTTCATTGACTTCATGCGCGACCTTTATCTTCGTATCGACCCCGAGTTTGATACCTTCCTGCGTGCCGACTACCTGACCAGGGATCGTGCCAAGATCCGGGCCGAGGAAATTACCTGGGGCGGTGTCGTCAAAGACGGCATCCCGTCGCTGGACAACCCGGCGCTGATTGATGCGGCCGAAGCCAGTTATCTGCGTGACGATGATCTGGTGTTTGGTGTGGCGATAAATGGCGATGTGCGCGCCTATCCGCTGCGGATCATGGGCTGGCATGAGATGTTCAACGAGGTGATCGGCGGTGTTCCCGTGGCGCTGGCCTATTGCACCCTGTGCGGGTCTGGGATTTTGTATGAAACCAAAGTGAAGGGGCGCGCAAAGCCATTGGTCTTCGGGTCATCCGGGTTCCTTTATCGGTCCAACAAGCTGATGTTCGACCGCGCGACGCTTAGCCTTTGGAACCAGTTCACCGGCAAGCCCGTTACCGGAAAGCTGGCTGACAGTGGCGTCGAATTGGTGCAGCGCCCGGTTGTGATTGCCAGATGGGATGATTGGCGCCGGGACAATCCCGGAACGCAGGTTCTGGCGTTGGAAACGGGCTATCGGCGCGACTATGGCTCGGGTGTGGTATACAACGAGTATTTCGCCTCGAAAGATCTGATGTTTCCGGCCTTGGCAGATCAATCCCGACAAAAGCAAAAAGACTATGTCTTTGGCATTCGCCGGTTTGGCGGGGCAAAGGCATGGCCGCTGAAGGCGTTTCAGAAAAAGCCTATCATCAATGATGCTGTGGCCGATCTTTCCGTTGTGCTGCTGGGTGATACCGACAGCCGGTCTGCACGCGCCTATGAACGCGGAAATCTGACATTTGCAATGAAATCCGGTCAGCTGATCAGCAGCGACGGTGCTGTTTGGCAAGTGCAGGAAGAAGCGCTGGTCGCAGGCGATGGCCGCCGTCTTGCCCGGGTGGCAGGGCACGTTGCCTATTGGTTTGCGTGGGATGGCTATCTGGGGGATGGCGCCGAACTCTACACGGATTAGCGGATGTGAATTCGCCCCCGCAGATTTCGGGTTTATTGCTGGCGGTGCATGGCTTATGGCTTTGGCCAAGCAACGAAAGCCGGTTAGCATGAGCCTCAACACCTTTGGTCATATGTTTCGCGTTACCACCTGGGGCGAAAGCCACGGGCCGGCGATCGGGTGTACGGTCGATGGCTGCCCGCCCGGCATTGCCCTGACCGAAGGCGATATCCAGCCTTGGCTTGATCGGCGCAAACCCGGGCAGAACAAGTTCACCACCCAGCGCAAAGAGGCGGATCTGGTGCGTATCCTGTCGGGCACTTACGAAGGGCGCACCACCGGAACCCCGATCCAGTTGATGATCGAAAACACCGACCAGCGGTCAAAGGACTACGGCGATATCGCGCAGGCTTTTCGCCCCGGTCACGCCGACATCAGCTATCACCAGAAATACGGGCTGCGTGACCCGCGCGGTGGCGGGCGTTCATCGGCGCGCGAAACAGCATCGCGCGTGGCGGCGGGCGGCATTGCGCGTGCGGTATTGGGGTCACTGGTGCCGGACCTGCGGATCACCGGCTGCATGGTTCAAATGGGCCCGCATGGCATCGATCGCACCCGCTATGATGCCACCCAGATCGACGCTAACCCGTTCTGGTGCCCGGATGCGATTGCAGCAGACCAATGGGCCACGTATCTGGATGACCTGCGCCGGTCGCACAACTCGGTTGGTGCCGTGATCGAGGTGGTGGCAACGGGCGTCCCCCCCGGTCTTGGCGCGCCGATCTATGGCAAGCTCGATGCCGATCTTGCCGCCGCCATGATGTCGATCAACGCGGTGAAGGGTGTGGAAATAGGCGATGGCATGGCCGTGGCCGCCCTGACCGGGGTCGAGAATGCGGACGAGATCAGAATGGGTGCCGACGGCCCGGAGTATCTGTCAAACCACGCCGGCGGCATTCTTGGCGGCATATCGTCCGGCCAAAATGTGGTGGTGCGCTTTGCGGTCAAGCCGACTTCGTCGATCCTGACAGCGCGTCGCACCGTGACGCTGGCAGGCGAGGAAACCGATCTGATCACCAAAGGCCGGCACGACCCCTGCGTCGGCATCCGCGCGGTTCCGGTGGGTGAGGCGATGATGGCTTGCGTGATCCTTGATCACCTGCTGCTGGATCGCGGCCAGACCGGGGGTCAGCGTGGCCATATCGGCCAGGACAAATTTCTTGCTTAAGAAATTTGCGAAGAATTTTATGAAAATTCTTGTTCGCCGGTTGTGGTCGCGGGGCTTTGAACTGCCATTTGCATTCGTTGTATGAACTCGCGTAGCAAGGGCACGCGGCGCGGGCGAAAGCTGGTCAGCGTCACCTGAAAAGCCTCGATCTGGTGCAGATGAAACCGGCGGAAGTCCTGCCGCAGGCAACACCATCCCAGCACCATCAATGTGCGATCAAGAAACACCACTGACAAGGGCAAGATCTGCCGCTGCGTGAGTTGCCCGTTCTTGTCACGGTAGGCGATGTCAACGGCCATCTCGTCCCAACAGGCTTGCCGGATGTCGGCCAGGTTGGCCGGCGCAGCGGGACGTCTTTCAAACCGATAGGTTCGCTGAACGGCATGAACGGCCTGCCGTTGCACCCGTTCCGGCAATGAGGCGGTGATCTTTGACAGTGCCGTCTCTGCGGCGCGCGCAAGGGCCGGATCGCCGGCCTGGCGCACCTCTGCCAGACCCAGAACCAACGCCTCGACCTCCAGTTGCGAAAACATCTGGGGCGGCAAAGCTGGGTCCTCGGTCAGGGTGTAGCCGTATCCCGCAGCGCCGTCGATCAACGCACCGCCCGCCCGCAAGGTTTCAATGTCGCGGTAAAGCGTGCGTTCCGACACTTCGGTTTCCAGCGCCAACCGGGCCGCCGTCACCGGCTTTGGCAAGCGGCGAAAGGCATCCAACAATCGAAGCAGGCGATCTGGACGGGCCATCTTGATCCTGACGGAAACTGGCAGGAGTGATGTAGCATAACGGGCCATCGAAAAACAGCTACGAAAGGACACACGATGCTGACCCTGATCCATTCCCCGATGTCCCGATCCTCGCGCATCGTCACGTTGATTGACGAGATGGGCATTCAAGACTGGGTGAAAATCGAACCAGTCACCATCAGGCGGCAAGATGGGTCTGGTGGGCCCGATCCGTCGAACCCGCACCCTGAAAGCAAGGTGCCGGTCCTGATCCATGATGGTGCGATGATCCGCGAAAGTGGTGCTATCATTCTGTATCTGACAGATATGTTCCCCGATTCAGGTCTTGGCCGCCCTGTCGGCCATCCGCAGCGCGGCGACTACATCAGTTGGTTGCACTGGTACGGCTCGGTTATGGAACCCGTGCTGGTTTGTGACGCGGCGGGGCTGTCACACCCCTACCTGACTGCCACGTTCCGGGGCGTATCGGAACTGACCGCAAAGTTAAGCGCCGCTTTGAAAGACGGGCCCTATCTGTTGGGCGCGCACTATTCCGCCGCCGATCTGCTGGTGCATTCGCCCTATGCATGGTTCAAAGATGCCACACCCGATGACCCTGCCATCCGCGATTGGGTGGCGCGCTGCATGGCGCGGCCATCGGTTGCCCGCACCACCGGGTTTGACAGCAAGCTGATGCGTCAGACGCCCGACGCTGCCTGATCCAGCATCGCCTTCAGATCAGCCTTGGACGAATGGGTGAATGTCTGTGCGATGACCTTGTCACCGCGCAGAAAGACCAGCGATCCACGGCTGGTGATGCCGTATTTCTCGGTCAGCTCAGTGCGCTTGTAGGTGTCCCAATCCACATCGACAACCGTAATGGTCTTGTCATAGGCGGGGTTGGCAGCGCGCAAGGCGCGAATGGCGCGACCCTGTGATTGGCAACTGATGCACCAGCTGGCAGTGAAATCCAGCACCACCGTCTTGCCGGCGGCCAATTCGGCGGCCACCAGTTCCGGCGAATAGATATTGGCTTCGGCTGCAAAGGCCATCGGGGCGGCAAGGGTCACGGCGACGGTCAACAGCATAAAATCGCGGCGTTGCATAGGATACCTCTTATTGGTCAGATGGATACGGAAAAGTCTTGCAGCCAGTAGGGCAGCACGTTCAGAAGCCAGGTCTCGACAGGGCGTAAAGCGCCGGTCAGCAGAATCAGGCCCACGGCCACGAAAGTAACACCCATGATCGGCTTTGCTTTTTCTGCGATGCTGCGCATCAGCGCGCGGCGACGTTGCAGGGCGGCACGCGCGCCGTACCCCAAGGCAAGAATGACGGTAGAGACGCCGGCGGCAAAACCCAGCATGATGGCACCCGCCCAGACCAGATTTTGCCCTTGGCTTGCCAGTGATATCGCCCCGCCAAGCGTCGGGCCGACGCAGGGGCTCCACACAGCGCCCAGCAGTGCGCCGCCCAGAAACTGCCCGCCAAGACCAGACCGGTCCACCCTATCGATGCCGGCGTCCGCCCGGGCCGCGACACCGCTGGTAGCAAGGGCAAACCCGGAATTGAAGCGCGGTACCAGCAGTACAAGCCCAAAACCGATCATCAGGATGGCCGCGCCCTGTGCCAACGTTTCGGCGTCAAGCCCCAAGCTGCGCCCAAGCGCCGCCACCCCCAGCCCCAGCGTCACGAACGCGAGTGACATGCCCGCCGCCAGCGCCGCCGGCCCCAGACGGTGCGCCTGCAAAGCGGTGGTCAGCACGATGGGCAACACCGGCAGCACGCAAGGGTTGATCAGGGTCAAAAGCCCCGCAAGATAGGCAAGTAAGACGTCCATTCGGGACCGCTCCTTTGGTGGCAACCATGCTGCGGGCTGGCGCCATTGTCATGCAAACCTTCCGTGATGAAGTGTTACCAAACGCGAGCGTCACGCCGGGATCACACGCTAGCCTTGCGCCTTTGATATCTGCACAGCAAGAATGCCGGCCATGATGACGCCGACACCGATCATGTCCAGCGGGCGGATCGCTTCGCCCAACAGCAGGGCGGCGGTAGCCACGCCAAAGAACGGGTTCAGGAAATGGAAACTTGATGCGCGCACGGCGCCTATCCGGTCAACCAGCGAAAACCAGACCATGGTGGCAACCAGACCCGGCACGAACATCTGGTAAATGAACGCAGCGATCAAAGGCGTCGTTACGTGCACCGCGCCAGTTTCGAACAGCGCAGCACAGCCCAGCAGCACCGACCCTATCAGCATCTGCAAACCGACGACCATCAACAGATTGCCGCCGCTCATCGCGCCACGCAACGTCAGGGTCGCCACCGCCAGAGCCAACGCACCGATGGCACAAAAGACCAGACCCATTCCATCGACACCGCCATTCAGGCGCGACCCCATGATGATAGAGACGCCAACCACGCCGGCCAGAAGCCCGGCCATCGCCAATGGTCGCACCTTGTCGCCAAAAGCCATCCACCCCAGCACTGCCACCAGCAGCGGCATTGTCGAGGCGATGATCGAGGCCAGAGACGCCTCTATCGACTGCATGGCGACAAAGTTGAGGCCAAGGTAAATCCCGTTCTGGCAAATGCCGAACACCGCCGTCGCCCGCCACTGCGCGCGGGTCAGGTGCCAAGTCTGCCCCAGCAGACGGGCCAGACCCACCGCAATCAGGCCCGACAGCAGGAACCGCAACGCAAGCGCGTGCAACGGCGGCGCATCAGCCACGATGATCCGTGCCGTTGCGAAAGCCGATGACCACATGACCGAAAAACAGACGCCCATCAGAATTGCGCGAAGATCCACGTTGTCTGCCCTTGCAACAAAAAAAAGGGCCGTCCCAAAGGAACGGCCCGAATTCTACCGACCCACCCTTGCGGGGGTCTCAGTTCACGCTGTCTTTCAGCGATTTCGCGATTGCGAATTTCACCTGACGGTCAGCGGCCTTGGTCATGGTTTCGCCCGTTGCGGGGTTACGCACCTGACGTTCGGGCCGCGCGCGGCACGCCACCTTGCCCAGACCCGGAACAACGACTGTGCCCCCGCCGGCCACTTCGCGTGTCACCACGGCGGCAATCGCATCCAGTGCCGCGCCCGCAGTTTTCTTGTCCGCCCCCATCGCATCGGCGACGGCAGCGATCAACTGTGTCTTGGTCATCGGTTTGGACATTTCATGTCTCCCATTTTCCTGACCCTGATCTTGTCCCCAGGGTCTGTTTCGGCCCGATACGGGCGGCGTGCTCCGCTACACAGGGTTTTGCCGGGCAAATCAAGCGGATTCCAACCAATTTGGCCTAATACAGCCGCTTTTCGCCGCTTTACAGAAAGGCGGTTTCCTCGAAACTGCGCAACTTCCGGCTGTGCAACCGTTCAAGCGGCATCTCCCTTAGCCGTTCCATCGCGCGAATGCCGATCTGCAGATGCCGCGCAACCTGCGTCTTGTAGAACGCACTTGCCATTCCCGGCAGTTTCAACTCGCCGTGCAGCGGCTTGTCGGACACGCACAAAAGCGTGCCATAGGGTACGCGGAACCGGAACCCGTTGGCGGCAATGGTTGCACTTTCCATATCCAGTGCAATCGCGCGCGATTGCGAAAGTCGCCGCACTGGCCCCGACTGATCGCGCAATTCCCAGTTGCGGTTATCAATCGTGGCAACGGTGCCGGTCCGCATGATGCGCTTCAACTCGTATCCTTCAAGCCTTGTCACCTCTTCGACCGCCTCTTCGAGGGCGATCTGTATTTCGGCAAGTGCGGGAATTGGCACCCAGACTGGCAGATCGGCGTCAAGCACATGGTCTTCGCGCAGATAGGCATGTGCCAGCACAAAGTCGCCAAGGCTCTGGCTGTTGCGCAGGCCCGCACAATGGCCGACCATCAACCAGGCGTGTGGACGCAGCACCGCGATATGATCGGTCGCCGTCTTGGCATTGCTGGGCCCGACCCCGATATTGACGAGTGTGATACCCTGCCCGTCAGCGCGTTTCAGATGATAGGTTGGCATCTGCGGCGTCTTGTCGGACTTTGGCAAAGCCTGCTCGGGTGAGGTAATCTCATGGTTGCCGGTACCGACAAACGCGGTATAGCCGCCTGCGGGGTCAGCCAGAACGGTGCGTGCATAGGCTTCGAATTCATCGACATAGAACTGATAGTTGGTGAACAGCACGTGGTTTTGGAAATGCCGGGGCTCGGTCGCCGTGTAGTGGCTAAGCCGCGACAGTGAATAATCGACACGCTGGGCGGTAAACGGGGCTAAGGGCGCAGACCCGTCAGGATGGGTAAGCCGCACCCCATTGACGATGTCGTCGTTCGTCGTGGCCAGATCCGGCACGTCGAACACATCGCGCAGCGAAAAATCCAGGACACCCTCTTGCGGCACCGAAACCGCAGGGTTGCCAGCAACCGCAAAGTGCACCGGGATCGGTGTTTCAGAGGCACCAATGGTGACCGCGACACCGTGGTTCTGCACCAGCAGTGTGATCTGCTGGATCAGGTAATTCCTGAACAGATCGGGCCGTGTCACGGTGGTTGAATAGGAGCCCGGTCCGGCCACATGGCCATAGCTGAGGCGCGAATCCGTCTTGGCATAGCTGGTCGTTGTCAGCCGGATCTCGGGATAAAACGCACGCACGCGCGAGTGCGGCCGCGTACCCATCACGGCGGTGCTGAAATGATCCGACAAAAACTCGGTGGCCTGCTGGTACAGGGCTTCCAGACGGTCTACGGCGGCCTCGGCATCGACAAAGGCTTCAGGCATCATCGGTTCTGGCGAAAGAATCGGGAAATTGTGATCAAGAGATATCATGGCGTCTTTCTTCTAAAGATCGCCCACAGTGCACCAATGCGCCCTGCGGGATCAAGCCCCGCCCGGATATGCGCACATACCAACAGTTCCGTGACATATGATGCACGCAATCTGCGACCTGCGGTGCACCACCGGGGGCCTTGCATTGCACTACGGGGCCAGCGGATAGTGCGGCCATGACACAGACATTGCTTACCCTTGGCCATGGCTACTCGGCGCAGGCCCTTGCACGGCTGCTGATCCCGCAAGGCTGGCATATCATCGGCACCACGCGCGATCCCGCCGGGCTGGCCCGATTGGCCGATCAGGGTGTCGAGCCGCTGCTGTGGCCCGGTACCGATCTAATACCGGCCCTGACGCGCGCAAGCCATATCCTGTCGTCCATCGCACCGGGCCCTGCGGGCGACCCGGTGCTGGCCCCGCATGCCGGGCAAATTGCCGCCGCCCGCGCAATCTGGGTCGGCTATCTGTCCACCACGGGCGTTTACGGCGATCATGCCGGCGGTTGGGTTGATGAACAAACCCCCCTGACACCCGGCACCGATCGGGGCCGCCAGCGCGTTGTCGCTGAACGCGAGTGGCAGGCGCTCGGCCTGCCTTTGCACATCTTTCGGCTGGCTGGCATCTATGGCCCCGGTCGCGGCCCGTTCGAAAAGGTGCGTGACGGCACCGCGCGCCGCATCATCAAGCCGGGTCAGGTTTTCAGCCGCGTGCATGTCGACGATATCGCGCAGGTGCTGGAAGCCTCGATCCGCCAGCCGGACCCCGGCGCAATCTATAACGTCTGCGACGACGACCCGGCCCCGCCACAAGACGTGATCGGCCATGCCGCAAGCCTGCTGGGCCTGCCACCACCCCCCGCCGTTGCCTATGGCGATGCCGAAATGACACCGATGGCGCGCAGCTTTTATGCCGAAAGCAAGCGGGTGCGAAACGACAAGATCAAGGCCGAGCTTGGCGTCCGCCTGATCCACCCCAATTTCCGCGCCGGCCTTTCGGCTCTGCTGGCCACCGACGCCAAGGCGTAAGTCGTGGCCCGGCGGCAACATCTGCCGTAGGCGGGCGAAGTATTTGTGCAAACTGCCTTGCCAAACCACGTCCTGACCTCCACATGCGGGGTGCGGACCGGGCCCCTCTGACGACAGATGCGTCGTGATGTCGGACCGCATCGAGCGCGCTCGGTGCCAGCCCGGACCATCCTGTCAGGGCAGTTCCAAACGCACTTTTAAACCGCAAGAGGCGCACATGGATACCCTGGTCTACACTCTCTTTCTTGGAACACCGCTTTGGCTGTGGTTTTCATTTGTTGGCATCGTTGTGGCCTTGCTGGCCTTCGACCTTGGCATTCTGAACAAGACTGATCACGAGATCGGCGTTGCGGAAAGCCTGAAGCTGTCTTCGCTTTACATCACTCTGGGCGTTGCTTTTGGCGGGTTTGTCTGGTGGCAGTTCGGATCGCAGTCCGCCGCCGAATACCTGACCGCCTTTGTGGTTGAGAAAACGCTGGCGCTGGACAACGTTTTTGTCATCGCGCTGATCTTTGGCTATTTCGCCATTCCGCGCCAATACCAGCACCGCGTGCTGTTCTGGGGTATTCTGGGCGTGATCGTGCTGCGCGGCATCATGATCGGGGTGGGGGCGACGCTGGTCGCCCAATATGGCTGGATCCTGTACATCTTCGCCGCCTTCCTGATCTTCACCGGCATCAAGATGCTGGTAACCGACGAACGCGAGATGGATCTGAACACCAATCCGGTGCTGAAATTCATGCGCAAGCGGTTCAAGGTGACGGACACCTTGCACGGCAACAATTTCTTCGTCCAGCAACCCGATCCGAAGACCGGCCAGATGACACGGTTCATGACGCCGCTGTTCCTGGCGCTGGTTTTGATCGAGATCGCCGACCTGGTGTTCGCGGTCGACAGCGTGCCCGCCGTCTTCGCCATCACCACCGATCCCTACATCGTCTACACATCGAACATCTTTGCCATTCTCGGCCTGCGTGCGCTGTATTTCGCGCTGGCCGCCGTGCTGCACCGATTCCACTATCTGAAGTATGCGCTGGCGATCCTTCTGGTGTTCATCGGGTCCAAAGTCTTCGTGGCCGATCTGTTTGGCTGGGCAAAATTCCCGGCAAGCTGGTCGCTTGGCATCACTTTCGCCATCCTAACCATCGGCATTCTCTATTCGCTGTGGCGGTCAAAAAACGATGCCCCGACAGCGCTCGAAACAAAGTAGGGATTCTTGCGCCAGTACCGCGCCCGGGGACAATCCTGGGCGCCGTCTATGTGATCAACCGGCCTTGCGGCGAAAGCCTTTCGACCTCATATCTTGCCGGGCAGTACGCCTTCGCAAAGGTAGGTCCCCGATGAACGCCGAGCCACCTGTCGAAACAGGCACTGCCGACCCTGCAGCAGAACGAGAGACGTTGCTGCGGGTCGGTCGTCTGCGGCTTGGGCCAAAGCCAGCCGCGCGCAAACTGTCGGAAATCCTGCAAACCATCGCGCAGGAAAGCACGGGCGAGCGAATCTCTGTCGGTGATCTTCTGCATGCGCTCGAAGGGCGGGCCGTGGGGGCACTGCTGCTGGTCTTTGCATTTCCCAACGTTCTGCCATCCCCCCCTGGTCTGGCGGGTATCCTGGGTCTGCCACTGATCTATCTTGCAACGCAACTTATGCTGGGCCGCACGCCATGGCTGCCGCCCTTCATCGCCAACCGGTCAATCGCCAGAGAGACGTTCATCAATCTGGTCACCCGCGCGATCCCATGGATCGCCCGCGCCGAACGGATGCTGAAGCACCGCTTCTGGCTGCTGGTCAGCCCGCCCGCACAGCGGCTGATCGGTGCGCTATGCCTGTTCTTATCCCTGGTGCTGATCCTGCCGATCCCGTTCGGCAACATGCTGCCCTCAATCGCCATCTGCATTCTGGCGCTCGGGTTGCTGGAGCGGGACGGGGTGTGGATCGTGGCAGGGTGCATTGCAGCGGCTATCGCAACCACCATCGTAGGCGGCTTGGCATACGCGCTGGTGAAATCGACTATCTTCCTGATCGTTAACGCATTCTGACGGGCGATCCTGCGCCAAAATCCTGCGCAGGATTTTTTGAAAAGTTCTCTCAAAACTTTTATCCCGCTGGCAATATGCGTCCGGACAAATAGTCGGGCTTGGTGGACGCCCGGCCCGACTCAGGCGCGCATTCCAACCACCGCGACGCCCAGCGTGCGCAGCACCTTGGCCTCGATTCTTGCCGCATCCATGCCCGCGATCGCATACATCGCCTCGGGACTTGCCTGATCGATGAAGCTGTCGGGCAGCACCATTGACCGGAACGTCAGCCCGCGGTCGAACACGCCCTCTTCGGCCAACAGCTGTGCCACATGGCTGCCAAAGCCGCCGATGGCACCCTCCTCGATGGTCAACAGGCATTCATGATCCGCCGCCAGACGCAAGATCAGATCCCGGTCCAGCGGTTTGGCGAACCGCGCGTCGGCCACGGTCGGCGCCAATCCGCGTTGCGCCAACGCCTCGGCCGCAACCAGCACCTCCGCCAGACGTGTGCCGAAGCTGACAATCGCAACCCGCGCGCCGTCGCGGATAATCCGGCCCTTGCCGATCTCAAGCACAGTTCCCGATGTGGGCATCTCTACCCCGGTGCCATCGCCGCGCGGAAACCGGAACGCGATCGGCCCCGCGTCATGCGCCGCAGCGGTGGCCACCATGTGCACCAGTTCCGCCTCATCCGCCGCAGCCATCACCACGAACCCCGGCAGGTTGGCCAGAAACGCCACATCAAACGCCCCGGCATGGGTGGCCCCATCGGCCCCCACCAGCCCCGCGCGATCAATGGCAAACCGCACCGGCAGGCGCTGGATCGCCACGTCATGCACCACCTGATCATAGCCGCGTTGCAGGAACGTCGAATAGATCGCGCAGAACGGCTTCATGCCACCCGCCGCCAGCCCCGCCGAAAACGTCACCGCGTGCTGCTCCGCAATCCCGACATCAAAACAGCGTTTCGGAAAGCGTTCGGCAAACAGGTTCAGCCCGGTACCGTCCGGCATCGCCGCCGTCACCGCCACGATCCGGTCATCGCTTTCCGCCTGTCGGATCAGGCTTTGCGCGAACACTTTCGTATAACTCGGCGCGTTCGAAGTGGCCTTGGCCTGCGCGCCGGTCAGCACATCGAACTTGCCCGTCGCATGCCCCCTGTCGCGCGCCGCTTCCGCCGGTCCGTACCCCTTGCCCTTTTTAGTAATGACATGGATCAGCATCGGCCCGGTACTGCGCGCATGCGCCGTGCGCAAGACCGGCAACAACTGGTCCAGATCATGCCCGTCAATCGGCCCGACATAGGAAAAGCCGAGTTCTTCAAACAAGGTGCCGCCCACAGTCATGCCCTTCAGCATTTCCTTGGCTCGCCGCGCACCTTCCTGAAACGGTTCCGGCAGCAGGCTGACAGCCCCCCGCGCCGCTGCTTTCAGCTCTTGAAACGGTGCTCCGGCGTACAGGCGGCTCAGGTAAGACGACAGCGCCCCCACCGGCGGCGCAATGCTCATTTCGTTGTCGTTCAGGATGACGAACAGCCGCTTTTTCAGATGGCCCGCGTTGTTCATCGCCTCAAACGCCATGCCCGCCGACATCGCGCCATCGCCGATCACCGCCACGCAATCGCCGACATCGCCACCCAGATCGCGCGCCGCCGCAAAGCCAAGTGCCGCCGAAATGGACGTCGAGGAATGCGCCGCCCCGAACGGGTCATAAGGGCTTTCCGACCGCTTGGTGAACCCGCTAAGCCCGCCTTCCATACGCAACGTGCGAATACGTTCCCGCCGCCCGGTCAATATCTTATGCGGATAACACTGGTGGCCCACATCCCAGATGATCTTGTCGCGCGGCGCGTCGAACACAGCATGCAACGCCACTGTCAGTTCGACCACGCCCAAGCCCGCGCCCAGATGGCCGCCCGTCACCGACACCGCCGAGATTGTCTCGGCCCGCAATTCATCCGCCAGCATGCGCAACTGACGGTCAGTCAACCGCTTCAGATCTGCAGGCAGATTGACAAGATCAAGTGTCGGCGTCTTCAGTCTGTCGGTCATTGTCTCTCTCAGCAGTTAGCTATGCCGCGCAATAACGAACCGCGCTGCCGCAATCAAGTTTTCCGCCGCCGCACCATAGGGCAATAACGCCGCTTCCGCCTCGGCCACCAGCGCCGCCGCCCGCGCCCGCGCGCCATCCAGCCCCAGCAATGATACGAACGTAGCCTTGCCCGCCGCCTGATCCTTGCGCAACCGTTTGCCGGCAACCGCTGCATCACCTGTCACATCGAGGATGTCATCGGCAATCTGAAACGCCAGCCCCAATGCCGTGGCATAGCGCCCGAGCGGAGCAGGGTCTGCCCCCGCCATCACCGCCCCCGCCTGCGCCGCCCAACCGATCAGCGCACCGGTCTTGCCCGCCTGCAACGCCGTAATCTGATCAAGGTTCAACGGCACCACAGCGGTCTCGGCGGCAATGTCCAGCGCCTGCCCCAGCACCATACCCTCGGCCCCCGCAGCCCGCGCCAACCCGGTCACCAGCGCAATCCGCACCTCGGCAGCCCCCAGCGCCGCATTCCCCAGCAATTCAAATGCCAGTGTCTGCAGCGCATCGCCAGCCAGAACCGCCGTCGCCTCGTCCCATTTGATATGCACAGTCGGCTGCCCGCGTCGCATATCATCGTCATCCATGCAGGGCAGATCGTCATGGATCAGGCTATAGGCATGCAAAGCCTCAATCGCCGCCGCCGCCGCAATGGCGCGGCTCTCGGCCACCCCCAGCATCCGCGCGCTTTCCAGCACCAGAAACCCGCGCAACCGCTTGCCGCCTTGCACGGCATAGCGCATCGCGTGCACCACCGGCAGATCGGCCTTGCCCGCCAGCGCCGCATCCAGCCGCGTCTCGATCAGCCCGGCATCGCGGCCCAGAACATCGGCAAAGTTCACATCCCCTCCACCGGGGTCACACCCACGGCGCGGCCCTCGGCAGTGCGGATCAGTTCCACCTTTTCCTCTGCCTCGCGCAGCTTGCCCGCGCAATGCGCCTTCAACGCCGCACCGCGTTCGTACAAGGCGATGCTCTGTTCCAGCGGCACCTCGCCCTTTTCAAGCGCCGATACCACTTGTTCCAGCGCCAGCATCGCATCTTCAAAACTCATCTCGGCGATCTTTTTCTCGCTCATCAGCCCCGCTCCGCCAAAATCCCTACATGCGCCGCAACGCAGTCTTCCAGAGCATCAAGATCATATCCGCCCTCGAGTGTCGAGACGACGCGCCCTTGCGCCGACGCCTCCGCCACATCGCAAATCCGCCCCGTCAACCAAGCATAATCATTGGCAGTCCATCGCAAGCCACCCAGCGGATCATCGCGATGCGCATCGAACCCGGCAGAAACCAAGATTAATTCCGGCGCAAATTCCTGCAACCTAGGCAACGCCACCGCTTCATAAACCGCCCGCATTTCCGCCCCGCCCGTTCCTTCGGCCAGCGGGATATTCACGATCTGCCCAAACGCGCCGCGTTCATTCGCCGCCCCCGACCCCGGATAAAGCGGCATCTGATGGCTGGAGATGAACAGACACCGCGCCTCTTCCCACAACAGATCCTGCGTACCGTTGCCGTGATGCACATCAAAATCCACCACCGCCACACGGGTCAAGCCATGCACATCCAACACCCGCTTGGCCGCAATCGCCACCGTGCCGAACAGGCAAAAACCCATCGCGGTTTCGCGTTCCGCATGGTGCCCCGGCGGGCGGCAGCCCACAAAAGCATTGCGCACCTGCCCTGCGACTACCGCATCGACGGCTGCACAAACCCCACCAACCGCCCGCAAAGCCGCATCAAGCGATCCCGGCGACAAATACGTATCTCCATCCATCTGCGCAAAGCCTGCCTCTGGCACAGCCCCCCGCACCCGGCTCAAATACCGCGCCGGATGGCACCGCAACACATCCGCGTCGGCCCCCATCGGCGCTTGCCGGTGATCAACCGCCAAATCCGACAATCCGCGTATCACCGCAGCCAGCCGGTCCACCCGTTCGGGATGCCCCGGCGGCGTCAGATGCAACAAGCAATCGTTGTGAGTATAGACTGCGGTAACCACAACCAACCCTACTCTTCTGTTCAATATATACCCGGGTGGGGTTGCCGGTCGGTCCGCCATAGGTTCGAGAACCGACCGGAGGGCAGGCAGCCCTGCCCATCCCTCTCAATCCGGGGCAAGCATATACCCCTCGCCCCGCACCGTTTGCAAATAGCGCGGCTGTTTCGGATCCGCCTCGATCTTGCGGCGCAATCGGGTGATCTGCACATCCACCGCGCGTTCCTGCGCTGCCCCGTCGCCAGACCCCAGATCGCCAACCAGCTTTTCGCGGCTGACCGCATTGCCCGCTTGCGCCGAAAATATCCTCATCAGGGCAGCCTCGGTTGCTGTCAGCCGTACCGGATTGGCCCCTCGCCACATCTCACCCCGGTCCAGATCATAGCGCACATCCCCCAGATGCAGCACTTTCGGGCCCACATCAGCCGCCTTTGCAATCGGCACCCGGCGTAGAATAGCATTGATGCGCAGCAACAATTCCTTCGGCTCGAACGGCTTTACCAGATAGTCATCCGCCCCTGCCTCGAACCCCTCGATCCGGTTCGTCGTCTCGCCCTTGGCAGTCAGCAGCAAGATTGGCACCGTCGATCTGGCCCGCAGATCGCGGGTCAGGGCAATGCCATCTTCGCCCGGCATCATCACATCCAGCACCAAAAGATCAAATTCCAGCCCCGCAAGCAGCCTTCGCGCCTGTGCCGCATCGCGCGCTATGGTCACAAGAAACCCGTTCCGCATCAGGAACTTCTGCAACAATCCTCGAATACGCTCGTCATCGTCAACGACCAGCAAATGCATTTGCGGCTCGCTCATACGCCACCCTCCTTCAGGGTCTGAAACTGCCGGCGCAGTTCGGGATCCATCATCGCCTCCAGCACCTGACGAAACCCCTGCACGGCAGCGGGCCCCGCCGCACGGTAGGCGGACCGCATGCGCGCCCGCTGGGCATCTGACAACGATCGCTCCAACGCCAAACCCTTTTCGGTCAAATGCAAATGTCGCTCGCGCTTGTCGCGCGTGCCAACCCGAGCCTCTACAAGACCATTGTCGATCAAACTGCGCAACACCCGGTTCAGGCTTTGCTTTGTCACACCCAAAATCATCAACAGATTGCTGACCGTTGTCGCCGGACTGCGATGAATGAAATGGATCGCGCGGTGATGCGCGCGGCCAAAATCCATCCCTTCCAAAATGCGATCCGGGTCCGCCGTGAAAGCACGATAGGCAAAAAACATCGCCTCGATGCCCTTGCGAACCTGCTCATCCGTCAGGAACAGCAAGCCCTCTCCGCCGTCCTGCCCTGGTAACCCGCTTGCCATCTGATCCTCCGTCACTATGGCAACATTTTAGGACAGCGTTGTTGACTTTCCAAGACTCAACTGATAGCCAAACGACGATTTGGCGCAATATTATGTCCGAACCGGACTTATTCTGCGCAACATTCGCAAATCTGGATGGGTTGGAGGACACGATGGCAGGCTATGATGATCGCGATGGCAAGATCTGGATGGATGGCAAACTGGTCGATTGGCGCGCCGCCAATGTCCATATCCTGACCCACGCCCTGCACTATGCGTCATCGGTGTTCGAGGGCGAGCGGTGCTACAACGGCAAGATCTTCAAGTCGGTCGAACATTCCGAACGCCTGCGCAAATCGGGCGAATACCTTGACATGCCGCTGCCCTATTCGGTCGCCGAGATTGAGGCCGCGAAAGAAGCCACGCTAAAGGCCAACAACCTGACAGATGCGTATGTACGCGCCATTGCCTGGCGAGGGGCTGGGGAAGACATGGGTGTAGCATCCCTCAGAAACCCCATCCGCATGGCCGTGGCCGTCTGGACATGGGGCAACTATTACGGCGACGCCAAGATGAAGGGCGCGAAGCTTGATATCGCCAAGTGGAAACGCCCGTCGCCCGAAACCATCCCACACGCCGCCAAGGCCGCCGGGCTTTACATGATCTGCACCATGTCTAAACACGCGGCCGAGGCGAAAGGCTGCTCAGACGCCATGATGTTCGACTATCGCGGCTACGTGGCCGAGGCGACCGGGGCCAACATCTTCTTCGTCAAAGACGGCGAGGTTCATACCCCCTTGCCCGACGCTTTCCTGAACGGTATCACCCGGCAAACCGTCATCGGCATGCTGCGCGAAAAGGGCATCAAGGTTCACGAACGCCACATCCTGCCCGCCGAACTCGAAGGCTTCCAGCAATGCTGGCTGACCGGCACCGCCGCCGAAGTGACGCCTGTGGGCCAGATCGGCGACTACAATTTCGAAGTGGGCGCTCTGACCCAGCAGATTTCAACCGACTACGAAAAGATGGTGCGGTCGTAAGACACGTCACAAACGTCAGGGCGCGCAGATCTTGCGCACCCTGCTTCCTTCCCCGCTAGGCCATCCGCCCCCGTGCAATCCGGCAGAATTGCACGACGCGCGTGCTGCCGACCTTTTCCTCGCTGCGGTGCCATGTGGTCTGGACGCGGCGTGCAATGCGCAGAAAATGCCGCATCCTACCGGTCTTGGATTCGCGTTGATGATCGAAGATATGCTTGCTCATCTCGTCCTCCCATTTTTTTGACAAGTTGACCTTACGCCCGAATCGACCGTGTCCAAAGGCGCGTTTTCAAATGCCGGGTCACCCCCTGCTTTGCGGTCACCGCTTGGGCAGAAACCCGCTTAGGCGGAGCGTACCGCACACCGTCCTATCCACAGGTTGCGCCTGTCAACCCCAGGGTTACCTGCCTTGATCATGCCATTATTTGGGCCCTGTTTTGCCGCATTTGTGCCACAAAATCGCCCCACTGCTGCCCATTCATGGGAGATACGCCTGAGTTTTGACGTAAACACAGTGGGGTTTGACGAGTATGGACAATATGTGCGTAAAGGCCCGCGCTGGCCGAAGGATCGCATTGATGCGCAAAACCCTGCGGGAGGCCGTGTCGCAGAACATGCCTGCCGAGCATGCGCCTGCGGTGCAAGATCTGCCGCGGCATCAATTCCTTCAGAAAGTCAGCCTGGCAGAGCCTCGCTTCAGCCGGCTGAAGGTCGACTGACCCGGTCGTTCTGATCGCCATCGCCTGCCGCGCCAGACAATTGCCCAACCGCCCAGATCGCCGCATCCGAAACGCCCGGATCTGGGTCCCCCAGCAAGCGTGCCGCCACTTCGCACAATGCAGGCAGCCCAGAATTTCCGATCGCATAAAGCACATTGCGCACGAACCGGTCACGCCCGATCCGCTTGATCGGACTACCGGCAAACCGCGCCCGAAACCCTGCGTCGTCCAATCCTGCAAGATCGGCCAGTTGCGGCGCGCCGACACGAGGCTGATAGCCCATTTCGGTCGCAGCCCTGGCAAACTTGTTCCACGGGCATACCGCAAGACAATCATCACAGCCGTAAACACGGTTGCCCATCAGTCCGCGCAGGTCCTCATCCACCGGCCCCTTATGCTCGATCGTCAGATACGAAATGCACCGCCGCGCATCCAGCCGGTAAGGTGCCGGAAACGCCTTTGTCGGGCAGATGTCCAGACAGGCGGTGCAGGTCCCGCAGTGGTCAACCTCGCCCTCATCCTTCGGCAACTCCAACGTCGTGAAAATCGCCCCCAGAAAAAACCAGTTGCCCAGATCGCGGCTTAGCAGATTCGTGTGCTTGCCCTGCCAGCCAAGTCCTGCTGCCTGCGCCAGCGGCTTTTCCATCACCGGCGCGGTATCGACGAACACCTTGATTTCCGCCCCCGTCTCCGACACCAGCCAGCGCCCCAACCGCTTCAGCCGGCGCTTCACCAGATCATGATAATCGCGTCCCTGTGCATAGACACTGACCGCCCCCAGATCACGGCGTCCCAGCACCGCCAGCGGATCAGCCTCAGGCGTGTAAACCTCGGCCAACATGATCACCGACCGCGCCTCAGGCCACAACGCAGCCGCCGACCCGCGCCATGCCTCGCGCTCGACCAGCCACGTCATCTGCCCGTGATGCCCGGCCTGCAGAAACGCCCGGAGTCGCCCCCCAGCCTCCGGCACCGCATCCGGCGCGCAGATACCGACCTTGGAAAACCCCTCCTCCAGGGCTTGCGCGATCAACCGCTCTTTCACTGCGGATTTCATCTGTTCACAAATATCCTCGGGGGGTCCGGGGGGCAGACAGCC
>JANOGW010000054.1:0-37910 GCA_031406155.1 Pseudorhodobacter sp.
GCCTAAGGGCGTTTCGCCGCCCCGTCGAGGCTGACGCCTATGCCCGCCTTGATGCGCGACTTCCCGGCCAGCCGATTGCGGCACTGAATGACGAACAGGCGCTTGGCGGCGACGATCCATCGTCCCGGGCGGTCTGGCAGGTACATCTGGCGCGCATGGCCAGGCGTGTGGCTGCCGCCCGCGCCGTGCAGCCAAACCTGCGCTTGGCCCGGCGTGATCCTTTTGCGCTGCGTTATGTCGCCCTGACTGCGCTGGTGATGGCGGTGCTGTTCGGCTCGCTCTGGCGGGTTGCGTCGGTGGCAGGTCTTGGCCCGGGCGGTGCGGCAGCCCTTGCCTCCGGCCCAACATGGGAAGGCTGGGCGCAACCGCCCGCATATACCGGCAAACCTTCCCTGTACTTGAACGATATCGGGCAGGCCGAACTGTCGCTGCCCAAGGGCACGCGACTGCAATTCCGCCTGTATGGCGAGGTTGGTGGTCTGGTGCTGACCGAAACCGTATCAGCCAGCACAACGCCCGCGCCTGCCTCAAGCCCGGTGCAGGATTTTGAGGTTTTGCAGAACGGCACC
Source organism: Pseudorhodobacter sp. (assembly GCA_031406155.1). Classification (GTDB taxonomy): domain Bacteria; phylum Pseudomonadota; class Alphaproteobacteria; order Rhodobacterales; family Rhodobacteraceae; genus JACMNW01. The sequence goes on from JANOGW010000054.1 coordinate 570, forward strand.
ATCGGCATCGAAGGCCCCGGTGGGCGGGACTGGACGATCACCGCCCTGCCTGACGCAGCCCCGACCGTCGAGGTCAGCGGCAAGATCGGGCGCGAGGCGGACGGCCGTTTCACCCAAAGCTTCAGTGCCGCCGACGATTACGGCGTGACATCGGGCCAGGTTGTCATCGACCTTGATCCGCCATCAGTCGATCGCCGCTTCGGGCTTGCCGCAGACCCCGAACCGCGGGAGCCTGTCACACTGGATCTGCCGATGCCGATCACCGGGGATCGGGCGAAATTCACCGAAACGCTGATCGATGATCTGTCGAAGCATCCGTTCGCCAACCTGCCCGTTTCGATGACCTTCACTGTGGCCGACGCAGCCTTGCAGGCGGGCATCGCCGACCCAGTCATGGTGACGCTGCCCGGAAGGCGTTTCTTTGACCCGCTCGCCGCCGCCCTGATCGAAGCGCGGCGCGATATCCTGTGGACCCGCAGCAATGCGCCGACAGTGGTTCAAGTGCTGAAGGCCGTGACCCACCGGCCCGAAGGCTTCATCCGCAATCAGCGCGCCTATCTGCGGCTGCGCGTCGCGTTGCGCCAACTGGAGGCCGAGGCAAGCGCGTTGACCACCCCCAAGCGCGACGAGATCGCCGATGAGCTGTGGGAAATAGCCCTGCTGGTGGAAGAGGGCGATCTGGCCTCTGCGCTGGAACGCCTACGCCGCGCGCAAGACCGGCTGGACGAGGCCATTCGCAACGGTGCCGACCCGGACGAGGTCGAACAACTGATGGATGAGATGCGTCAGGCGCTTGACCAGTACATGAAGGAACTGGCCGAAGAGGCGCAGCGCAATCCCGATCAGCAAACCTCGGAAAACCAGCCTGGCGTCGAGATGTCGCAAGACCAGTTGCAGCAGATGCTGGACGAGTTGCAAAAGATGATCGACGAAGGCCGCATGGCGGAAGCTGCCGAAATGATGGAAATGCTGCGCCAGTTCATGGAAAACATGCAAGTGACGCAAGGTCCGGGGCAACCGGGCCAAGGTGGCCCCGGTCAACAAGCCATGCGCGATCTGGGCGAGACGTTGCGCGATCAGCAGGGCCTGTCGGATGATGCGTTTCGAGATCTGCAAGACGGTCAACCCGGCCAGGGAGGTGCGCCCCAGCCAGGCGATCAACCCGGCGATCAGGGCCGCGAGGGGGACGAGCAAGGTCAGGGCAATGACGGTGATCGGCAACCCGGCACCGATGGCCGCAGTCTCGCCGAACGCCAGCAGGATCTGCGCGACCGGCTGGGGGAATTGAACAACCGCAACCTGCCGGGCAGCGGGTCGGAACGTGGCGAGGCAGGCCGTCGCAACCTTGACGACGCTGGCCGCGCCATGGAAGAAGCCGAACGCGCCTTGCGTAACGACGACATCGCAGGCGCGCTTGACCGGCAGGCCGAAGCGATGGAGGCACTGCGCGAAGGCATGCGCGATCTGGGCGAGGCACTTGCGCAAGACCAGCAACGCGAAGGACAGGCCGAGGAGGGTGAAGCCTTCGGGCGCGATGACCCCAGTTCACGGCGTGATCCACTGGGCCGCGAACCCGGTGAAAGCGCGCGCATCGGGTCCGATCGCAATATGCTGCAGGGCGAAGATGTCTACCGCAAGGCACAGGACCTGCTGGACGAAATTCGCCGCAGATCGGGTGACCAACTGCGCCCTGAACAGGAACGCGATTACCTCAAGCGGTTGCTCGATTTGTTCTGACCGGTGCCGGACCACGCCCTGCCCGCGCTAAAGTGCTACCGCTCATCGCGCGCCAACGGATGAGATAATACCGCCCATTCAGGCACGATGAGCGGTTGATAGAAGACAAACCCAAATGCCCATGACCGGGCGACCCGGGCCGCACTGATCAGTTGCCGTCGCCGCTTAAACCGCGCAGCGACCCGCTTGCCGACTTCATCAAACCATCCAGCCAAAGCCGGCCCTGATCCACGGTTGCGACATAGGCCCGCATGCCCGGTGCCGATCCCGGAATCTGGGCGATGATCCGGGGCGCCATGATGTAGGCCATTGCGCATGCAACGGCGAGCACGATCATCAGCACGAAACCGGACCGGAACCCGGCGCGTTGGGGTCTGATGGTGGGAAGTGCGTCGATATCATCCATCTCGGCCTGCACACGGTCGGTCTCGGTGCGCAGGGTGGAATTGATCATGTCAATGTCGGGCAACAGATCGCGGCGGGCGGCCGTCTTGGGTCCCGGCGCCGGCGACATATCGGGATCGGACCCCTTCAGCCTCGCAATGTGGCGGGCGGCTGCGCTGGTACGCTCGGGTTGGGCGGTCTCGCTCAATCCAAATTCGGTCTGTGTCTCGAGTCGCTCGGGGGCATCTGCGGTGCGCGCTGCGGCGTCCTGATCGCGGCGCACGGCCGTTTCCCGCTCGGCCTCTTCGCGCAGAACTGACAGCACGCTTTCGGCCAATGTCTGGCGGGCGACGACTGGAGCGGGAGTATCTTTCGGCACCGCTTCTTCCGGTGCAGGATCGTCGGATGCGGGATCCGCGATCACCGGATCTGGTGCCGCCTCGGCAGGTTCCGGCGGGGCGGATTGGTCCGCAGTGACCTGCGCATCGCCGAATAGTTCCTCTTCCGCCTCGCGCGCAATCTCGGCGTCGGGGGGCAGTTGAAACCAGGCATGCCCGCAGTTCGAACATTGCACGTCACGGCCCGTCTCCGGGATTGCCGCATCATCGACCTGATATTCAGCATCGCAATTCGGGCAAATCAGCCGCATTCGTTCATGTCCCATGCGCAGATATTCGCGCTTTATTCGTGCCTTGTAGCAATCATACAGGGTAACTCCAAGCTTTTGTCACCAACTTTTGGCGCTCTGCCGATTGAAACCCCCGCGCCGACGCGCGATGGTGCGCCAATCGTTGCAGGCGGGGCACAGGCGTGATTGCATTTCAAAACGTGGCCTATGGCTATGGTGGCGCGGACCTTCTGTCAGAAGTGACGTTGCGGCTGGCACCGGGCTCGTTCCATTTCCTGACCGGGCCGTCCGGGTCGGGCAAATCAACGTTTCTGAAGTTGTGCTATGCCGAACTGTTGCCAACCACGGGCGAAATCACTTTGTTTGATCGCAACGTCCGCGCACTTGGCCGGGATGATGTCGCGCTGACGCGCCGCAGGCTGGGGGTGGTGCATCAGGATTGCCAGTTTCTGGATCATCTGACGATTGCCGCGAATGTCAGCCTGCCGATGACCGTGGCGGGATACCCCGATCAACCGCAGGATCTGTCTGATCTGTTGTCATGGGTCGGGCTTGGCCATCATGCAAATGCGTTGCCACCGTCCCTGTCGGGGGGCGAACGCCAGCGCGCAGCTCTTGCCCGCGCTGTAATCACGGCACCTGATGTCATCCTCGCCGATGAACCCACCGGCAATGTCGATTGGGAGATGTCCTTGCGTCTGCTGAAGTTGCTGGTGGAGTTGAACAAGATGGGCAAGACGGTTCTGGTCGCCACGCACGATATGAACTTGATCAGATCGGCCAAGGCGCAGGTTGCCGCCCGGGTCTTGCGCATTCAGAACCGCCGCGTCCAGCTTGCCGGGGCAGACCTGTGAACCGCGCCCAACTTGTCGCCATGCTGAAAGGCGACGCGCAGGCCGACCGCGTGGTGCCATCTACCGGCCTTTCGGCCTGGCTGACGCTGTTCACCGCCGGTGCGATGACGTTTCTTGCGGTTTTCGCGCTGGCGCTGTCGCTGGCATCGGGGCGGCTGGCCGACCGCTGGTCGGATGCGCTGTCACGTACCGCAACCATCCGTATCTCTGCATCGGGTGATCAGATGGAGGCGCAAACCCTGCGCGTGCTGGATATTCTGAAGGCGACGCCCGGCGTCGCATCGGCCCGCGCGCTGACAGATGACGAACAGAAAAAGCTGCTGGAACCCTGGTTTGGCGCCGATCTGCCGCTGGACCAATTGCCGGTGCCCCGGCTGATCGAACTGACCGAGGCCGACCCCGGCTACGACGGCGAAGGTCTGCGCCAGCGGCTGGTGGCCGAGGCCCCGGGCGCAAGTCTGGATGATCACACCCGCTGGCGCAGACCGCTGGCCGAGGCAGCGCAAAGGCTGCGGCTGCTGGGCGTGGTGTCCATCGTGCTGATCCTTGCAGCGATGGCCGCGATGATCACACTGGCCGCGAATGCCGCCTTAGAGGCGAACGCGCCGATCCTCAAGGTGCTGCGGCTGGTCGGGGCGCGCGATACCTACATTGCCCGGGCCTTTGTGCGAAGGTTTACCCAACGCGCGCTGACCGGTGCCATCATCGGCGCACTGATCGCCATGGCCGGGATTGCCCTGCTGCCATCCGCCGATGCAGCAGGCGGGTTCCTGACCGGGCTTGGCTTTCAGGGGGCGGGCTGGCTGTTGCCGGCAGTCCTGCCACCGCTTGCCGCCATCATCGCCTTTGCCGCCACACGCCGGGCCGCATTTGCAAAGTTGAGGACACTGACATGAGATACGCAATCCAATGGCTTCGCTCGCTGATTTTCGTGGTTCAGATGTACGTGGCCCTTGCCGTGTTGGTGCTGGCCTTCACGCCGTTGGCCCTGTTCTGGCGCGATGCATCCTACACCTGGATGAAGCTGTTCTGCCGCTGGATCCGCTTTTCGGCGGTGGTGCTGGTGGGTCTGCGCACCGAGGTGCGCGGTGTGGTGCCGACCGGGGCGGTTCTGGTCGCCTCCAAACACCAGTCGTTTCTTGACAGCATCACCTTGCTAAGCGTGCTCGACACCCCGCGTTTCATCATGAAGAAAGAGCTTGGCAGCATTCCGGTACTGGGTTGGCACGCGCGCCTGATGGGCTTTGTTCCGGTGGATCGCGGAAAACGCGGCCAGGCGATCGCGCAACTGATGGCGGATGTGAAGGCCGGGCAACGCGCAGGCCAGTTGATCATCTATCCGCAAGGCACGCGTGTCGCCCCGGGGGCTGTGATGCCCTACAAGATGGGCTCGGCCGCACTTTACAGCCAGCTTGGGCAGGATTGCGTGCCGGTGGCGACGAACGTGGGCGTCTTCTGGCCCCGCCGCAGTATCTACAGAAAGCCGGGTATCGCGGTGTTCGAGTTTTTGCCGGTCATCAAACCGGGCCTGCCGAACGCCGAATTCATCAAGGAACTGGAAACGCGGATCGAAACCGGCTCGAACCGGCTGATGGCTGAAGCAGGTTTCGTTCCCAAAACGGGGGGATGACATTGCAAGAAACGACACGGCGATTGGTTGCCTGTGCGCGATCTCGTCACCGCCCCCCACTCCCCGCACGGGGCCATGCCACCGGGTAAAGGTGGCTATACCCAGCCATCTCTCTGGCAGGGGGTAGAAATCGCTCAACTGCTGAAATCCAAGCCGTTCTTCGCCCGCCACAGCAACATGACAAACCACGCAATGTTTGCCGCAAATTAACCAGTCCTCGTATTGCGCGACATCAAGCGGGTCTTCCATCGCGGTGGTGCCACCGGCGCGGATGATAGCGTTCAGCAGATCCGTCAACTCCGGCACATCCTCCGCCTTAGCTTGCCGGATGACGACCTTACTCACGCCAGCTTCAACGCCGCGATCCCCGCGATGATCAGCGCGATACCCGCGACCCGCAGCGCGTTTACCGGCTCACCGAGCAAGATCACCGCCATAACCGCCGTACCAACGGTGCCGATGCCAACCCACACGGCGTAGGCTGTACCCACCGGCAGGGATTTCATCGCAAGGCTCAGCAACCAGAACGACGCCAGCGCGCCGATGATCGTCAGTGCAGTGGGAACCGGCTTGGTGAAGCCATCGGAATACTTCAAACCCAGCGCCCAGCCGGTTTCCAGCAAGCCCGCCAGAACCACCAGAACCCAGGGGTTTGCCAGCATCAGGCGGCCAATCCCTTTGATCCCATCTCCAGAAACTTTTGCCGGCGGTCCTTGATCAGGGCATCCGGCTTCTTGCCTGACAGCTCTTTGAGCATCGTCTCGATCGCCTTGCCGACAGCCTCGATGGTTTCGCGCCGACCCCGTTGCGCGCCCCCCATCGGTTCTTTCACGATCCGGTCGATGACGCCCAGCTTTTGCAGATCCTGCGCTGTCAGCCGCAACGCTTCGGCGGCTTCGCGCATCTTTTCGGCATCTTTCCACAGGATCGAGGCACATCCTTCGGGCGAGATTACCGAATAAACCGAATGCTCCAGCATCGCCACACGGTTGGCGGTGGCAAAGGCAACGGCCCCGCCGGACCCGCCTTCGCCAATCACCACCGAAATCAGCGGCACACCGATTTCAAGGCACTTGGCGGTAGACCGCGCAATTGCCTCGGCCTGCCCGCGTTCTTCGGCGCCCTTGCCAGGATAGGCACCGGGGGTATCCACCAGCGTGATCACCGGTAGCCGGAACCGGTCCGCCAGATCCATCAGGCGGATGGCCTTGCGATACCCTTCGGGGCGCGCCATGCCAAAGTTGCGTTCGATCCGGGTCTTGGTGTCGTTGCCCTTCTCATGGCCGATCACCATCACCGGGGTATCGTTGAACCGCGCAAGCCCGCCCATCACTGCATGGTCGTCGGCAAAGTTCCGGTCCCCCGCAAGGGCGGTGTATTCGCTGAACAAAGCGTCGATGTAGTCCTTGCAATGCGGACGGTCCTGATGCCGCGCCACTTGGCATTTGCGCCATGGCGTCAGATCCTTGTAGAGATCGCGCAGCATGGTTTCGGCCTTTTTGTCCAATGCCAGTGCTTCGCGTTCAACGTCCATCTCTTTGTTGGCACGCGCCATGGCGCGCAACTCCTCTGCCTTGCCCTCTATTTCGGCCAGGGGCTTTTCAAATTCGAGATAGTTCATGCAAACTGCTCCGATCGTGCGGTTACTTTTCATATGCCCTTGGCGGTGGGGTTTTGCAACTCAGCAAGATTTGTGCATGGCAGTCATGGCATTCAGAACCTGTGAAAAACGGAGGGGGCAATGGCCTCGGTCTACGAAAAACGCATCCTGCGCGTGCTGGATCACATCCACGCCTATCCAGCAGGCGATCTGTCGCTTGACGCGCTGGCCGATGTGGCCGCGATGAGCAGGTTCCACTGGCACCGGGTTTTTCATGGCATGACCGGCGAAACGCTTGCCGAAGCCGTACGCCGCATCAGGCTGCATCGGTCAGCCTGCTGGCTGGTGCAGACACAAAAGCCGGTAGCGGAAATTGCTGCCATGGCTGGTTTTGGCAACGTCAAAACCTATGTCCGCGTTTTTGGACAGATGTATAGCCATTCCCCCGCCGCGTTTCGCAAAAGGGGCGCGTTGACCTCGCCCCATAACCCCAGAAACAAAGGAGATATGCAGATGTTCCCAGTTGAAATCACCACCTCCCCCGCCCGCCGCCTGATGGCCGTGCCGCATCGCGGCCCCTACATCGAGATCTCGAAAGCCTTCGAAAAGCTGGGCGCCATCGTCGCCTCGCGTGACCTCGGGCGTCATGTCAGCGGCATGGTCGGGGTCTACTATGATGACCCCGCCGCCGTCGATGCCGCAAACCTGCGCAGTCACGCAGGCTTGGTGGTGGGTGCAGACCTGCCCGTGGCAGACGGCTTGGATGACGTACGCCTGCCAGGTGGCCGGACCGCCATTCTGCGCTTCAAGGGCCATTACTCCGGCCTGCCAGCCGCCTATGACTATCTTTACGGCACCTGGCTGCCCGCATCCGGGCATGAGGCGAGAAACTCCCCGGTGTTCGAGGACTACCTCAACTCCCCGATGGATACCGCACCGGACGATCTGCTGACCGACATCTGCCTGCCGTTGGCGTAATTGTCATGTCATCCAAGGTGCCAATGCCGCAACAGGTCAGCGCGGTTTTCAACGCCTATCCGAACGAAGCGCGCGCAGGGCTGGAAATTCTTCGCGATCTGATCTTCGACCGGGCCACGGAATTGCCATCGATCGGGCGCGTGACCGAGGACTTGCGCTGGGGGCAACCGGCTTACCTTACGCCCGACACCGGGGCCGCATGCAGTTTGCGAATTGGCACGGTGCGGGGCGGCGACTTCGCGCTTTTCGTGCATTGTCAGACGCCGCTGATCCAGAACTTTGTAAGGGAACTTGGGGTGGGACACCGCGTGCAAGGAAGCCGGGCTGTGTTGTTCAAGACCGCGCAAGAGATCGCGGCACCCGCCTTATCGATCTTGATCGGTCAGGCGCTGACCTATCACTTGGCAAAAAACGACCGCACATTCTGACTGAGTTAACTCTAATGACAGCACCGCCCCGAACCATAGGTCCGGGGCGTGCATCCTCCCCAGTTGCGGCGCAGGGCCTCCCCTCCCTTTGCCGCGCGGGTATTTCATGACCGCATATTTTCATAGCGGTTCTAAGCTCACTGTGCTTGCTCTTTGCCCACGCTGTCAACATGTCCGGGCGGAAAATTTATTGCAATTCGCCTGGTCCTGCACCCAACGCCCAACATATGTTGATCTTGACGTGCCCGCGCTTCTGCCCGAAGACCACGCAAGCAAGATGCCTTTCAAAGTCGGCAGATGTCACCCGCCCCACTGGGCCCAATGGGAAGATAATTCATGACCAGAACCGTCTACGTGAATGGTCGCTACCTGCCAGAGGCTGATGCCACAATCTCGATCTTCGACCGCGGCTTTCTGATGGCCGACGGCGTCTATGAGGTGACGTCCGTTCTCGACGGCAAGCTGATCGATTTCGAGGGCCATGTCATCCGGCTGGCCCGCAGTCTGTCTGAACTGGAAATCGCCAGCCCGATCACCGATGAGGATCTGGCCGTGATGTTTCGCGAACTTGTACGGTTGAACGATATCGGGCAGGGCATGATCTATCTGCAGATCACCCGCGGCAACCCCGGTGACCGCAGCTTCCTCTATCCCGATCCCGCAACCACGCCCTCAACCATCGTGGCTTTCACCCAAAACGTGCCCAACCTTGCCGATGCGCCTGCGGCAAAATCCGGCCACAAGGTGATCTCGATCCCCGATATCCGCTGGGGGCGGCGTGACATCAAGACGACACAGCTGCTGTATCCGTCGATGGGCAAGATGATGGCCAAGAAGGCCGGCTGCGATGACAGCTGGTTCGTCGAAGACGGGGTGGTGACCGAAGGCACCTCGAACAATGCCTATATCGTCAAGGGCAACCGCATCATCACCCGGCATCTGAGCCATGATATTCTGCATGGCATTACGCGCGCCGCGGTACTGCGATTCGCGGCCGAGGCACAAATGGTGGTCGAGGAACGCCCCTTCAGCATCGCCGAAGCGCAAGAGGCGGATGAAGCGTTTTCCTCCGCCGCCTCTATCTTCGTGATGCCGGTTGTGGAGATTGACGGCGTCCCCATCAGCACAGGAATGCCCGGCCCGGTCGCCACCCGTCTGCGTGAGATTTACTTGGATGAAATGCGCAAAACTGCCGTCTGACCAGATGCGCGGTCAGGCCGTTTGCACGAGATGGACGATGACGGCGGCATAGAACACCATGCTCGCCGCCAGCACGAAGATATGCCAGATCGTATAGTGATAGGGCAGACGCTCAAACAAAAAGAACCCCACCCCGGCTGTATACAACGCGCCGCCAGTCACGATCAGGATGATCACCGCGCCCGAAAGCCCGGCAAAGAACGCATCGCCAGCAAACAGCCCGGCCCAGCCCATGGCCAGCGCCAAAACCACGGCCGCCAGCTTCAGACGGTCCGGTGCCATGAACCGCATGCCCGCGCCGGCAAGTGCGGCCCCCCACAGCCCCGGCAACAGCCAGCCGCCGCCGCCCGTCGACAACAGCATGAACGGCGTGTAAGTGGCCGCGATCTTGCATAGGATAGCGGTATGGTCGAGATGGCGATAGAACGCCTTGCGCCGTACTTCCCAAGTCATGTTGTACAGCGCCGAACATAGCAGCATTGCAATCAGCGCCAGCCCGTACAGGCTTGCCCCCACAATCGCCGGGGCATTGCCGTGCAAGACCACGGCCAGCGTGATCAACACCGGCACCGCCATCAATGCAGCAACAAGCCCGAACACATGCACCACTGCATCGCTCAGTCGTTCAGCGCGGGAATAGTCAAGCCGGCGGGTCAGGAGCATCATGCAAACAGGATACCTGTTTCCGGGTCCGCCGCAACGCTTGCCGCGTCACATCCGCGTGCGCATACCGGTTTCCGACGCCCTACCCGTAGGATGGGCAATCTGCCCATCCCCGCCGCCGCAGGCCTCACCCTTTCGTCACGTTCTCGCGAAACGCCGCCTCGAAAGCGGCTTTCTTGTCTGCGTCGGCCTCGGTCTGGTGCGATTTCATCCACTCGGCATAGGGCATGCCATAGACGATCTCGCGGGCGGCCTCCTTATCGATGACAAGGCCCCGCTCTGCCGCCGCTTCGGCATACCAGCGGCTAAGACAGTTCCGGCAGAACCCGGCGAGCGTCATCAGATCGATGTTCTGCACCTCGGGGCGGTCCTGCATCAGATGCTGCACCAGACGCCGGAATGCAGCGGCTTCCAGCTCGGTCCTTGTGGGCGTGTCCATGGTCGTTCTCCGTTGTCAGTCGCGTTCGGCAAGTAGAAGGGCTGCTTCAAGAACCGGCGCCAGCCTTGCCGCCCAGGCCTTTTGCGCCACCTCATCGGCAATAAGATCATTGCGCAACTCGATCAGCGTGTTGTGCCGGCCCGCCTGCAAGGCGTGCTTGTCGATCGCGTCGCCCGGCAGATGGCCGGCATAAGGCTCATTGTCACCTATGCACAGGCCCGGCAGGTCGCGCAACAGATCGATCAGCGGCAGCGACAGCCGCGCATCAAGATGCGAATACAGCACCCCCACCTGCCAGGGGCGGGGCGGGCGGCCACGCAGGCAGGGTGTAAAGGAATGCACCGCCACAATCACCGTGTCAGACCGCCGTGCTGCAAGCGCGGCATAGGCATCGTGATAGGGACGATAAAGCCCGGCAAGGCGGCGTTCCACCTCGATTGCGTCAACCGGTCGATTGGCGGGAATGATCGTCCCGTCATACAAGCGCATCAGCAGCGTCGGATCATCCTCGCCCCGGTTCGGATCAATCACCAGACGCGAAAAATCGGACAGGATCGCCGGGCTGTTCAACCGCTCGGCCAAAGCTGTGGTCAGCCCCGCAGCCCCGACGTCATAGGCGATATGGCGGGCCATATCGGCGGCCCCGATGCCAAGATCGCCGCCAGCAGTATCATCCGGTACCCGGTTCGAAGCGTGATCACAGGTCACCAGAAAGCGGCCGGGGCGGTCCTCTCCGATTACTTTATATGCGCTCAAGCGATGTCCTGCCCGATATTTAATCTGTAATTCAATGCGTTTTCCTGCGCACTGCAAAGAATTCATTACCTACTGTCATTACTGATGCGGCAGGGAAAGCGCCAGTTGCCCCGCAAACAGAATTCCGCCATAACGCCAGCGGCCCACAAAGATACATGAATGATAAAGGGAAAAGGCAGCATGAGACGCCTTCGCAATGTAAAAATCGTGGCCACGCTGGGCCCGGCCTCCAACGATTACAAAACCATCCGCGCCTTGTTCGAGGCAGGGGCAGATGTGTTCCGCCTGAACATGAGCCATGGCACCCATGATGATATTCGTGCCCGCCATGTAATCATCCGCCAGATCGAGGCTGATACAGGCCGACCGATCTGCATTCTGGCCGACCTTCAGGGCCCCAAACTGCGCGTCGGCACATTTGCCAACGCCAAGGGTGAAGATCTGGCCGTCGGTGCGATATTCCGCATGGATCTTGACGCCACTCCGGGTGACATCAACCGTGTGAACCTGCCGCACCCTGAAATTTTCGCAGCATTGGAGCCCGGCACATCGCTGTTGGTGAATGACGGCAAGATCCGCATGATCGTGGATACCTGCGGCCCGGATTTTGCCAACTGCACCGTGACCGTTGGTGGCCTGATTTCGAACCGGAAGGGCGTGAACGTGCCTGACGTGGTGTTGCCGGTAGCAGCACTGTCCCCGAAGGACCGCAAGGATTTGGAATTTGCCTGCGAACTGGGGGTCGACTGGCTGGCGCTGTCATTTGTCCAACGCCCCGAAGACGTGCTTGAGGCACGCGAACTGGCACGCGGCAGGGCGGCGATCCTGTCGAAGATTGAAAAGCCTGCCGCCGTAAAAGCCTATGACGCCATTCTTGCGGTGTCCGATGGCATCATGGTGGCGCGCGGCGACCTTGGCGTTGAACTGCCCGTCCATGCCGTACCGCCGATCCAGAAACGCCTTGTGCGCGGCGCGCGCGCCGCCGCCAAGCCGGTGATCGTGGCGACGCAGATGCTCGAGTCGATGATTGAATCGCCGGTGCCAACCCGCGCCGAAGTGTCAGATGTGGCGACTGCCATCTATGAAGGTGCCGATGCGGTGATGCTGTCGGCCGAATCCGCCGCAGGTGCCTACCCGATCGAAGCCGTCACCACGATGAACAACGTCGCCATTTCCGTGGAAAGCGATCCGACTTACCGTCAGGTGATCGAGGCGTCGCGCACCGCAAAACGCGCCACTGTCGCCGATGCCATCGTTGCCGCCGCGCGCGAGATTGCAGAGACCACCAATATCAAGGCGATCTGCTGCTTCTCGCAATCGGGTACCACCGTCAGCCTTGTTGCGCGCGAACGGCCCCGCGTGTCGATCCTTGCCCTGACGCCGCTGAAGGAAACGGCACGCCGGATGATCCTGACATGGGGCACCACCTGTGTTCTGGTCGAACCGCAGGACCGCTTCAAGGGGGCGGTCATTGCCGCCGTGCGCGCCGCCCTCAGCCACGGCTTTGCTACCGAGAAAGATCTTGTCGTGGTCACGGCGGGCGTTCCGTTTAACGTGCAGGGAACCACCAACATTCTACGCGTCGCGCCCTGCGATGAGAGGTTGATTCACCGGGGCGATGCTGAGTAAAGTTTGGACAGGGCAACGCCGGGGGGCGCATGGATACAGATTTCATGTTGGTTTTGGGCATCATTCTTGGCGCCCTGTCGATCCCGACAATGTTGAACGCGTATTCTGAAGGACGCGCGCCAAGGTTCGCGTTGATGGTGGTGCTGATCTCTGGCACGTTGATCGTTCTGGCGGTCAAGGGCAATACGTCGGGCTACACGCCGTCTGAACTGCCCGAAGTCTTCGCCCGGGTTTTTAAACGCCTGATGGGCTGACGCTGGCAGCCACGCAAATCCTGCTTGCGCCTTCAATGCGTCGCGCCTATACGACGCGCTTCTTACCCCGTGTTGCCGGCCAACTAGGCATGCCGAGCAGCACCTGAAACCACGGAGATGGAAATGCCCAAAATGAAGACCAAGTCGGCGGCCAAGAAGCGTTTCAGCTTCACAGCCTCCGGTCGGGTGAAAGCTGGCCCCGCCGGCAAACGCCACGGCATGATCAAACGTACGACGAAGTTCATTCGCGATGCCTCAGGTGCTATGATCCTGTGCGCATCGGATGCGAAAATCGTCAAAAAATACATGCCCTACGACCGGTAAGGAGAGCAGCCAATGTCCCGCGTTAAATCCGGCGTAGTCACGCACGCCCGTCACAAAAAAGTAATCAAGGCAGCGGCTGGCTATTATGCCGCCCGGTCCACAAACTTCCGCACGGCCACGCAGGCCGTCGACAAGGCCAACCAATACGCCACGCGCGACCGCAAGACCCGCAAGCGCAACTTCCGCGCCTTGTGGATTCAACGGATCAACGCCGCAGTCCGGCTGTTCGACGCTGAATTCACTTATTCGCGTCTGATCAATGGTCTTGCCAAGGCTGGCATCGAGGTTGACCGCAAGGTTCTCGCCGATCTTGCCGTGCACGAGCCCGAAGCGTTCAACGCCATCGCGGCGCAGGCGAAGGCCGCTACTCTGACCTGATAAGGTGGCTGCCCCGAAAGTCCGACGCCCTGATGGAAAGCCTCCGTCAGGGCGTTTGCGTTTCATGCCGCGCCCCCTGACGAATTGCATGTTATGATCTTTCTGAATCGCACCCAGTATTAAAGGAGATCGCATGCGTGTTTTAGCCATTGCCGTCATTCTTCTTGCTGCCGCTCCGCCAGCCTTTGCAGATGTCTTCCTGTTCAAGATGCCGTCGGACAACGTCGTCTGCTCGGTGGGCCTTGAGGCGGACATGTCCGACATCCAGTGCGAAATCAACGAACGGTCCGGACCACCCGCCGCGCCGGCACCCGCGAATTGCGCCAGTACGTGGGGCCATGTTTTCTTGATGCGCAACACCGGCCCAGTGGAAATGATCTGTTCGGATTTCAACCGTGGCCTTGCCGCTTCGGTGTCGGATGTCGCGGACTACGGCCTGACATCCGATTTCGGCGGCATTTCCTGCACATCGTCGCGCTCGGGGTTGGAGTGCCGCAATTCAAGCGGCCATGGGTTCTTCCTGTCACGAAAAAGTCAGTCGGTTTTCTGAGGTCGAGGTCTACCCGTGGCCCATGGATGGGCCTTACTTGCGGTGGCAGCGTGTCCGCCCGTGTCGGCGGCATGTGCAAAAACCAGCCGCTGCTCTTCCAGTCCTGCCCTTGCAATCGCGCGTCGCCATCGCTAGCAACGCCCGGCACCCTTTCGGAGGCTTCCATGGACGGGCTCGACACGCTTAAGGCCAAATATCTGATTGCGACCGCCAATGCCGCCGATGAGGGGGCACTGGAAGAGGTGCGACTGGCCGCCCTTGGCAAGAAGGGCGAAATTTCAACGCTAATGGCGACGCTTGGCAAGATGGAGGCTGATCGGCGCAAGGCAGCCGGTGCCGCCCTAAACCTGCTGAAAGACGAAATTGACGCCGCCCTACGCGCCAAAAAAGCCGCCCTTGGCGATGCCGCCCTTGGCGAACGCCTGGCGTCCGAATGGCTGGATGTAACGCTGCCGGGCCGCCCGCGCCGAACGGGCACGATCCACCCGGTCAGCCAGGTGATGGAAGAACTGACCGCCATTTTCGCCGACATGGGCTTCGCCGTTGCCGAGGGCCCGCAGATCGAATCCGATTGGTACAATTTCGACGCGCTGAACATCCCGCCCGAACACCCCGCGCGGCAGGAGCATGACACCTTCTTCATGCACCGCGCCGACGGTGACAATCGCCCGCCCCATGTGCTGCGCACCCATACTTCGCCCGTGCAAATCCGGTCCCTGATGGAACAGGGCGCGCCGATCCGCGTCATCGCACCGGGCCGTGTTTACCGCATGGACATGGATCAGACCCATACCCCGATGTTCCATCAGGTCGAGGGCCTGGCCATCGACCGCAACATCTCGATGGCCAACCTGAAATGGTGCCTGGAAGAATTCTGCCGCGCGTTTTTCGAAGTGCCCTCGGTCGAGTTACGCTTCCGCGCAAGCCACTTCCCCTTCACCGAACCCTCGGCCGAGGTCGATATCCGCTGTTCATGGGAAGGCGGTCAGTTGAAAATCGGCCAGGGCGACAAATGGATGGAAATTCTCGGCTCCGGCATGGTCCACCCCAAAGTGCTGACCGCCGCTGGCGTTGACCCCACCCAGTGGCAAGGCTTTGCCTTTGGCATGGGCATCGACCGCATCGCCATGCTGAAATACGGCATCCCGGATTTAAGGGCTTTCTTCGAGAGCGACCTGCGCTGGCTACGGCACTACGGCTTTGCCGCGTTGGACATGCCGGATTTGGCGGGGGGGTTGAGTTCATAATGGGACTAATGGATTGGTTCGAGGCGAAAGCAAACCAGAAACTGCGAAAGTCGCAGATCAAAATCATTTACCAGAATACTCACGCCATTTCGTGGCTTTTGGCTCAATACGAAGATTATGCGAAGATGGGACATACTATCAGCAATGAAATGATTGAGTCGCTTGAGCTTTTTCGTGGTTATACTGATGATTGCATAATGAGGCTTCAGTGGCAGACTTTTCTGCCTGAATCAGAGTCCCCAAACCTTCTTCAGGTGAATAATAGTCTGAAAATTTTATACGCGGGGTATTATGAAGGCATGAAAGTCTTTCGCACCCAGTTTGGCAAACCCATAGGAGACCTAATTGCTTTTGCTGATCGTTTCTCACCTTCTTGTGAGTGGAAAAAATTCTCGGATCGAGAGTGGGACGACGTCGTGCATGAAACTATCGCGCGGCTACCCAAACAAACCTAGTTTGGCTTGGTAGCTATCCGTAGCGTGCGCTTCAGCGCACCGTCCGCGCCAAGGAAACTCCATGCCTCTCCCCCGCTGGCTCCGCTCCCTACTCCCGCACAGGTCATCACAGACCGACGGCCCCCCGCCACCTCACGGGGAGGGACGGGGAGGCGGACCGGGATCTATTCCCACTGAAGTCCGGCACCTCCCCACCCCCGACCCCTCCCCACTAGGGGGAGGGGAGGTGCCAACCACCCTCGATCAATCCCACCGCATCCACATCGCCGCCAACGACCCTGCTTTTGCCGCCAAGCGGGAGGCCGCTGTCGCCCTGATCTGCGCTGCCATCGACGACACCGTCACCCCCCTTGGCTATGCCCGCAAAGGCACCACGTGGTTGCGGCAAACGCCGCATGGCCGCACGGCCATCCACCTGCAACGCAGCCGTTATGGTTTTACCGCCGACATTCATCTGCGGTTTCTGGCACCTGACGGCACTATCCCTCAAACCGGTATCTGGGCGCTGGAAGACGAGGTCGGCATCCGGCACTTCTGCCTGCCGCATGAATTCACAAAGGGCGAAGACGGCGTGATCACCTATTTGGATGTTTACGAAACCCCCGGTACGCTTGACCACCCCATCCACATCCTGAAAACCCGCGCCCTGCCATGGCTCGACGCGCACCACGCCGCGGCAGGCCTACCGAAAATCGAGGATTATCTGCCGCGCTAGCTATTTCAGCGGCATGGATTTGATGGCGAGCGCCGCCTCGCCAAAGCGCGCGAAGATCAGCATGAACAGCAGAATAGTCAGCCCGATCAGCAGGGATCGCTTCACGTAGTTGCGGGTTTTTCGCCCCTCGGGGACTTTGAGCATCGGTTCCATGGAAATACAATTACCGCATGAATCGACCGAAACTGTGGCGGGCTTCAGCGGGCCTGAGAACAGCCCGTTTCCACCGTGGAAACCGAGCGCGCCACTTGGATTGCGCGCATCTGATCCCGGAACTGCCACGAAGGATTTGAAAGCGCGCGCCCGCTTCCCCTTGCCGTTGCTTTGCGTTAAGCCGCGAAGGCAATTTTCTGATGGGCGCGCATGATGAAATTCACCCTCTCCTGGCTGCACGATCACCTTGATACAAAGGCAAGTCTGGATCTGATCACCGATGCCCTGACCGATCTGGGGCACGAGGTTGAAGGCGTTGAAAACCCGGCCCAATCGCTGGGCGCATTCCGCATCTGTCGCGTCATCGAAGCGCAGCCGCACCCAAACGCGGACCGCCTGCGTCTGTGCCGGGTTGAAACCTGGCCCAATGGTCCCGACAAACCGTCGGAAGAGGTGCAGGTTGTCTGCGGTGCGCCCAACGCCCGCACCGGCCTGATCGGCGTTTTCGCCCCCGTTGGCACCCATGTGCCCGGCACTGGCGTTGATCTGAAACCGGGCGTCATTCGCGGCGTCGCCTCCAACGGCATGCTTTGTTCCGAGCGTGAACTGATGCTGTCCGATGATCACGATGGCATCATCGATCTGCCCGCCGACGCCCCTTTGGGCGAGCGGTTCATCGACTATCGCGGCCTGAACGACCCGATGATCTACGTCAAGATCACCCCAAACCGCCCCGATGCTTTGGGAGTGCGCGGCATCGCCCGCGATCTGGCCGCGCGTGGCCTCGGTACCCTGAAGCCGCTGGATACCACCCCGATCAAAGGCCAGTTCCCCAGCCCGATCACAGTCCATATCGACGCCGACCTCAAACCCAAAGCCTGCCCGATTTTCGCAGGTCGCGTCATTCGTGGCGTCAAGAATGGCGCATCGCCCGCATGGCTGGCCGACCGTCTGAAGGCCATCGGCCTGCGCCCGATTTCGGCCCTCGTTGATATCACCAACTACTTCACCTTCGGTTTGAACCGCCCTTTGCATGTATTCGATGCCGCCAAGGTACACGGAAACCTGCGTATTCACGCGGCAAAGGGCGGTGAAACCCTGCTGGCGCTCGATGGCAAAACCTACACCGTCCAAGCCGGACAGTTGCTGATTTCCGATGCCAATGGACCCGAAAGCCTTGCCGGCATCATGGGTGGGAACACCTCTGGCTGCACCGCCGACACCACCGATGTGTTCCTCGAATCCGCCTATTGGGACCCGATCACCACGGCGACCACCGGCCGCGCGCTCAAGATCAATTCCGACGCCCGCTACCGGTTCGAGCGCGGCATCGACCCCGCCTTCACCCTGCCGGGGCTGGAGGCGGCAACGCAGATGATCCTTGATCTTTGCGGCGGCGCCCCGTCCGACATCACGATCGACGGTGCAGTTCCCGACAGCATCCGCGCCTACCGCTTTGATCCCGCTCGGGTAGCCAGCCTTGTCGGCCTCGACATCCCTGAGGCGACGCAGCGCGAAACGCTAACTGCCCTCGGCTTCACCCTGGACGGCGCTCTGGCCTCGCCCCCAACCTGGCGGCCCGATGTGCTGGGCGAGGCCGATCTTGTCGAAGAGGTCGCCCGCATCGCGTCGCTGGCAAAGCTGGAAGGTGCACCAATGCCGCGCATCCATCCCGGCGTGCCCAAACCCATCCTGACGCCGCTGCAAACCCGCGAGCGCACCGCGCGGCGCATGCTGGCCGCCCTTGGCTACAACGAATGCGTGACCTACAGCTTCATCGATGCCGCCGATGCCTCGATGTTCGGCGGTGGTGCCGATGCCCTGCGCGTCGATAATCCGATCTCCTCAGAAATGACGCATATGCGCCCCGACCTGCTGCCCGGCCTGCTGCGCGCCGCCGCCCGCAATCAGGCGCGCGGTTTTGCCGATATGGCACTATTCGAGGTGGGCCCCGCCTTTCACGGTGGCGAGCCGGGCGAGCAGCACCTGCAAGCCACCGGCCTGCTGATCGGTGCCAACGCCGCGCGCGATAGCTTCGCCTCCCGCCGCCCGATGGACGTATACGATGCCAAAGCCGACGCCGAGGCAGTGCTTGCCGCAATCGGTGCCCCCGCCCGCACGCAAATCACCCGCAAAGCCGCCGCTTGGTTCCATCCCGGCCGCTCCGGGGTCATCACCCTCGGCCCGAATACGCTTGCCACCTTCGGCGAAATTCATCCCCGCATCCTGGCGGCGATGGATGTCAAAGGCCCCGCCGTCGCCTTCACGATTCCGGTCGCCAACGTGCCGCTGCCAAAGACCAGAACCCCACTGAAACCGGCGCTGAACCTGCGAGATCTGCAAGGCGTAGACCGCGATTTTGCCTTCGTGGTGGACGTGAACATCGAGGCGCTGACACTTGTCAACGCCGCCCTCGGTGTTGACAAAACCCTGATAGAAACTGTCCGCGTGTTCGATCAGTTCACTGGGGAAAAGGCCGAAGCACAAATGGGCACCGGCAAGAAATCCCTCGCCATCACGGTGCGCCTGCAACCGCAGGACAAGACGCTGACAGAAGCGGAGATTGAAGCGATCAGCGCCAAAATCATTGAAAAAGTCGGCAAGGCCACAGGTGGCACTCTGCGAGGGTAAAAGGGCGTATCGGTCTACTTCACACCCACGCATCCCCGGACCTGATCCGGGGCCTTATGAGTGGATATGTGGAGGCCCCGGATCAGGTCCGGGGCTGAGGTATCAATTTGGACGGCACGTGATTACCGCCCCTTACCGCGCCACGTCCCAAACCACGCCATGAACCGCCCGAACACCCCCTTGGCCCGGTCGCGCGCCGCATCTGCCGTGGCGTCTACGTCATCCCAAGCCTCACCCGCGCTTGCCACTACCGGATCAATCGCTCGCTCGCGAAACTGCATCCACATCCGGCGCAGCATGAACAGCCCCAATGCCAGCAGCGTCAGCACGACAATGTTCACCCATGGCACGATCGACACATCCGGCCCTGCCACCGACTTCACTGCCACGGCATTCGGGTAAATCGAGAAAAGTGGGAACCGCCAGCCATAATGCGTGACAGACACCCATTCCGGGGCCTCCTTGGTGGACTTCGAGTTCGTCGCCTCGGCCTGCAAATTGGAACTGTCGTATTTGAAATACGGCGGCCAGATCCAGCCGGTATCTTCGTTGCGATAGACACTCACCGTCTCGTCCGGGAAGACCGCTTCGATAAACCGGATGTCGCGCGTGGTCGTCGATTCCGCCGTGCCAGTGTCCGGCGCGGAATAAAAAATCCAATTCTCGCCCACTGTCGTCAACCGGTTATAGGTGTTGGTGATCCGGACGATGTCGTGCTGCGGCAGCGTGTAATGCAGAAACCCTGCCACGATCAGCAGCAAGGTGATCCGGAAACCCCATTTGATATAGCGCCACATGCCCCACCACTCCTGTTGCCACAAGCTATTGATAATTAACCAGATAAACCGTCGTCATCACAACCGCCATCGGGATGACGTAAACCAACCAGATCAGCCGCTTGCGAAGGCCCTTTTCATAAGCCGTCATACCTGCCTTGATATAGGCATCACGGTCGGCAGTTGCAGCCCCCTCGCGCGCGGGATCGGTATCCCAGGCCTTTTCCAGCTTTTCGCGCCGCACGGACCGCGAATAGATCGAGACCAGAATATACACCACCGACAGGGCGATAAACCCGAAGACCAGCAGGCGAATGATCGCAATCAACGTCTTTCCTTTCGCAAACTACCCCACGGCCCGACCAGCGTACCCAGATCACGGGCCGGTTTCGGCTCGGGCCGCGCAGCCTCGTCCATCCCCGGTTCCGGCCCGAACAACGCCGCCCGCGCGCCGTCTTTGTCAACCTTGTATTCCCGTTCCAGAAAATCCGCCACATAGCCGCGCTTGCGGTCTGACCATGTGGCGTAAGATGCGTAGAACAGTTCCTTGTGCAGAATATACATCTGCCGCACGTCCAGCGGCGACAGTTCCGCCAGCAGCATGTTCACGAGATCCCGGTCGGCGTGCGCCTTTGCGCGCAGCGTATAGAAGTACGCCGGATGTTCCGAGGTAATCCGCGGCCAATCCCCGCCGCCTTCCACCCAGCGCAGCAAGGCCGCCAGCGCCAGAAACTCCTCCGGCAGGCCCGCCCCCAACCGGTGCGCGATCTTGCGCAGATCGGTGCGCGTCGCCTGCCCCAGATCAAGGTTCAGCGCATCCGCCGCATCGACCAGAATGAAATCCATCTTCTGGCGCAACACTGCCGCCGCGTCCATGCCGCGCGCCTGCACGATGGGTTCAACCAGCTGATTGATCTCAAGAAACTCCGCAATATGGTTGCGCTGCGTCATATCCAGCACCGCCTTGACCGGCAGCGTGCCAAGACTGGCGCGCGGCAGGGTCGAGATTACCCCCGGCAGCGGCAAATCGCGAAACACGTAAATCCCGCCAAACAAAGATGTCCAATAGTTCCCCTGCTCAAACGTCATCGCCGGCAGGGTGATCGGCACCCGCGTCACATCGCCGGTCTTTTTCGCCAGCCCGATCATCTCCGCAATCAGCACATCATCGCGCCAGCCGTTCGGCTCGGTACGGAACCGGTCGATCAGCCCCGCAAGCTTGCCCGCATCGGCGACATGCCCGCCAATGGTATCCGCCTCCACCGTGATTTGCCGGATATCAAACAGCTTGGCCGGCGCATCCACATCATAGACCGAGTTCTGCAACTCCCCCGCCACCGCATCCCGTGCCGTCAGGGCAAACAACTGGCTCTCATTGCTCTCAATAAACTGCCGGATAATCCCCCGCGAGGTGGAGAATTTGATGTTCAGAAGCGGCGCCGTCTTCTGCGCCGTCGTCAGCAAAATAAACTGCCGATTGCTGCCATTGGGGTTGAGGTAAAGATCATCCTTCAACTCATCCCCAATCTCCGGCGAATAGCCCGAGATATCGATGTGAAAATCCTTAAGCTTGGTCTGCTTCCCCGTCAAATGCTTCAACGCCCGGTTATAGCGTTCGATGAGGGCCGGCGACGACACCTCGATCAGATTGCCGAACATAAGTCCTTTTTCGATGAGGCGTTTCATCGTCCCTTTTCCTTAATAGCCTTATACATTGACTCCAAATAGTCCTGAAGATCTTGGACCCGCAGCTGGTGTAGCCTTTCAAGCTGAATCGAATCTGCAGACTCAAGAGCCGTTGCTATTAGTCGGCAAAGCCTCAGGGCTTCTTCTAGCAGACTGAGAGTATCGTCTGGTTCTATCAGTTCGTCGCAGTTTGCGGCGTGCTCTCGAAAAGTAACCATCGCTACTGCCGCACGTTCGGCTAGATGTAGAATTGCTCCATCATCATTTAGCGGGAAGTCCAAATCATTGCTAAGTTTCCATCCCGGGAGGACGGTAACTTGATTCGGGGCAGTATTTTTATAGAATTTCCAAGCGGTCTGGGAAAACTTGTGGGTTACTACTATGCCCCTAAGAGAAATAAGGAGTTGATCTAGGTATCTTCGTGAAACCTCTTGGTCACGTCGAAGTTTTTCATCTCTGAATATGTCAGCTTGCGCCTGCATGACTTTTAATTGCTCTTCTTGTGCTTTTCGAGCGAGTTTGAGTTCAGCTCGTGTAAGTTCAAGCTCCTTTCGCTGCTCCCTTAGCTCTTGGCTTTGTAGAAAAACCGTTACAACAATCCAAATAAACGCGAGCGGAGCGAATATTCCCGCGAGAGTGTCGCCTATGGCGTTGGGGGCTGATCCTAGAAACTCTTTGTATCGGGTCTTACCATCTGGGCCGATCTGAATACCTAGAAAAGTAACTAGACATGCAAGTAGCATGGTTAAGCCAATGCCCCAAGCAACCGGATTGCTGAACGAAAGGAACTTTGGCTTGTCGTTGGTCACCCCCGCCCCTCCCCATACCGCTTCCGCGCTTCCTCCATCCGCCCCATATCCCGCACCAGCCCGTCAATCGCCACCTCATCCGACTTGTCGGCATAGCGGAACTCCGAATCCGCGTAGCGGTTGATTTCCTGGACCACCATGTCCACCGTAATCGGCTGGGCCATGCCTTTGATCATCGCCAGCTTTTCGTCATAGGGCTTGAACAGGAACAGATCAGGGTTCTCCATCCACTCGTCCGGTAATTCGAAATCCATCGCCCGGACTTTCACCGCGTCGGTGATGTTTTTCACCGCCCGCCCGGTAAAGCGCGCATCGGCCACCTGAATCGCTTTCAGATAGGTCCCCAGCTTGGCAATCGTATCCAAGCTGCCCACATCCTTCGACACCTGATCCCAGACCTTGATCAAGCCCTCCTCCTTCGGCCGCCCGTGTGACGCAAAACTCGTCGCCACGGCCTTTTTGATCTCTTGCGAAGCATATAGCTGATGCTCCCCCAGCGGGATGTCATGGTTCTTGCCCAACAACAGCGCCAGAATATCGATGTAATCGTCGCGTGAAATTGGCCCGTCCACCAGAAACCGCGCGCCGGCCCGTTGGCGCAGGGCATCATCCACATTTTCCGGGTAGTTCGAAAACATCCCGAACGTGCAATTGCCGCGCACCACGGTATTCGCGCCCGCAAAGGCCCCCATGAACACCGCCGTCACCTCTTGCTGGCCCGCCGAGGATTGCCGATCGCCCCGCTTGCCCGCCACCTGATCGATGTCGTCGATGGTGCCAAAGGCAATCACCGCCGGATCGAGAATATTCTGCACAAACGCCTGCGCGTTCTGCCCGGATTTGCCCTGATAGCTGTCGATCTGATCAATCGAGAAGTTCTGGTAACGGAACGGATAGCCCGCCGTCTTGCAGTACCCATCCAGCAACCCCGCCATCATCTGGATCAGCGTGGTTTTGCCCGTGCCAGGCTTGCCGTCGCCCATGAAGGTAAAGATAAACCCGCCGAATTCGGCAAACGGGTTCAGCTTGCGGTCAAAATCATAGGCCATCAGCATCTTCGCGAGCCGCATCGCCTGATACTTGGCAATATGGTTGCCGATCACCTCGGTCGGCTTCTTGAACGCCATCGACAGCGCCGTGCCCTTGGCGACGCGTGCAGGCTTGAACCCCGCAATCGTCAGCGCGTCCGCCTCAACCCGCCAAGACCCCGATGAAAACCCACCGACCCGAGGCGCAGTTTCCGCCCGCAAGGCCACCCGCTTCATCAACGCCTCACAAAACGCCGCCACCGTCGCCACCAATCGCGGCTCGTCCGTCGCCAGCACGGAAATATCCTGATCCAACTCCCACAGTGCACCCTGCAAAGCCAAAGGCGCGTTATCCGTCAGCACCTCGTCTACAGTACCCACCTCAACCGTGGTCGTGCCCAAATGTGGGGCCAACAGAAACGCCGCCGAATTGGCAAACACATGCAGAACCACCAAAGCCTCCGCCGCCAGCAGCTCTGAAAACTCCGCCTTCTTCCCCTCCGGCAGCCGCGCCTCCAGATTGGCCTTCTTCAGTTCCACCAGCCCCGAGGTTTCCGAAAACGTCCCCCCCATCGCCAGCGCAATCGCCACACCACGCCGCAGCCCATGCAGCACGGCGGCCTGCACTGGCGACACCAACCCATCGCCCAAGCCTTGCACCCGGTCGATCACCCGCACTCCTCCGGGCCGGGTGGTATTTTGCGTCACCAACCCCGGCGTCGTAGACCGAAACGCGCGCCGCACCCCGATGCCCGAAGACCGCTCCGGTGTGCCCACATCGACGGCCTTGGCTAACCGAGGCGCATGATCAAACCCCGACAGCAGCGCCAACGCCGCCTCATACTGCGCGCGAATGGTCTCTTCACGCAGCTCCATCGTGTCACGCGTGCCGGTCATGTCTGCCTCTTCGGTTAAAGCTTATCCGCAATCGGGCATTTGGCCAGATCACCGCCACAGACCAGCTTGCCGCCCGCAAGTGCCGCCTCGCGGTGCAGCGGGCTCGCGTCATGCGCGCACCAGTTCACCACCACACGCTTGGGTGGCATTTCCCGACGATCAGACCGCATCACATGGGTGCGGATGGTCGTGGCCTCGGTCCGGTAGAATTGACATTTCGCCATTGGGTTCCCCTAGCGTGAACTGATGATTTGCCCAGCCCTGCTCACCACGAACTTTCGCACATCGCGAAAGCCGGGCGGGTTCAGCTCGGATAGGGCCTGATAGGGTCTCTCGGGCAGAATGACCATGCGTTCCGTCGATGTAGCCCCGGTATCCGCGCCCCGGCCGCCAAACGGGTCCAGCGCAAAAATCTGCCGCTCTACGGTTGAAAACCAGCCGTCCTTCACTGCTTCCACCCGATCCGACAGCAAATCCTCAATCGTCCAGACCAGCGCCCAATCTTCCCCCGCCGGCGCGCGCGCCGTGGCCAGCACGTCCGAGATCGGCCCCGATTGCAGCGTGAAACTGTGCGAATACATCGGTCCCATATGAAACCGTCGCAGCCGCTTGGGGTGCAGATCACTGAAATCCTTGTCGAACCCAGAGGCTATGGTCAGCAGCTTCAACCCGCCCAAGGACTGCGCCATCAGATGCGCCTGCACCTCCGGCCAGCGCCGGTTGCTTTTCGGCAAGGGGTCGGTGCCGGTATCTTCAACATCCATCAGATAGACCACAGGCAGGTTGATCTGCGTGTCATAAACCGCCCAGTGCAGCAAAAACCGCCGCCGACCGCCTTCTTCGGATATCCACTGCGCCTCGGGGTCATTGCGCGCCCAAAACAGCCCGCCCGCCTTCAGCGCCTCATAATACAGTCGCTGCGACAGCGAAAATTGCAGCTTGGTCGGGATCGCCAGATCGCCAACGATTGACCGGATCATCCGGTCTTTCAACTCCGCCTCCGACGCCATTCCGCCCAGATGCTTTTCCGCCTGCTGCGCATCATTGGCCATCACCAGCAATTCCTGCGCTACAGGAAAGCCGCTTTCATGCCGGTCAAACGTCGGATGCCCCGCCAGCGGCCCCTCCGCCTGCCCGGTCATCAGATACTTGTACGACAATGCCCGGAACGTGGCCGCAATCTGCGCCACATACCCCCCGAGTATCCGCGCCTCCGTCCGGTTGATCTTGCCCGCCACTTCCAACTCCGCCGCAACCTTCGGCAGATAGCCGGTAATCGTCTCAAACTTAGCAAAATACCGCCGCACGATGGCAGTATCCAGCAGTTCGGCATGGTCATCGGTAAGGGTGGTTTCAGGCATTGCGGGGTTTGCCCTCCTTGTCGACATCAAGGATCCACTGCCACAACCAGCCAAACCTTCCACGGACAACTGTGGCTTCAGTCAAGCCACTCCTCATTAGAACCGAACGGCTTCTTTCTGGAGACCAGAGGGCCCAACCTACGCCGCGAAATGCAACAAATGCGAGGATTGCGCCCGAAAAACCCGACATCCAGATATGGGCGACCTCGACCGGCTGTTCCACGGAATTATCTCGCGCGGATAACTGCTCCAATACCGGGTAAGCTTGCAGCATTGCAGCTATCGCAAACATACCTATTTGCTGTAGCCTGAACCTCATTCCCCATACGCGTTCTTGTCATGCTTCTCGACAATCGCCGCAAACCGCCGCGCGAAGCGTTCATCCGCCTTCGCCTTTTGCTCCAATATCTTGCGCGCAAACACCATATGGCCCTCGTGGCTTTCCAGCATATCGGCCATCTTGTCGTTGGTTGCCGCGCCAATCGCCGCCATCGCCGCTTGCGCTTCTTGATCGGTCTTCACGCCAATTTCATTGATCCGATGCGCCACATCCTGCTGCTGCGCGGTCTTCAAGCTGCTGGTCAAAGCGTCATACAACACAACCCGCTGCTTGGTATCGGTCTGCAATTTGTTGATCAGCACCATTTGCGTCGCCGCCTGGTTCTGCAACGAATCCATCCAGGTCTTGCCCTTCTCGATATACCGCTCCAGCGTCTGGCTTTTCGCCAGCTTCACCTGTTCATCCTGCACCAGTGCGTTGTACTGAGTATTAATACCCGCCAGTTCAGACTCCAGCTTCGTCCGCGCCGCCGCATCCTGCTCCACCGAAATCTTCCCCTCCAACTCGATGATCTTCGGGTCCATGCCAAGAATTTCCGCCCGCACGGCCTCAAGCCCGCCAACCGTGGTTTCCCGCTCGGTCAAGGTGCCCGTCAAGTTCACCTCAACCTTGCCTTTCTGTTCATTCAAAAGGTCCAACTGTCCCTGCAACAGCCGCACAATCACGTCTGACTTGGCGATCAGATCCTGCAACTTGTCGTCGATGGATGCACCCCGCAGCCGCTCCTGCCGCATGGATTCCGACTTCGCATCGGAAAATATCCCGATGAAGCTTTCCATCCCGGTTTTCGAACGCATCTCGTCGAAATCCTTGGAAAACCCCGCCGTCACATCGTCCAACCCCATGATCAGCTCGGCAATATTGGCGTTCATCAGTTCGGTATGCTTGTGCACATCCTCCAGCGTGGCGTTTTCCACATCAATCGCCGCCTCACCCGCTTCGATCTTGGCGCGCCCCGCCTCGATCCGCCCGGTGATAGCCGAGATTTTGGCCTGCGCTGCAGCAACCTGCGCCTGACTGTCTTTGATCTGAGTTTCGAAATCGGCCATGGGAACCTCGCTTATATCCGTCGGACTAGAGTTGGGTAAAGTAATGGCAAATTACATCCCCTGCGTCATTCAAAAAAGCGGACAACCAAAATTCATCGTTGCCCGAACACCCAACACTTGCCAATCTTAATTCATGTCAGACTCAGCCCTCCTTGCTGCAATCACGTCCCGCCGCGCAGACCTGATCAGTCTCACGCAAGACCTGATCCGCATCCCCACGCTCAACCCGCCGGGGGCAAACTACCGCCACATCTGCGAATACCTCGCGACAAGGCTGGAAGCACAGGGATGGGAAATCGACTATATCCGCGCCATTGGTGCCCCCGGCGACAGCGACGCCTACCCCCGCTGGAACCTCGTCGCCCGGTTCGCCAGCGCCAGCCCCGGCGACTGCGTGCATTTCAACAGCCACCACGACGTCGTCGAGGTCGGCCATGGCTGGACCCGCGATCCCTTCGGCGGTGAACTGGTCGGTGATAAAATCTACGGTCGCGGTGCCTGCGACATGAAGGGCGGCCTCGCAGCCTCCATCATCGCCGCTGAAACCTTTATCGCCACTACGCCCAGCTTTGGCGGTGCCATCGAAATATCGGCCACCGCTGATGAAGAATCCGGTGGCTACGGCGGGGTCGCCTATCTCGCGGAACGCGGCTATTTTACACCGAACCGTGTGCAGCATGTCATCATCCCAGAACCCCTGCACAAAGACCGCATCTGCTTGGGCCATCGCGGCGTCTGGTGGGCCGAGATCGAAACCCACGGCCGCATCGCCCACGGCTCCATGCCGTTCCTCGGCGACAGCGCCATCAGCCATATGGGCGCTGTTCTGGAAGAAATCGAACAGCGCCTGCGCCCCATTCTGGCCACCAAAACCACCGCGATGCCGATCGTCCCCGAAGGCGCCAAACAATCCAGCCTGAACATCAATTCAATCCACGGCGGCCAACCAGAGCCCGCCCCCGGCGATACGTCACTGCCTACCCCGTTGGTCGCCGACCGCTGCCGTGTTGTCATCGACCGCAGATTCATGATCGAAGAAGACATCGAGGCCGTGAAACGCGAAATCACCGAAGTCCTCGAACGCGTCAAAGCCCAGCGCCTCAATTTCTCCTATGAGATTCGTGATCTGTTCGAGGTCGCCCCCGTGATGACCGACAAAAACGCCCCCATCGTGCGCTCCACCGCTGCCGCCATCGAACGCGTACTGGCCCGCACTGCCGATTACGTCGTCTCCCCCGGCACTTATGACCAGAAACACATAGACCGTATCGGACGGCTCAAAAACTGCATCGCTTACGGCCCCGGCCTGCTGCATCTCGCCCACCAACCCGATGAATGGATCGGCGTTCAAGACATGGAAGACAGCGCAAAAGTCATGGCCCTCGTGTTGGCCGACCTTCTGACTTAACGCTTTTCTTGTTTCCAAATATCCCGGGGTAAGCCCGGAACGGGCAAGGGGCAGCGCCCCCCCCCCCCCCGAATTCCTCTCTTCAAGGATTCTTCGTCAGCCGCTCAAACCGCGATGTTATCAATCAGCCGCACCCCACCCAGCCAAGCCGCCGCCAGCATCCGGCGCGGTCTGCTTGGGTCGTCCGACGGCATCAAGGTGCCCGCATCGCGCAATTCGATGTATTCAACCCGCTCAAACCCCGCTGCCCGCACTGTCTCGGCCGCTTCCCGAATGGCCATGCGGTCCGATTGTCCGGCGCGAATATCCGCCACGGCCCGCGTCATGGCGGCAAAAAGCACGGGCGCCTTTGCCCGCGCCCCGGCGTTCAGTTGCGCGTTACGCGAACTCATCGCAAGTCCGTCCGCCTCGCGGATCGTCTCACAGCCGACAATCCATACCGGAATATTCAAATCGCGTACCAGCCGGGTGACAACCTGCAACTGCTGCCAGTCCTTCTGGCCAAAATAGCCGCGGTCGGCCATCGTCATGCCAAACAGTTTCGCCACAACCGTCGCCACACCCTCGAAATGCCCGGGCCGCAAGGCCCCTTCCAAAGGCTGCGTCACGCCCGTCACCGTTACTGTCGTCGCAAAGCCCTCCGGGTAAACTTCCGCAGC
Organism: Pseudorhodobacter sp.; assembly: GCA_031406155.1. Taxonomy (GTDB): domain Bacteria; phylum Pseudomonadota; class Alphaproteobacteria; order Rhodobacterales; family Rhodobacteraceae; genus JACMNW01. The sequence goes on from JANOGW010000054.1 coordinate 30,216, forward strand.
TGTGGGCGCAAAAATCACGTCCACCCCCACTGTGGCCAGCAGCGCTGCATCCGCCTCTTCCGACCTTGGATATTTCTTCAAATCCTCAGGGTTGTTAAACTGCAGCGGATTGACGAAGATCGTCACGATCACCCGTTCGCATTCTGCCTTTGCCGCCCGCACAAGGCTCAGGTGCCCTTCGTGCAGCGCCCCCATTGTCGGCACGACACCGACCATTTCGCCCGCAGCTTTCCAACCACGCACCAATTCACGCAGTTCCGCCACCGTTCGCAGGATCAAGGTCAAGACTTCGCATCCTTCGAGGCGACATCGGCAAAGCTATGCTCCGGCCCCGGAAAACTGCGCGCCCGCACTTCGGCGGCATAGGCCGCAATCGCCGCATCGGCAGCATCGCCCAATTCACCAAACCGCTTCACGAACTTCGGGCGAAACGCGGTGAAGATGCCCAGCATGTCGTCCACCACCAAGATCTGCCCATCACAGTGCACCCCGGCCCCGATCCCAATGGTCGGAATCGCAATCACCTGGGTAATCCGCGCCGCCAAGCCTTCCGGCACCTTTTCCAGCACCAACGAAAACGCCCCCGCCGCCGCAACCGCCTCGGCACCCGCCATCACGCGCGCTGCATCCTCATCGCGCCCCTGCACCTTATAGCCGCCCAGAGTGTTCACCGACTGTGGCGTCAGCCCCACATGCGCCATCACCGGCACGCCGCGCGCCACCAGAAACGCAATCGTCTCTGCCATGTGCAGCCCGCCCTCCAGCTTCACTGCCGCCGCCCCGGTTTCCGCCATCATCCGCGAGCAATTACGAAACGCTTGTTCCGGCCCCTCTTCATAACTCCCAAACGGCATGTCGATCACCACCATCGCCTTGGACGCGCCCCGCATCACGGCTTTGCCATGCAGGATCATCATCTCCATCGTCACACCCAGCGTCGACGGCAGCCCATGCAGCACCATCCCTACGGAATCGCCAACCAAAGCAATGTCGCAATGCGCATCCACCAGCCGCGCAATCGGCGTGGTATAGGCCGTAAGGCACACCAGCGGCACGCCCCCTTTGCGGGCCAAAATATCGGCAGGCATGGTCTGGCGAATGGGGGCTGAGGCGCTCATGTCTTTCCCTGATATCTAGAAAGGGGCCCGTCGGACCCCACATATACCTCCCCCCGCCATGCCGCACCAGCACAACTTTCCCGCCGCAGCGCAGCGTACTTATCACCCCTTGACGCCATGCTCAAATCCCCGCGCTACTGTCAAAACCCTATACCAAGGATGCCTCATGCCCCACCTCATCCCCCTCACGCGTACCGGCGTAACCCCTGAGGTTACCCGCCCGAATGCTGCGAAAATCATCTCTGGCGACCCCGTTCACACCACTTGGAGTGTCGAGGAACGCGGCAACATTTTCGCCGGCCTCTGGCATTCGACCCCCGGAAAATGGCGCATCGCCTATGACGAATGGGAATATGTCCGCATCCTCGAAGGTGTCTCGGTGCTAACCGACGCCACTGGCCACGCCACCACCCTGCGCGCTGGCGACAGTTGGGTCATCCGCCCCGGCTTTTCCGGCAGTTGGGAAGTGCTTGACGCCACGCTGAAGGATTACGTAATCGTAAGCTGATTGAACCGCAAAAACCACCGTTTCACTGAGTTACTTAGCTAATGAATTGGGGACTTGTATGAAAAATCTAGCTTTGAGCGTGGTGCTATTCGTTGGGGCCGCACTTCAAGCCGCCGCGCAAAACATCATCGCGGAAAATCCAACTCAAATGGCCGATGCGCTGCGCAACTTTGGCTACCGGGCAGAATTGCTGAAGGATGACGGCGGCGATCCCAAAATTTCTTCCTCCACCGGCGGCGCAAATTTCTCGATCTTCTTCTATGGCTGCACCAACGGCCAGAATTGCGATGCCATCAGCTTTAGCGCCGCGTTCGATCTTGATACCGGCTCCACCTTAGAGCTGATGAACACCTGGAACCAGAAAAAGCGTTACACCAAGGCTTATCTCGACGATGAGATTGACCCCATCATCGAAATGGACGTTTTTCTTGGCAGCGGCGGCGTGTCGATTGATAACTTCCGCATCTGGGTCGATACATGGGAACGCGCCTTGGGCGATTTCAAACAGCACATCGACTTTTGACTGTGCCAGCCTCTGATTGTGTCGGCCTCTGATTGTGTCGGCCTCGCCAGATTTCACGGTCTGGCAACACCTAGTCTACCCCAGAGCCGGCTCGGCTCCTGCCGCCGCTTCGGCACGTTTCGCAAGAGCCTTGTCCCTTGCGGCTATCGCTTCAGGCGTCTGTGGCACCGCATTGCCGTTGGCATCGTCGATGAAAGGACCTTCTATCGCCAGGCTTTCTTCCAGGGACCGCACGCGCACGGGCGATCCAAGCGGAATGCGGTTGTACAGATCAATCGCATCCTGATTGAACAACCGGATACAACCCGCAGAACTTGCCCGCCCGATCGACAGGTTATCTATCGTGCCGTGAATGCGGAAATAGGTATCACGCCCACCGCGATACAGATACAGAGCCCGCGCGCCCAGCGGGTTTTCCAACCCACCCGGCACACCGCCGGCGAATTCCGCATAAAGTTCCGGCTGCCTGCGCACCATGTTGCGCGTCGGTGTCCAGCTTGGCCATTGCTCGGTGCGCCCGATCACGCCGCCACCGCGAAACTGAAGTCCTTCACGCCCGACACCAATGGAGTAGCGTGTCGCGCGCCCGCCGTCCTGCACCAGATAAAGCCGGCGCGCGAAGGTATCGACCACGATCGTGCCCGGCGCTTCGGGCCCGGCATAATCGACCTCGGTGCGCGCTTTGCCATCCTTAAGCAGGGATGCGTCTACCGCTTCGATAAAGAACTCGCCGTCCTGCACTGCTGCATATTCGGATGGCGGTGCCTTCACCGCCGTGGTGGGCGCCCCACAGGCAGCAAGAACCAGCGCAGCGGCAAAGGGAACAAGGCGGGCGATGATATGCAGCACGGGCGCTCTCAACATTTGTGAAATCAGCGCCAAGGATGCGTCATGCCCTCTGCGCCACGTCAAGCCCCGTTGTTGGGAAGAGCCAAGAAAACCCCCGATGCGTGGCACCGGGGGGTCATATTCGCAAGAGCAGGCTTACTGGACCGCGCCAATCGACCAGAACAGCGTTTCGCCAGAACTGTCGGCCACGCCGTCGTTGTCCGTCACCACCCAACCCGTCCCTGCTGAGTCGATGGCAAAGCCTTCGATCTTTTCCGCTGTGTAGCCGTTCAGAACCGCCAGATCGGGAACCAGATCGCGCACCAGTTCCTTGGTCACAACAGGCAAGGCACCGCCCAATTCCGCAGGCACCATGGCGCTGACCGGCACACGGTACAGCTTCTTGGTCACCGCAGCAGCACCGATCTGATTGTCTCGCTCGACGATGTACGCCCAATCACCTTTCACGGTGATTTCCGAAAGACCCATCCAGGCACCCTCGGCCGCCCCTTCGGGCAACGCGTCCAGCGGGTAGTGCACCGCACCCCAGGTTTCCTCGGCCGTGTTGTAGGCCACCAGCTTGACCATGCCCGCCGGATCATCCTTCCATTCGCGCTGCACAGCCATCCACAGCCAATCGCCCGCGACCGTGATGCCTTCGAACCCGAACCGGATTTCATTGGCCAACAGCGCCTCGGGCAAGGCAATCTCTGCCTTGATTTCGCCCTTGTCATTCACATTGTAGATTGCATGCGGGATCAGCCGGTCACTGCGCCCTTCCGAGGCCAACCAGAAACCGCCATCCCCATCAGGCGCAATTCCTTCCAGATCCAGCTTTTGCGCCGCATCGCCTGCCCGCGTCACGAGCAATGATCCGGTAATCCGCGCCGGGGTTTGCGTGGCGTCAATTGTGTAGATGGTCGGCGCCATGGCATAAACGCTGTCGGATACTGCATAGAGCTTGCCGGCAACCTCTGCGTCCGCGGCCAGACCAGACAAAGCCCCCCAGCCCAGCAGCGCATAGGTGCCCGCCGACGTGATCATCGGATAAGCTGCCGGCCCTTCCACCAGTTCGTAAATCATCACATGCGCACGCACGCCGACGTCTTCAACAAAATCCACCTCGTTCGCCGTCGCCAGCAGATTGCGGGCAGGAATGGCAACCATGCCTTCGGGCGACACACCCGATGGCAGCAGTTGCTTCAGCACAGGATTTGCCGGATCGGTCAGGTCATATACCCCGACAACCGAGCCGCGTTCAGAGGCCACAAACGCCATCGGCGTGGTGCCGAACGTGGCAATTTCTACCGATTCCAGCTCGGAGCCTTTGGAATGGCTGCGTCCTTCGGGGTAATGCCCGATTTCGGCAATCGCATGTTCCAGGCTGGCCCCGCTTTCAAAGACAACCGTGCCATCTTTCTTGAAGATGGTCCAGCTGCGCGACCCACCTTCATAATCGCCCTCATTGGCAACCGCGAAATGATCGTTGTCGAGCCATTTCACCGCGTCCGGTTCGCGCAAGCGATCTGGCTGCGTGTCGGTAAATTTCAGCGCCCCTTCGCGCTTGGTATCGACTCCTTCCAGCTTGACTGCACCCGCGCTGAAGTGGCTCGCCACCACGCCGTCCGCGCCAATTACCGCGAGATGGTTGTTTTCCTGCATGGTAACGGCGATTTCGCCCGCTGAATTCACCGCGACAAATTCCGGTTCGGGGTCGTCGCCCGCCACTCCGGCCATGTCGATGCGCGTCAAACCGGTGCAATCCACCGCCCCATCCTTGACCGGCAACTTCACCACAAAGCCCGCCGGCATCTGCGGGATCACGCCATCATTCACCTCTTCATCGCGCTCATTCTCAACCGCTATCGCAAGAAAAGACCCATCCGGCGCCTTGGCCACCGCATCGGGTTGCCCGCCCAGATCGCATTCGGCAACCACGGCCTTGGTGGCCAGATCAACCGTCACCAACTTGCCCGATGGGGCGGTAAAGCTTTCCGACGTGTTCACACCCGCATAAGCAAACCCACCGATGATCTGCGCCGTTGTCGGCTCGCCCCCGACGGCGATATTGCCCAGCGGCTTTGGCGCTTTCGGATCGGTAATGTCGATCAGCCCCAGCACGCCCAAAGGACTGTCGGTATAAACCAGCATCATGCCATCGTCCGACGCGGTGATGATCTCAGCGCTCGTAACGGCAGCACGGTCTTCGCCCGCCGCCATATTGTCTGGCGTGGCAAAGGTCGCGATGCGGTTGAAATTCTGATCGGCCAAGGCAGGCAGCGCCGCCATCATCGCCAAAACCGCAGTCAGTCCAACAAGCCGTGCAGCCATGGCCGTTCCCCCAATTGTGTTCAAATCTGCGAAAGGCTTGGCCGCACGACGTAACGGATTTGCAACATTGGCGTCTCAGTTGCGTGAAAACAGCCAGCCTGCTGAATGAACGAATTGCAGAATTGTCAGGGAACCAATCCGGGGCGGCGCGCGTTGCGGTCCGTACTTAACTATAAATCAAGGGGACAGACATGGAACTTGAATCACTTCTGATCATCGTACTTATCGGGGCTATCGCGGGCTGGCTGGCCGGCCTTATCGTCAAAGGTTTCGGCTTTGGCCTGCTTGGCAACATCGTTGTCGGCATTATCGGCGCATTCGTCGCCGGGATGGTGTTCCCGCGCATCGGCATCAACATCGGCAGTGGCATCGCCGGGTCGATCATCCACGCCACCTTGGGTGCCGTGATCCTGTTGTTCCTCATCAGGATCGTCAAACGCGCCTGAGGCGGCCGAGGACAGGGGGGAATGCCCCCTGTCCAGCCACCTTAACCAACCACGTTGAAGCCCGGCCCATACGGATAGCCGGTGATGTTTTCGTTGCCATCTTCCGTGACCACGAAAATATCATGCTCGCGGTATCCCCCGGCTCCCGGCTGGCCTTCCGGGATCGTCAGCATCGGCTCCATGGATATTACCATGCCCGCCTCCAGCACCGTGTCGATATCCTCGCGCAACTCCAGCCCCGCCTCGCGGCCATAGTAATGCGACAGGATGCCGAACGAATGCCCATAGCCGAACGTCCGGTATTGCAGCATCTGCCGCTCGGCCAGAAAATCGTTGATCAGGCCGGTTATTTCCGAACAACTCCGCCCCGGCTTCAGCAGCGTCATGCCATATTCATGGGCCGCCACATTTGCTTCCCATACCTTCAGGCTCGCCCCATCCACCTCGCCCACGAACATCGTGCGCTCCAGCGCGGTGTAATAGCCCGAGATCATCGGAAAGCAGTTCAAGCTTAGAATATCGCCCTGCTTCAACTTCCGTGCTGTCACAGGATTGTGCGCCCCATCGGTGTCGATCCCCGACTGAAACCAAACCCACGTATCGCGGTATTCGGCATCGGGAAACCGCTTCGCAATCTCCATCTCCATCGCATCACGGCCCGCCATCGCCACATCAATCTCCCGCGCGCCAACGCGAACGGCTTCCTTGATGGCATAGCCGCCGACGTCCGCCACCTGCGCGCCCTGCTTGATCAGCGCAATCTCTGCCGCCGATTTCGTCATCCGCTGCACCATCGTTGCGGGTGCGATATCCATCCCGCGCACAGGCTGCACGAAGGCGTTGAACTTTTCCGCCCGCTCCATCGTCAGATGGTCGGCCTCAACCCCCACAGCCTTGCCCACACCGGTCACCGACGCCACCGCCCGCCAGAAATTATCGCGTTTCCAGTCGGTATAGGTGATGTTGTCACCATGGCTACGTCGCCACGGCTGCCCCGCATCGATGCCCGCGCTGATTGTCACGCATTCCGTGGCCGTCACCACGCAGCCATAGGGCCGCCCGAAAGAGCAATAGAGAAAGCCAGAGTAATACGCGACATTGTGCATTGAGGTCAGCACCACCGCATCCAGCCCGTGCAACTCCATGATATCGCGCAGCCCCGCCACGCGGTCCTCGTATTCCTCCAGCGCAAACGGCAAAGGCGCCTTGGTGCCATTGTGAAACCGGTATTGTTCAGGGCGATCAACTGTCATGTCAGACCTCAAGGGCGGGGTCTGCGCAGCGCAGGACCCCGAAAGATCCCGGCGTGCAGGACGATGGCAGGGGTTTCCTGCAAGCAACGGAAGCTCAAAGCCTCCTGCGGCGACGCCATCGCCACGGCTCGACCAATGTATGCCGCCACCTACGTCGTTTGACAAGTCCGAAGCCCGGCACATCCCCGGCGAAATACCGCCAAGCCGCCTTGAATGCGCACCGACTGTCCCCATGTAATGAGCTGATATTACACAGGAGAAACCAATGCGCTGCCCCGTAGACAACGAAACCCTCGTCATGGCCGATCGATCCACGGGTGCGCTATGACTGACATGGCCCTGGATAAAGCGCCCGCCGCCGGCCGCTCGCTCTGGGCTGACGCCTGGTCGCGGCTCAAGGCGAACAAGGCGGCGTTCTGGAGCGGTATCTATATCGTGGTGATGGCCGTCGTCTGCATTGCCGGGCCATGGTTCTCGCCGCACGAGTTCACCACGATCTATCAGGATTATACCCGCGTTCCGCCGAGCCTTTCGTCCTACCCCAAACCCGGCATGATCGACCAGGCGGTGAAAGACGCGGTGAAGCGCTCGCGTGTCGAACTTTCGGGATGGGAAGAAGTTGATGGCAAGATCCGAATGACGGTGACATCCGCCAAGCCGATCGACGAGCGCATGACCCGCTATATCG
>JANOGW010000059.1:0-158525 GCA_031406155.1 Pseudorhodobacter sp.
CTTCGACCGGCAGGTGGCGGAGTTGCAGATCAGGGCGGCGATCCAGAACCGATTCACGGCACTTGGAACGCCGCAAACTCAACGCGTGGGATGGCTCTGTCCAGCGGAAGGGAAAACTCTACCTCAGGCTGAATTGTGCAAAAGAGCCGTCAGGGGGTATCGTTGGCCCGCATCCAGTCCCAAGTTTCCGAAATCCCCGCATCCAGGGCAATTCGCGGCGACCAACCAAAATCAATTCCTGCCCGTTCGATGTCCAGAACCGACCGTGGCACATCAAGGGCACGACCAGCTTTGTATACAGGGTCGATCTTCCTGTCGGTCACGCGCCGCAACACGTCGACGATTTCGGTCACCGACGTTCCCACACCGCTGCCCGCATTGTAGGCACCTACCTTTGGGCTAGAAATCATCCGCGCGCATAGCTCGGCCAGATCAACGACATGCAGATAGTCGCGTACAACTGATCCATCACCCCAGATCTCGATCTGTTCATTGGCAAGCAAACGGCTAAGGAACGTTGTGACCACTCCCTGCACTCCCTTGTGACCCTGTCGCGGGCCATACGGATTTGACGCCCGCACGATGATCGGCGACAGCGCGCGGGTACGGCGGTACATTTCAAGATAATGCTCGATCGCCACCTTCACGATTCCATATGAATTGATTGGGCGCAGCGGATGATGTTCCGGAATTGGTACGGTATCGGGAATGCCATACACCGTTCCGCCCGACGACAAGAACAGAACCCGGGAAATGCCAAGACCGCCCATGCAATCCAGCAAGGTGATGGTGCCGGCCAGATTGTCAATTACATCGGTTTTCGGGTCCAGGTCTGCGGTGCCGGGAAAGGTCGTGCTGACAAGATGAACAACCGCATCAACACCCGAAAGAGCATCAATCAGGGCCATCCGGTCGCCAAAATTCCCCATTCGATAGTCAACGCCTCGTAGCGGCGGGCGAAATCGTTCAGGCTGGCGATCGAAGACCCGTACAGTATGCTGGCCCGCCAGCAATTGGTCGACCACATGAGAGCCGATAAAACCACAACCGCCCAGAACAAGTACTTTCACCGATAGCCCCCTTGAAAACTTGTCATCTGTGTTACCAATCTAACTCGTTTTTCTGGCAGAAGAGGCCTTCAGACCCAGCGCTTCGATTTTCCGCGAATATGTGTCAAAATCAAATGCCTTGGCCGCAAATTCACGGCTCTGCGCACCAACCTTTCCGCGCAGGGCAGGATCAAGCGCAAGGGCCAACACCTTGTCGGCTAGATCGCAGGTGTCAAGGTAATCGGCGACGCATTCATTCTTCAGACCTGCGTCGGCCAGCAGATCAGCGATGCCGCTTGTATTGTCGAAACAGACCACGGGCAGCCCGACAGACATTGCATCGATGGTAACATTCGGCAACGGATCCAGCCTGCTGGACAAAACGAAAATGTCCGCAAGTTCATAGGCAAGTTCTATGTCCGTCGTTTCGCGCAGCATCTTTAGATGTGCACCGACGCCGCTGCGCTGGATCTGGTCGCTAAGGTAGCTCGAATAGTCATTGGGCTCATTCGGCGTATACTTGGGGCCAATCCAGTAAAAGAAGATGTTGTTGGCATTCGCCGACTTCAGGACGCCGGTCGCCATCTGGATGAACAGATCCACCCCTTTTCGCAGGTTGACCGTTCCAGCACCAATGACGACGATCCTGCCATCGTCTTTCCCGTGCGGTCGCAGCGCGGCGCGCAGCCAGTCCTTTTCGGCGGCGCTGTTCGCGTCTTGGACTACCGGCGCAGGTACCCGGCATTTCCCTTGCGGCAGGATATGGGCCCGCGTCATATCCACGCCGGGGGTCTTGGCCCGTGCAGCGTCCAAGGTCAGCCTGGTCGAAAACACAACCTCTGAAGACATAGCGAATATTTCTTCAATGGCGGAACGTCGCCGCACGTTTGATCGGATATAGGATGCGAATTCGTGCGACAATGTCACGATTTCTACACCCTCGTTTTTCAGGTGCTGAAGGACGCCGTGCGACTCGATGGAATTGACGACAGCAAATGCAAGGTCTTTTCCCTGGCACATTGTCCGGATCAGTTTGCCATAGGCAGCCGTTGACATCCCATCTGTCAAAACCACGTTTGTGGCGCTGGTTTTGAAAGCGTCAATCATGTTGCCATACCGCAAGACGAGGACGGCCACATTGTATCGCTCTGACAGATGCTCAAGCAGGTTCAGCGCTAAAATTGGTGCGCCGGTCAAACTGGAATCGTGACTGACGATCAGGATGTTCCGCTTTGCAGGGTCAACGGCCCGACGCCCGGCAAATTCCGTCCAGCCGCGCCCGGCGGTAGACGGGCCGTCTTGCAACAAACTCGGATCCCTTCCGTCCAAAGATCTGTTCGGGTTCTTCTTCTGTGCGCTGCGCGCAAATCGGGCAGCCGTTCTCGCCGGCAACGGCGGGCTGAAGCGCGAAAGTCGAGTCAGGGCGACAAATGTCAAATTGCTTAGAACCTGCTTCCAGGGGTGACGGCGCTCTCTCGCAATCTCGATCTCCAGCGTGTCAAGCCGAGATGCGACTGCATCGATCTCGCTCTGGGCCTGCCGCAATGCTTCGCGTTGCACCGTTTCCTCACTGTGTTGTGCATCACCCTCAAGCGGGCCTGACAAGTTTTCAGTACTTTCCATTGCCATTCGAAACCATGCTCTGCTCCCCTTGAAGTTGAAATTGCGTTGTGATGTCAAAGTAGTGTCGCACCGAACATTTGACGAGACTGTATCTGCGCGATGAGTAGATAACCGCCTCCTAGATCAGCCTTGTCATTCTTGTCGACAAAACGGAAGTCTTTCGCACCGACAGGTTGGTAAAGCGATGCCGGTTGCACCGTTCATCACCGACACACGGAACAAGCACGACTGCAAGCGGCGCATCGGTGGATCTACTTCTCCTTGACCTGGGCTGGGTTGTTCCCGTGATACTGGCCCGTGTAATCTTGCAAAAGCTCTCGTCGGGGTCAGACCTGCCGGGGGCCAACCGAACCCATCAAGAAGGAGCAACCCGATGCAAGGCTTTGGCGTACACACAAGCATGTGGACAATGAACTGGGACAGCGCGGGCGCTGAACGCACCGTCGCAGCGGCGGCGGCGTACAAGATGGACTTCATCGAGATCGCCCTGCTGAACGCCCCTGCGGTAGACGCGCCCCATACCCGCGCTCTGCTGGACAAACATTCGATGCGCGCTGTCTGCTCGCTGGGCCTGCCGCAGGCAAACTGGGCCTCGGTCAACCCGGAGGGAGCGACGGCACATCTGATCCAGGCTATCGACAAGACGGCCGAAATGGGGGCCGAGGCGCTGTCGGGCGTGACCTATGGCGGGATTGGCGAGCGTACCGGTGTGCCGCCCACGATGGCGGAATACGACAACATCGCCCGTGCGTTGGGGCTGGCTGCAAAACATGCCAAATCTCGCGGCATCGCGTTTGGCATCGAGCCGGTGAACCGCTATGAAAACCATCTGATCAATACTGGGTGGCAAGCCAAATGGATGATCGAAAAGGTGGGCGCCGACAACATCTTCATTCACCTTGATACCTATCATATGAACATCGAGGAAAAGGGTGCAGGCAATGGCATTCTGGATGCGCGCGACCACCTACGCTACATCCACCTGTCGGAAAGCGACCGTGGCACGCCGGGGGAAGGAACCTGCGACTGGGACGAGATATTTGCCACTTTGGCGGCAATCGGGTTCAGGGGCGGGCTCGCGATGGAAAGCTTCATTAACATGCCGGCCGAGGTGGCCTACGGTTTGGCCGTATGGCGACCCGTCGCCCCCAGCTTTGAGGCGGTGATGGACAACGGCCTGCCCTTCCTGCGCAACAAGGCGCGGCAGTACCGGCTGATCTAGCGGTCAAGTTGGTACCAGCCTTCCGTGAAGTTTGGCCCGATGGCTACCATCGGGTTCCATCTCTGGACCTGCCGAACAGCAACCCTTCCTGAAATCTGATGCGCGGGCTTTCTCAGCGCCGCCGACCAGAAATGTCCAAGGCGTGCCGGTGGGCTGCCGCAAGAAACGCTTGTGGACCACACAACACAGACCATAGCCTGGGGGTTGGTTGCCGGTGCCCATACCGCCATCGGATGGCAACACCCCGGACCCGGTGCCAAAGCGGGGCGAAGCGGGGCCCGCACAACCGGGCAGACACGATGGCTTCCCAGCTCAAGGCACGAAGATCAGGATAAATTCCAAAGGAACAATGCCCCCGGAAATTGCCTGTTGCCTGAATCGCCCACGCGCGGCTAACCATACGTCACATAACATAAGATGAGGTCAAAGACCCTCGTCCGGGGGGTATTTTGGCGAACGTACTGGCAGGGCTGGATCGACAGCAAACCGGCGCTTGGCATTCAGTTTCGGTTGGGGTGATATTTGGCGCGGACGCCGTCGGGTATTGTCTGGCGCTGGCCACACTCTGCTTTAGTGGCGCATTGTCGGCGGGGCTGGGCCTTGCCACGGCGCTGCTTCTGTTGGCCTCCGCCATTGCCACCCTTTTCATGTTCCGATTTGGAAATTTTCGTGTGGCGATGGCGATCGCCCAGGACAGCTCCATCTCGATCCTCGCCCCCGCAGTCATTCTGGCGGCCAGCAGCGTTTCGGGGCCAGGCGAGGCCCGGGTTGCCACGGCGTTTGCAGTTATCGGCACGTCTGCAATGGTATCGGGTCTGGCATTCTGGGTCGTCGGCCGGCTTGGCCTTGGCCGATTGGTACGGATGTTTCCCTATCCGGTGCTGGCGGGGTTTCTGGCAAGTTCCGGATATCTGCTGTTCTTTGCTGCGATGTCGATCATAACCGGGCAATCCGGTCTTGCCGCGATGGCCGGGGCAGCCACTGACCCCCTGGTGCAATTGCGGCTGTTCCCTGCAGTAGTTATGGCGGTTGCCCTGATGCTTGCGATCCGCATCTGGGAGGGGCCAAGGCCCGTACTGGTGATTATCCTTGCCGCGATAACTGGCTATTATCTGGTGACTGCCATTCTGGGTATTGACCATGCGAAGGCGATAGAACTGGGGCTGTTGCCGCAAGTGGGTGCCAGTGCTGATGCGGCCCTTGGTTTCGATATGCTGGGACTGATCAACTGGGTTGCGGTTGCCTATGCAGCCCCGTCGATCGCGGCTGTCGTGCTGATGAACTTGATCGGCATCTTGCTGAATACATCCGGCGTAGAACTGGCCACCGGAGAAGATGTTGATGAAAACTGCGAACTGCGTATCGCAGGTGCGGCCAACACGGTGATCGGGCTTTTCGGCGGGCTTACATCCTACCTGCAAAGTGGTGCAACGATCCTTTGCGCGAAACTGGGGGTGCAGCGCGCGCCCCTGATCCTTGGATATTGTGCAACGCTGCTGATCGCGTGCTTTTTTGCGCCTCTGATTGTGGCGGTGGTGCCTAGCTTTATTCCTGCGGCTTTAGTGATGATGATCGGTCTGTCGATGTTGCAAGACTGGCTGCTGAACACGCGGCAGCGACTGATCCCGATTGACTGGCTGATCGTGGCAAGCATCGTTCTGGCAACAGCGATCCTTGGTATTCTGCCTGCCATAGCGGTGGGCTTGCTGTTGGCATTGATCGGTTTTGCCTATGCGTCAATCCGCCTTCCCATCATCCGCCACACCACTACTGCCACGCAGCGCCGCAGCATCTGCGACCGCACTGCGGCGCAGAACGATCTGTTGACCAAAGAAGGCGACCGTATTCGCATCCTGCATCTGCAAGGGCCTCTGTTCTTTGGATCAGTCGAACAGATGATTTCAAAGTTGCGGTTGCTGACCAACCCGACCCACGATCTAAGCGCACTGATTCTGGATTTTTCCGACGTGCACAGCTTTGATTCGTCGGCCTGCGCGGCTTTGGAAAAGCTGTCGCATCTGATGCAGGCGCAGGGGATCGTGCCGGATGTCACTGGGGTTTCGCCACGCCTGCGCGCGGTGTTCGCGCGCTGGGGCCTGCCCTTGGCCAAAGCGGGGGACATTGGCACTTTGCACGGATTTCGCCTTTGGCCCACTTTGGAAGACGCGATAGAGCATTGCGAGACGGTTCTGCTCGATAAGTTGCTGCCTGTCGATGACGACACCGATATCGCAAGGCTCTTGTTCGATCTTGGCCATCAGAACTCGCGCACCGCGGATCTGTTCTCCCGCATGAAGCGACAGGCCCTTGTGCCGGGTGATGTGTTGATTGCCGCACATGACCAGTCGCACGACGTGTTCTTTGTGGTGTCCGGGCGGCTTGGCGTGCATCTGCCCACCAAGTCGGGCCGCAAAATGCGCGTTCGCACGATCGGTCAGGGCGCAATTGTGGGCGAAATTGCGTTTCTGACCGGGCAGCCACGCAATGCCGATGTCATCTGCGAAGAGGCCGCCGTGGTGCTGTGCCTGAGCGGGGCCGCGATTCGCGACATCGACACGAACGACCGCGATCTGGCGGGTCTGTTGATGGCGATTTTCGGCAGATCGCTGGCACTGAAACTGGCGCAAAGCAACTCTCAACTAGCCAATCTTCGGTCAGTTTAGCCTCTGACTGTTGACACCATGATCGCCAGACAGACGCTAGATCATGCTTTGATCGACACCCAAAGTCGTACCTTCGGCTGCCTCGCTCGTTAACCGAAAGCCGTTCATCTGGTGTTCATCTGCAATTCAAGGTTGATTAATAGTCCGGCCACGTCGGGCTTCAGGCCGCTTTGGTAGCTTCTCCGAGACGACTTTGCAGCAATGGAGACTTATCATGACACTCGCCATCCACCCGGACAGCTTCAGTTCTGCTGACATCAAATGGGCGCTCACGACGCGGCGTGTGCTGCGCGACGATGTCTGCGGCATTCGTAAGGAATTGCAGGGCGCAGCCCCCGGCGATCTGGTGCTGTGCGAAATCATAGAGATCGGTCAGCACAAGAACATCCAGCTGGCCGACCGCCGTATCTCTGCCAGCTATCCGGGCGATCTGGTGGTTCTTTGTCTGGGTGACCGCTATGCGCCCGACCAGTTACACGCCAGCGCCACGATCATCACCGGCCAGTTGGCGCAGCTGATCGCAGGCGGCGGCGTGGTTGGTCGCGTTGATGAAGCGCATGTGTTCATGGACGAACCGACGGTGGTAAGGCCGCTTGGGTTGTTGATCGATGCCGCAGGTGCGCCGGTGAACGTCGGGACCTATGCCTTGCCAAAACTGCGCGCAAACCATTCCGCCACGGTGATCGGTGTGTTCGGGGCCTCGATGAATTCAGGCAAGACCACCGCCGCCTCCAGCCTTGCGCATGGTTTAAAGCGGGCGGGTTACGCGACTGCCGGCATCAAAGCCACCGGAACCGGGGCCTTTGGCGACTACAACTCATTCTCTGATGCGGGCGTGCCGGTGCTGGATTTCACCGATGTCGGCATGGCCACGACGTACCGGATGCCGATGGCCCGCATCGAGGCAGGGTTCGAGACGCTGATCGCCACGGCTGCCGCGGCAGGTGCCGAGGTGATTGTGGTGGAAATCGCAGATGGCGTGTTCCAGCAAGAAACCCGGGCGATCCTTGCAGCAGGGGCGATCCGCGAGCGGATGGACGGCATCCTGTTTGCGGCGCCCGATGCGCTGTCGGCACTTGGCGGCGTGCATGTGCTGGAGAGACTGGGCCTTAGCCCGTTTGCAATCTCGGGCATGGTAAGTTGTTCGCCGCTGGCCCGTGCCGAGGCCCAGGAGGTAACGGGCCTGCCCATCCTTTCGCGTGAGGATCTGTGGGACGCAGGCGTGATCGACGCCCATATCGCCCCGATGATGCGACGCGTACGAGACAGGTCGGCCGCATGACCAGCCTGCCGCGTCTGTTGGAGAGGGGCCGCATCGGGGATGCGGTCCTGATCCCGCTGCTGGGGGTGGGTCAGGCACTGGCCTTAGGGGTCGGTGCATTTGCCATGCGAGATGCCTTTGCGGCCCTGCACGCTGGTGGCAGCCCAACCGCAGATATACTTGCGACGCTGGTGGGGGCCGGACTGACCGCCGCAGGGATCGAAGTGCTGTCGCGCCAGCGGTCCGAGGCGCTGGGGCAAAGTTACGCCCTGTCCCTGCGCCACACCCTTTATGACCATCTGGCCGGTATGAACCGGCGCGAGGTGGCGGGACGGCGTATCGGTGCCTTGTCCTTGCGGTTTGTCGGCGATTTGTCGGCGGCGCGCGGCTGGTTCGGGCGTGGCGTGTCGCGGCTTATGTCGGCTGTGGTTGTGCTGCCGGGTGCGGCACTCGTGCTTTACCTGCTCAATCCGCTATTGGCGGCTGTTGCCACGCTGCCGATCGTTGTGTCCCTGGCGGCCATGCTGACACTGGCCATCGGGCTGGAGGCGCGCCATCGCAGCCTGAGCGGCCAGCGCGCCAGCATATCCATCGCAATGATGGAACGGATCGCCATCGCGCCAGATCTGGACCTGTTGGAACGCACCGATCATGAACTGGCGGCCTTGGCCGATGATGGTGCGATCCTGCGGCGCAGCGCCGTCGCACGAATTACCCGGGTCGGGTTGTTGCGGATGTTGCCGCAGGCGGGCTCTGCAATCGCAGGGGCCGCCATGCTGTGGGTCGCCGGATGGTCTGGCGCATCGCCAAGCGAAACCGCTGCCGGGCTGGCGGTACTTGGCATTCTGATGATCCCGTTGCGCGAATTTGCCGATGTCTGGGATCAGTTCTGTGCCTGGCGTGTGGCGCGGGAAAAGGCGTTGGCACTGCTGGCCCGCCCAAGCGCGCGCCGCCGCATCGCACCGCGGGGTCATCCGGTCTCGGTTCGTCTTGTCGGCCTGAACCTGGGCCTGCGCCGGATCGACGCTGAGGTGCCCGCTGGCGCGCTGGCCCTGATCACCGGCCCGCAAGGCAGCAGCAAATCCGATCTTGGCCATCTGATCGCCGGGCTGGATCGCAGCCCCGAGGGCACGCTGCTGTACGACGGCTTGCCCGCGCCGTTGCCGCGCATCGTGCACGTTGGCGACCGACCCATCGTCATTCAGGGCAGTCTGCGCCGCGCACTGACCTTGGGCATCGACCCCCGCCCGAAACGGCAGGCCATCGAGAAGGCCGCCCGTTCGTTCGGCCTGACCCCCCTGATGACCCGGCTTGATGGCCTTCTGGGCCGGATCGGCGAGGCCGCGCGCACCGCGTCCGACAGCGAGGCTTTGCGGCTGGACCTGACCCATGCGGCACTGATGCGGCACGATGTCATCGTGATCGATTCGGCGCGGCTGAGGTCCGATCCCGACCGGGCCGCGCTGCTGCGCAACCTGCGGCAGCTGACTGATTGCACGCTGCTACTCATAGGGCAAATCACCCCCGATATTGCCTGCGACATGGTCATCGATCTTGCGGAATTCCCCATCACACCCGCCACCGATGCGAAAGTGTTTCCACAATGAACCGACAGCATTAGCATCATGCGCATGCGAATTTCGGCGCTGACCTCGATCTTTTTCGGCCTGCTCGTTGCCGCCACCATCGGAAGCGGCGCGCTGACGTTGTGGCACAGTACGCAAGGCCGCGTGTGGGACCAGCGGATCGCGCTCGCGCAGGCGTCGTTCGCCGAACACCTGAAACTGCAATCCAATATCTACCAGTTGTTCAAGCAACACGGCGATGCCTTGCTTCTGGGCGACCGTGATCGTGGCAAGTTGGAGGCTGCCCTGCGTGCGCGTATCACCGCCAATCTTACTTAAATTCGCCGCATCATCGGTCACGAAATTGATCTGGTGGGCGAGGAAGAGATCGACGAACTGGAATTGTTGTCGCGGATTGAAACCAAGGTCCAGACCCTGACGCGCACATTGGTCAACCTGAACGGGATCACCGACCCAGCCGACGCAGACCAGCGCCGGACCACGCTGACCGAGATTCTGGACGGCGAGATCGATGACAACCTTGCCCTTGTCATCAACGAGGCGCTGGAGGGCGAACGCATAGAGGTTTCCGAAACTCTGGCGGAAGCCGAGATCTTCCGCAACCGCATCCGTCAGGTCGTGATCGCCATCATGTTCGCAGTCGTGCTCATGGCAGGGATGGCCGGATGGACCTACCGCAAACTGGTAGTGCGGCCGACCATGCAGCTACTGGTCAAGATCGAGGCGTTCCGGGCCGGTCGAAGCCGCACTGCAGGCCGTATCAGCGGCGCATGGGAACTGCGGCAACTTGACCACGTGCTGGATACGATGATCGCCGCTTTGGATCAACGCGAACTGAGCAGTCAGGAGCAAACCCAGCTATTGGAAGGGGCAGTGCAGGCGCGGACCAGCGAACTCGGCCGCGTCCTGACCCAGATCGAACAATCCGAAGCTGCCCGCCGACAGATGATGGCCGATGTCAGCCATGAATTGCGCACCCCGCTGACCGTTATCCAAGGCGAGGCAGATGTGTCCTTGCGCGGGTCGGTCAAGACCGCAGAGATTTACCGTGAATCGCTGTCTCGCATCCGCGAGACGGCCCGGCATGCCAACCATGTCGTCGATGATCTGCTGCTGATTGCCCGGCAAGAATCTGGCAAGCTGCGCCTTGATCTGCGCGAGGTCGATCTGTGCACGATCCTGCGCGAAACCGCAGCACTTCTCCCGCGCGCAGTGACACTTGAGACGTCGCTGCCGCAAGCCATCACAATGGCCGATCCGATGCGGATCCGGCAATGCCTGCTCGCATTGTTCCAAAATGCCAAACGGTATGGTGGCGGCATGATCTGGGCGCGGGTTGAACCAGCTGCGAACGGCTTTGCGATCATCGTCGAAGACAACGGCGCAGGGATGGGGGACGCCGAAAAGGCGCAGGCGTTTGACCGGTTCTTTCGCGGCTCGAACGCGGCGCAACCCGAAATCGACGGCACCGGCCTTGGCCTGCCGATTGTCCGCGCGATTGCCCGCGCGCATGACGGGTCTGTCACGCTGGAAGACCGCGAAGGCGGCGGTCTGCGGGTCGTGATGGTGCTTGCTGCCGACCGGCCGATTTGCTTGGTCTGGAACAGCGACATGAAGGGTGTCGCACAGCGTTGATCCGCAGCGGTCTGATCCGGCGCACGAACGCTGCCAGAAGAAATACGTGGGTAACGGAACAGAAGCGCGCAAGCAACGTTATCTCGTTGAGCGAAAGCAGCATGATGTTTGAAGAAGACATTTTCCTGCTCTCGTTTCGGAGTGGTCGCGTGATTGTTGAGGAAAACCGGTACCCACTTTTCCTCATCACGCTCTAGCGTCGAGAAGTGAAGACATGAATATCCTGTTGGTGGAAGACGAAGTCCGCGTGGCCGATTTCATCCGACGCGGTCTCGCCGCCGAAGGCTGGGCCATCACGCATGTGGGGGATGGCGAAACGGTCCTTGAGATGCTGGCTGACGCCTCGTTCGATGCGATCATTCTTGACCTCATGCTGCCGGGCATCAGTGGTCAGGATGTCTGCCGCAAACTGCGCGCCCGCGCCAATACCACACCAGTTCTGATGCTCAGCGCACTTGACAGCACGGACGAGCGTGTCGCAGGGCTGAAACTTGGCGCAGACGACTACCTGCCCAAGCCCTTCGAGTTCGACGAACTTGTCGCGCGGCTGGAGGCCCTGCACCGCCGCACGCAGCAGTTTCGGCAGCGGCAGGACGCGAACCTGCTGGAATGCAATGGCGTTACGTTCGACAAACGGTCGCTGAAAGTCCTGATCGATGGCAATCCGATCGACCTCACGGGCAAAGAACGTGAAGTCCTTCTGCTATTGATGTCCGGCACCGGCCGCGTCCATTCCCGCGAACGGATCCTCAATTCCGTCTGGGGTATCGGGGCCGACCAACTGACCAACATCGTTGATGTCTATGTCGGTCGGTTACGGCGCAAGCTGCTAGGTCACGGACACAGAATTGTCACGCTACGCAACGTGGGATACCCGTTCGACTGACGCGGGGTTTTAATCGCGCGGCATCGCCATGGGGTCAATGAAGCGGCGGCGATGGCCGCGGGCATGGGCCGAAGTCTTCCCCCTTTCCTTTGGGCCGAATGCCAAGTTCGAACGGGCGGGCAAAGACTGCGCGCCCGTCTTCAAAGTGGTGCAGTCACCGTTTGCTAGACAATGTCGAGGCTGGGAATATATTAGAACTTCAACGTGTTACCGGCGTCAAGCGGGCCGAACACTCCGGCTAGAAGCATGCTGTCACCACCTGCCGACACTTCGGTGCCCGCCGCCGTCACCGTGAACGTCACGTCCAGCGCCGTCAGACCCAGCGCCGCATCGAAGACGATCATGTCACCGTTGCTTGCATCGAAATCTGTCACCGTGTCGCCACCCGGCCCGAACACGAACTGGTCGCCGTCCGCGCCACCGGTCAGCATGTCGGCACCGGCCCAGCCATCCAGCACATCACTGCCACTGCCGCCGTTCAGAATGTCGGCGTCAGCGCCGCCAACCAACCGGTCGCTGCCCTCGTCACCCGACAGGACATCAAGGCCGGCGCCGCCAACCAAGACGTCAGACCCGTCGCCGCCGCCGAGCGTATCGTTGCCACCTGCGCCATCGATAAAGTCGTTTCCGGCAAAGGTAACTGTGGGCATGCTATCCCCCTGAGGATGTGTCGCATCGCATGCTTTCGAGGCGACTTGTGCCGGAAACCCAACGCTATTCCTAACATCCGCTCAGTGTCCTGAACGCCGAACGAACGTTGGATGACTAGCAAACAGACCAACCGTCGTGACGTACTCGCCGAAATTCGGACACTGGTGGGCAAGCCCAATGATCCTGTTTCCAGTGCAGCGGTCGCGACATTGGGCCGCCAACCTCGCCACGGGTCCCGACGCGAAGGATGGGACTATCGTTCCGGCAAGATGGCACCGCCTGGTCGGTTTCGCCCTTGCTGTCACCGGATGCCCCTTTTCGTATCAGATCGATTGTTCCTGATCGACGGGTTACCCATATCCATGCCATCCGAACCGCAACGTCGTCCTGCGGCGATAGTGCTCTTCTTGGTATGCTATCCCTCGGGTATACCCCCCTCAAAGGAAATCTGATGCTGCTTTGCCTGCGTGATGTGACAAAGACCTTTCCGGGGGCCGAAGCGGCGGTGCTGCGTGGCGTTTCGCTGACCATGAACGCGGGCGAGATGCTAGCGCTGACGGGCGAGTCCGGCTCAGGCAAAAGCACGCTGCTGCATATTGTGGGTGGGCTGGATACGGCCGACAGTGGTGTCGTGGCGATCGAAGGCACCGACCTTACGCCACTGGACGACGTGGGCCGGGCAGCCTTGCGGCGGGGCACCGTTGGGGTGATTTTCCAGCAATTCAATCTGATCCCATCGCTTACAGTGTCAGCCAATATCGCGTTTCAGGCGCGCCTTGCAGGGCGCCACGACCCTGACCGTGCCAACGTTTTGGCGATGCGTCTGGGCCTTGGCGATCATCTGGCCAAATACCCGGAACAGCTATCGGGTGGACAACAGCAGCGCGTGGCGATTGCGCGCACGCTGGCACCGCTGCCAAAGCTGATCCTGGCGGATGAGCCAACGGGTAACCTTGATGAAGCGACGGCTGATACCGTGTTTGCACTGCTTTGCGAACTGGCGGCGGAAACCGGGGCAGGCCTGATCCTGGTCACCCATTCCGAACGGTTGGCCACCCGCATGGGCCGCCGGTTGCATCTGCGGGGCGGGCAATTGTCGTGACGGCCATCATCTTTTCCGCGCTGGTCAGCCATTGGCGGCGCAGCCCCTTGCAACTGGTAACGCTTCTGGCCGGGCTGGCCTTGGGAACGGCGCTGTGGTCGGGCGTGCAGGCTATCAATGCCGAGGCGCGGGCAAGCTATGATGCGGCGGCGGCCACCTTGGGGGAAGGCAGCTTTGCCCAGATCACCGCGCGGGACGGCAGCGCCATTCCGCAGCAGGTCTACATTGCGCTGCGGCGGGCAGGATGGAACGTCTCGCCGGTGATTGAAGGAGAACGCGGGGCGGTGCGGATTATAGGGATCGATCCGCTGACTGCTCCGGGGGGCATCGCCCCGGTTCCGATGACCGGCGGCGTTGACCTTGGCGCATTCCTGTCGGGCGCGGGGCAGGTCTTTGCACGTGCAGACACATTGACCCTGCTGCCGGACACCGGCGCGCAGGGTGTGGTCGCACCGGACACCGCCCCCAACACGGCCGTCACCGATATCGGGCTGGCCCAGCGCCTGCTGAACCGCGACGGGCAGATCGACCGCCTTCTTGTGTCGCCCATCCAGCCGATCACCCGGCGACCGCTGGCCGAGGTAGCACCCGATCTGATCGAAACCGCACCGCAGGATGGCAGCGATGTCGCGCGGCTGACCGACAGCTTCCATTTGAACCTGACGGCATTCGGGCTGCTGTCGTTCGCGGTGGGGTTGTTCATCGTGCACGGGGCCATTGGTCTTGCGTTCGAACAGCGTCGGCCAATGGTGCGCACGTTGCGGGCCTTGGGTGCACCCCTGCGGCGATTGATTGCCCTAATGGCGGCAGAGCTTGCGGTTCTGGCCCTTGTGGCGGGTGCCATCGGCGTGGGGCTCGGCTATGTCGTGGCAGCGGCGCTGTTGCCCGACGTGGCGGCAACTCTGCGCGGGCTGTACGGGGCCGAGGTGTCAGGGCAACTGACCCTGCGCCCGGTCTGGTGGTTGTCGGGGCTGGCGATTGCAATGGGGGGCACGGCAGTTGCGGCCAGCGGTGCGCTGTGGTCGCTGGCACGGATGCCGCTTCTGGCGGGCGCGCAGCCTCGGGCATGGGCCATGGCCCGGCAGGGCCCCGCACAGGTGGTGCTGTCGGGCGGGCTTTTGGCGCTGTCGGGGGTGCTTGCAGTTTCGGGGCAAGGGCTGACGGCAGGGTTTGTCATGTTGGGGGCACTGCTGGTCGGCGGGGCGCTTGCCTTGCCACCGCTTTTGTCGCTGATGCTGCGGCTGGGAGAGGCGCGTGCGCGTGGGCCGGTCACGCAGTGGTTCTGGGCCGATACGCGCCAACAGCTGCCGGGCTTGTCGCTGGCACTGATGGCGTTGTTGCTTGCAATGGCAGCGAATGTCGGCGTGTCCACCATGGTGTCGTCCTTCCGGTTGACCTTCACCGGCTTTCTGGATCAGCGACTGGCATCCGAACTTTATGTCTCTGCCACCGACGCCACGCAAGCCGCTGCAATCATTGCGCTGGCTGAAGGGCGGACAGATGCGGTCCTTCCGATCCTGTCGGTCGACCAGCAGGTCGCAGGCCAGCCCGCCCAGATCTACGGCGCGCGCGATCATGCCACCTATCGCGACAACTGGCAGTTGCTGCGCGCGGTGCCCGGTGTCTGGGACGCCTTGGCGCGTGGCGAAGGCGTGCTGGTCAATGAACAACTGTACCGTCGGGCGGGGCTAGACCTTGGGGCCGAGGTTCCCATTACCCCGGGCGTCAACCTGCCGGTGCTGGGCGTCTATGGCGATTATGGCAACCCGGTAGGTCAGGTCATCGCGACCGAGACGGTTTTCCTGCGTCATTTCCCGACGGTGACGGCCTTGCGCTTCGGGCTGCGCGTGGACCCTGCACAGGTTGATACCTTGCGCGCCACCCTTCGTGATCAGGCTGGCGTCGCCGACAGCGCGATGGTCGATCAGGCGTCGATCAAGGCGCTGTCGCTATCGGTGTTCGAGCAGACATTCACCGTGACCACGGCGCTGAACATCCTGACCCTCGCGGTGGCGGGCTTTGCGATATTGATGAGCCTGCTGACGCTGGCCGCCATGCGTCTGCCGCAGCTGGCCCCGGTCTGGGCGCTTGGGTTGACACGGCGAAGACTTGCGGTGTTGGACCTGATACGCGCGGTGGTATTGGCCGCGCTGACCGGGGCGCTGGCGCTGCCGCTGGGACTGGCACTGGCTTGGGCGCTGCTGACCGTTGTAAACGTGGAGGCGTTTGGCTGGCGCTTGCCGATGTATCTGTTTCCGCTGGATTATCTGCGTCTGGGTGCGCTTGCCCTGCTGGCCGCCGCGATTGCTGCACTGTGGCCGGCCTGGCGACTGTCACGGACGCCGCCGGCGCAACTGCTGGGGGTCTTCCGTCATGAACGTTAAGGTTATTCTGGTTCTGCTCTGGTTGCCGATCCAGGCTTTGGCACAGGGGTTTGCCGGGCTGGGTACCGACGGCGCGGGTTTCGCCCGTCCCGACCCGGATACGGCGCTGCAATTTCCGGCCGATCATGGCGCGCACCCGGCCTTTCGCATCGAATGGTGGTACGTGACGGCAAACATGACCGGGCCAGACGGCACACCATATGGGCTGCAATGGACGCTGTTCCGGTCGGCCCTCGCACCCCGCGACGGGCAGGGCTGGGACACTCCGCAATTGTGGATGGGTCATGCCGCCGTGA
Organism: Pseudorhodobacter sp.; assembly: GCA_031406155.1. Lineage (GTDB taxonomy): Bacteria > Pseudomonadota > Alphaproteobacteria > Rhodobacterales > Rhodobacteraceae > JACMNW01. The sequence goes on from JANOGW010000059.1 coordinate 16,359, forward strand.
CATCGCCAGACGCCCATTTCGTGACCGAACGGCTGGCGCGGGGCGGCATTGGACAGGCGGGTGTTCAGGCAACACCCTTTGCCGCATGGATCGACAACTGGGTGATGGAAGGCCCGGACGTTGATCATTTGCGCCTTGCCGCCTCGGGGCCGGATTTCGCGTATGATGTCACGCTCACGGCCAAAGGCCCGTTGGTGCTGCATGGGCAGAACGGCTATTCGGTGAAATCGGCGGCCGGGCAGGCGAGCCATTATTTCTCGCAGCCGTTTTATCAACTGTCGGGCACACTGACCCTGCCCGATGGCGATATCCCGGTCACCGGCACCGCCTGGCTGGACCGGGAATGGTCATCGCAACCCCTTGCGCAGGATCAGACGGGATGGGACTGGTTTTCGCTGTCATTCGACAGTGGCGACAAACTGATGGGTTTCGTGTTGCGCGGTGACACGAATTACACCGCCGCGACATGGATCACCGCCAATGGCAACGCCACGGCCCTGCCCGACGGTGCTTTTGCTGCGACCCCGCTTTCCAATCACAATGTCGCAGGGCGCGCGGTGCCGGTCAAATGGCGTGTCCGGCTGCCCGAACGGGGCGTTGATGTGACAGTCACCGCAGTGAACCCCAATGCTTGGATGACAACATCAGTGCCCTATTGGGAAGGTCCAGTGACGATCTCGGGCAGCCATGGCGGGGCAGGATATCTGGAAATGACCGGCTATGATGACTGATCCGCACCGCTTCGGCGCCAGTCTGGATACGCTGTATGCGCCCAGTTTTTTGGCCGGGCAGATTAACGGTGTGAACGACCGGCTTGCACCAGCCTTGATGCACCGCCCGGACCCAGCGGCCATCGCACATCTGCGATGCCAATGGCGGGTGTGCTGCACGTCTACCAAAAGACCCGCCGCGCGTCGTCTGACCTTGCGGGCAGCTCGACTGGTCAGAACGTGCTGACCAAAAGTGGACTTCGGTTGTCATCAATACTTACGCGACGATTCAACGGCCAAAGCAGGCTGTTGCGGTGTCACCCCTCATACATCGCGCGCCGATCACCAAACTGCCGCACGCGCTTGCGCCATGCGCGGTAATTTCCGTGGGCCAGTTGCGTACGCATCAGCGTCTTGACCTAATCAGAGCAAAGCCCGTGCAGGGTGCGAATCTGGGCAAAACTGGTATGATCGCTTAGCGCAATTTCGATGATTTCGCTGATCGTTGCGGCATCGGGCGGACCATCTGCCTTGGTGTCGTTGCTCATGGGCCACGCGGTTTGCCTGCGATCCCAATATATAGGATTGCTGTCAGGGGTAACCGGCCAAAGGTCAGGTCGCCCCGACGGTTAACGCCTCGCGGACCAAGGCCAGTCATCGGCCCCGGCACCAGCCCCGCGCCGTGCATCGCGTGGCGCAGCTCGCCTGGCCTGATGAACATCGCCGGATCATGTGTTCCCTGCGGCAACAGGCGAAGCAGTTTTTCAGCGATCGTGATGGTGGCAAACCGGGCCAGCGGATTGCGGTTGATCGTGTCGAACAGGAACAGCCCGCCGGGGCGCAGCACGCGAGCAACCTCGGCCAGCACCTTGTTCAGGTCGGCCACGTGTTCCAGCACATCGACGCAAACCACAACCTCGAAGGTCGCACCGCGCGCGGTCATCGCCTCGGCCATGAAGCCCCCTGCGCAGCCAAGATCAAGCACGTCGCGGCCCTGCCAATCAATGTGGCGGTCGAACCACGCCAGTCGCCCCGGCACAAGATCTTTCAGGGTGCGGACCCAGCGTATGTCATACTACCACCACTGATCGGCCACGCTGTCGTAGATTGTCAGATCATTGCGCATCGGTGCGGTCCTTTACGGGCGTAAGTCGTGGCAACACATAGGGCACGGTTGCTCGATAACGATGAAAGCGGTCACCATAGCGGGCAGCAAAGCGGCGCTCCTTCAGGCAAGGCGCCAACAGGCAATAGCCGGTATGGCTGAGGGCCAGGATCAACTGGTCGGGTGTCCAGACCGGCACGAACTACAGGGTCAGTGCGAAGGCCACATAAATCGGCTGTCGGATCAGGCGGAACGGTCCCTGCATCGGCATGTCGGGAAACACAGGGCGGATCCGCGCCATCAGGGATAACCAGCCAAGCGCGCCGGACTGCACCTCGGCCCTCGCGACTAAGCTGGCCTTGATCAGCAAAAGCCAACTTGCGGCATAGGCGGACGTGATAGCCCAAAACACCTTACCCTCGGCCCGCCACCAGACGATAGCCGACGACGTCCACAGCGCAAACAATGCCAGAAGCTGGGCGGAGGCGATGATGGCATAGGTAGTGGTGGCAAGCGTCGCGCCATGCGGGCCGGGGATCAGTCGCGAAAGAAAGCGCTCGCCGGGACCGGTCGGCAGCAATGAATGGCCACGGGGAAATTGTGCAATCAGGGCCATATTGGCAAGCGCCGCCCAAGGCCACGGCAACACCGCGAAACTTTCGCAAAGCCCAAAGAACATCGCCACGATCATCGCCAGCACAGCCACCGCGAACAGCGTGTGACAGATCAGGCCAAGTGCAAGCGCCAGCGTGATGCGCCCTGTGCCGCGCGGTGGGAAAAGTGCTGCGCGGATCAGCGTAAGCAGCCGGGCAATGCGGGGTCGGTGATCATCTGTGCTGCGCCAAGAGGTCATCGGCCAGTGCTGTGCCACTATCCCACGCCGCTTCTACCCTTGGGCCAAGGCACCAGTCGCCGCCGAGGTACAGGCTGGCGTCCGGCGTACGCAGGAAGGGTTGCCCCAGTGCGGCGGTGACGCGGGCATAACGCCAGCGGTGGGTTGCAGCATGGGTGACCGCACCCGTGTTTACCCCCAGCCTATCGCACAACAGCGGTAGCAACAGGGCGGCGATTTCGGCTGCATCCCTCTCCAGATGCTTTTCGCTGAACGTAAGCCCGGCTTGCGCCACCCAGGCAACTGTTTCACCCTTAGGGCGACCCGGCTTGCCGCTGTCTTGCGCGATCCACGCCAATGGGTCGTCGGGGTCGTTTCGGGTGACAAAAGGTGCCGGCCCGCGCACAGCCGCCATCAACGTAAGGCACGGCGCAAGGCGCACGGCTGCCAGCGCGCCGACCAACGGATGATCCGCGCCCAGCAGCGTTGCCACCTGCGGCGCAGGCACGGTAATGACCACCCGCGCGGCATGTTCCTCTTTATCCCCGATGCGAAGCTTCCAGCCACAATCGGAAGAAACAAGACGCATGACTTGCGCATTTTGACGGATGTCCAGACCCGCGCTCAATCCTTTGGCCAAAGCCGACATGCCGGGGGTTCCGACGATTTTGGACCTATCTGTGCCGTCGTCCCACAAAGCGGCGGTGCCAGACGCCGCAAGATCGCGCAGCACTGCCGAGAACGCTTCGCCCTTTGCGGTCACATACTGCGCGCCATGGTCGAATTGCAGCCCGTCCACCCGCAAGGTGGCAACACGTCCGCCAATCCCGCGCCCCTTGTCGAACAGAACCGGCTGCAAACCGCCTTGCACCAGCCGCCGGGCACAGGCCAGCCCCGCAATCCCGGCCCCGATGATCGCAACAGGGATCATGACGGCACCATTTGTTCCAGAATGCGCGGAATTTGCTGCCTGACCTTGAAAAACCCGGCTGTGGCATGTGGCCAGATCATGCTGTCCCAGTCACGATGCCATTCACAAAACGTGATGTTCCGGTCGGCAAGGAACTGCGCGCCATCCACCAGCCAATCCTGCAGCGGCCCCCGCGTCACATAGGGTGTCACGATCTGTGTTGCCCCGACCGAAGCCGCCCATTTCGCCAGCACATCCGGGTGGTCGGCCCGCAATCGCACCGGCACCACCCCGGCGCGGGCGGCAGCATCGGCCAGTGCGTCATCCTCAATCCGCAGCACGTCCTTGGCCACAGGCAGAATGGAACGCAGATGACTGGTGCTCAACGTGGCAGTCGTGCGGATGTCAAAACCGGCGCAATCGAAATCTTCCAATCGGCAATCCTCATCCGTGATCAGCAGCGCCGTGGGCCTTCCCGGCTGCGGCGCGGTGATCGTTCGCAAGGGCAACACGCTTGGCAGGCCGTCAGGCTCGGACGCTTCCAACCCTTGCACCACGTCTGACAGATCGCTGTGTCGCGGGGTAAAGCGCCCGTTTGTGAAGGTCGCGATATTGTTGGCCCGCGCAGGGTAGGGTTTGCCGCGCGTATGCAGCCCGGCAACCCAACGCCAGCCCAGCGTGTTCGATGCCGCGTCGCCGTCCAGCAAGTGGCGAAAAAAGAAGTCCGCCCCCAGCCGCCACGGCAGCCCCAGCGTAAAGATCCAGATCGAGGCGAACCACATCCGCGCATGATTGTGCAGATAGTCCGTGTCTGTAAGCTCGGTCGCCCAGGCATCGAAACAGGCAAGCCCGGTCTGGCCGCCCATCGCCCGTTCCACATCACGGCGAAGCCGGCGGTCAAGGTCCAATGCGGCAAGATCGGCGTCCAACCCCTGTACGTAGCTGGTCCAGACTTGCGGTCGCCGTTCGAGCCAACCCTTGAAATAGCCGCGCCAGATGACTTCTTCGATGAACTTTTCCGCCCGTTCCAGCCCATGCGCCTGCACTGCCGCCATCACCAGTTCCTGTTCGGTCACCAACCTGCGCCGCACATAGGGTGACAGCACCGATACGGCGTGGTGCCCGCCCGGTCCGTGGTCGTAATTGCGCCCATTGGCATAGCGGCGTCCCATCACGGGGACAAAGGCCTGCATCGCGGCCAATCCTTGCGCACGGGTGGCGGTAAACTTCTGGTTCATGTGGATGGTTTCCAATTCTCGGGCTTTACCGCTTCGCGGGCATTACGGGTGTACCCCGCGCGCGATATCAAATCCGTCCTGCCGCATTTCAGCGATATTGATCGACAAGGCCCCGCAGCTTGACGCGTGCCCGCAGCTTGACCGCCAGCAGATACATGCCACCAATCTTGCGGTGCAGAAACAACGTCTCGGCAGGTGGCACATGCATCAGGTCGCGATCAGTGCCGATCGCCAGCCCCATATCGCGCAGTCGCTCCAGCAGATCGGACTGCCCGAAATCGAAAGGCCCGTCCTGCCGCAACGGAGCGATAGCGGTTTCAAACATCCGCTGGATCAACTCCTGATGATGCGGCGCGGTGTCGGCGCCAAAATAGCCGATGTCCAGCATTACGCTTCGAATTTGGTCTCTTGTGCCGTCAAGGCCCGCATTCATCAGCGCCCGAAAGCTTGCACTCAGCCCGGCCTCAATGCTGCGCACGGCACCGAAATCCAGCAAGACAATTTTTCCGGTGGCAGGCTCGACCCGGTAGTTGGCAAGGTTGGGATCGGTCTGCATGACATGAAATGTGAACAATTCGCGCAAGACGAGGTCAATCAGATCAGACGCCGCCCGGTCGCGCACATCTTGCGGCGCATCGACTAGCGCATCTATCGGCTGACTTTGCATGTAGGCCATGGCCAGAACCTGCCCGGTGCTGAGGTCGGGGTGAACTTCCGGCACCACAAAGGCGCTGGACCCCGCCAGCAGAGTGCGAAAGCGGCCAAGATGGGTCGCCTCGGCAACATAGTTGGCCTCGTCATGCAGCTGCTGTTTGGCTGCGCGCAACAGCGGCGCCATGTCCATCCCGCGTGGAACCAGCCCGGGCAATCGCATCAGGGCGGCGATATTGTCCACGTCGCTGTCGATGCTGGCCCGCACGCCGGGGTACTGCACCTTGATTGCCAGGGCCCGCCCGTCCAATGCCACGGCGCGGTGAACCTGCCCGATGGATGCAGCGGCAAAAGGGCGGACATCGAACTGCGCAAACCGCTTGCGCCAGTCTTTCCCCCACTCAACATTCAGAACGCCCTGCAGCTGCTTGGGTGGCATGTGTTTTGCGTCATCGCGCAGTCTGGCAAGGATACCTGTCAGTTGCGGTGACAGCAGTATCCCAGTGTCCATCGAAAGCATCTGGCCCAGTTTCAACGCGGCACCCCGCATGTGCGACAGCCCGTCAGTCAGGTGCCGCACGTTTGACGGCGTCAGCAACAGACTGGACAGATCCGACCGCTGGCCAGTTGCCATCTGGCGCAAGCCGCCTGCGACCACGCCGCCTGCGATACCGGCTGCAATCCCGCCGATATGGAAAAGTCGCGCGGTCCGGCCCGTTGGCACCGCAGCCCAGCTTTGCTTTGAATGTTGGTCTGTCACCTGAAACCCTTTGCGCTGCACATCCGTGAAGGTGGAGCGGGTTCCGGGTTTGTAAAGCTGGGATTGGCTGGAATTGCCTCAGCCGGCCAAGGCCATGCGCGCTGCACGAAGTCGGTCCCTATGGCGGTGCTCAATCTCTGACGGGATGACGCATGGGGCACCGGCGATCTTGCGATCAACGATGAGGTCGCCGCATGCCTGCAAGACCACGGTGTTATCCGCCGTTATCAAAGCCATGAGGACAAAGTTGTTCCCGTCAGCCACGCCGATCACCACGCAGTGGCGCTGACTTCCAGTATGCGCATTTGCGTGCCGTTTCCGGGGTGGGTGCCTATGACCGCATTCCCGACATCGGTTGCGGTCAACCATCGCGCGGGTCAAGGCGCGCCTCTTCCAGCAGCCATTGGCGAAACGCGCGGATCTTGGGCCGTTCCGCCGATTGACTGGGACAGACGACGTAATATGCGAGGTCGGACGGCAGGCTGAATGTGAACGGCTTTACCAGCCGCCCGACGCGCAGATCATCTGCCACAAGCGCGCTGCGCCCAAGAACCACGCCGTCACCCTGAACGGCGGCCTGCACGGCAAGAACCGAAGATTGAAATCGCGGCCCCCGGTACGGATCGACGCCGTCGACACCTGCACTGATCAGCCACATGCTCCAATCAATCTGAAAGTCGTCATGGATCAGGGTGTGATGCTTCAGGTCGTCCGGCGATATCAGCGGATGCGGACCCTTAAGAAGGTCGGGGCTGCACATCGGGGCGACGTCTTCCATCATCAGCAATTCGGTGGCAAGCCCCGGGTAGCGACCTTGCCCATAACGGATTGCGACATCGATCCCGTCATTGACGAAATCTGCGAGCTTGCTCGATGTGGCCAACCTGACCTCGATCTCGGGATGCTTCTGGCGGAAGCGGAACAATCGGGGCAACAGCCATTTGGCGGCGAATGAATCGAGCGTGCTGACGCCAAGCAGGCCAAGATTTTTCTGATCGGCGATCAGCGCCGTCGCTGTTCCCAGCCGATCAAGCGCATCACGCACGGATGCGGCAAACGATATGCCGGCTTGGGTCAGTTGAACGGCCCGTGTCGTCCGGTGAAACAGTGGCACCCCAAGGTGATCTTCGAGGTGCCGTATGGCCCGGCTGACCGCGCCATGCGTCACGAACAGTTCATCCGCAGCCTTGGAAAAGCTCAACAGCCGGGCCGCGGCGTCAAAGCTTCGCAGAGTAGAGAGTGGTGGCAACTGGCGCATCGTCAGAGATGATGTCTTGTGAGTTTCAATCACCAATATAGTGTTTATTAGTCGTTTGTCCACGCCGTAGATTCGGTTCATGTTTTAGTCAGAAGAAGGCAATTCACTTCCCGAATTGCAACGGCAATGGATTGGAGACCCTAATGTCAAATGTGAATTCTCATCGTCCCGGCTGGGCACATCCTGTGCGCTGGCCGCACATCAGCCTGAGCCGTCCTTTTGCTTTTCTTGGCGCATTGGCACAGCGCCGCCGGCACCGGCGCGACATGCACCACTTGCACATCCTGCCCGACTATCTGCTGAAGGACGTCGGCCTGACGCGCGACGACATCTGCCGGGAGTTGGCCAAGTAACCATCGCGCGAACGGGCAGAACCGGGCACGAGATCGGACCAGAACCCGCAGGCTGAAATCTACCCGGCAAGGGCACCGCTTCGCTTTTGCAGCAGTGACGCGCTGCCGGCAGAGTCCGCTGTGCGCGACCTTTCTGGCATTTGCTGCATCGGCCAAACCAGGCATCGCCATTGGTGGAACTGGCGTCGCACCTTCGTCGTGCGGTGCCGGTTCGACCTACCGGAAAGCCACGGTCAATTCGCGCCAGCCACCATATGACCTTCGCCAATGTCGCGAAGCATCACCCGCAAAGGTGCGCCACCAACAGGATGGACGGGGCTCGGGATCTCACCGGCCAGGCGAACCGTGGCAGGGCGTCGATGGCCCGGATCGGGAACGGGAACGGCCTCGATCAGGCGGCGGGTATAAGGGTGCTGCGGGTTGGAAAAAATCTGATCGCGCGTTCCCATCTCGACAATCTGGCCCATGTACATCACCGCGATCCTGTCGGATATGTTCTCGACCACTGCCATGTCGTGGCTGATGAATAGGTATGCCACGCCAAATTCCTTTTGCAGCGCATTCAGCAGGTCCAGCACGCGGGCCTGCACAGATACATCCAGCGCCGACACGCTTTCATCGGCGATGATCAGATCGGGTTGCAGGGCCAGCGCGCGGGCAATGCAGATGCGCTGTCGCTGCCCGCCGGAAAACTCGTGCGGATACCGGCTTAGCTGATCGGCAGACAGGCCTACCCGCTGCATGAGGTCGGCAGCTCGGGCGGCGCGGTCGCCCGCAGTTCCGATCCGGTGGATGACCAAGGGCTCGGCAATCAGATCCCCCACCCGCATGCGGGGATTAAGCGATGCCATCGGATCCTGAAACACGATCTGCACACGCTTGCGCATCGCCTGCGACTGTTGGGCATCAAGGGTTCCCAGCACTTGCCCCGCGACCTCGATCCTGCCGCTGTGCGGAACCAGCCCGACAAGCGCCTTGGCGATGGTCGACTTGCCGCAACCAGACTCCCCCACCAGCGCGAACGTCTCGCCGCGCCGGATCTCCAGGCTGACATGTTCCACTGCATGAACATTGTGCGTCACGCGGCCCAGCACCCCGCCGCGAAACGGAAACCGGACGACGACATCGCGCAATCGTGCAACCGGGTCCGCCGTGACCGCCGCCCGCGGTGCCCCTGTGCCAAGCCGTGGTACCGCAGCCAGAAGATCGCGGGTGTACTGTTCTCTCGGGCGGGCGAACAGATCGGCGGTGCGCGCTTGTTCGACCATCCGCCCGCCCTGCATCACGATCACCCGGTCGGCCATCTCGGCCACAACGCCCATGTCATGGGTAATAAGGATGATCGCCGTGCCAAGGTCCCGTTGCAGGTCGCGCAGAAGGTCCAGAACCTCGCGTTGCACTGTCACGTCAAGCGCGGTGGTCGGCTCGTCCGCGATCAGAACTTCGGGGCGCAGGGCAAGCGCCATCGCAATCATCAGACGCTGGCGCATCCCACCAGACAATTCGTGCGGGTATTGATCCAGCCTGCGTTCCGGCTGTGACAGGCGCACCGCTGTCAACGCGTCGAGCGCGCGCTTGCGTGCGTCGCTGCGTGAAACCGGCGCGTGGGCGCGGATCGCCTCGGTCAATTGCGCCCCCACGCTCATCACCGGGTTCAGGCTCGACATCGGGTCCTGAAAGATCATCGATATCCGGTCGCCGCGCAGCGCGCGCATTTTCGCCTCGGGCAGCGTCACAAGGTCCGACCCGCCAAATTGCACTTGTCCTGCAGTGATGCGGACATTCGGCGGCAACAGCCCCATGATCGCCAGCGAAGTGATTGACTTGCCCGACCCGCTTTCGCCTGCGATGGCCAGTGTCTCGCCCCGCGCCAACGAAAACGACAGGCCCTGCACCAGCGTCGTGTCGCCTCCTGCCATGACCGACAGATCCCTGATGTCAAGCACGAACCGGTCAGCGGGCAGGCGGGAAGCGGCAACTGGCACCGCAAGCGTCATTCAAACACGCAGCGCGGGAAATAGAAGCTGACCACCCAGTTCGGCATATCGACGATCTCTGATATGCGCAGATCGCCGCAGGTCGACACCAGCATGTACGCATCGACCGCCGCCATGCCGCGTTGCGCGCACAGAAGGTCGATCATCCCCGCGACAGCATCCTTGCAGGCCTGCATGAGGTCGGGGCCGATGCCGGTCGTTACCTCATAGCCCTTGGCATCCAGATGCCGCGTGACCGGACCGGGGGTGGTGAAGCGCGGGGTTTTAAGGTTCGCGCCCTTCACCAGATCCAGCGTCAAAACCACATCCATCGGCGATTCAATCGCCGTGCCGCAGACCTCGCCATCCCCCTGTGCGGCATGCGTGTCACCGACACTGAACAACGCGCCCTCCACCTCGACCGGCAGATAAAGCGTGACGCCCGAACTGAGGTCGCGGATATCGAGGTTGCCGCCCACGCGCCGCGGCGGCACGACGGAATGCAGGCCCGTTTCGGCAGGTGCGTTGCCAATGGTGCCCGCAAAAGGTTTCAGCGGCACGCACCCCTCGCGCCCCCACATGGCAGGGCCCATTTGGCCCGCATCGTAGGACCAGACGTGCAGCGCGGGGTCCAGAAACTGATCGGCCAGCAAACCGAACCCCGGAATATTCGCCGTCCAGCCGAAACCGCGCCCGTCGTGGCGTTGCGGGGCAAAGCTGTCGATCGTGACCTTGATGGCATCGCCGGGCACGGCACCCTCAACGTAGATCGGGCCCGAGGTCGGGTTGATCTTGCCGAAATCCAGCGTCGCCACATCGGCAACGGTCGAAGACGGGCCAAGCTGGCCCGCCGAGCTATCATGACATTTGAACAGGATCGTCGATCCCGGCGCCACCCGTTCGGCTGGGGCAAGCGAGTTGTCCCAGCCGAAATGGTGCTGCGCTGCGTGAATGGTGTAATCGCAGTGCTTGCACATGATTACTTCACGAACACATAGTCATAGTTCACCGGGATCGACACCGGATCGACGAACAGCGCATCCGCACCGCCCATGCGCGCCGACTTCATGGTGTAGCGCTCCTCGTTGAAGACCGGAACCCACGGGGCCTGATCCATCACACCCACATAGACATCAGACCACAACGCCAGCCGTTCGGCAGCCTTCGCGGGATCGGCCATGCTGTCAGCCGCAGTCGCCTTGGCGTCAAGGCCCGCGTCGCAGAACTTGGACCAGTTCCACCCGCCTTCCGCCGCCCCGGAACAACCCAGAATCGGACCATAGAAGTTTGATGGATCGGGGAAGTCCGCGATCCAGCCCATGCCACCCGACCAGATCATCGGGGCCGTGCCCGCGCCGCCTGCCTCGATCACATTGGCCTGTGCGAGGTTCTGGATGTTGGCCTTGATCCCGATGGCCGCCAGATCCTGCTGGATGGCCTGCGCGATGCGCGGGTTGGGGTCGGTGTTCATGACGTAAAGGTCGGTTTCGAATCCGTCAGGCAAACCTGCATCTGCCAGCAGTTTCTTGGCTCCCTCGACGTCAAAGGGATAGCCTGCATAGCCAGTCGTGTAGCCCGGCATCGAGGGCGGCAGCGGCTGCGTCGCGGGTTTTGCCCGACCGTTGATGATCTGCACGATCCGGTCCTTGTTGACCGCCATGTTCACCGCCTGGCGCACCTCGACCTTGTCGAAGGGCGGCATCGTCACGTTCAGCGTGATGTAGCCGGTGTGCAACTGCCCGCCGACCACCACTTGTGCGGCCTGTGCCGGGTCGCCCATCACTTCGGTGAACTTGGCGGGCGGAATGCCGTCGCCGGGCACGTCAACCTCGCCGCTCTGCAAGCGCAGTAGCGCGACGATCGGTTCCTGGCCCACTTCGAACAGCACCTGATCCAGATAGGGCACACCCTCGCGCCAGTACTCGGCGTTCTTCTCGAACACCAGCCGCTGGCCCAGCGTCCATTCCGCCAGCTTGAAGGCCCCGGTTCCAACCGGCTTTTTGCCGAAATCGGCGCCCGCCTCATCCACCGCTTCCTTGGGCACGACCGAGGCGAAGTTCAGCGCCATGACATGCAGGAACGTCGCATCGGGGCGTGACAGGGTGATCTTGACGGTAAGCGGATCAACCACCTCGACGCCCGACAGCCCGCCGTCGCCTGCGGTTTCAAACCCGGCGATAGCCCCGAAGAACCCGGCTCCGGGCGATTGGGTGGCCGGGTTGGTCACGCGGTCCAGCGAGTATTTCACATCCGTCGCCGTCATCTCGCGCCCGTTATGGAACTTTACCCCCGGCCGCAGCTTGAAGGTAAAGACCATCCCGTCAGGCGAAATCTCGTAGGTTTCAGCAAGGCCTGGGCGCAGGGTGGTGGTGCCCGGGACGTAGTCCATCATGCCGTCGAACAGCGATTTGATCATCGACCAGTTCTGCCAGTCGTAGCCAATGGCGGGGTCAAGCGTTGCCACGTCATCCTTGTAGGTTATCGTGATAGACCCGCCTGCCTTAGCCGCCGGATCAGGAACGTAATCCTGCGCGGTGGCAGGCAGCGCAAGCGTCAGAACGAGCGCGGTGGAAGTCAGCCATTTTGTCATGTCGTTTCTCCTGTTGGTTTTTGTTTGCAGTTGCAACCGGCTAGCGCAGCCGGATTCTTGGGTCGATAAACAAGGTCAGGATGTCGGCCAGAAGGTTGCCCAACACGATGGCAAGGGCGGATACCAGCGTGACCCCCATGATGATCGGGATATCCACGCGCTGGATCGCCTGCCAGGCCAGTTGCCCGATACCGGGCCAGCCGAACACCGACTCGACCACCACGATACCGCCCATGAAGATGCCGATATCGATGCCTATCATCGCGATGATAGGCAGGATCGCGTTGGGCAAGGCATGGCGCAAAATGACGCGGGCGCGGGTCAGCCCCTTGGCGCGGGCAGTGCGGATGAAATCCGCGCCCATCACGTCGATCATCGACGACCGCATCATCCGGCTGTACCAGCCCGACCCAAGGATGCCCAGCGTCACCGCCGGCAGCACAAGATGCGCAAACGTGCCGTAGCCACCAATCGGGAACCACCGAAGTTCCACCGCAAAGACATAAAGCAGCAGCAGGCTGACCACGAATTGCGGCGCCGATACCGTGACGAACGACCCCACCATCAGTGTCTGATCCACAGCACGCCCCCGCCACAGCGCCGCCGCGACCCCCATGGCGATGCCGAGCACCAGTTCGCAGGCGATACCCGCCGCCATCAACAGCAGCGTCGCGGGCAGGCGCGACATAATCAGTTCGGCGACTTCCGTCTTTTGCAGATAGCTGCGCCCCAGATCGCCTTGGACAAGACCGGCCAGAAAGCGCCCGTACTGTACCAGAAACGGCTGATCCAGCCCAAGTTGCCGGCGAATATTCTCTACTGTTTCTGCCGTCGCCGACCGGCCTGCAATCTGGCGCACCGGATCGGCAGGCAGCACGTATAGCAGCACAAAAGTTATCAGGCTGACACCCAGCAGGATCAGGGCTGCCTGCAACAATCGCCGGATCAGAAAAGCGGCCATCCTACGTCCGCCCCCGCTGCACCGGGTCAAGCACGTCGCGCAGCGCGTCGCCCAGCAGATTGAACGCCAGAGCCAGCCCGATGATCGCGGCACTCGGGATGAACACCAGCCACGGGGCCGACTGGAAATAGGTCTGATTCTCGAAAATGATGTTACCCCAGCTTGGTGTCGGGGGTTGCACGCCCACGCCAAGAAACGACAGCGTCGCCTCCAGCAGCACCGTGGTCGAAATTCCCAATGTTCCCCAAACGATGATCGTCGGCACCAGATGCGGCAGGATGTGGCGGAACAAGATGCGCCCCGTCCCTGCCCCCAGCGTCCGCTCGGCGGCAATAAAGTCCCGCTCGGCCAGCGATGTGGTTTCGGTATAGATCACCCGCGCCGTTTGAACCCAACTGACCAGTGCTATGACCATGACCACGATCCACAGCGACGGCTCGAAAATCGCCGACAGGCAGATCGCCAGCAAAAGCGCGGGAAAGGCCATCATCAGATCAGTAAAGCGCATCAGCACCGTGCCAACCCAGCCCCTCAGGTAACCCGCCGTCAGGCCGACCAACACCCCGATGAACAGCGCAATTCCGTTTGCCAGCACGCCGATCACCAGCGAGGTGCGCGCGCCATAAAGCAGCCGCGACAACAGATCGCGCCCAAGCAAGTCTGTCCCCAGCAAAAACGCACCACCGGGCGGCAACGGCGCACCCTCCAGTGTAAGACCGTCAAAAAGCTGCTCTTCCGGCGCATAAGGGGCAATCAGTGGGGCTGCCAGTGCCGCAGCAACGACCAGCACGATCAGAAAGAGGCCAAACACAGCCAGTTTGCGCTGCGCGAGCCGCGCCAGCGTTCCACGCTCGCGACGGGGATCAACTATGATTGCATTTGTCATCAATGTCTTTCCCTTGGGCAAAGCGGCCTGCAATGCGCCCTGCGGCCTCCTCGAAACTGACCCGCCATGCCATCGCCATCTGCCGCAACTGGGCGTAGGCCTCATCTTCCGTCTTGCCGCGGGCGGCCAGCATCGTCACCGCGCGCACGACCGTCTGACGCGCGTCCAGCCGCCCTTTCAACTCTGTGATCTCAGCCGCCAGAGCGCGCTGTGCATTGAAAGCCTCGCGCGCGATCAGCAATGCCGAATAGACCCCATGATCAAGCACAGGCTTTAGCAGTTGCGCATGTGCCCCGGCCCGCAGCGCCCATTCAATCCGCCCCGGCGCTTCGGATCCGATAAGCGCAATCATCGGCATAGGCGGCGCGCCAATGGCCCAAGGAAACTGTTCATCATGGCCCAGATCGGCGTCGAAGAAAATGAAATCAGCGCCCATCGCGCCGGGATCAAGGTCCGGCCAGCACTCTGTTGCCTGCAGGCCGATCGCGGTCAGTTGTCGCTTCAGCGCCACCACATTCGGATGCTGGCGATGCAGGATCACCGCATGCGCCCCGCCAAGGTTCTGGATGCGGATCCGAAGGCTCATGTCACCACCCTCAACCGTCTGACGACGGGTGCTGTATCCTGAATGCGGCTTAGATACGGGTCGCCCGCCACGGCCGGGCGTTGCTGGATCACCTTGAAAATACCCCCCTCGACCTGCGCAATCAGCACTGGCAGGACAGTGTGATGCGTTTCAGGATCAATCATACCACCCGACGCCTTGTCCGAAGACAGCAATTCGGCAAGGCTCTTATGCACCGCGTCGGCCCCTTGTGACAAAAGTCGCGCAAGTTCCTGAACCGCCACAAACGCAGCCGCTTCAAGCGAAGACCCGAAATCCCCAGCGTTGGGCCAGCCTCCGGCACCCTTGAAGTACGGGCCCGCGGCGATCAGGCCTTCGGCTGCATCACCCAGTATGGCCAGTTCGCATTCCGTCAGGTTGCACGACAGGACAGGACAGCGATCGGCCCGGAAGTGCGGGTCCGCTAACCCCAACGCCCGATAAGCAGCCAGAAATTCATAAGATGACGGGCCGATCAGCGAATTGACGATGAAATCAGGCCGGGTGGCGCGGATCTCGTCGATCATTCGCCCAACCTCGGTCGAGCCGATGGGAAGATACCTATCTCCAAGAACGTTGCCCGCCGCCGCAGTCACCGTTTCGCGGGCAAGCCGGTTAACCTCCCAGCCCCAGATGTAATTCGATCCGACCAGATAGGCGCGATTGCCATATACGGGCATCGCCCAGTCCAGCAGCGGCAACAGATGCTGGTTCGGGCAGGCATGCGTATAGACCACATGATCCGATGCCTCAAACCCCTCATAGGGTACCGGATACCACAGCGTCCCGCCGTGTTTCTCCAGCGTCGGAATGACCTCCTTACGGCTCCAGGACGTCACGCAACCAACCACATGCGCTGCGCGCGTCGACTTCAGGATATCCGCGCACATGGGGCCATACAGATCGGCGTTGCCGCGCGGATCACGCTCCACCGGCACGAAGGTCACCGCGCAATCGGGCGACAGGTTGCACGCGGCGATTGCGGCCATTGCACCCCTGCGACTTGCCGCCGAGATCGGCGCGTAAGCACCCGAGCGCGAGAACAGAAGTCCGAGCTCTATCTGCGCCTTCATCACGGCCCCCAAAATTCAAAAGCCCCGATGCAGCGCCGTGCGAGGCTGCTTTCGGGGCTCACGTGCCATCTGGCTTTGCGCCAAGGTTTCATCAGATGCTATATGTCTTCAGACAAGTGTCAACTCCGCCTCCATCTGGACATTCAGATGACGCCGGTTTTAATCCGAGCGCTGGCGCTTTGCTCATTGCAATGGCAGTAAAAAAGCCAGGTGCAGTCTTTTTGGTCAAATGTCCGCAATTGCTTCATGCGCAGGGCAACCCACTGCAAAACCCATAAGAGTTGCGGATATTTGCCCCGTTCGGTATATTCACATGACTAAGTGATGCCTGGTCGAATTTTGTGCTGTGTTCCAGATTTAAGCGATCTTTACCAGATGCCTGATGCTGCCATCATTGTTCCCAGTTTTAACCGACCCGAACAGTTGCGCCGCTGTCTGGCGGCGCTGGTGCGGCAAGATCATCCCAGCTACGAAGTGATTGTTGTCGATGATGGTTCGGCCACGCCGCTTGGGCCGGTCTGTGAAGACTTTGCGCCGATGGTCCGCTGCATACGGCAGTCCAACTCCGGTCCTGCCGGGGCACGCAACCGGGGTGCCGCATCCACGAAGGCCGCCTTCATTGCCTTTACCGATGACGACTGCATTCCCCGGCCAGACTGGCTGCGCGCGTTGCAAGCCGCACATTCGGGGCAAGCATCAAGGTTAGTCGGCGGGCGGGTCGAAAACGGGCTGCCGGGTGATCGGTACGCCGCAGCCAGCCAATCCTTGTGCGACTTCCTGTACGACCATTTTGGGGCACGATCGGGCGATATGCCCTTCTTCACCTCCAACAACATGGCGCTTGGACGGGCAGAGTTTGAACGACTTGGCGGCTTTGACCAGACCTTTCCGCTGGCAGCCGCCGAAGACCGAGAATTTGGCCTGCGCTGGCGCGAAAGGGGCGGCGTCAACCACTATGCCGCAGATGCGGTCATCGACCATTATCACACCATGACACTGCGCAAATTCTGGCGCCAGCACAGCAATTACGGCGCAGGTGCGCATCATCTGCACCGTGTCCTGACCGCGCGGGGATCTGACCAACCCAGGCGTGAACCCTTGCGCTTTTACCTTGATCTGCTGACCTGGCCGATCCGCCAAAAGGGGATAACGGGCTTGGGGCAGGCAGCCCTGATGGCGCTGTCGCAGGCGGCGATGGTGAACGGATTTGCCCGCGCCGCCCGCCGGACCGGGTAATGCGGACTATTGCCCCGTATCTGTCCGGCGCACTGGCGGCCACCGCGTCGTTTGTCGCAAGCGGCCTTGCTGGCTTTGTGTCGCTGTATTTCCTCGTTCAGATCCTGAACAAGGACGACTTTGGCGCTTATTCGTTTGCTGCCAACGTCGTGATGCTGGCATCCCTGCTGGCCACCCTTGGCCTTGACCGGACCCTGTTATTACGGCTTTCCCCGCTCAAGACACCAGCCGGAGTGCTGGCCGGTCGTTCCCTCTTCTTGCGGTCATGCCTTCTTGCGACAGGCGCTGTTACAGTGATTGGCTTGGCGATCTGGCTTGGCGCAGGGCGCAATGGACCGGCGCTGCATTCGGATCTTGCCGGCTGGTGGATCCGGGCCCTGCTGCTGGGCTTGCTGCCGCTGACCCTGCTGGTTTTGGCGCGCGCCTGGTTTCAGGCCAACCACAGGGTCGGGGATGCTGCCGTGATGCCCGGCGTGGCCGACGTGGCCCGCGCTGGCATGATCGCAATGGCCTTTGCGTTTGGCCTTGGCAAAGGCGGCGTGGTGCTGGCGTTTTGCCTGTCGGCGGTCGTGCCATTGGCGGTGCTTGGTTACCTTGCACGCCGTCGCACCATCGGTGCACCTGCCGATCTGCCCGCCGCCGAAATCGGCCGGGGGATGGTATTTGTCAGCCAGCGGATCGTCGATGTCGGGCTTTATCTGGTGGATATCATCGTCATCGGGCTGGTTGCGACGGATGCGGTCACCGCCGAATACGCGATTGCCGCACGGTTGGCCGCAATGACCGATCTTGGCCGACTGGCGCTGATCTCTACCTTTACGCCGCGCGTGAGGATGCATTTTCACGCTGAAGATACCGGTGAACTAGCCCACGAATATCACCGGGCGCGATTGGCAAGCTTTGGCATTGCCTGCGTGGTGGCCATTGGAATGGTCCTGTTCGGAAGACAACTTCTGGCGATTTTTGGCGATTTTTCTGGGTCTTACGCGCCCCTGATGGTCCTTGTATCGGGATATGTCTTTACCGCAGTTGGCGGGCTTCATGCCAGCTATCTGACAATGACGGGCGAGGTCCGGTTGTCGGCGCTGATCCGCAGCCTTGGATTGGGCGTTGCTATTGCCGGGCTTGTCGTCCTGACACCGCCCCTTGGCGCATTGGGGGCTGCGGTGGCGATTACAGCCGCCATGTGCGCAATCAATATCGCCTCGATGATTTTGCTGTGGCGCAGGACCGGGTTTCGCGCATTTGGCCCCGCACCCATGATCATCGGGCTGTTCTGCATGGTGCTTCTTTGGCTGACTGCGGCAGGGCTGCTGTCGGCGTACATTGCCAGTATCAGCCTGATTGTCGCCATCGCCATTTTTGCCGGTCTGGAACGGTCACGCCAGACGCCGGCGCAACTGACGACCGGCAAGCCATGACCAAACCCGCCCTGCAATCCGGTGATCCTGATGTTCATTGACGGGCGCACCCTGCCCCCGGATGAGGTGCTGGAGGCCGATTTGTGTATCATCGGTGCGGGTGCAGCGGGGCTGTCGCTGATCCACGGACTTGCAGGCAAAGGCCTGCGGATCATCTTGCTGGAAAGCGGCGGGCACGCTGACACCCGGTCGATTGACCACCTCAATGCCGGCCGCTCCAACCACCCGGACTATCCGTTTCAGGCCACCCGCGCGCGCGGATTTGGTGGTACCACGGCCCGCTGGACGGGGGCGTGCATTCCGCTTGATCCGGTCGATTTCACTGTCCGGCCATGGCTTGCCCATAGCGGCTGGCCGATCAGCCCCTTTGATCTGGAACCGCACTATGCGGCGGCGCGGGAGATTTATGGCCTGCCGTCAGCCGGAAGTGATCCCATAAGTATTGGCCCATTTGCCAGCGATGCTGCGCAGCAGAAAACGGTCTGGTTCAGCAATCCGTTGAACCTCGCGCATCGGTTTCGTGGTCTGGTGGACAAAGATCCAACGCTGCGCTGCATCCTGCATGCCACAGTGGCCACGCTTGGCACCAATGAAAACGCCCAGACCGTGCAGCGCGCAACGCTTGTGCTGCCTGGCGGGAAAACGGCGACGATCAGCGCGAAAGTGTTCGTGCTTGCCACAGGCGGCATCGAAAACGCGCGGCTTTTGCTGAATTCCCGCGACACCTGCGCTGCCGGGTTGGGCAATGTCCATGATACCGTGGGGCGTTATCATATGGAGCATCCGATCCGCGCCGTCGGAACACTTGCCCTTGCCGTGGACAGGAACGCCGCCTTGCCGTTCACGAATCGCGCGTCTGACGGTGGCACCACCAGCGAGCAGACGTTTGGTCTGTCGCCAGAGATACGCAGTCGCGAACAGCTTCTTGATCTTCACGTCCGGCTTTTCCGCTATTCCCCGACAGAGGCGCATCCCGCGGTGATCGACGCGAAGGCACTGGCGGCGTCGCCCGACGTGCACAAGATCGCAGGTTATCTGCGCAGCAACACCCGGCATGTACCGTCAAGGATCCTGCCGTATCTCGGCTGGCACCTGCGCAACAAGCTTTGGCGGAACGCCCGGTTTGATCATGTCCGGCTGACCGCCTTTGTGGAACAGGAGCCGGATCCGGCAAACCGCATCACACTGTCAGATCAACGCGATGCCCATGGGCTGCCGCTGCCGCATCTGCATGTGCGCGAAAGCGCCATGATGGCCGACAGCATCGCGCGCAGCATGGCAATTCTGGCAACAGACCTCGCACGGCGCGGCATAGGGAACCTGTCGCACGACCCGCAGCACCTTGAACATCTGGCACCATACAGCAAATACGGACTGCATCAGATGGGCGCGACTCGGATGTCGACCGACCCGCGACATGGCGTCGTTGATCGCCACCTGCGTGTCCATACCATCAACAATCTGTTCATATCGGGTAGTTCTGTGTTCACGACGGGTGGTGCCGCAAACCCGACCTTCACGATTTCCGCACTTTCGTTGCGCCTTGCCGAACATCTGCTAAGCATATTCGGAAAAATCGGCTAAACTCCATTATTAACCTGAATTCTTCGTTCTGCCGCGCGCATTCATCCAAAGGATTACCTGATGGCACCTGCACCCGCGTTTTCAGTCATTATGATCACCGAAAG
Organism: Pseudorhodobacter sp.; assembly: GCA_031406155.1. Classification (GTDB taxonomy): domain Bacteria; phylum Pseudomonadota; class Alphaproteobacteria; order Rhodobacterales; family Rhodobacteraceae; genus JACMNW01. The sequence goes on from JANOGW010000059.1 coordinate 36,611, forward strand.
CAACTATGAGGTGTGCCGCCGCACGATCTCATATCTTCTGGCGCAGACCGTGGTTGAAAAGATCGAATTGGTTCTGGTCGGGCCGTCCCGCGCAGAGATGCAGGTAGACGAGGCCGAACTGTCAGCATTTCACAGCTTCAAGATCGTAGAAATCGGTAAGGTTCAGTCAACCGGACATGGGCTGGCCGCAGGCACACTTGCAAGCTCTGCCGATCTGGTGACCTATGCGGAAGAGCACGGCTTTCCGCCCTCAAATCTGTGCGAGGTTATGCTCAGGATTGCTGGCGAGACGGACTATCAGGCGTATGGATGGTCAATTTTGCCGTCCAATCCCGGTGCGGTCGCCTGGGCGCATATCTATGGGCAATTCGCCGAAGCCGTCGCGCCGCGCCCCTCGGGCGAAGTGTCGCGCTTGGGGGGGCATCAAAGCATGTACCGCCGCGCATTGCTCATGGAATACAAAGACAATCTCGTTGATCTTTTCGGCAGCGAGGCCGTTTTGCAAGAAGATCTGGAACGGCGTGGGATCAAGCTGTTCATGGTTGGCGATATTGCGAATGGTCATACGCAGATCTCCAACTTCTGGCTCTATCTTTGGCATGAGTTCGTGGCCCAACGCACTTTCGCCGTCGCACGTTTGCGCAACCTCAAATGGGGTTGGGGGCGGCGGCTGGTCTATGTTGCGGGCGCGCCGTTGATCCCGTTTCTCCGGCTGCGCCGCTCGCTTCCCTATATTCGGTCGACCGGGCGCTGGAACCTGTTGATGCCGCAGATCGGCCTGATCATGTTTGCCGCCAACTGCGCAGGTGCCGTCGGCGAAGCACTGGGATATGCTACAGGCAATAGCGATAAAGCAACCTCCGAGCGCTCGAAGATAGAACTGGACCGCTATTCCTTCGTCAACGAGGCCGACCGCGATCAGCGCTACCAACGCAGCCCGGGCAGTGCCGCCAATAAAGCCGGCACAGACGCCTGACGTAACAGCTCGAAACCTTCTGCCGTCCTGCCCCGGGGGGTTTGACATGCGGCGTCAGGCAAGGCACATCTGTGCCGTGCAGCACCACGTTGACGCAACAAAGGGTTGCGAGTCGCCTTATTGTCGGTCGCGAAGGGCTGGCTGCACAGACCAGAGCATTTTTTGCATGCTCTTTTGGACAGTGTCCGCTATGAAGTACTGATATTACCCGTGTGATTTTTTTGCTGGATTGTACATGAACCCTGTCGTTCAGAATGTTGTTGTCATTGGCGGTGGTCCAGCAGGTTTGACCTGCGCATATGAATTATTGCGCAAAGAGCCGGGACTTGCCCCTCTTGTCTTCGAAGCGGGCCGTATTGTTGGTGGCATTGCCCGAACGGAATCCCACAACGGCTACCGCTTTGATATAGGCGGGCACCGTTTCTTCACCAAGGTCCAAGAGGTGGAACAGGTCTGGGACGAGGTGATGGGCGATGATTTCATCACTGTCCCACGTCTTAGCCGGATCCATTATCGCGACAAATTCTATGATTATCCGCTGAAGCCAATGAACGCGCTACGCAATCTTGGCCCGGTTGAAACGGTGCGGATCATCGGCAGCTTGCTGCGTTACAAGCTGTTCCCGCACCGAAATGAAGTAACCTTCGAACAATGGGTCACCAACCGCTTCGGCCACAGGCTGTACAGCCACTTCTTCAAATCCTACACCGAAAAGGTCTGGGGTGTGCCGTGTACAGAGATCCGCGCCGACTGGGCCGCCCAGCGCATCAAGAACCTGTCGCTGACCAAGGCTGTGTGGAACGCGCTGACCGGGGCGAATGATACCTCCAGCCTGATCGAGCAATTCCGATACCCGCGCCTTGGCCCCGGCCAGATGTGGGAAAAGGTGACCTCGCTGATCAGGCAAAAGGGTGGCGAGGTGCGCACCAGCTCTTGGGTCAAACGCGTGCTGCACGACGGCCGCCGCGTCACCGGTGTGGAGGTTTGCCAGACCGATCCAGGCACCGGCCAGATCACGACGTCCATCCAAACTGGCACCGATTTCGTCAACACCATGCCATTGCGCGAACTGGTCCACTGCATGGATCCGGCCCCCTCGGCGGCGGTGATTGCGGCGGCTGACAAGCTGAAATATCGCGATTTCATGATCATCACGCTGGTTCTGGACCACGGCGATCCGTTTCCCGACAACTGGATCTATGTCCACAGCGTCGATGTCAAAGTCGGCCGGATTCAGAATTTCGGGGCCTGGTCAAAAGCGATGATCCCTGAACCGAACCGGTCATCGATCGGAATGGAGTATTTCTGCAATGACACCGATGATCTGTGGGCGATGGCCGACAAGGATCTGATCGCCCTTGCTGGCCGTGAACTGGAAAAGATTGGCCTCGCACCCGCGTCTTCGGTGGTGGACGGCGCGATCATTCGCCAGCCGAAGGCCTATCCGGTCTATGACAGCGAATACAAAGACGCGCTCGAGGTTCTGAAGGATTGGATAAACGGCTTTGAAAACTTTCAGACCGTCGGCCGCAATGGGCTGCACCGCTACAACAATCAGGATCATTCCATGCTGTCCGCGATGCTGGCAGCAGGCAACATTCTGGGCGAGCGGCATGACGTATGGGACGTAAACGTCGAGCGATCCTATCATGAGGAGTTTTCGACCAAGCCATTTGTTCGGCAACATGCCAATCTCACGGCTCCAGCGGAATAGGCCCCCGCTTGCCTGCCCCCCAGTGGAGATAGCATTGGCTCGGTCGAACCCCTTGATAGCGCGGCCCCGTGACCGGCCATACGCTGGGTGGCTTGGCACACTCGGGTGGTGCACTGCCGCTATGGTCGGGCTGTTGGCCGTGCTTTTGATCAATGGCGCGCCGCTGTTCTACTTCGACACTGCCGGATATCTGCGTCAGGGCGACAGTATATTCCAGATCCTGGGCCTGTTTCCCGACGCAATTGCGGCGCAGGAAAGCGTCGGCGCATTGGCAACGAATGACGGCATCGTCATCGGCAGCCGGTCGGTTATCTATGCGATATTTCTCAGCGTAATCTCACTGACCGGAACGCTTTGGTCTGGCGTTGTCGCGCAAGCGTCAGTGCTTGTCGCGGTCAGCCTGTTGATATCTGTCAAAGCCATGGACATGGCGAAGGTGACACTCAGCGCCCCAAGGGTCACTGCCATCAGCCTTGTCGCGGCGTCGCTGGGCTCTGCCGGGTTTTATGTAACCTCGCTGATGCCCGACATTTTCGCACCAATCCTGCTACTGTCGATGGCAGCACTTGTCGCCTTTGCCCCGGTACTGCGGTTCTGGTCGAGCTTCGGTCTTGTGACCATCGGCATGGTCGCGGTCGTCGTGCATCCGTCGCATCTGGCCATCGCCTTTCTGATGGTACCGGTCTGCATGGTCGTCGCCCATCTGTTTCAAACCGGGCGGTTCTGGCGCAGCATGATGCTTGTCGCGCTTATCCCGTTGGCAGGTACGCTCGAACGGCTGTCATTCAATGTTGCGGTCGAGCAGGCAACCGAAAGCGATGTCGTCTACCTGCCGTTCGCCACCGCGCGGCTGATTTCTGATGGGCCGGGTCTGGACTTTTTGAAAGGCGTTTGCCCATCCCCCAAATGGGCCACCTGCGCGCTTTTCGCCAAATTGCACAGCGCGAACCAGTTGTCGCCGGAAAAAATCCTGTTTTCCCAAACGGCCGAGGACGGGTCTTTCAGTCTGCTCAGCCCAGATGACCGCAAAGCTGTTTCTGCGGAATCGGCGGCGTTCATGCGGGCCGTGATCAAGACGCGCCCCTTTGCAGTGATCAGCGCCGCGACCCGAAACACTCTGGAACAACTTGGCCTCGTCAGCGTCAAGATGACAATTCCCAACCCCAATATGTCGGTCTCGGCAACGTCGATTTACCCCGGCTTTCCTGAATCGCTGAAGGCCGGACGATTGATTGCGGATGACCCCGCATGGCTGCCCGGCCTGAAACGCGCGCATCAGGCCTATTACCTGCTGGCGCTGATCATCGTGCTGGGCTTGGCCACTTTTCGAAAAAGCGGCGTTCCCGCAAACCTGCGCGCATTTGCGGTGCTTGTCCTGATCGGCATTCTGGCAAATGCCTTCGTCACCGGCGCCATATCGCAACCCGCCGACCGATACGGCGCACGCGTGGTCTTTCTGATCCCGATGCTGGCGGTGCTGCTGTGGATGATCCGCCCGCCAAGGCCAGAGCGCGAGCAAAGTGGGCAGCGGCATGACAGTTGATCCCACCCCCAATAAGGTGCTGATTTCGGTCGTGATGCCTGCCTACAACGCGGCGCATCTGCTGCCCCGCGTTCTGCCACCGCTTCTGGCAATGCGCGACGCAGGCGAGATCGCCGAGATCATCGTCGTCGACGACCAATCCACTGACGCCACGGCCGAGGTTGCCCGCAACCTTGGTGCACGGGTCTTGCTGAACCCGGTGCGCGGCGGCCCCGGCGCTGCCCGCAACCATGCGGCACGACAGGCCACAGGCGACATTTTGTGGATGGTGGATTCCGACGTGATCGCCCACCCCGGCGGCGCTGCCAAAATCGCCGAGGCATTTCGCGACGCCACCGTGCATGCCGTATTCGGGTCCTACGATAATGCGCCAGCAGATCAGGGTTGGATGTCGCAATACAAGAACCTGATGCACCGCTATTACCACCAGCAGGCACGACGCGAGGCGTCAACCTTCTGGGCAGGCTGCGGTGCTGTGCGCAAATCGACGTTTCTGGCGGTTGGCGGGTTCGACACCGAAACCTACAAACGCCCCTCGATCGAGGATATCGAGCTGGGCTACCGGATCAAATCAGCTGGCGGACGCATCTTGTTGCTGCCCGATCTGTTGGGCAAGCACCTCAAGATCTGGACGATCCGCAACGCGGTTCATACAGATATCTTTTGCCGCGCCTTGCCGTGGTCCAGACTAATGATCGCGCGCGAAGGCGTGCCCGATGACCTGAATACCAGCAGGATGGAACGGCTGCGCGCCGGGCTTGCCGGGTTGCTTCTTTTGTCGATCTTGATGCTGCCCTTCATCCACGGCATTGGCCCGATGTTTTTTGGCATGCTGGGCATTGTCATTGCGGCAAACTGGCCGTTCTTGCGGTTTCTGGGGCGTGCAAGCGGGCTGCGCGTGGCCATCCTAGGCGGCGCGTTCCACCAGCTTTACTATGTCTACAGTGCCTGCACATTCGTCTGGGCAATGCTTGAAGCGGCCTTGGTACGGGCGCGCAATCCGAAACCAAAGAATGCATGACCAACCTCATGCGCCACAAAGATGACCCGAGCCGACCCCCAAATGCACCCATTTTTCGACAACTATACTGTAACACGTAGCCGCTAAGGAATGACCATGGCCGACCGAAGTGCCCTTAACGACCCGACAGCCAAACGTGTGCTGGTCACCGGCGGCGCAGGCTTTCTGGGCAGCCATCTGTGCAAGCGTCTGCTGGAGGCCGGCAATGAAGTCCTTTGTGTCGACAACTACTTCACCGGCCGGCGCGGCAACATCGCGCATCTTCTGGACAACCCCAAGTTCGAGGTGATGCGCCACGACGTGACTTTCCCGCTGTATGTCGAGGTGGACGAGATTTACAACCTCGCCTGCCCTGCCAGCCCCGTGCACTACCAGCATGACCCGGTCCAGACGATCAAGACCAGCGTGCATGGCGCGATCAACATGCTTGGTCTGGCCAAGCGAACCGGGGCACGGGTGTTTCAAGCCTCGACCTCCGAGATTTACGGCGACCCCATCGTGCATCCGCAGACCGAGGATTACTGGGGCAATGTCAACCCGATCGGCCCAAGGTCGTGCTATGACGAAGGCAAACGCTGCGCCGAGACGCTGTTTTTTGATTATCGCCGGCAGCACAACGTGAAGATCAAGGTGGCCCGCCTGTTCAACGCCTATGGGCCCGGCATGCACCCCATGGACGGGCGCGTCGTGTCGAATTTCATCGTGCAGGCGCTGAAGGGGCAGGACATCACCATTTTCGGCAACGGTCAGCAGACCCGCTCGTTTTGCTATGTCGAGGAGTTGATCGAAGGCTTCATCCGCTTCATGGCGACGCCAGACGATGTATGCGGCCCGATCAATCTGGGCAATCCGGTCGAGATCACGATCCGCGAATTGGCTGAAACCGTGCTGGAACTGACCGGATCGCGGTCACGAATGGTCAATCGCGATTTGCCGATCAACGATCCGATGCAACGCAAACCGGATATCACGCTTGCGCGCCGCGAACTTGGCTGGGATCCGAAGGTATCGCTGCGCACAGGTTTGACCAAAACCATCAGTTACTTCGAAGACCTCGTCCGGCGAAATCTGGCTTGAAATACCGGGCCGCGGGCGGTGCTTCTGCACGATGCATCGCACGAGACGACCGTTGACCCTTACCCACAGCAGGGGTAGTGCAAGCTAACCCCAGCTGAGGAACGCGTTTTGGCCATTCACCTTTACCGCAATGATCTTCCCGATGGGTTGTCGCTTGGTCCGGTTGTCGCCATCGACACCGAAACCATGGGCCTTGATCCGCGCCGCGACCGGTTATGTCTGGTGCAATTGTCGTCGGGCGACGGCAATGCGCATCTGGTGCAGATCATGCGCGGGCAGAAGACCGCACCCAATCTGGAGCGTCTGCTGACCGATACTGAAACGCTCAAGTTGTTCCATTTTGGCCGTTTCGACATTGCTGCCCTGAAGGCCGCGTTCGGCATTGTCACAGCGCCGGTCTGGTGCACCAAGATCGCCGCCAAACTGATCCGCACCTTCACCGATCGGCATGGGCTGAAATACCTGCTGCAGGAACTGGTTGGCGTCGATGTGTCCAAGCAGCAGCAGACATCGGATTGGGGGGCGGATAATCTGACCGATGCCCAGCGCGACTATGCCGCGTCAGACGTGCTGTATTTGCACCGCCTGAAAGCGGAACTTGAAAAGTGCCTGATCCGCGAAGACCGTCTTGCACTTGCGCAGGCGTGCTTTGATTTCCTGCCAACCCGGGCAGAGCTTGATCTGCTTGGCTGGGAAGAACCCAATGACATCTTCCACCACTGACCCGTTCGAGACGATCGCCCGCCGCGTCATAATCCGCGAGGCGGATGCGCTGACGCTGCTGGCAGACAGTATCGGCCCCAGCTTTGCCCAGGCGGCTAACCTGATCCTTGCCGCCAAAGGCCGGGTCATCGTGTCTGGCATGGGCAAATCGGGCCATATCGCCCGCAAGATCGCGGCCACTTTCGCCTCGACTGGTACGCCGGCGCAATTCGTGCATCCGGCCGAGGCAAGCCATGGCGATCTGGGGATGTTGATGCGCGGCGATGTGGCGCTGGTGCTGTCAAACTCGGGTGAGACGCCGGAACTGGGTCATATCGTCGCTCATACCCGGCGCTTTGGCATTCCCCTTATCGGGATCGCGGGGCGTGCGGGGTCGACGCTGCTGCGGCAATCCGATGTGGCGATCTTGCTGCCCGATGCGCTGGAGGCGTGCGATCAAGGCATCGTACCGACCACGTCCACCACCATGACGCTGGCGCTGGGCGATGCGCTGGCGGTGGCCCTGATGGAACACCGCGACTTTACGCCCGAGCATTTCCGCATTTTTCACCCCGGCGGCAAACTGGGGGCACGTCTGGCACGGGTCGAAAGCCTGATGCACGCGGACATGCCCCTTGTGCGGCACGACACCCTGATGAGCGAAGCATTGCTGATCATTTCGGCCAAAGGCTTCGGTGTTGTTGGTGTTACCGACGAAGATGGCTACCTTATGGGCATCGTGACCGACGGCGATCTTCGCCGCCACATGGAGGGGTTGCTGTCAATGACCGCCGGGCAGGTCATGACACCGGATCCCCGCACCATCGGGCCGGGTTCACTGGCCGAAAGGGCCGTTGCCGTGATGAATGAAAAGAAGATCACCTGCCTGTTCGTTGTTGATCCCGAAGGCAGCCGTTTGCCTGTTGGAATCTTGCATATTCATGATTGCCTGCGCGCGGGCATTGCCTGACGAAGATGGCCCTATCTGATAACCTGCACACGCGGCTGGTGGTATGGGCGAAGGTAGTGCTGCCCTTGCTGGCGCTGGTTCTGCTGGCCACGCTGTTCTTGTTTTCACGCCAGATCGACCCGACCGATGCCATCCCCTATGCCGAAGTGGATGTCGAGGAACGCGCGCGTGAACCGCGCCTGACCCAACCCACCTACGCCGGTGTCACGTCTGATGGATCGGCCCTTTCCGTTGCCGCCGCAGAGGCACGCCCTAATGATGCGACCGGCGTCAGCACTGCAAACACCATCATCGGCAAACTGGAAACCCCCGATGGCGCGCAGATTGACATGATTGCCGCGACCGGCGTGCTGGATACCGAGGCCGGCCTGATGACGCTGGATGGCGGGGTTACGCTGACCACGACAACCGGCTATGAAATCCAGACCCAATCGCTGGTCACACGGCTTGACCAGACCGGGCTTTCCAGCCCCGGTGCTGTGACTGCAATTGGTCCGATGGGGCAGATCGATGCAGGCGAAATGATCCTGACCCAAGACCCCAAGCAGCCGGATGCCTATCTAATGGTGTTCAAGCGCCATGTAAGACTGCTATATACTCCCGCAAATTGAACAGACGGATTTGAGGCAAGGCATGTTTATTCCGACGACAACGCTGGCGGCGCTGCTGGCCTTTGGCATGATCTCCGCTCCTGTGAATGCTCAACAAGCCGACATCGCCTTTGGCGGCGTGCAGCAAGACACCTCGTTGCCGGTGACGATGGATGCGGATGCCTTGTCGATCAACAACGCCGATGGCACTGCGGTGTTTTCGGGCAATGTGATCGTGGTTCAGGGGGAAATGCGCCTGACCGCCAGTGAAGTGCAGGTTGAATACACGCCCGACGGTGGTGGCATCAAAACCCTGCATGCCTTGGGGGGCGTGACTTTGACCACTGCCGCCGATGCCGCCGAGGCACGCGACGCCGTCTATACGATAGACACGGGCAATGTGGTGATGACTGGTGACGTGCTGTTGACGCAGGGGCAGAACGCCATTTCCGGTCAGAAACTGGTGATCAACCTGAAGGATGGAACCGGCGTCATGGAGGGGCGGGTGCAAACCGTGTTCACCCCGGGTGCGGACGAGTGACCAATCCCCCTGAACTGACCGTCACCGAAGGCAACGCAGGGCTTCAGATCATCAATCTGCGCAAAAGCTACAAGCGCCGCCCAGTCATCCGGGATGTGTCGATGCGCCTGAACCGGGGCGAGATCGTGGCATTGCTTGGGCCCAACGGGTCGGGCAAGACCACCTGCTTTTATTCCATCGCCGGACTGGTCACACCGGAAGGCGGGCAGGTCATCATCGATGGCCGCGATGTGACGTCGCTGCCGATGTATCGCCGCGCACGTCTGGGCATTGGCTATCTGCCGCAGGAAGTTTCGATCTTTCGCGGCCTGTCGGTTGAAAACAACATCCTGTCGGTTCTGGAAATTGCAGTTGCTGATCGCCACAAACGCCGCGAGCGGCTGGAAGAACTGCTGTCCGAATTCTCGATAACGCATTTACGACAAGCCCCGGCGCTGGCGCTTTCGGGTGGCGAGCGTCGGCGAGTGGAAATTGCCCGCTGTCTGGCGGCCGATCCGAAGTATCTTTTGCTTGATGAACCCTTCGCGGGGGTCGACCCGATTGCGGTGGGCGATATCCGGCATCTGGTACAAGATCTCAAGAGCCGGGGCATCGGCGTTCTGATCACCGACCATAACGTACGGGAAACGTTGGGCATTGTTGACCGCGCCTATATCTTGCACGATGGTAAGGTCCTGATGAGCGGCACCACAGACGAGGTCGTGCGCGATGAAACAGTGCGGCGGGTCTATCTGGGGCAGAACTTCCGCATCAACTGAGGCCGGGATTGCCTGCGCCTATCGGTGCACTAAGCAACCGTTTCGCGTCGAAGCTGTTGACAAGCGCCCCCTATGTGCCGCCAAATACTCGTGATGCGTGTAGCGATCACCAAAACAGATATATTCAAAGCGGCCGGCGCAAGCCTGGGCCACCGCCCCATCTGCCACGCATCGAACGTCACCCGATTACCAGCTTGGCAGGCCCCGGCGTACTGCGCGCCCGGGCCCTTGCCCGTCCGCACGAAGGAGGCATTATGCGCTACCAGATCTCTGGCAAACAAATCGACATCGGCGAGGCTCTGCAATCCCATGTGAAAGCGGAATTGGGCGAGATCGTCGAAAAATATGCACAACGCCCGACCGAGGTGATCGTCTTCTTTTCGCGCGTCGCCCATGAGTTTTCCTGTGAGACCATTTTGCACCTGTCGACTGGCCTGAATGCGCAAGCCAAGGGTCACGCAACCGAGATTTACGCGGCATTCGAGTCGTGCCGCGAAAAGATGGACAAGCAGTTGCGTCGTTACAAGCGCCGTTTGCGCAACCATCACCGCGACCGCGCTGAACCCGTTGAGTTTGATGGCGGTTCGTCCTATATTCTGGCCGCATCCGAAGATCACGACGATCATGGGGATGTCGAACCTGACACGCTGCAACCGATTGTTATCGCCGAGATGGAAACCAAGATTCCCTCGATAACGGTTGGCGAAGCGGTTATGCAGTTGGAGATTGGCGCGCAGCGCATGTTGGTTTTTCGCAACGAAGGCCATGGTGGTGTGAATGTTGTTTATCGGCGTGACGACGGGAATATCGGCTGGATAGACCCACGCAACGCCAAGTAAAGCGCCCGCTATGTGGCGCAGGAATTCGCGACACTCATGGAACTTGCAAAACTGTTGATCCCCGGTGCGGTACGTGTCGTTGCGCAGTTAACCAGCAAGAAACGCCTTTTTCAGGAATTGGGCGAGCTGGCGTCGCAGGCCTACGGGCTGAATTCTGCGATGGCAATTGACGGCCTTCAGGAACGCGAAAGCTTGGGCCCAACCGGGGTCGGGCACGGCATCGCCATACCGCACGCACGTCTGGAAGACCTGCCCCGCATCATCGGCGTTTTCCTGCGGCTAGAACGCCCGCTGGATTACGACTCGGTTGATCGGCAGCCGGTTGACCTGATCTTTGCCCTTTTCGCGCCCAAGGATTCCGGGGTGGATCACCTGAAGGCACTGGCGCTGGTGTCACGCACCATGCGCGATCCGGGTATCCGTGCAAAACTGCGCGCCAACACGGATGCCGGTAAACTTCACGCCATCTTGACGGAGTCGCGGGCCAGTCAGGCGGCGTAGAGCATATCCGACCAAAGGGCTTCCAGTTTGTCGAAAGACACGGCTGATATCAAAGCTTAGCGCCAGTCGGCAAAGCCAAAACCCACGTAATCGCGTGCATAGGCATCACGTGTCGCCGCCTCGATATCCTTGTCATAGACGGCCTCAAGTGCGGGCAATTCTTCGGTCGGCACGGGCGGGCACATTGCACCCACCTCTGCCGCAAGCGCCACCAGACCTTCGGACAAGCGATCTTCGCGCAGTACGTGATCGGGGCCCTGAAACTGTGCCAGACCCTTAAGAACCGCCGTCTGCGAGGCCCATCGCACATCCACCCGAAACCCGGTTTGCCCGGCAAGGTTCAACTTCAGGAACTGCAAGAACCCCAGGAACGCCGCGTGATGTGCTGCGATATCGGCGATATCAGATCCGGCCGGCGGCAGGTTGACCTTGTAATTGCGGGCAAGCAGTCCGCGCAGTTCCGGCAGCTTGCCCGACAGCACACGATCAGCGAACGCCGCATAGGCCCGCAGCACCGGATGCCGTAACACCGTGAAACTGCGATGCCCGGGGTGGCCTTTTTTCCACTGACGCAGTGATTTCTGGTTGAAGTCGCCAGTCACATTGCCATAGCCGCCTAGCCAGGCCGCAACCGCCGCGTCCGTTCCGCCACGCATCGGCATGTACAAAAGCCCGGCGTCATCCGATGCCAGGAACCCCGGAATGCCGGGGCTGCGGTGCGGCTCGAACGCGGGCACATGGCCCAGACCAAACAGGTCAAGCCGCGCCAGCGCCGATTCCATTTCGGCAAGGTTGGTGACCTTGTCGGTCAGACCCGCAGGGTTCTGCTTCTTCAGCGCGGTATCCGGGCCGGCCAGTCGCGCATCTACCCCAAGGTACCGCGCCAACCCGTTCAGCACGGCAATATCCTGCAAATCCTCATAATCCAGCTGAAACGCCGCTTGTCCGGTCTGCTGCAGCGCACCCCGGATGGTGCCCAGAAACTCTTGCATTTGCGCCAGATAGGCTTGAAATTCACGCGGCTCGAACCGCACTTTGGCAGTTTTCAACGCCTTGCCATCGCCCAGTTTCCATTGCCCGGTTTCCCGTACGATCTGCAAAGACACGTAACTTTCCAACGGGTTTCGGGTCAGGATGATCTTGGCACAGCGGTCATCCGCCAGAACGGCATCCAGAACGCGCGGATCGTGATCGTGGAACATCCGAAACCCCGACAGCCCCGGGGTCATGTCCTTCATCCGGCGCAGCATCGCCAGCGGATCGGCCTCACGCGCGGCCATCGTGATGCCGAACAATTCAAGCTGGTTGTTCTTGCCGATGAAGGACGGGTTGAAAACCTCGCCCCAGCAAACCACGCCGGCCAGTGCATTCAGGTTTGCTTCCAGATAGTTCGATCCTGTGCGCATCCCTGCCAGGACCACAAAGCTGTCAAACCGCGCCTTTGCCAATCGTCATCTCACCAGATAAGGCCGAGCGCGGCGCGTGGGGATGGGGTGCTGATCATCGCTGACCGGGAAATCCCCCATCAAGGTGGGTTGCATGCCCTGATTTCTAAGGCTTTGCAAGAACTGGCCAAAGCCCGCCAGGTCTGCCAACCGCGGCGCTTCGGCCAATCGGCGCATCGCCCGCGGGCTGATCTCATCTACTATGGTTTGCAAGGGTTCCATCGGGCTGTCGACAAATTCCGCCATGGTCCAGATACGCACCCGCGCCTTTGCTGTAGCGCCGCGTAGCAATTTCAGATGCTCCGCCTCGATCCGCTGCATCAGTGCCGCCGCCTTGCGAACTTCGGATGCATCGAGGTCGGAATGAAACAGCGGCACCGCCCAGGCACCCGAAATGACCGAGATCTGCGCATTGGCATCCGCCGCAATGAACGGTGTGATCGTTTGCAGATCACGCGGACTAAGTTGAAAGCACTGTCGCTCGCCCCGGGTGTTCCAGATCAGGTTTGTCAGAAAACTTTGCGCATTATAGTCACGCACCGCCGCACTATCAGGTAAACCACCGCTGAAGATGGTCTCATTTCCAGCGAATTCGACACGCTCTGGCGCGAAAAGATTGCCATGCACCCGCGCGCCCGAAACCTTGGAAAGCCACCGATCAAAGTCTTCAAACAACTCGCCAAAGCCTTGAAACACGGAATAAGGCGCTGCCGTCCGGCCATTTTCCCACGACTTTTTCGGAAACCTGCTTTGCATGTACAGCCCGGGTCTGCCTTTGGTTCGTCGTTCCACCGCCTTGGCAAACAAACGGTCGATCTTGCCCGCGTTCGGTTCTGCCGCAACCTGCGCTACGGCATCTTCCGTAAGGAATGTCCGGTACAGCTTGGCCGCATGGGGCCAGATCTTGCGGGCGACAAAACAATCCGACCGACGCAGCAATTGCAGGTGATCGTCGTAAAAGATATGCGGCTTGCCCTGAAAATCGAACTTCGACAGCGTCAGGGACCGGCTTTCGACGCGGGTCGAAAATTGCCGCACCAGAGTTTGAAAATAGGACTCGTCCGGTATCCAGACCCGTCGAAAATACCGGTCATGCGCCTCACGGTCGGGGTTGGACAGGATGGCGGCCAGCGTCTTGCGCGTCAGGCACCACCATTGGCTTCCCAGATGCGGCACAACACCTGCCGGTATGCGGCGGCGAAGCCCGATCCGGCGTTGCAACCGGACATAGCCATCAAACAACCGTCGCTGTTTGCGCCATGAAAACGGAAAGCGCATGGTAAATCGTTCGATATCAAGGCCGCCGATCGTCCAGCCCACATCTTCGGTGGTGACGGATTCGATGAAATCGGTCTGCGGATGCCGGGCTAGATAGGAGACAAGATCTTCCACCGGGCGCAGCGGCAGGCAGAACCCCGAGGCCAGGAAGACATGCCCCACCCCCGGATACAGCCGCAGCATCATTTCCGACGCGCTTTGCGTTGCCGCAACCAACCCCCACGTCCCCCATTCGCAGGCATAGCGCCGCGAAAATTGCACAGCCTCCAGGTCTGACAAATCGCTAACCAGTTTGTCATAGGCACGCCGTTTCACTCGGATGTCGACATGGATGATGACCGGGCAGCCATGCTTGGCCCAATGCCGCGCCACCTGTGCGGCACGGTCAAGTGCTGTGTGGCACATCATGATGAAGCCGACGCTCATCTGCCCCTCATCAGGCCCAGTTGCCTTTTGACATCAGCCCCAGAATTTCCAACTGGCGCCAGTTGATGTATTTCTCGCTCCACTTGCACCACAGATCGGGATGTTCATCGAACCCTTCCTTGTAGGACTTGTATTCATGGCTGTTGGCATAGTGCTGACGCCGCTGCATCTCTTCTTGAGCCTTGGCCGTGAACGTATCCAGAAACTTGGCGTGCAACAAACACCCCGAGGCCTTTTCGCCCCCCCACTCATCATAGACCTGATTCAACCCACGCGGTAGTAACATATGAGTTGATCGAGCATAGGCATAGCTGCGATCCCACTTTACCAGCGGAATTTTGTTCATTGCCGGCGCGCGTTCCGGTTGGTCGGTAAAGAAAGTGCGGGCACGCGGGCCACCTTGAATCCACAGGTTTCCATACAGAGGATTGCGTGAAATCGAATAGTTTCCCGAATCAAACCAGGACGCGATTTCAAACGGGTCCTGCCCCTCATGGTACGGTTGCGTGTCAATCGGCCCCTTGGGATACATGTCGAGCAACATCGCCGAAAATGCCTTGATCGATGACGCATCAAGCCAGTCGGTCAGCGCCCTTAGCGGGCGCGTATCGCAGAACGGATAGACAAGAAACTCATCCGCATCAACGACCACCGACCAGTGGCCATGGCCATAGCGGCCTTGCAGCCAAGTCAGCCAGTCCACCCCGAAGCGCGACCTTTTGTAGCTGTGCTTGGTTCCCCAGACCGACACATCGGGTTGCCGCGACAGATACTCGCGGGTGCCATCGGTGCTGTCATTGTCGACAAACATGAAGTGATCGACCCCAAGGTCGCGATAGTAGCGCAGGAAATAGGGCAGGCGCACCCGTTCGTTGCGCAGCGTCGAGTACAGCAAAATGTCATTTGGCCTGATCAGGGACACCCGGCTGACCACCGGCTTCAGTTCCCGGCGCTTGCGGAACGCGCGTATTTGCCAGCGCTTACGCTCCAGCCGCAGCCGATACCTGGAAAATATGCTCACAAGCCGCGTTTCCCTGGGGGAACTTTCCCCAATTCCCGGTTACGCGTCAGGCTTTGCCGAAAACTTGATCGAAATGATCCGCCCAAGTTGGGGGAATACGGTAGTGCCGACCAGCATCACGCCCTTGCGTCCGGTGTTTCATTTGTTGGTTTATCGTCTTAGCCCAAGTATATACATCCGAGGTGTCAAGGTAAACCGGGTAGTCACCCAGCCTTTCGACCACAACGGGTAGTTTTCCGGTGAGTACAGGTATCCCCAACGCAGCTGCTTCGATCGGCGGCAGGCCATAGCCTTCGGCAAAACTGGGGAACAGCAGCGCCTGCGCACCATGCAACAGGGCCGACACGGCTGCATCACCAAGATCATGCCGCATGGTGACCGCGCCGGTCGCAACCAGCGCATCCAACGCCTGAAACAGTGCCGGGTCCGCCCAGCCGCGATGGCCGACGATATACAGATGCGGCACCGGGTCGGGCCCCTCTTGCAAACAGGTCCATATGTCGACCAGCAAGCTGATATTCTTTCTCGGCTCTATGGTGCCGAGGGCCACATAATACGGGTCCTTGATTTGACCCAAGGTGCGCGCGTCGGGTGTGGCAAGTACGACCCCAAGGGGGGCGGTCACGCCGGACGGAATGCGCCCAGCGCGCGCGAGATGGCCTTCGGTCTGTTGTCTGGTGCACTTCGCCGAGTGGATGACCTGATCGGCATAGGTCGACACCAGCCGCAGCTTTTCAGCGAAAGCACGGGTCACTCTTGCATCACAGAACTGCGGATGATCCAGCGGAATGGTATCATGCAGCATTACAACGATCCGCCAGCCCGGCCGCGACCTGACGGCCTGCACCACACGGGCGCTCAGGTTGGCATGACCGACGTTGATGTATGCCGTGCCCCCCGGCAGCGCCCTGCGCAACAATGCCCCCAACCGGTGCGGCAAACAGCGTGCCATAGACAGCCGTCTTGCATCCGCCTCGGCCCGCACGCGCTGCGGCAGGTGACGTTGTGTCAGCAACCCCAGAATGTCCGCCCGACCCAGTGGCACCTGCCCTGCCGCCCGATCCGCGACCCCCCGCATACCAGCCCGGTCCAGCAAGACGAACCCCAGCGCCGTGCGGACAAGACCGAACAAGGGTTCGGGCCGCATCAGAAGATGTTGCATATATGCAAGCTCAACCCGATCGATCCCCGTCATCGGACCGCGCCCCAGACGAGACACCGTTCGCGTCAGGTCCAGCAACCGGGCCGAAGCCAATATCACCTATTGCGCCGCTTTCTGCTGCGGGGCGATGTCGGTCAGATATTGCGCAAACTCCTCGCGAAGATCGGGGCGTTCAAGTGCGAAGGCGACCGTCGCCTGCAAGAACCCCGCTTTTGACCCGCAATCATAGCGCTGCCCGCGAAATCGAAACCCGTAGACCCGATCCTTGCCGTTGATCTCTTCGGCGATGGCATCGGTCAACTGGATCTCGCCTCCCGCACCTTGCTTCATGCGGTTCAGGTTGGTCAGCACATTTGGCGTCAGGATATAGCGGCCGATTACCGCAAGATTTGACGGCGCATCTTCGGGTTTGGGCTTTTCAACCATGCCCTTGGCCACCACGATCGAGCCCATATCCTCGCCGATATCGAGCACACCGTAGGACGACGCCTTTTCGGGCGGCACTTCCATTGCGGCAACCATATTGCCGCCGGTCTTCTCGTAGGCTTCGATCATTTGGGCCAGACAGGGTTTGTCGGCGGCGATCACGTCATCGGGCAGCAGCACGGCGAAGGGTTCGTTGCCAATCAGGCGGCGTGCGCACCAGACGGCGTGCCCCAGACCCATGGGCCGGTTCTGGCGCACATAGGCAATGGCGCCGCTGTCCATATTGGTATCGCGCAGGATTTGCAGCAGTTCCGTCTTGCCCTGCCGCTTGAGCGTGCTTTCCAATTCGGGCGAATGGTCGAAGTAATCCTCCAGCGCGGACTTGCCGCGCGAGGTGACAAAGATGAATTCCTTGATGCCTGCCGCACGCGCCTCATCAATCGCGTATTGGATCAACGGTCGATCGACCAGCGTCATGATCTCTTTCGGGATCGATTTCGTGGCGGGCAAGAACCGAGTTCCTTGCCCCGCCACCGGAAAGACAGCCTTGGTAACCTTTTTGATCTTCATGTCCAACTCACTCGCTCAGGGTGCAACTCGCAGGCTTCCAATCTATATCTTTGCTCAACAATCTATCCTATTTGCGGCCAACTGTTGGCCGGTTTGCAAGTTATTCCAACCTCCGGATTAAGGCTGCGCAGTCCGCAATGCCTCCGGTTGTTATATTCAGTTTAGCGGTCGCGTCTCACTAATTCTAGCAGCTTCTTCACGGACCCGTTCTTCAAATCCGATTAGTCGTATCGGCGGCTGATCTCTTATCGATTTTCCAAAGATGCCGCCCTGCTGCTTCCAGCAGCCTGAAACGTCAAACCTATGCCGGTGGAACAACGCCGTCGGGGAAAGGCAAATCACCGTTACGATCTTTCCCTGCGCGGCTTCAACGCGAGCGCGGCGCATCAGTTCCCGTCGTTGCCAGATACGCCCTGAAATCAGCCGCCCTTGTCGCTGCATCGTTGGAAATGGCACAAAAGCCCGATCCGCAGTCGGCCGCGCTGACAGGCCGGTCAAGCGCCGCGCCAGCCCTTCTGCCCAGCCGTCGTCAAAGCTGGCAATCAATGGCACGATATCGCGCGGCTCCAGTCTGCCGTCCACCATCTGCTGCAAAAGCCGCGCTTTTTGGGCATGGCGATTGGTCCGGCAATGCACATTCATGTCGCAGCCGCCGGCATGCCTTCGCAGAAAACAGGCTGTACTCGCGCCAATGTCGTGCAGGCTCAGCGGTACTCTATCGGGTCTGCGTCTGATGCTGGCGGCATATCCGTGCTGCACAACCGCGTCCGGCACCACCGCAGTCAGCCCGCCCAGCGCAGCCAGTCGCAGGCTGATGTCAGCGTCCTCCAGAAAGTACCGAAAGTTTGAGTCAAATCCGCCGATGGCAAGCACATCAGCCATGCGTGCCGCAAAATTCGTGCCCTGCGCCTTGACGGCGCGCGTTGGCGTTCCGGCCAGCAAGGTGACCGCGTGACGGTCTACCGACAACGCATGATCCTGGCCGAACTGATCCACGTCGCAGGCGCGCCATTGGTCAGAAATGCCGTTGCGACCCCGTACGAAGCCCGTGGCCATCCGCACGTCGGGGTTTGCAAACGGTGCTGTCAGCCGGGTGATCCATGTCGGTTCCGGCACTGCGTCGTCATCCAGAAAAGCAACCACATCACTTGCGGCGTGGTCGATCCCGGCATTGCGGGCGGCGGATATGTTGGCCTCGTCACACCCGACCAGCTTTATTGGCAAATTCAGTGCCCGCACCGCCGATACGGCGTCAGGGTCGGCCACGACGATCAGTTCCATCGCCAGATGGTCCTGCAACCGCACGGCGGCAATCGTACGCAAAAGCGAGGCCGTCCGGTGACGGCTGACAATGATCAGGCTGACCGGGCTTGCACTCATACCCCCCGCATCTCTTGCATCATTGCCTCGATCTTTGGCACGTCTTCGGGGTTGTTCAATTCCCAGAACTGCCGCCCCCGCGCATGCACTTCGATGCAAGCAACCGCGCGACCGTTTTCCAGAAAACGCAACTGCTCCAAGCCCTCCAACGTCTCCAGCGGGCCTGTGTGCCAGCCCGGATAGGCGGCAAGGGCGTCGGGGCGGTAGGCATAGACGCCGACATGATGAAACACCGGCGTATTCTCGGCATCGTCAAAAACGCGCCCGGTAAACGGGATCACCTCTTTCGAGAAGTAAAGCCCGCGCCCGCCCGCCCCGAACACCGCCGTTGTACCGCCCACACGCCCGGCGCGCCGGTCGGCCAGTAAGCCGTTCAACGCCCGACCATCGCATCGCAGCACGGGGGTCGCAATATCCGCCCCCGCATCGGCCCGCAGCCCGGTGATCAGGTCTTCGACAAACCACGACGGCGTCAGCGGCGCATCGCCCTGCAAGTTCACAACGATATCGAACCCCGGCAGCTTGGCCGCCACCTCGGCGCACCGTTCGGTGCCGTTCTGGCAATCGGAGGAGGTCATCACAACCTCGGCCCCGAACGCCGCCGCATGATCGGCAATCCGGTCATCATCGGTTGCCACGACCACACGGGCAACGCCGCGCACTGCCATCGCCGCCTCCCACGACCGCCGGATCAGCGTCTTTTCCCCGTCCGGCCCGTGCAGTACGACTAGGGGCTTGCCCGGATAGCGGGTCGAGGCATAGCGCGCGGGAATGGCGATCAGAACGCTCATGTCTTCAAGTCCACCCCCGCCTTCAACTCCACACCCGGGGCGTATGCGATGAAGAACGGGTTGTCCCAGCCGGATTTGCCATATGCCAATGGCGTATGGTTATCAAATCGCACAACCTGGCCGCCTGCACCGCGCAGCACGGCATCACCTGCGGCTGTATCCCATTCCATTGTGCGGCCAAGGCGCGGATAAAGATCGGCCTCGCCTGTTGCCACCAGACAGAATTTCAGGCTGGACCCTGCCGATGTCATGTCTTTGACCGCGTATCTGGCAATATAGTCATCGGTCGCAGCGTCCCGGTGCGATTTTGAAGCAACCACCATCAGCGCCGCATTGTCGGGGCTGGAGACGCCGATCCTGCGCAACGCGCCGACCGTATCTTTTGCCATCACGCCCGTCTCTTCCACCGATTGACCATCGGCCAGCGTGTAGAACAGCCGCCGCTGCGCGGGTGCATAGACTACGCCGCGCAAAGGCACGCCATTTTCGACATAGGCAATGTTCACCGTAAAATCGCCGCGCCGCTGCACGAATTCCTTGGTACCATCCAGCGGATCGACGATCAGAAAGGTGCTGGCCCGCAGCGCATGGCTGTCCGCCTGTTCCTCGGTGATCAGCACCACATCCGGAAAAGCCGCCCGCAGACCGGCCGAGATCAGCGCGTCAGCGGCCTCATCCGCCTCGGTCACCGGACTTGCGTCCGATTTTGATTTCACCTCGAAATCCGGCCCGTTGTAGACAGCCATGATCGCATCACCAGCATCCAGTGCCAGCCTGCGGATCACCGGAATAAGCCTGTCAAAATCCATGAAACTCTCCCGCAGGGCCGAATTTGGCCATGTTGTCTTGCAATGGTGATCGCCTTATCATGGCGTATCAAGAGAACATCAAGATTTCTCGGGCATAACTCGGCAGAGCAGACCGTTCAGGATCACAGCACATGTTTCGCATCGAACAAAGCCAGTCCGCAACTGCCCGGTCCTTCCGGCTGCTGGAACTGATTTATCATGCAACCATTCGAAGCATCCGCAAAAGCCACGGCTCTGCGGTGATGGGCCTTGTGATGCACATCATCCAGGCGCTGATGATGGTGCTGGTCTTCATGCTTATTGCAAATATTCTGGGCATGCGTTCGTCGGCG
The DNA here is from genome assembly GCA_031406155.1 of Pseudorhodobacter sp. Lineage (GTDB taxonomy): Bacteria > Pseudomonadota > Alphaproteobacteria > Rhodobacterales > Rhodobacteraceae > JACMNW01. Next base: position 57,483 of record JANOGW010000059.1, read on the forward strand.
ATCCGTGGTGACTTTCTGTTGTTCATCATGTCCGGCATTTTCATGTTCATGACCCATGTCAAGGCCATTGGCGCGGTGTCGGGGGCAGACGGGCCGACCTCGGCGATGATGCTGCATGCGCCAATGAATCCGATCGTTTCCATCGTTTCAGCCGCCTTGGGCGTTCTGTATCTGCAAATTCTGGCGGCAGTGATCATCCTGTTCTTCTATCATGCCATCTTCCAGCCCATCACCTTTGATCAGCCGATCCAGATGGTTGGCATGTTCCTGTTATCGTGGGCCTCCGGCACGGCAATTGGCATGATCTTTCTGTCTGCCAAGCCTTGGGCACCTGCCGTGATAGGCATTTTGACAAGCTTGTATATGCGGGCGAACATGATTGCCTCCGGCAAGATGTTTGTCGCGAATGTACTGAAGCCCAAGTTGTTGGCACTTTTTGACTGGAACCCGTTGTTTCACGCGATTGATCAGGGGCGCGGTTTCATCTTTCTGAACTATACGCCGCGCAACAGCTCCATCGATTATCCATTGAAGGTGATCGCGGCTTGCGTGCTGATCGGCCTGATGATGGAATTCTTCACCCGCAAGCATGCGTCATCCAGCTGGAATAAGTGAGCTGTGCCGCCGACTTCGCCGATCGTTGGCAATTTTCCGCAATTTGGGATCAGTTTCCGTGACAGGCGGCGCTTGCAGGCCCGCCCCCCCCTCCTTATATACCCGCAAGGAAGCTGAACGGGGTTCGCCCGGGCTGATTTCACTGGGATCGGGGATCAGAGGCCGCGCGTCGGATCTGGGACCCATAACATCGCCGCTAGAAGAAGGTGTATATCATGGCCAAAGTCATCGGGATTGACCTCGGGACAACCAACTCCTGCGTTGCCATCATGGACGGCTCGCAACCCCGCGTCATCGAAAATGCTGAAGGCGCGCGCACAACGCCGTCTGTTGTCGGTTTTACCGAGAATGAACGCCTCGTTGGCCAGCCGGCCAAGCGTCAGGCGGTTACCAATCCATCCAATACCGTCTTTGCGGTCAAGCGCCTGATCGGGCGTCGCATGGATGATGCCCATATCGCCAAAGACAAGAAGAACCTGCCCTATACGCTGGTCAACGGCGGCAATGGCGACGCATGGGTCGAAGTCCGCGGCGAGAAGTACTCGCCCAGCCAGATCTCCGCGTTCATCCTGCAAAAGATGAAGGAAACGGCGGAAGCTTACTTGGGTGAAACCGTCACCCAAGCGGTTATCACCGTGCCCGCCTATTTCAATGACGCGCAACGCCAGGCCACCAAAGACGCAGGCAAGATCGCCGGTCTTGAAGTGCTGCGTATCATCAACGAACCCACAGCCGCTGCCCTTGCCTATGGCCTGGACAAGAAAGAAGCCCGCACCATCGCGGTTTACGACCTTGGTGGCGGTACGTTCGACATTACCATTCTGGAAATTGACGATGGCCTGTTCGAGGTGAAATCCACCAACGGCGATACCTTCCTTGGTGGCGAAGATTTCGACACCCGCATCGTCAACTATCTGGCTGATGAGTTCAAGAAAGAGCATGGCGTCGATCTGACGCTTGACAAGATGGCCCTTCAGCGCCTGAAGGAAGCCGCCGAAAAAGCCAAGATCGAATTGTCCTCAGCCTCGCAGACAGAAATCAACCAGCCGTTCATCTCGATGAATTCGGCCACCGGGCAGCCTTTGCACCTCGTGGTCAAAATGACCCGCGCCAAGCTGGAAAGTCTGGTTGCCGATCTGATCAAAGCCTCGATCAAACCGTGCCAGGCCGCGTTGAAAGATGCCGGTCTGTCGACATCGGACATCGACGAAGTGGTTCTTGTTGGCGGTATGACGCGGATGCCCCGCGTTGTGGAAGAAGTGACCAAGTTCTTTGGCAAGGAACCCCATAAGGGCGTGAACCCTGACGAAGTGGTTGCCCTTGGCGCCGCCATTCAGGCCGGCGTTCTGCAAGGCGACGTCAAGGATGTGGTTCTGCTGGACGTAACCCCGCTGTCGCTGGGCATCGAAACCCTTGGCGGCGTGTTCACCCGCCTGATCGACCGCAACACCACCATCCCGACGAAAAAGTCGCAGATCTTCTCGACCGCTGAGGATAACCAGAATGCCGTGACCATCCGCTGTTTCCAGGGTGAACGGGAAATGGCCGCTGACAACAAGATCCTTGGTCAGTTCAATCTGGAACACATTCCGCCGGCACCGCGCGGCATGCCACAGATCGAAGTGACCTTCGACATTGATGCCAACGGGATCGTGTCGGTGAAAGCCAAGGACAAAGGCACCGGCAAGGAACAGGCGATCACCATTCAGGCCTCGGGCGGTCTGTCGGATGAAGACATCGAAAAAATGGTCAAGGAAGCCGAAGAAAACGCCGAAAGCGACAAGGCCCGCCGTGAACTGGTTGAAACCCGCAACATGGGTGAAAGCCTGCTGCATTCAACCAAGCGGTCGATCGAAGAACATGGCGACAAGGTTGATCCATCCACTGTGGAAGCGATCGAATTTGCCATGGTCCCGCTGGAAGATGCGCTGAAAGGCGAAGACGTCGGTAAGATCAAGTCGGGGATCCAGAACCTGACCGAGGCCGCCATGAAGCTGGGTGAAGCGATATACAAGGCCAGCCAGACCGAAGGTGAAGGCCGCGATCCCGATGGCCCGCGCGATGTCGATGACGATATCGTTGACGCCGACTTCGAAGATCTTGGCAACAACAAGCGGAAGTAAACCGCACGGAACAGAAATCGGGGCGGTCTGAATGCAGATCGCCCCGGTTCCGTTCCCCCAAAAGGGTTCGCCATGGCTAAGCGCGATTTTTATGATGTTCTTGGGGCAACCAAAGGCGCTTCTGCGGAAGAGCTGAAAAAGGCCTATCGCACCAAGGCAAAAGAACTGCACCCCGACCGCAACGCAAGCAATCCCAACGCCGAGGCGCAGTTCAAGGAATTGAACGAAGCCTACGACGTTATGAAGGATGCCGACAAGAAGGCCGCCTATGATCGCTATGGCCATGCGGCCTTTGAGGGCGGTATGGGCAATGGCGGCCAACGCGGTGGTGCGGGCTTTGGCGGGCAGGGTGATTTCGGATCAGCGTTTTCTGATGTGTTCGAAGACCTGTTCGGCGATTTCATGGGGGGGCGCGGCGGCCAGCCCCGGTCACGCGCACAACGCGGATCAGACCTGCGCTACAACCTGCGTGTGTCGTTGGAGGAAGCGCACAAGGGTGTGCACAAGACCATCAACGTTCCCGCGTCGGTCAGTTGTGAGACCTGCAAGGGATCGGGGTCCGAAGGCGGCGCGGAACCTGTGACCTGCACAACCTGTTCCGGCATGGGAAAGGTCCGCGCCCAGCAAGGCTTTTTCACCGTTGAACGCACCTGCCCCACCTGCAATGGCGCAGGCCAGACCATCAAGAACCCCTGCAAGGCCTGCCATGGCGCAGGACGCATTGAAAAAGAACGCGCGTTGTCGGTCAACATACCGGCAGGCGTCGAAACCGGAACCCGGATCCGGCTGTCGGGCGAGGGCGAGGCTGGACTGCGCGGTGGGCCGATGGGCGATCTGTACATCTTCATCGAGGTGAAGGAACATGCGATCTTCCAGCGCGACGGGGTGCATCTGTTTTGCCGCATCCCGGTATCCATTGCCACGGCCGCGCTTGGCGGCGAGGTTGAGGTGCCCACCATTGACGGCGGCAAAGCCCGCGTCAAGGTGCCCGCCGGCAGCCAGACCGGCAAGCAGATGCGCCTGCGCGCCAAAGGCATGCCGGCCTTGCGCGGTGGTAGTGCGGGGGACATGCTGATTGAACTGGCGGTGGAAACGCCGGTCAACTTGACCGCAAGGCAACGCGAGTTGCTGCGCGAATTTGAAAAGCTGTCAGAGGACAACAATCCCGAAGGATCGACGTTCTTTGGCAAGGTCAAAGGGTTTTGGGACGGTATGAAGGGTTGACCCCGGCAGGGGGCCGCTCGCAGGGGCTTCGAGCCCCTTTGAGCGGCATTGCCATGGACCTCCGCTGGCAGGGCCGGCTTTTCGGCAGTTCGGGAGCCTCCGGCGGGGATATTTCTTGCCAAAATGAAACCGGTTAACCTTTCCTTCAGCAAGGCGGGGGAAGCTAGCGTCATGACCAGCACCCGCGCCTTTTCGGAAAGCCTGTTTTCGACCTTCGCCCTTCAGGACAGCGATGAGGCCTTGATCGGGGCTGCGCCTGAACGCCTGCCGTCGTACCTTGCCGATCATCGCAAGCGCCTGCGCGCACGGTTTCTTGAAGGCGGTTCTTCGGCCATGCCGGACTATGAACTGCTGGAACTGGTCTTGTTCCGCGCCATTCCCCGGCAGGATGTCAAACCGCTTGCCCGGCTGCTGATGGACACGTTCGGCGATTTCAATCGCGTCATCACGGCACCCGTGCCCCGGCTTCTGGCGGTCAAGGGCGTGGGCGAGGCGGTGGTGCTGGAGTTGAAAATCATCGAGGCCGCGTCGCAGCGCCTGATGCGGGCGCGGGTGATGCACCGCCCGGTATTGTCATCCTGGGACGCGCTGCTCGATTACTGCCATACCGCCATGGCGCATCTGGAAGCGGAGCAGTTCCGCATCCTGTTTCTGGACCGCAAGAATGTGCTGATCGCGGACGAGGCGCAGGCGCGTGGCACGGTTGATCATGTGCCGGTCTATCCGCGCGAGGTGGTGAAACGCGCGCTGGAGCTGAACGCATCGGCGCTGATCCTGGTGCACAACCACCCGTCCGGCGATCCGACCCCGTCCGAGGCCGACATCACCGTCACCCATCAGATCAAGGAGGCGGCCGAACTGCTTGGCGTGACGCTGCATGACCATCTGATCATCGGCAAGGAGCGCGAGTTGAGCTTCAGGGCGCAGGGGTATCTGTAGCAGGTGACGCGCTGATCCACAGCTCGACCCGGCGGTTCAACTGCCGCCCGGGCGCGGTGGTATCGCACGCCATGGGCATGGTTTCGCCGTAAGCATCGACCCGCGGGATCTGGGCATCGGGCAGATTGGGCGCTTCGGCCCTCAGCGCGTCAGCGACACTTTGCGCGCGGGCGCGGGACAGATCAAGATTGGCGGCGGCGGTCCCCGAGCCATCAGAAAACCCTGCAAAAACAAGTGTTTCACCCTTGAATTCCGATGCTTCAAGCAACCGTGCAAGATCGGCCAGGTTTTCGCGCGAATGCGCATCTAGGGTGGAAGACCCGTCCTGGAACCGGAAGGTCAGCGACAGCCGATCCGCCCCCGACATGCCGGCGACCAGCCGCTTCAGATCGGCCAGCGTCACCTCGTCGCCCGCCCCCTGAATGGCATTGATCAGGCGCAGGCCGTCTGCCGTCATCGGCTGGCGCTCTGGGCTGCGATCGATGAAGCCTGTTGTGCGGATGCTGTCCTGGGCTGCCGGTGTGGCCAGAAATTCCAGAAACTGTCGCGCAAACAGCGGCAGGCGGCGGCGCGGGGTCAGCAGGAAGATCGGCAGCGACAGCGGATAATCCTCTGCCTTCACCGCAAGGCCCGAGGGCAACAGCGGAAAGCCGCAACTGTCGGTCAGGGGTAGCGCACGGGCCGGACCCAGCATTGCGCGCCCGATGATGGCAAGGGCCCACGGGTCACGCGCGACGGCTTCGGCGAGGCTGGCCATATCGTGGTGCAGGACGGCTGGCATTGGCTGTTCGCCAAGACGGGCCATAAGGGACCGCTGAAGATCGGTGTCTGCGCCAAGACCGTGCAGCACGACCGGCATGTCCGGGCCGCCGATTTCGCGCCAATTGGCCACCGCGCCAGTCAGCGCGCGGGCCAGATCGGCGGTGGAAATGCGCGGCGTTGGGTTATCAGCGGCCACGATTGGCAACAGGGCATCCACGGCAAGGGCACGATGACCGAAATCCGGCTCCAACACTGATGCGATGACCAGTTCGGCCCGGCCAGCGGCCAAAGCCGCGCGCGACACATCCGGTGCACTTGCGACAAAGTTGAACTCGGCCAGGGTCTTGCTTGTGGCGGGATCGGTCAGCTTGGCCGCAAACTCCGGCCCTGTCGTTTGTGTGTAGGTCAACCCGCGCGATCTGGCGAAAGCGGCAAGCAGCGGCGGCAACAGCACGTTGCCCGCATCAGGCGCGCCGACAATACGGACGACGGCTTTTGGCGCGGTCAGATCGGGGCAGGCCGGGCCATCGCAGATGACCCCCTGACCATCGACCGTCAGCAAACCGTAGCTTGTCTCGATGCGGTAGAACTCGCCGTCATAGCCCTGCAACAGGCCGCTTATGGAAATGCCACCATCAAGGGCGGTCAGTGTCACATCCTGGGCGCAGGCAGCCTGCGCTATTGTCAGTGCCGCGAAAATCGCAGCACTCCACCGGTATCGCCCCATGAACCGCCTGCCTGAGTTTAGTCTGCAGCGGCGATCTTCAGGTCCGGATCGATATTTTTCAACACCATAATGTCACCCACCGCGGCACAATCAGGCATCGCGAGGCTCAGATCGGTGATCGTGATGTCGCCGTCAACCGCAGCCAGCGTTTCGCCCAGAATTTCACGCGCGCAGGTCCGCTCGGTGATTGCGGCTTCCAGAACGATCCTGACCGGCGCGTCCTGCTCGGCAGGATAGGTGTACACCTCTGCCAGCATCGGCAGTTCAACCCGGTCGTTGCCCAAGACCGACATGAAGCCGCCGATCTGGGGCTGCCCGGCAAGCGGCACCTGCGGATCAGCGTCCGACACATGGCCGCGTTCGCCGTAACCGGCCCCGCCTTCAAAAGCGTTCAACTGGAAAGCATCGTCACCCAGCCACTGCACACCAAAACGACGCAGAGTGGCGGCTTCTGGCACCGCCACCTCGGCGCTGATCGTTTGGCCATCGGAAAAGCGGACCGACACCTCCGCATCGCTGGTGAACGCCGGCAGCGACATGAACAACGTGCCCGCACGGGTTGTCTTTCCGGTTACCGCAAGGCCGGCATGACGCACCACAACACGTTCATTCGGCTGGCAGGGTGCCGTCAGCGTCAGGCCGATCATCGCCGAAGGCTGGGCCGCCAAATCCATGCTGACCATGCATTCATTCGCAGCAACGTCCGTGTCGGGAACCTGTGCCCCGAAGTCAACGCGCTGCACCGGGTCGACCGGCAGAGTGAATATACTCGGAATTTCGTCGTTCGGCGTCGACGCAAATGACGGCGTCGGCAGTTCCTTGATCGCTGGCTCGGGCACAGTGCTCTCGGGCCCCGCCGCAAGCAAGGTGATGTCAACGGGTTTGGAGTTCGGTGCGACGTCGGCCGATCTGGCAGGCTTCACCAACACGTTTTGTACAAGGTGCCCTGAACCCAGAGCGACAGACATAATTGCTACCACCAGTGACAGCCGGCGTTTAAGTTCCATAGAAATCTTCCCCAAGATCGCACTGAGCCGGTCTAGGGGTGAAATCGGGCAAGGACGTGGCAAGAAGATGGCTACAATGTGGCAACCCAAGGTTGTAAGGGCAAAAGGACGTCACCCGGAAGGCGAGTCCGCCACAATTTGACCACAATCAGACCAGCTGACCATGGCAATACTTGAATTTCTTGCCCGATCCACAGGGGCAGGACTCATTGCGCGACGGGTTCCCCCAAGTGGCCGAATCGGTTTCGACAAAGCCTTCGCGCGCAGCGGGTTGTGCGGGTTCGGCGATCTCTGCCGGTGCAGCGTCAGGAGCGGCGGCACTTGCCTCGCGTTGCTGCTGTGCCAGGTATTGCGCCAACATGGCGTCCTGTTCCGCTTTCGACAGCGGGCGCACCTGTGCCAGTTTTTGCGTCACCTCCTGGCGTAACGAATTCAGCATGGACTCGAACAGCGTGAAACCTTCGTTCTTGTATTCCGCCAGCGGGTCACGCTGCGCATAGCCGCGAAAGCCAACCACCGACCGCAGATGTTCAAGCCGCAACAGATGCTCGCGCCATTTGCCATCAATGGTCTGCAGCAGCACCTGCTTTTCGATGTTGCGCATGGCGTCGGGGCCAAAGGCCGCAACCTTTTCGTCCATCAGCTTGTCGCTTTGTTCCGTGATCCGCGTGCGCATGGCGTCCTGATCAACACCCTCTTCGGCGGCCCATTGGTCAATCGGCAGATCAAGGCCGATCTTTTCAACCACGCCCGCCTGCAATGCCACTGCATCCCACTGATCGGCATAGGATTTTGGCGGCATATAGGCATCAACCAGATCGTCGATCACCTGATGGCGCATATCCTGCGCAATCTCGCCCAGATCTTCGGCCTGCATGATTTCCAGCCGCTGACCGAAGATCGCCTTGCGCTGATCGTTCATCACATCGTCGAATTTCAGCAATTGCTTGCGGATATCGAAGTTGCGCCCCTCAACCTTGGCCTGCGCCTTCTCAAGGCTTTTGTTCACCCAAGGGTGCACGATCGCTTCGCCCTCTTTCATGCCCAGCGTCGACAGCACCTTGTCCAGCCGTTCAGACCCGAAAATGCGCATCAGATCGTCCTCGAGGCTCAGAAAGAACGACGACCGCCCCGGATCGCCCTGCCGCCCGGATCGGCCGCGCAACTGGTTGTCGATCCGCCGGCTTTCATGACGCTCGGTCGCCAGCACATAAAGGCCCCCCGCTTCGATCACTTGCCCTTTCTCGGCAGCGTGCTCGGCCTCGATCTTGGCGCGCACCTCGTCGGGGTGCAGATGCGGGTCGGCGGCAATCGCCTGCATTACCTTCATCTCGACATTGCCGCCAAGCTGGATGTCCGTGCCGCGGCCCGCCATATTGGTGGCAATCGTCACTGCGCCAAACTTGCCCGCATCGGCGACGATCTGCGCTTCCTGCTCATGCTGGCGGGCATTCAGAACATTATGCGTAACGCCGGCCTCTTTCAGCAATCCCGACAGAAACTCCGACTTTTCGATGGATGTCGTGCCCACCAACAGCGGCTGCCCCTTGGCGTGTGCGTCCTTGATCTCGGCCACGATGCCGACATATTTTTCCTTGGCCGTGCGATACACCTTGTCGTGTTCATCCTTGCGCGCGACGGGGCGATTGGTCGGCACTTCGATCACGCCCAGCCCGTAAATCTGCATGAATTCCTCGGCTTCGGTTGATGCCGTGCCGGTCATGCCCGCCAGTTTCTTGTAAAGCCGGAAGTAATTCTGGAACGTCACTGATGCCAGTGTCACGTTTTCAGGCTGGATTGCGACGCCCTCTTTCGCTTCGATTGCCTGATGCAAACCGTCCGACAAGCGCCGGCCGCGCATCATGCGGCCGGTGAATTCGTCAATCAGCATGACCTCGCCATCGCGCACGATATACTGCTGATCCTTGGTGAACAGCTTGTAGGCGCGCAAAGCCTGCGTCACATGATGGATCAGGGTGGTGCTTTCAGGATCATACAACGACTGGCCTTCCGGTAGCAGCCCGTTATCCGACAGCGATTTCTCGATGAAATCGTTGCCTTCATCGGAAAACGTCACATTCCGGGTTTTCTCGTCCAGCTTGTAATGCTCTGCCGTCAGCGCCGGGATCAGCTTGTCAACCTTGACATAGAGATCAGACCGATCCTGCGACGGTCCCGAAATGATAAGCGGCGTGCGCGCCTCATCGATCAGGATCGAGTCCACCTCATCGACAATCGCGTAGAAATGCCCGCGCTGCGACATTTCCTCTAGGCTGGCTTTCATATTGTCGCGCAGATAGTCGAAACCCAGCTCGTTGTTCGTCGCATAGGTGATGTCGGCGCGGTACGCCTCTTTCTTTTCAGCATCGGGTTGATAGGGATAAACCACCCCCGTCGTCATGCCCAAAGCGCCGTAAACCTTGCTCATCCATTCCGCGTCACGCTTGGCAAGATAATCGTTGACCGTAACGATGTGCACGCCCTTGCCCGCCAGCGCGTTCAGATAGGCCGGCAGGGTTGCCATCAGCGTCTTGCCTTCACCGGTTTTCATTTCCGAAATATTGCCTTGATGCAGGAAGATCCCGCCCTTCAGCTGCACATCGAACGCACGCAGGCCTAAGGCCCGACGCGCCGCTTCCCGGCAATTGGCAAAGGCTTCCGGAAGCAGATCATCAAGGCTTGTGCCTGATTGCGCACGCCCCTGCAATTCAACAGTTTTTGCCTTGATCGCGTCATCAGACAGCGCCTGAAATTCCGGCTCCAGCGCGTTGATCTTTGCGACCAATGGGCGAACCGATTTTACTTTACGGTCATTCGGGGTTCCGAAGACCTTTCGCGTAATAGTTCCAAGACCCAGCATGTTTTCTCCGCCTGGCCAATTTCTGTATATCAGGGGTTCCTGACATCATCGTGTGAGCTTGCGGGCTTGCCCGCCCCCACCACGTTCCCTAAAAGAACCAGATCGGTACCAATAGCCCGCTGCACGCGACTGTCGCGATGTAAGGGGTCGCATGGGTCAAGTCAACGTCGCGCGGGTCCGCGCATGGATCAGGAGTAGGTGAAGTGATGAAATCAACAGGTTTTTGGCAAGGAGTTGCCCTTGCAACCGCACTCGCCTTCACCGCCCCGGCATTTGCGCAAGACAGCACTGCAGACACTGTTATCGCCACGGTTAACGGTGCCGAGATCACGTTTGGCCAGATGATCGTGCTGCGCGGCACTTTGTCCGAACAGTACCAGTCGCTGCCCGATGATGTTCTGTTTAATGGCATCCTTGAACAACTCATTCAACAAACTGTTCTGGAACAATCCCTTGCAGGCAAGATCACCAAGCGTGACCAGATCGCTGTCGATAACAATCGTCGCGGTTACCTGTCCGGTATCGCCTTGCAATCGGTCGTCTCCGCCGCTGTAACGGACAAGGCGCTGCAAGCCGCCTACGACGCGCGCTTCAAAGACGCCGCCCCGCAAACTGAATACAGCGCCGCCCATATCCTTGTCGAGACGGAAGAAAAGGCCAACGCACTGAAAACCGAACTGGATGGCGGCGCGGATTTCGCCGAACTGGCCAAGGTTAATTCCACCGATACCGGATCCGGTGCCAATGGCGGCGATCTGGGCTGGTTTGGCTTGGGCGCCATGGTAAAGCCGTTCGAAGACGCCGTCGTTGCTGCCGAAACTGGCAAAGTTACCGCACCGATCAAATCCGACTTCGGCTGGCACCTGATCATGGTCAAGGAAACCCGCATCGCCGCCGCCCCACCGCTTGATGAACTGCGCGATGAACTGGCATCCGAGATCGAACAACAGGCGATTGAGGCGCATGTGAACCGCCTTACCGCCGCCGCCGCCATCACTCGCCCGGGCGAAGGCCTTGATCCCAAAACCCTGCGTGACGAAACACTGCTGGATAAATAATCAGGAAAGGCGGGCGCTGATATGGGCAAGACCGATTGGAAGGCAAAGGCGAAATCCCTGAAGAAAAAGCTGACAAAGCTGATTGATCCAGCCAAACCAGCGCCCACCAAAGCCGCCAAACCCATATCGCCGCTCGCCCCGAAAGACGGCTTTCCACCCCTGCCTCGCATCGCTGGCGTCGAATTTGCCGCGGTCGAGGCCGGGGTGCGCTATACCAACCGCAAAGATGTGATGCTGATCCGCCTTGCCCCCGGCACGGCGATGGCGGGCGTCTTCACCCGCTCCACCACTCGCGCCGCTTGCGTCCGCGATTGTCAGGATAAACTGGCCAAGTCAGTGCCTTTGGGTGCTGGTGCCGCCATCATCGTCAACTCCGGCAATTCCAACGCGTTCACCGGCAAGGTCGGCGATGCCTCGGTTGCCGCCATCACTGCCGCCGTGGCAACCGCCCTCGATTTACCCGCCGCCCGCGTGTTCTCCTCGTCCACCGGCGTGATCGGCGAGCCTCTGCCCCACGACCGCATCATCGCCAAAATCCCCGCCCTCACCGCCACCTTGCGCGAAAACGCCATCGAAATGGCCGCTCTCGCCATGATGACAACCGACACCTTCCCAAAAGGTGCCGCCGCGACCATCCAAGGCGACGGCGGCCCGATCCACATCGCAGGCATCGCCAAAGGCTCTGGCATGATCGCACCCGATATGGCCACGATGCTGGTCTATATCTTTACCGATGCAAAAATCCCTGCCCCGGCCTTGCAACGCATGCTGTCGCGCAATGTCGATGCCACATTCAACGCGATCACGGTCGATAGCGACACCTCGACCTCCGACGCGCTGCTGCTCTGCGCCACCGGCCAAAGCTCCGCCGCTCAAGTCAAAGGCCCCGTCGCCAAAGTGTTTGAAGACGCCCTGCACGGCGTCATGCGCGATCTGGCCCATCAAGTTATCCGCGACGGAGAAGGTGCTACCAAATTCGTCGAAGTGCGCGTGACCGGTGCCGCAACACCCGAAGATGCCCACAAAGTCGGCATGGCCATCGCCAACTCGCCACTGGTGAAAACCGCTATCGCGGGCCAGGATCCGAACTGGGGCCGCATTGTCGCCGCCATCGGCAAATCGGGTGCCGCCGCAGACCGCGACAAGCTGACCATCCATTTTGGCGACTTACTTGTTGCCAAAGATGGCTGGTGCAACCCCGACTACAAGGAAGAAGACGGTGCGGCCTATATGCGCCAGCAAGATCTGATCATCGCGGTCGATCTCGGCCTCGGCAAGGGTACCAAATCAGTCTGGACATGCGATCTTACCGCTCGCTACATCGAGATCAACGCCGACTACCGCTCCTGATTTCATTTTGGCACAAATATCCCACCGGGGGGTCTGGGGGGATGTGAAATCCCCCCAGCTTTTCCCACCACGCGAAGGCGTCAAAATGAAAACACTCCTCGTTTCCGCCGTCGCCCTGATAGACCCCGATGGCCGCGTACTGCTGGCCCAACGCCCGGCCGGCAAATCCATGGCCGGCCTGTGGGAGTTTCCCGGCGGCAAGGTCGAGGCCGGTGAAACCCCCGAGGCGGCTCTGATTCGGGAACTGCGGGAAGAGTTGGGCATCGACACCTTCGCAAGTTGCCTCGCTCCCCTCACCTTCGCCAGCCACAGCTACCCCGACTTCCACTTGCTGATGCCGCTTTTCGCCTGCCGTAAATGGCAGGGAATCGCCACCGGGGCCGAGGGGCAAAATCTGGCCTGGGTCCGCCCGCAAAACATGGGGCACTACCCCATGCCGCCCGCCGATCTGCCGCTTATCCCCATCCTGCGCGACTGGATATAGTCAAAAGTGTCAAAAGTAAGGCGAACTCCCCTAACTCGCGCACATTCAGTTTGCCTTCTTAGGATTCACCCCTAACTTCAGATTGTGAGAGAGATGCTTCTGGGGGGAAGACAAATGCTGCGAACGATATCGCTGGGAAGTTGTGTATTTGTGCAGGGGCCGGTTGTTGCTCATTTGGCGGACGGCAAGGTTGTGATCAAAGTTGATGAGCGCAGTTTTGTCGGCTTTCCGGTGACTTCTGTTCGATCTGCATGACGCTAAGACTGGTTTGAAACGTAAAATGCCGGGCAATCTGCCCGGCATTTCGTTTTGCTCCAACCCGTTCAGGCCAGCGTACGCGCAATCTCTTCGCGCTCAAAGATTTCGATCACATCGCCTTGGCGAATATCTTCATACCGCTCGAAGCCCATGCCGCATTCCTGGCCGGATTGCACTTCCTTCACTTCGTCCTTGAAGCGTTTCAGCGTCTTCAGCGTGCCCTCATGGATCACCACGTTATCCCGCAGCAAACGCACTCCGGCCGACCGGCGCGCAATGCCTTCGGTCACGATACAACCAGCAACCATGCCGATGCCGGTCACCTTGAATACTTCCTTGATCTGCGCATAGCCGATAAAGGTTTCGCGAATTTCGGCTTTCAACAGGCCGGATGCGGCGGCTTTGATATCATCGACCAGATCATAAATGACCGAATAATACCGGATCTCCACACCCTTCTGGCTGGCGGTTTGCCGCGCGGACGCATTCGCGCGCACGTTAAACCCGATAATCGGCGCGCCTGACGCTTCCGCCAAGCCCACATCCGAATCAGTGATAGCACCCACGCCGTAATGCAGAACGCGCACGCGCACTTCATCATTGCCCACCTTTTCCATCGCCTGAACGATGGCTTCGGCAGATCCCTGCACATCGGCTTTCACCACAATCGGCAGCTCTGCCACGTCCTTGTCAGCCTTGGCTTTCGCCATCAACTGCTCCAGCGTTACAGCGGCCCCAACAGCGGCGCGTTTGTCCTTGGCGGCCTTTTCGCGGTAGGTCGCGATTTCCCGCGCCTGCGCTTCGGTTTCCACCACGTTCAACGTGTCGCCCGCGGCAGGTGTGCCGTTCAGACCCAGCACTTCAACCGGCACCGATGGCCCAGCCTCATCAATCCGTTTGCCCTGATCATCGATCAGCGCACGCACTTTGCCCCACTGTTCGCCGACGACAAAGATATCGCCTTTGCGCAACGTGCCGTTCTGCACCAGAACCGTCGCCACCGGGCCACGACCCACATCCAGCTTGGCTTCAATAACCGCGCCTGATGCCGCCCGATCCGGGTTCGCGCGCAGTTCCAGAATTTCCGCCTGCAACGCAATCGCTTCCAACAGCTTGTCCAGGCCTTGCCCGGTTTTGGCCGATACTTCCACGTCCAGCACATCGCCCGACATGGCTTCCACAACAATCTCGTGCTGCAACAAATCGGTGCGCACTTTGGTCGGGTTGGCATCGTGCTTGTCGATCTTGTTGATCGCCACGATCATCGGCACGTTGGCCGCTTTCGCGTGTTTGATCGCCTCGATCGTCTGCGGCATCACGGCATCATCTGCCGCCACCACCAGCACCACGATATCGGTCACCTGCGCCCCACGCTGGCGCATCGATGTAAACGCCGCATGGCCGGGGGTATCGAGGAAAGTAAGCTTCGCCCCGGCATCCGTCGTCACCTGATAGGCGCCGATATGCTGGGTAATGCCGCCTGCTTCACCAGTGACCACCGATGTTTTGCGGATGGCATCCAGCAGCGATGTCTTGCCGTGGTCAACGTGACCCATGATTGTCACGATCGGTGGTCGCGTCATCAAGTTGTCAGCAGAATCCGTAACCTGATCAATCACTTGCTCGACGTCAGCATCAGATACCCGCACCGCTTTGTGGCCGAATTCCTGAATAACCAATTCGGCGGTATCGGCGTCGATGGCCTGGTTCATCGTCACCATCATGCCCATTTTCATCAGGCTTTTGACAACGTCCGCAGCACGCTCTGCCATCCGGTTTGCCAGTTCCTGCACCACGATGGTTTCAGGCAACTGCACATCGCGAAACTGCTTTTCTGGCTTGCTGAAACCCAGTGCTTTCTGGCGGGCCTTTTCCTGCTTGCGCTTCATCGCGGCCAGGCTGCGCGTGCGCCCGCCTTCGCCGGCAAGCGCATCGTTCAGCGTCAGTTTGCCCGTGCGGCGCGCGTCATCAACCTTGGCTTTCGCATTGCGATCGCGGTCATCGCCGCGCAATTCGCGCTCGCGGTCAGTTTTGCGTGGGCCAAGTGCTGGCTTAAGCGAGGCCGGACCACGGATACTGTCATCGACCGCCAGGGCGGCCGGGGCCGCGGCACCCGCCTTGGTCGGTGCGGCAGCGGCAGGGGCAGGTGCGCGGCGCGTCGTGCCAAGCACATCGGCCTTGCGGGCATCGGCTTGGGCCACTTTTGCAGCAGCCTCTTCACGCGCCGCACGTTCGGTCTCGGCGGCCTTGATCTTGGCGGCCTCGACGCGCTCGCGCTCTTCGCGGTCCTTCGTTTCAATATCTTCGCGACGCTTGGCGCGGTCATCTTCGCGCAGCTTGTCATCGGCGGCGCGCTTGATCGCATCGTCGGCTTCCCGCGCTTTCGCAGCGCGAAGGGCCGCCATCCGGCGTTCCATTTCCGCATCCGAAATGCCTGCAGGCCGCTTGGACGGATCGCCCAGATGCGCAGGTGTCCCGGTCGCCCCTGCCGTGCCTGGCTTCACGGGCACCACAACGCGTTTGCGCTTGGTTTCCACCACCACACTTTTCGTGCGGCCATGGCTGAAGCTTTGCTTCACCTGTCCGGGACGAGGTGCAGTGCCGCCACCTAGGCCAAGTGGCTTTTTGCCGTCTGTATCGCTCATGCGTCTAGTACATCCTTTTGGGCGGTAAAACCGCCTGGCGGCGTGCGTAAACCTGCAAGCCGTGCCGCTTCCTCTATAACACGTGACGTGAGTCCACCAGACGAAAGCGCCACGTGTATCGCACGATCACGCCCGAAAGCCAAACCCAATTCCTGTGCCGTTAAACAGCCGATAAAGCTGTTCTTTCCGTCAGGCGCGCGCAGCTTGGTTTTGCCCCGTTCGGACCCATCACTTGCCTGGATCAAAACCCGCGCCTGCCCCTTAGTCAGCAAGTCTTTCACCTTCTCGTAACCAGTCAGCGCGGACCCCGATTTGCGCGACAGGCTGATCAGGTCGATCACCCGCCGCAACAACAACGCCTCTACCGTATGGGCAAGCCCCTCCGGTACTTTCACCGGCTGACGCGCTGCACGGGCAAACAGCCCCTTCTTGGCGGCCTTTTCGATCGACGCGCGGTTGGCTTCCACATAGAAGCCACGCCCCGGCAATCGGCCCAGAACATCTGGCACCACCTCGCCAGTCGGCCCTAGCCCAAAGCGGATCAATCCACCTTTAGGCTGGCTTTCCCCCGTCACGATGCACCGGCGCTCCGGTTCATCCTTTTGGTCGTCTTTGCCGCCGCGCGTCACTCTGGTTTTGTCCGAGCTCTGAAATCAGACCTCGGCCTCCTCATCTTCGGACTCGGGTTGCGCAATATCTGCCGCATCGACCCAACCCAGCATCACCCGTGCTGTCATCACCAGATGTTGCGCTTCCTCCAAGCTTACATCGAACTGCTCCAGAACGCCTTCGTCCTTGACCCGCGCGCCATTGACCGTGGTCCAACCACCGGCCAATTCCCAGTCCGCACAGGTCGCGAAATCTTCCAGCGTCTTGATGTCGTCCTTCGCCAGTGCTTCCAGCATTTGCGGCGTCAGGCCTTCGAAGTTCACAAGGCTGTCTTCCACGCCCAGCGCACGGGCGGTTTCCATCGCCTTGACGTTTGCCGCCTCCAAATAATCTTTGGCGCGGGCCTGCAGCTCACTTGCCGTGCCTTCGTCGAACCCATCGATAGACAGCAATTCCTCGGTGTCGACGTAGGCCACCTCTTCCAGATTGGTAAAGCCCTCCGAAACCAGCAACTGCGCCATCATCTCGTCGACATCCAGCGTGTCCATGAACAGCTTCGTGCGTTCGGCAAATTCGGCCTGACGGCGCGCGGATTCGTCGGATTCGGTGACGATATCAATATCAAGCCCGGTCAACTGGCTGGCCAACCGCACGTTCTGGCCGCGGCGACCAATGGCGAGGCTTAGCTGCTCATCCGGTACCACAACCTCGATCTTGCCCGCATCATCGTCGATCACAACTTTCGACACTTCGGCAGGCTGCAACGCGTTCACCAGAAACGTCGCCTGATCCTGGTTCCACGGAATGATGTCAATCTTTTCGCCCTGCAGTTCGTTTACAACGGCCTGCACACGGCTACCGCGCATACCTACGCAAGCGCCTACCGGATCAATCGAGTTGTCGTACGAAATCACCGCAATCTTCGCACGCGAACCGGGGTCGCGGGCCACGGCTTTGATCTCGATGATGCCGTCGTAAATCTCCGGCACTTCCATCTTGAAGAGTTCCGCCATGAACTGCGGGTCTGTCCGGCTCAGGAACACCTGCGGCCCACGGGCCTCACGGCGCACATCTTTGATGTAGGCGCGGATACGGTCGTTGGGCCGATAGCTTTCGCGGCCGATCTTTTCATTCCGGCGCAGAATGGCTTCGCCACGGCCAATATCGACGATGATATTGCCATATTCCTCGCGCTTGACCTGACCATTGATGATCGTGCCTTTGCGGTCCTTGAACTCTTCATACTGACGGTCGCGTTCTGCTTCGCGCACCTTCTGCAAGATCACCTGCTTGGCCGACTGTGCTGCAATGCGGCCCAGATCAACGGGGGGCACTTCGTCAATAACCTCGTCGCCAACAGCAGGTTCGGCCAGATGCGCCTTGGCTTCTTTGACCGTCATCTGCGCGTGGTGATTTTCCACGGCGTCATCTTCCACCACAGTCCGAATGCGCGCAAAAGTCGCCCGCCCGGTCTTGCGATCAATCTTCACCCGAATATCCAGTTCCGACCCGTAACGCGACTTGGCGGCACGGGCGAGGGATTCCTCCATCGCTTCGATCACCAGTTCGGGGTCGATCATCTTTTCCCGTGCCACCGCCTCTGCGGTTTGCAACAGTTCCAGCTGGTTCGCAGACGTAATCGCCATGTCTTTCCTCCGGTCTTTAGTGTTTGGTTTCAGGGGCCACGGCCTCGTCGCCGTCCCCTTCACTTGTTTCAATCTCGTCGAAATCGGCCTCGTCAAAGGTGCCGCTTGCTTTGCGCTGCTTCAGCATTTCCGCAATCAGATCGTCGGTCAGCACCAGTTTCGCATCCGACAGCCATTCGAATTGCAAGCCGATCGTTACCGCCTCAGCACCCTCTTCCAGCTCGATCAGCACTTCCTCGCCCTCGACCCCGGCCAAGATGCCCTTGAACCGCCGCCGCCCGTCTATCAGTTCCGTCGTCTCGACCCTTGCCTCATAACCCTTCCAGATATCGAAATCCTTCAGACGCGTCAGAGGGCGGTCGATACCGGGGGAAGACACTTCAAGGATATACTCATCCTCCACCGGGTCCTCGACATCCAGCACCACCGACACGGCGGTCGAGATCTTTGCGCAGTCCTCGACAATAATCCCGCCTTCGGGCCGATCCGCCATGATCTGCAACGTCCGCGTCTTGCCGCCCATCAACCGAATGCGCACCAACTCGAACCCCAGCCCTTCAATGGCCGGGGTCACGATCTGGGCCAGACGTCGGTCAATAGCGGTTTTCGCGATAAGATCAGACATGGTGTTTCCAAAAACAAAAAACGGACCAACAGGCCCGCTTGTGACGATCGGTAGCTTCGGGTGTGGACGCCGAAACCGCTGTTAAAAGTCATATAAGCCGATGCAGCGCAGTATGCAAGTGGGCCATCGGTGGACAGCGAAGTTTGGCGCACTTGGACAAGTCTGCCCTTTGCGTTAACACTCTGGAAAAGTCGCCACCCAAAGGGCCCGCCCCCGTGTCATCGCCGCCAAAGACCGCCCCCAAACGCACCCTTACCCTACGTGATGTGTCCGAGGCTTCGGGCGTCAGCGAAATGACCGTCAGCCGGGTGCTACGCGCCCGTGGCGATGTCTCCCCAGCTACCCGCGAACGCGTGCTGATCGCCGCCCGCAGCCTTGGCTATGTGCCAAACAAGATCGCAGGGGCGCTGGCCGGGGCGCGCGTCAATCTGGTGGCGGTGATCATCCCGTCGCTGTCGAACATGGTGTTCCCCGAAGTGATGGCCGGCATTTCCGCCACGCTGGAACATACCGGCCTGCAACCCGTGGTTGGAGTGACCAACTATTCACCCGACCGCGAGGAAGCCGTGCTTTACGAAATGCTGTCATGGCGGCCGTCCGGCGTGATCATCGCGGGGCTGGAACATACCCCCGCCGCCCGCGCCATGCTGCAAAACGCCGGCATTCCGATTGTCGAGATCATGGATATCGACGGCACGCCGGTGGATAGCGCCGTCGGCATTTCCCATCACCGCGCCGGGCGTCAGATGGCCGAAGCGATCATCGCCGCCGGGTACCGCAAGATCGCATTTCTGGGCACAATGATGCCGCATGACCACCGCGCCCGCAAACGCCTGGAGGGCTTTGAAGAGGCTCTGGCCAAGGCAGGCATCGCGCTTGTCGATCGGGAGTTTTACTCTGGCGGCTCCGCCCTGCTAAAGGGCCGTGAAATGACCGCCGCCGTGCTGAACCGTACTCCAGACGTTGATTTTCTTTACTATTCCAATGACATGATCGGCGCTGGTGGCCTTTTGTACTGCCTGCACCAAGGCCTCGATATCCCCGGCAAGATCGGCCTCGCCGCCTTCAACGGTGTTGAACTGCTGGACGGCCTGCCCCGCCAGCTTGCCACCATGGATGCCTGCCGATTTGAAATCGGATGCCGCGCCGCCGACATTATCGCTGACACCCGCGCTGGCGAAATCCTCGAACTGACCCCCACACTACAGCGAGGCGACACCATTAGATAAGCGACCAGACGCCTGATTTGATCCGTTGCGACCGCTGCGTCACGCCGTCAGCCGCCCGCCGGTCACGCCCACAACCAATGCGTCGACTATCTGCCCCTCTGCCTGGTCAGATCTGAAATCGACCTCGGCAAAGCCTTCGGTCCGCCCCATCCGTGGCCCTTCGGTCAGGACCCGGTGCACCCGGCCTACCTGCGCCTGCAGATGTGCCAGCAACGCCGCGCTCCCTGCCGCCCTCAGCCGTGCGGCGCGCTCCTTGATGATCGGCCCACGAACCTGCGGCATGCGCGCCGCTGGGGTGCCTTTGCGGGCGGAATAGGGAAAGACATGCAGGTAGGTCAGCCCGCAGTCTTTGATCAGCGAGACCGAGTTATCAAACATCGCCTCGGTCTCGGTCGGGAAGCCCGCGATGATATCCGCGCCGAACACCATCTCAGGGCGCAACTTCCGCGCCTGCTCGCAAAACCGGATCGCGTCATCGCGCAAATGCCGCCGTTTCATCCGTTTCAGGGTCATGTCATCGCCCGCCTGCAACGACAGATGCAGATGCGGCATCAGCCGCACTTCTGATCCGATAGCCGCCATCAGCGCCTCGTCCACCTCGATCGAGTCGATCGACGATATCCGCAGCCGCGCCAGATCCGGCACCAGCCGCAAGATCTGCATCACCAGATCGCCCAGACGCGGCGCCCCTGGCAGATCAGCCCCCCACGAGGTCAGATCGACACCCGTCAACACCACCTCAAGAAAGCCCTTGTCGACCAGCCGCCTGATCTGATCGACGACCACCCCGGCAGGTACAGACCGCGAATTGCCGCGCCCGAACGGAATGATGCAAAACGTGCAGCGATGATCGCAGCCGTTCTGAACCTGAACATAGGCACGGTGTCGCCCGAAGCCGTCAATCAGATGCCCCGCCGTTTCCCTGACCGACATGATGTCGTCAACCTGCACCCGTTCGGTCGCCCCGATCAGATCTGGCACCGCGAGCCTGGCCCAAGTGGCACCTTGCATCTTTTCGGTATTGCCGATCACCCGGGACACCTCGGGCATCGCGGCAAACGTTTCCGGTTCGGTCTGCGCCGCACAGCCCGTCACGATCAGCGTCGCATCCGGGTTTTCGCGCCGTAGCCGCCGGATTTCCTGTTTGGCCTTGCGCACCGCTTCGGCCGTCACGGCGCAGGTGTTCACGATCACCGCATTGCGGATCCCGGCAGCGCCCGCCAGATCTTTCATCGCCTCAGTCTCATAGGCGTTCAGACGGCAGCCGAGCGTGGCAAACACCGGCGCGTTCATCGGTGCGCCGCGACAAACGCCGCCGACAGCACGCCATCAAAAACGTGCGCCACCGGCCCGGTCAGCCAGACGCCGTCATCGCGGTAGTCCACCTCAAGCGTGCCGCCATCGACATCGATCATCACGCTGCGCCCGGTCAGGCCCCGGCGGTGTGCCGCGACCGCCGCCGCACAAGCGCCCGACCCGCAAGCCAGCGTTATGCCAGTGCCGCGTTCCCAGACCCGCATCCGCATCCGGTCAGGCACCGTAACGCTGACATATTCCACATTGGTGCGCTGCGGGAACAGCGGATCATGTTCGACCAAGGGCCCCGCCTTCGCAAGATCAACTGCTTCGGCATCGCTTACGAAAAACACCGCATGCGGGTTGCCCATGCCAACGCCAACCGGATCGCCGGCAAGCGGCAGATGCAAAGTGTCGGTGGCAAAGGCAAGCGGCACTTCGGCCCAGTTCAGTTGCGGCGCACCCATGTTGACACTGACCAGCCCATCGGCCCGTCGTACCGCCGCCAAAGACCCGCGCGCCGTCGTCAGGCGGACAGACTGCACGCCCCGTTCGGCCATGATGTGGTCTGAAACACAGCGGGTCGCGTTGCCACAGGCGGCGGCTGTGCTGCCATCACTGTTCCAGAATTCAAGCGCGAAATCGGCTTCTGCGGCATCGCGAATTTCGGCCAGCTGATCAAAGCCCACACCGCGACGTCTGTCGCCGATCGCACGCGCCAGACCTGCGGTAACAACCGAGCCGCGTCCGCGCGAATCGATCACCACGAAATCATTGCCCAGCCCGTGCATTTTCATGAAGGCCAAGCCAGAGGTGCTGCGTGTTTCCATCATGCCGCCGCCTATACCCGGCCCATGGGGTTTTTGCCAGACCGCCCTTGGAATTCGCAGTTTTGGCCCTTGACCACCCCCGTTGAAGTTTCTATGCACCCCCATTGCGTGGGCCGGTAGCTCAGTTGGTAGAGCAACTGACTTTTAATCAGTAGGTCTCGGGTTCGGATCCCGACCGGCTCACCAAGAACACCAATTCCGGACAAGACTTCATACAGACCATCAGGGCAGTTGAACAAGCACCCTGTCGCCCTCCAGCTGTACGGCATAGGTCCGCAGGTTGATGCACACGGGCGTGCGCTTTGCCTCGCCGGTGCGATAGTCGAACTGGCCGTTGTGTTTGGGGCATTCGATCAGAAAATCCATCACCAACCCATCTGCCAGATGCACCGCCTCATGCGTGCACTTGCCATCGGTGCAATAGAACTTGCCGTCGGGTGCGTGGTAGATGGCATAGGTGTTTGCGCCATGATCAAAACGGATCAGATCCTCCTGATCGATATCGGTGGTGGCGCAGGCGTCGATCCATTGGGTCATGTCATCTCTCATTCAGCGGCGCCGAGGGCGGCCGTGTGGAAGTCTTCGCGGTAGGGTTTTGCGGTCGCGGGCAGATCGCGTTTTTCGAAGTAGTTCTCGTTCGCCAGTTGTCGGCGCAGTGCCGGCCACATTGCCCTGAACGCCTCTGCCACAGACCGGTTTGGTGCCGGCAGATCGTGTTTGATCAGTTCATGCAATCGCGGTAGCGCGTGATAGGGCACCATCGGGAACATGTGATGCTCGACATGATAATTCATGTTCCAGTAGATGAACCGGCTGATCCGGTTCATGTAAACCGTGCGGCTGTTCAGCCTGTGGTCGATGACGTTGTCGGCCAGACCACCGTGTTGCAAAAGCCCGGTCATAATATGGTGCCATGCTCCATAAAGCCGGGGCAGACCGATCGCCATCAAGGGCAGGATCGACTGCATCCAGACAGCCAGCGCAATCGTCGCCCCATAAATCACGCATGACACCCGCGCCACGCGAATGACCTTTGCCCATTCGCTTTGCGGAACGAAGGTTTTTTCTTCCGGATGAACGCCGATCACCGCGTTGTAGACCATCCGTTTCATACCCTGCCAGGCATCGAAAATACCGAAGAAATTGCCGATCAGTTTGAAGAAAACCGGCGGGCGCATGATCGCAATTTCCGGGTCGCGACCGACAATGTAGGTATCGGTATGGTGGCGCGCGTGGCTCCACCGCCAGGTTACCGAGTTGCGCATGATCATGAACGACGCAATCTCATAGACTACGGCGTTCATCCACGGCGTCCTGAATGCGGTGCCATGCTGCGCCTCGTGCCAGCGGCTGTCGGACGCCGAGCCGTAAAGCACGCCGTACGCCAGCCAGAAGGGCACAGACCAGATGCTGGGCCAAAGCGCGATGCCAAGCGTCGCAAAGCCGATCATCAATCCATAAAGCATAATCGTATCGCGGATAGCAGGCTGATCGGATCGCTGCATAAGGTCCTTCATTGCCTTGCGCGGAACTTCGGTATGATACCATTCTGCGGCAGCCAGACCGATTTCAACGGCGCGGGCACCGTTCGGGCCAAGAAGGCTGTAATCGCGGCGTTGCATCGCGGGCTCCGTTCGGGAAAGGGTCATCGTTGCGGCCAGAATAGAAGATACGTTCCATTTTTCAAAATCATGACCTTGCGCCTTTTCGTCATTTGTCGTCAGAAATGATCGACGTTGTGATGAATGTTCGGGGTGGAGGGCGGATGAAACGGGTCAGCATGTCTGAACTGGCGCGCGAGGCTGGGGTATCGGTCGCCACGGTGGACCGGTTGTTGAACGGGCGCGAAGCGGTGCGACAAGTCACCCGTGATGTTATCCTCGCGGCAGCAAAGCGTCTTGGCCATCCGCTGGCCGCAGGTTTGGAAGAACGAAGCCCCGATGGCCCAGAGGTGCGTTTTGGCATCGTTCTGCACAAACAGGGGCAGGATTTCTACAAAGCCTTCGCCGAAGCATTGCACCACGCCGTCGCGGCCGCCCCCGGAATCCGCGGTCGCCTTTTGCTGGAGTTTTCGACATCGCAAGCCCCAAGTGAAATGGCCGGTCATCTGCGCGCCATGGCCGGGCGTTGTGACGTATTGGCCGCAACAGCGGTCAATCACCCCGAGGTGACGGCGGCGGTAGAGGACCTTGCCGCGCGGGGAATGGCGGTCTTTTCGCTTCTGTCGGACTTTGCGCAAGGCGTTCGCGCGGGGTATCTTGGCCTTGATAACCTCAAGATCGGCCGAACCGCCGGATGGGCCGTTGCCATGGCGGCAAAGGGTCCGGGCGTGACGGCGATTTTTGTCGGCGGGCACCGGTGGCACGGGCATGAACTGCGGGAAGCCGGGTTTCGCGCCTATCTGCGGGAATGCACGCCACATCTGTCGGTGCTGGACCCGCTGGTGAACCTTGAAACCCGCCAACTTACCTACAAGACGACGCTGACCCTGCTGGCACGCCAGCCCGATCTTCGCGGTATTTACGTCGCCGGTGGCGGGATGGAAGGCGCGATTGCGGCCCTGCGCGAAGCCCGCCCCGCCCGTGATCTGGCGATGGTAGTGTCGGCACTGACCGGCGCTTCGCGTGCCGGGCTGACAGAGGGACTGGTGACGATGGTGACCGACACGCCGTTGGAAAAGCTGTGCCGGGATCTGATCACGGTAATGGCACACGCCGCCACGAACGGCCCGCCTCCGGGGGGTATCCAGCATTTCCTGCCACCTGACATTCATGTTGCGGAATCAATATAGACGACGATGCGACCGCCGTTGCCCTCGTCAGAATTCGTCAGATTGCGCGACATCATTTGGAACTTTGTGTTTTAAACAACTCGCAAATGGAATATCAATTCCACGACAAAGCTGGTTTGGCCCGAGTCGTCGGAGTGACATCTTCATGCTTCCGTTTGCCCTCAACCACATGACCGCACCCAAACTTGGCTGGCAGGCGTTTCTGGATCTGGCGCAGGGTCTGGGCTGCGCAGGGGTAGAGTTTCGCAATGACTTTGCAAAGCCGCTGTTCGACGGTGCCGATCCTGCTGTGGTTGGTGCTGCGGTTCGGGCCCGTAAGCTGCGCCTGCTTGCGCTGGCCGAAGTGAAGATGTTCAACGCCTGGTCAGATGCCAAGCGGGCTGAGGCTGATGCGCTGATGAAAATCGCCGTCGCTTCGGGCGCAGAGGCGATCAGTCTGATCCCGCGCAACGACGGTGTCGCAACCGACCGCAGCGAAAGCCATAAGGTCACCGCACTCGCCCTTCGCGAACTGTTGCCGATGTTGAAGGCGCATGGGCTGAAGGCGATGATCGAACCGCTGGGCTTTGCGGTCTGTTCGTTGCGGTACAAGGATGTTCTTGCCGATGTCATTGATGATATCGGCGGCCTTGGCACCTGTTTCATCGTGCATGACACCTTTCACCATGCCCTTGCAGGCGGCGGGCCGATTTACCCGGACCTGACGGGCATCGTTCATGTCTCGGGCGTCAGGGATACGATCTATCTTGATGACATGCGCGATCTGCACCGCGTTCTGGTCGATGCAGACGATCTGCTGGGCAATGTCGCGCAGATCCGCGCCCTTCTTGCGGCAGGCTATACAGGGCCCATCAGTTTTGAACCGTTCGCCACGTCGGTCCACGATCTTGACGATCCGAAACCGGCGCTTGCGGCATCCATGGAATTCATCCGCACGGGCGTCGCCGCCTGAGCGTGCGAATACCGCCCCGGAAGCGGGCGGTCCGGCAGGTAAGATCAGGTGTGCCGGACACCATTTGTGGAGGAGAGACACATGAAAAAGACCCTATTTATCGCCGGATTTGCAGCCCTTATGGGCACCAGCGCCATGGCAGAAGGCATCGGCGTGTCGATGGCAAAGTTTGATGACAACTTCCTGACGGTTCTGCGCAACGGCATGGAAGCAAAAGCCACCGAACTGGGCGTCGCGATCCAGATCGAAGATGCGCAGGACGATGTGGCCAAGCAGTTGGATCAGATCAACAATTTCATCGCGTCCGGTGTCACGTCGATCATCGTGAACCCGGTCGATACCTCGGCCACACAAGCGATGTCGGATGCCGCCGCAGCCGCCAACATCCCACTGGTTTACGTCAACCGGCAGCCGATCAATGTTGACACCCTGCCCGACAATCAGGCTTTCGTTGCCTCGAACGAAGTGGACAGCGGCACGTTGGAAACGATCGAGGTCTGCGCGCAACTGAAAGCCGCCGGCAAAGACACCGCCAATATCTATGTGATGATGGGCCAATTGTCCAATCAGGCCGCCGTGCAGCGCACCGCAGATATTCATGACGTGATGGCAGCCGGCACCTGCGTCGTCACCCTGAACATCATCGACGAGCAGACCGCAAACTGGTCCCGCGAAGAAGCGCAGAACCTGATGACAAACTGGTTGTCGACCGGTGCTGCCTTTGACGGCGTCATCGCCAACAACGACGAAATGGCCATTGGTGCTATTCAGGCGATGAAGGCCGCAGGCATCGACATGGCAAGTGTCGTGGTCGGCGGTGTTGACGCAACTCAGGATGCGCTTGCCGCGATGCAGGCGGGCGATCTGGACGTGACCGTGTTCCAGGATGCGGCCGGACAGGGTGCCGGTGCCCTTGATGCAGCAATCAAGCTGGCTGCAGGCGAAGCGGTTGAACAGAAAGTCTACATTCCGTTCCAGCTGGTTACCCCTGCAAACGTCGCGGATTACGCGGCCAAGAACTGATCCCGTCTGAAATAGAAAGGGCGGCAGCGAACATGCCGCCCTTTTTCTCTTGCCGCACTGCTGCACGCGGAAGCAAAGTAAGCAAACAAGACCAGGGGGAGAACACTGTGGCAGAGCGAACGCATGGGCTGG
This sequence comes from Pseudorhodobacter sp., assembly GCA_031406155.1. Lineage (GTDB taxonomy): Bacteria > Pseudomonadota > Alphaproteobacteria > Rhodobacterales > Rhodobacteraceae > JACMNW01. The sequence continues at coordinate 84,668 of JANOGW010000059.1, forward strand.
GTGGGTTGAAATACGACGATTCCAAAAAATCGCGCCCGCAGGAACTTAACGTTTTTATCGCTTTCATCGTTATCGTATTGGCGTTTGAACTGCTCGGCCGTCTGGTTCTGGGCGACAGTTTTCTGTTCAACACCCGCGAAAATGTGCAAGGCCTGTTCAACACACAGCGCCTGTCGATCATCATTTTGCAAGTCGCCACCGTCGGCATCATCGCTATCGGTGTCACGCAAGTGATCATCACCGGCGGCATCGATCTGTCATCAGGATCAGTGGTGGGGGCCACGGCGATGGTTGCGATGAGCTTTGCACAAACCGCGCTGGTCAACGGCAACCCCAACCCCAAGGCGATTTTCGGTGAATGGGCGATGGATCTGCCGGTTCTGGTGCCAATTTTTGTGGGCCTTCTGGTCGGCATGTGTGCGGGTCTGATCAATGGCGCACTGATCGCCTACACCAAGATCCCGCCCTTCATTGCGACGCTTGGCATGATGGTATCCGCTCGTGGCTTTGCGCGCTGGTGGTCCACCGGCAACCCGATTTCCTTTCCGACCGAAAGCTACAACGCCATCGGCACCGGCATGCGCCCGGTTTTTGTTTTTATCGCCCTCGCCGTACTGTTTCACCTGATCATGACCTATACCAAATACGGCAAACACAGCTACGCCATCGGCTCGAACGAGGCGGCAACCCGCATGTCAGGCGTCAACGTCGATAGGCACAAGGTTCTGGTCTACACGATTGCGGCCATGCTGGCATCGGTTGCGGCCATCGTGGTGTCCTCCAAGGGCCAAACAGCACAGGCCAACATGGGCGTCATGTACGAATTGCAGGCCATCACCATGGCGGTGATCGGTGGCGTGTCGCTGTCGGGCGGGCGAGGCTCGATCATCGGCACGGTGATCGGCGCACTGATCCTTGGGGTGATCATTTCCGGCTTCACCTTCCTCAAACTAGACGCCTATTATCAAGACATGACGATGGGCGCGATAATCGTCGGCGCGGTGGTCTTGGATCAATGGCGGCAAAAGCGCGGGGCCAGATCATGACAGAGCACCGCATGAACGACATCGTTCTTGAAACCCGCGGCCTGACCAAACGCTATGGCGGTGTACATGCATTGGAGGAAGCCGATTTTGCCCTGCATGCGGGCGAGCATGTGGCAGTCGTGGGCGACAATGGTGCCGGCAAATCCACCTTCGTCCGGCAGGTCACGGCCGTTGAACAGCGGACCGCCGGTTCGATCTTTTTCGATGGCAAGGAGGTCAGTTATACCGGCCCGTTGCAAGCCCGCGAGGCTGGCATCGAAACCGTATTCCAGACGCTGGCCCTTGCCGATGATCTTGACGTCCCCTCGAACCTGTTTCTGGGCCGCGAGATATTCAAGTTCCGTCTCGGGCCGTTTTCTATTCTGGATTACAAGGCGATGCGCACCCGCACGATGGAAGCGCTGAAAACCACCGCCGTCAAGATCCCCAATGTTGACAACGCGATCCGCAACATGTCGGGCGGTCAGCGGCAGTGCGTGGCCATCGCGCGCACGGCGGCGTTCGCGTCGAAATTGGTGATCATGGATGAACCGACCGCCGCACTTGGCGTGCAGGAAACGGCACAGGTCGAAAACATCATCCGTGGCCTGAAGGAACGCGGGGTGCCGTTGATTCTGGTCAGCCATAACCTGCGGCAGGTGTTCGATCTGGTGGACAGGATCGTCGTGTTCCGTCGCGGCCGCATCGTGGCAAATCTGGCGCGCAACGAAACGGATGGAAACGACATCGTCAGCTACATCACCGGTGTCAAAGGCGGCAACTGACACAGGCGCGACAGCGAATCAATGTGCCAAATCATTGCAACCAAAACTCCAGCCGTGTCGCCACGGCTGGAAAATGGCCTGAGGCTTACGTACCTGACAGTTGGAACGCCGTATGGCAGTCCTTGCAGGCCCCGCCAACGCCGGCCATGCCAGCCTGCACCGCCTCAAGGCTGGTCGGATCAAGCGCCGTCGCAGCTGCGGTCAGTTTTTCGCCATTGGCCAGAAACTCATCCCATTTGGTCCATATCTCTGGCTTGGCCTTGGATTCCGCATCTGTACCCGTCGGTTCGAACACCGCCGGGATCTTGGCAGCCGCTTCGATGATCGCGGCTTTCGCGGCTTCGGCGCCGGCAGCATCAAACGCTGCCTTGCCCCCTGCCATATCGCCCAGAATACCGGTGTTCTTGCCGATGATACCCATAAGATCCTGTCGCCCCTTCGCGTCTGGATCGGTGGATTTACCAGCGAAAGCAACGCCGGCGCTTAAGATCAATACGGCCACAATTGCCTTGGAAACTCGATTCATCCCATATTCTCCCGCTGGAAAACCCTGCGGCGTTATGGCGCAGCATTGCGGATCATAAGTAAAGTTATTTCAATCGCCGACCCGATCACAGATATGTCATCAGGGCTGCTCCTTGCCACCTAAAGGCAATAATGCCAGCTTTGCAGACACCATCACTCACGCGGCGTCCCGCAAGCCATCCATGACCTGAACCAGTTCCGCCGATATGCCCGGCTCCGACAAGGCGTGCCCTGCCAACGGCACCATCCGAAGCACGCAGTTTTCCCAGCCCTGCGACAGTTTCCAGGCAGAAACCGGCGGGCAGATCATGTCGTACCGCCCCTGAACGATGACGGCGGGAATATGCTCGATCCGGCCTCGTTGCTGCATGATCCAGTCGTCGGATTGCAGAAAGCCGTTGTTCTGAAAATAGTGATTTTCCAGCCGTGCGAATGCCCGCGCATATTCTGTCGGGCTTTCTCCGATCGTGCCTTCGCTGTGCACCGATGCCAGCCCGTTCTCCCATTTGGCCCAGGTTCTGCCGAACCGCGCCTCCTCCATCAGATTGCCGGAAAACAATCTCCGGTGATAGGCCGCGATCAGATCGCCCCGTTCCGCCTCGGGTATCGGGCCGACAAACCGCGCCCATTGATCGGGGAAAAACGCCGCCGCCCCGCCGCCATAGAACCACGTCAGTTCTGCCTGCGTCATCAGAAACACGCCGCGCAACACCAACTGGCGAACCCGGTCGGGATGTGAAATCGCATACACAAGTGCCAGCGTCGCCCCCCAACTGCCGCCAAACACGATGAAGCGGTCAATGCCCAGCGCGGTGCGGATCGTCTCTATATCCTGCACCAGATGCCAGGTGGTATTGTGTTCGACGCTTGCATGTGGTCGCGACCGCCCGCAGCCCCGCTGATCGAACAGGATGACGCGATAAACCTCCGGATCAAAATACCGCCGCATCGCCGGACTGCACCCGCCCCCCGGCCCGCCATGCAACACGATCACCGGAATGCCGCTAGGCGCACCGCATTGTTCGATATAGATGCGGTGCGCGCCACCAACATCCAGCACACGCTGATCAAAGGGTTCGATCGGCGGATATAAAAACTCAGCTGCGCGCTTTTGGCCTGATCTGTGATCCATCTTTTCATATATAGCTTCACAAAAGCCGTCCGGCTATGGCCGTTACGAAAAGGGCACCCGCATGACATCCGCTGAGTCCGTTGATCCTGCCGAAGTGGCAAAGTTCGAGGCGATGGCCGCCGAATGGTGGGAACCGAACGGCAAGTTCAAGCCGCTGCATATGCTGAACCCTTGTCGGCTGGACTATATCACGTCGCAGATCGCCTCTGAATATGGGCGTGATCTTGCAACGCCCCTGCCGTTTGCCGGGCTGCGCATTCTTGATATCGGCTGCGGTGGCGGCCTGTTGTCCGAACCGATGGCACGCATTGGTGCCGATGTGGTGGGTGCCGATCCTGCGCCGCGCAACATCCCAGTCGCACAGCTGCATGCCGAACAATCCGGGCTGATGATCGATTACCGCCTGACCACCGCCGAAGATCTGGCTGCGGCGGGCGAACAGTTTGACGTGGTGTTGAACATGGAAGTTGTCGAACATGTGCCCGACCCGCAATCCTTTCTGACTGCCTGCCAGACCTTGCTGAAGCCCGGTGGCTTGATGATCTGTTCCACCCTGAACCGGAATGCCAAAAGCTTTGGCATGGCCATCGTCGGGGCGGAATGGGTGATGCGCTGGCTGCCCAAAGGCACGCATGACTGGAAGAAGTTCATCACGCCGGACGAGCTTGCCGATTTCATTCGCAAGGCAGGGCTTGACCCGGTGGATCGCAAGGGGATGGTGTTCAATCCTGTGGCGTGGTCGTGGAGCCTGTCGTCGCGCGATCTGTCGGTGAACTATGTGACCACCAGCGTGAAGCGCTGATCAGATGTCCTTCATCAACCGGAGCGCATCATAAATGGCAGCATGTGTATTGCGTGCCTCGACCGCGTCGCCGATCCGGAACACCTGAAATCCTGGCGGCCCGCCGTTCAACGTTTGCGGGCGGCCATCAATCAGCGCGTCGTAATCCACTACGCCAAGGTTTGACGACTGCGGTTTCAGATCGAAGTAAATCTCTGCCAGCGGCTGCGTGCCGTGGTTGACGACAACCTGATCAAAGTGCCGTACCTTCGCGAGATCCATGTAATCGCTGCCGATCGTCGCCCGAAGTTGATTGCCGTCGCGGGCAACAGCCCGCAGGCGGTAGGTCACGGTAAAGGTTACGTGCCTGTCCTGCATAGCACGCATGTAGGGCACAAGGTTCATCGCCATGACGTCGGGGGCAAAGCTGCGGTCGGGGGTCATTATTTCAACATGCGACCCGGCTTCCGCGATCATCTGCGCCGCCTGCATCGCCGCATGATCGCCTGCATCATCATAGAGCAGCACGTTTGATCCGGGCTTCACGTCACCTGACAGAATGTCCCATGTCGACACCACAAGATCATTTCCTGTCTCTAATATGGCGGTTTCTGGCAATCCACCGGTGGCGATGATCACCACATCGGGGGAAAGTGCTGTCACATCGGCGGCCTCGGCAAATGTGTTGAAACGAAACTCAACGCCCCGGGCCGCACATTGCGCCATGCGCCAGTCGATGATGCCGATCATCTCGCGCCGTCTTGGGGATTGTGCGGTCAGGCGAATTTGTCCGCCGGGATGGGCTGCGGCCTCGAACACCGTGACCGAATGACCGCGCAATGCGGCCACGCGAGCGGCCTCCAGCCCTGCTGGCCCGGCCCCGACGACAACCACCTTTTTCGACCCTGTTGCAGGGGAAATGTCATGCGGCATGGTTTCTTCGCGCCCCGTTGCCGGGTTGTGGATGCACAGCGCCATGCCACCTTGATAGATGCGATCAAGACAATATGTGGCCCCCACACAGGGGCGGATATCCTCTTCGCGACCTTCGATGATTTTGCGCACGATATGCGGATCGGCCATGTGCGCGCGTGTCATGCCAACCATATCCAGCTTGCCCGAGGCGACGGCGTGCCGCGCGGTGGCAACATCCGGGATGCGGGCTGCATGAAACGTGGGCAGCCCGACCTCGGCCCGGATGCGGCCTGCGAAATCAAGATGCGGCGCGGACTTCATGCCCTGAATAGGGATCACATCGGTCATCGCCGGATCGGTAAAGATGCGGCCCTTGATGATATTCAGAAAATCGACCAGCCCCGAATCGCGGAACAGCTTGCCGATTGCGATGCCTTCATCGACACTGATACCGCCCTTTGTCCCTTCATCTGCGGTATAGCGAACGCCCAGAAGAAACCTGTCACCCACCCGTTTGCGACAGGCAGCCAGTACATCCATGGCAAACCGCGCGCGGTTTTCGAAACTGCCGCCATAGGGGGCAGCCAAAGCATTGGTCAGCGGCGACATGAACTGATCCATCAGATGGCCGTAGCATTCAAATTCGACCCCATCGAGGCCCGCCGCCTGCATGCGTTCGGCGGCATCCGCGTAATCTTCGATGATGCGGGCGATATCCCAATCCTCGATCACCTTTGGAAAGGCCCGGTGCGAAGGTTCGCGCGCGGGGCCGGCCGCCACCACCGGCAGCCAATCGCCTTTGTCCCACCGGGTGCGCCGACCCAGATGCGTCAGCTGGATCATGATCGCACAGCCCTGTTCGTGCACGTCATCGGCCATCTGGCGCATCCAGCCCACGACCTCGTCCTTGTAGGCGAGGATGTTGTTGAAAACGGGTGGGCTGTCGCGCGAAACCGCTGCCGACCCCGCCGTCATCGTCAAAGCGACACCCGCCTTTGCGCGTTCAAGATGATAAAGCCGATAGCGATGTTTCGGCATGCCATCTTCGGGATAGGCCGGTTCGTGGCTGGTGGTCATGATCCGGTTTTTCAGCGTGAGGTGCTTCAACTGATAGGGTTGCAACAGCGGATCGGATGACATGACATTGCCCTTCAGGTATCGACGTTGGGTCAGGTTAGGGCCCGCATCCGCGCCACGCCTGCGGGAAACCGACCGTTAGGATGCAAATCTGGCCAGCGGCTACATCAACCGGGTCAAAAGTGCCAACAGCGTCGCGCGTTCCGCCACGGTCAGTGGCCCCAGCGTCTGCGACGATACCGTGAGGGCGGCGCCACGGGTACTGGCAAACAGCGCAGCGCCCGGTTCGGTCAATTGTACGGTCAGACGACGGCGATCGGACGGGTCCGCGGCGGTTGAAACCAGCCCCAGTTTCGTCAGCCGGTCAACAACCCCCTTGATAGTGGCCGCATCCATCGCCGTTTCCCGCCCCAGCAGGTTTTGCGACAGCGGCCCCATCTGCGCCAGCCGGGCCAGAACCGCAAACTGTGTGGTTGTGATACCGGGAATGGTTTCCGAGAAAATCACCAGATGCCGCTGCATCACGCGGCGCAGCACATAACCGATCTGGTCATCCAGCACATATGGAGTTTTGCTTGTCATTCCACGGATCGGGATACAACCACACCCGTCCCTTCGCAAGAAAGTTGACAGGGCCATTATTCTGGCGTCACATTAATATGCACACAAACGATATGGCAAGGCTGATGCCCGACTATTGCCGCCCGACGACACTGACCGAGGCTTTGGCGCTGCGACAAGGCGGATCGCGGGTTTTGGCCGGTGCAACGGATCACTACCCCAGTGCCGGGGCAACGCTTGCCGGGCCGATGGTGGATGTAACACGGATCGCCAGCCTGCAAGAGATCACTCTGCAAGACGGCGCGCTTCGTATCGGTGCCTGCACGACATGGGCGGCGCTTGCGGCCTCTGATCTGCCGCCGTCGCTTGCGGCTTTGCAGCAGGCGGCCTTGCAAATCGGCGGTCGCCAGATCCAGAATTGCGGCACACTTGCAGGCAATCTGTGCAACGCCTCGCCCGCCGCCGATGGTGTACCGCCCTTGCTGGTGCTGGGGGCCGAGGTTGAGCTTGCCTCGCCCCATGGCACCCGGCGCCTTGCGTTGGAGGCGTTCATCATCGGGCCGCGCCAGACTGCCCTTGCCGCCGATGAGATCATGACCGCAATTCTGGTGCCACCAGCGGGGTTGCCCGGCACATCGGCATTCCTGAAACTGGGCGCGCGCGCGCATCTGGTGATTTCCATCGCAATGGTTGCTGTGCGGCTGGTGGTGGATCACGGTCGCGTGGCGCAAGCATCGCTGGCGGTGGGGTCCTGCAGCGGCGTTGCGCGCCGGCTGCGGCGGATCGAGGCGGCGCTGGTCAATGCCCCGGTCGCTTTGGCGCCCGGTTTGATCACCAGTGCCGATGTTGCAGCGGCCCTTGCCCCGATCGATGATATCCGTGCCAGTGCGGCCTACCGGGCCGAAGCCGCAGCCGAACTTTTGCGACGCGCCACGGCACAGGTGCTTGCGTGATCCGCTTTATCCTGAACGGTGCCCCGGTTGCGCTGGATGCCGCGCCGACTGAACGATTGTCGGAAGCTTTGCGCGAAAATGCGGGTCTGAAGGGCACCAAGGTCGGCTGTGACGCCGGCGATTGTGGTGCCTGCACTGTATTGATGGATGGGCGGGCGGTCTGCGCCTGTCTGGTGCCGGCGGCGCGTGCCGAAGGATGTCGGATCGAAACGATCGAAGCTGTCACCGACACCCTGACCCGGCTGCGCGCGGCCTTTCTGCGACACGGGGCCGCGCAATGCGGTATCTGTACGCCCGGCATGCTGATGATGGCCGCCGAATTGGTGTCTGACACGCCAAATCCGACACCAGATCAGGCCCGCGATGCGCTTGGCGGCGTTTTGTGCCGCTGCACGGGATATGCCAGAATCATCGCGGCGGTATGTGATGCGGGCAGTGACACGTTGCCGGTTTCGCCGCCCCGGGGTCAGGCCGTTGGCCGATCTGTTGCGCGGCTTGATGGCGCAGACAAAGTCGCGGGTGACAGCTTTGGGGCCGATTTTGCCCCCGCAGGCGCGCTTGTCGTAAAGGCGATCCGGTCGCCGCACAACCACGCGGATTTTACCTTTGGAGACATCGCCAAATTCGCGGCGCGTCCCGGTGTGGCATGCGTGTTGACGGCGGCGGACATTGCCGGGCGCAATGCCTTTGGCGTGATCCCGGCCTTTGCCGATCAACCAGCCCTTGCGCCAAGCCCCGCGCGGTTTCGCGGTGAAGCCGTGGCCTTGGTTGCGTTTGAACAGGGCACGGATCCGGATACCTCGGCCTTTCCGATCTTGTGGCAACCGCTGCCTGCCCAGATGACCCCGCATGTTGCCGAGGCGCCAGATGCGGTTCTGATCCACGCAAACCGGCCCCAAAACCGTCTTGTCGAAGGCCACGTCCGCAAGGGGGATGCGGCAGTGGCCCTTGCCGGTTCGACACATGTGATGTCCGGCAGCATCACCACGGCCTTCGTCGAGCATGCCTATATCGAGCCTGAAGCAGGGGCCGCCTGGATGGATGGTCAAACCTTGGTGATCCGCGCCTGCACGCAGGCCCCGGTGATGGACCGCGATGAAACCGCCGCGATCCTCGGCCTGCCGAACCACCGGGTCCGGATCATTCCGTCGGCGGTGGGGGGCGGGTTTGGTTCGAAGCTGGATATCAGTCTGCAGCCTTTGTTGGGGCTGGTGGTGCTGAAAACCGGGCGGCCGGCGCGAATGACCTATTCCCGCGCCGAAAGCATGGCTTCAACCACAAAGCGCCACCCGGCCGAGATGCGTGGCCGTATCGGATGCAATGCGCTGGGCCGGATCACCGGCATGGAGTTTGACGGCCGGTTCGACACCGGCGCTTATGCCAGCTGGGGCCCGACTGTCGCCAACCGAGTGCCCGTGCATGTATCAGGCCCGTATCTGACACCCAGCATTGCCGCCAGTGCCCGCGCGGTTCACACCAACGGCCCGGTATCCGGTGCGTTTCGCGGTTTTGGCGTGCCGCAAGCCGCGATCTGGCAAGAGACATTGTATGACCAACTGGCCGATCAGGCCGGCTTGGACCGTTTGCAATTTCGCCTGATCAATGCGTTGCGCAATGGCGATGCCAGCGCCACCGGGCAGCAGTTGCAGGCCATTGGGATCGCAGATTGCCTGCAAGCGTTGCAGGAGCCATGGACGCAAGCCCTGATCCGGGCAGAGCGGGCAAACGCGACAGAACCCGTAAAGCGACACGGCGTCGGCATAGCATCGTGCTGGTATGGCTGTGGCAATACGGCCCTGCCCAACCCGTCGACCATTCGCATCGGCATCACCCCTGATGGCAAGGTCATGCTGCATCAGGGGGCGACGGATATCGGCCAGGGGTCGAATACCGTGATCGCCCAGATCGCGGCAGACGCGTTGGGCATCGCACTCGACCAGATCTGCCTGATCGGCCCCGATACCGCGCTGACGCCGGACGCGGGAAAAACCTCGGCCAGCCGGCAGACCTACGTGACCGGTCGCGCGGCACTGGCTGCCGGACGCAGCCTGCGTGCCAAAATCCTGCGGCTGGCGAATGCGGGCGGCGGCGCAACGATTGGCTTTGAAGGGCCGGATCTGATCGTGCGGGAAGGCTCTGATCGGCGCAAAATTGATCTTTCAGGTCTGACTGCCGATATGTTCGGCTATGCGCTGTCTGCCGAGGAAACCTATGATCCACCGACAGGCGCGCTGGACGCTGATGGTCAGGGCAAGCCCTATGCTGTGTATGGTTACGGCGCACAAATGGTGGAACTGGTGGTTGATACCGCACTGGGCACTGTCAAGCTGATCAGGATCACCGCAGCACATGATCTGGGCCGCGCGATCAACCCGCAACTGGCGCAAGGTCAGATCGAGGGTGGTATCGCGCAGGGCATCGGTATGGCATTAATGGAGGAATATCTGCCGGGCCGGACCGAAAACCTGCATGACTACTTGATCCCGACCACGGGGGATGTGCCGCCGATTGAAAGCATCCTGATCGAGGTGGCCGATCCGGAAGGGCCGTTGGGGGCAAAAGGCTTGGGCGAACATGTGTTGATCCCTACTGCTCCGGCCATCCTGAACGCCATTCGGCATGCCACCGGTGCCGTGATCACCCGACTGCCTGCGCTGCCGCATCGGGTTCTGGATGCGATCAAGGCGGTGCAGCAATGACGCGGAGCCCTGAAAAGATCCGTTGTGATGCCTGCCCCGTCATGTGCTATATCGCACCCGGCCAGACCGGGGCCTGCGACCGCTACGCGAATGACGCAGGCCGCATCGTGCGCACCGATCCGGTGGTCATGCTGTCCAATGCGCAGGCCAGCGGGGCGCGCATCGTACCCTTTGCCGCGCGCGACTGGGACGGCGACGCAATGCCCGCCGACACCATTGTGACCGGAATAGGGTCTGGTACGACTTACCCGGACTACAAGCCCGCCCCTTTCATCGTCTCCTCGAAGGTGGCCGGAGCCGATATGGTCACGGTGGTGACGGAGGCCATCTTTTCCTATTGCGGGGTCAAGGTAAAGATCGACACCGACCGCTACCTTGGGCCAGAAGGTGCCATCGTGCGCGCCGACGGCGAGGCGATCGGCCATGTCACAACCGCCGAATATGGCAGCCAGATGCTGTCACTCGGGGGGGTGCATCACCTGACGGGCGGCACGAAGGCCGAAGGTCGCCTGACCTGTGCCGCGATGCTTGCTTTATGCAACGGTGAGGCGGTTGCGCTGACGGTCGACGGCGGTTCCGCGCTTGTGGTGCAGGCCGGAGCAGCGCCGATTGTGGACGGCATGCCAGCGCAGCGGATGCGGGTCGGGTGTGGGTCGGCGACCATTGGCATGTTCGCGGCGCAGTGGTTTGGACTGGTTGATGAAGTGATCGTTGTCGATGACCACATCACCGGCGTGGTGTCCGAACATCAGGCTGGCAAGGTTCTGGGGTGGCAGCCAACCGGCGTCAAGATCAAGGGGCATCGATCAACACCCGGGCGGTATTTCAAGGTATCGGAACCGGGGATGGGCTGGGGCGGCACGAAACTGACCGATCCGCGTGATATTCTGGGCGACTGGAACCCGAAGAAAGGCGCGCACGCTGGTCTGACTGTTCTGATGGTCTCGACCACCGGCGAACAATTTGCGTACTACGTGCTTGATCAGGCTCTGATCGCGCAAGAACAGTCCCTTCCCGACACGCTGCGCTCAAGCGTTGCGATGATCGACGAAAACTGCGAACCCTCACTTTGCACCGTGCTGTTCATGGGCGGCGCTGGCGGCAGTCTGCGCGCAGGGGTCACCTCAAACCCGGTTCGCCTGACCCGGTCCGTGCAATCGGGGGCCACACGGCTGACCAGTGGCGGGGCGGATTGCTACATTTGGCCGGGCGGCGGGATCACCTTTATGGTTGATGTTCTGACACTGCCGAAAGGCGCGTTTGGCTATGTGCCGACACCTGCGCTGGTGGCACCGTTGGAATTTACCTTAGCGCGAGGCGATTATCTGGCGCTCGGCGGGCATGCGGGTGCGATCAGGTCGCTGGATGAGGTGATGCAGAAGGGTGGCGAATACCCGACAGCGGCCCGGTTGCAGAACTGGCCGGAGGGCGACGCATGACGGGTGCCATGGCCAATCGTCTGCCGGACGGGCGGTTGCATCTGCAGCACGGGCCGATCGACTTGATTTGCGAAGCATGGGGGCGCGCTGATCTGGTTGAGGCGGGCTATGCGCGGGCGTGCCGCAGGTTTGACGGGCTGCTGGAGGAACTGGTTGCAGAACTGCCAGTCCTGCGCAGCCCTAACAAGGCTCTGTTCGGCCCGATTGCGCAAAACATGGGCCGTGCGGTGGCCCCGTTTCACCCGGCATTCATCACGCCAATGGCAGCGGTGGCCGGGGCGGTTGCCGAGACGGTCCTTGCAACCATGGTGGGGCCGGGGATCCGCCGCGCCTATGTGAACAACGGCGGCGATATCGCGCTGCATCTTGCGCCGGGCGAAAGCCTGACTTGTGCAATTGCGGGTGCCGACGCCCGGATCACAGTGCACAGTCATGATGCGGCGCGGGGGATTGCAACGTCAGGCTGGCGCGGGCGCAGTTGGTCGCTGGGAATTGCCGATGAAGTATCTGTTCTGGCCAAAACCGCCGCCATGGCGGACGCCGCCGCGACCATGATCGCAAACGCGGTGAATCTGCCGGGGCATCCCCAGATTGCCCGCAGGCCCGCGCATGAGATGCAGGCCGACAGTGATCTTGGCGCGCGATTGGTCACGGTCGGGGTGGGGCCTTTGACCGCAGACGATGTGACGGCCGCCCTTTCACGCGGGGTGGCGGCTGCAAACGCATATCGCGCTGCCGGATTGATTGTGTCAGCGGCAGTTTTCTTGCAGAATGAATGTCGTATTGTCGGACAACTCGCATTGAAGGAGCCCGCCCTTGCCTGATTTTGCCGTGCGCCGTATCACCATTCAGATCGAAGACATCCTGCATGACGGCGGGCCGGTTGGCCTTCGCCAGCGGGGCGCGATCATGGCGGTGGTCGCAAACCCGTTTGCCGGGCGTCATGCACAGGGTCTGCAAGCGGCGATGGACGATCTGAAGCCGTTGGGGTTGATGCTGACCGACCGCCTGATCGCGGCCTTGGGCGGGCACGACGGTATCGATGGCTATGGCAAGGGTGCCATGGTGGGCGAGGCTGGCGAGGCGGAACATGGCGCGTTGTGGCATGTGCCGGGCGGCTATGCGATGCGCGAACGGTTGGGGGAAAGCCGGGCGATTGTGCCATCGGCGATGAAGGTTGCAGGGCTGGGCGGCAGTCTGGACGTGCCCTTGGGCCATATCAACGCGGCCTATGTGCGCAGCCATTTCGATGCGATCACCGTCAGTGTGCCCGATGGCCCGCGCGCTGGCGAGATCGTCTTTGTGCTGGCGATGGCGAAGGGACCGCGTATCCATTCGCGCATGGGCGGCCTGGAGGTTTGGGACGTTGCGGGCAAGGACGGGCTGCGCTGATGCGCGCGCTGGCAGCAGGCTTTGCGCTGCTGCCGGGTGCCGCTTTCGCCTGCGCCCTGCCGCCATCGGTGATCCTGACGCTGCCAACCGGGCATTACATTCTGGGCGCGGCTTTGACGGTCGGGCTGACCGCTGTTCTGGGTGCCATGGCGCAAAGGCTGCCCGCGATGCAGGCGCACCTGATCCATGAACGGCGGATTCTGGTGCCGGTTTCGGTGACATCCTACATCAGTTTCCTCTGTTTTCTGGGGCTTGTGCTGATCGGGTTTTATGGTTCGCGCGATCCGATGCACAACCTGATGACGCTGGTGTTCTGGACCGGGGTCTGGATTGCGCTGCCGCTGGCAAGCATGCTGTTTGGCAACCTGTGGCGCGCCGTGAACCCATGGACGGCCCCGGTGCGCATTGCCCGCACCTTGCTCGGCCGAACGCGTGGTATCGGTCTGCGCCGGTTCGGATATTGGCCCGCCGTGCTGGGTTATGCCGGGTTTGGCTGGTTTCAGATCGTCTCGCTGTCGCCCGACGACCCCGCCGTTCTGGCGCAGACGGCGCTGATCTATTGGCTAATGGTCTTTGTGCTGGCGGTGGCCGAGGGTGAGGATTGGCTGCAACAGGGCGAATTTCTGACGGTGTTCTTTGGCTACATCGCCAGAATCGCGCCCTTCTGGCTTGATTGCGACGGGCGGCGCGCGCGGCTTTTTATGGGTGTGCCGGGCGCACAGGTGTTGCGAATGGCGGCGCTGACGCCATCGGCCATCGCGTTCGTCACGCTGGCGCTGGCGATCCTGACCTTCGACGGGCTGTCAGAGACGTTTTGGTGGCTGGGGCTGATCGGGCAAAACCCGCTGGAATTTGCCGGGCGATCCGCAGTCACCTTAGTCAATTCCGCAGGTTTAGTGTCTGTTTGGGCGCTGACTGCAGCACTGATTCTAGGGGCCTTGTGGATCTCCCGGCGCGTGGGCGGTGCCGGGTCCGTGGCGGGGCCTGTCATGCTCAGCTTTCTGGCCATCGCTGCGGGGTATCATGCGGCGCATCATTTGGTGACCATTCTGACGGCGGGGCAATACACGCTTGCCGCTCTGAATGATCCGTTGTTTCGCGGCGATGCGGTTCTTGGGTTGCCATTTGTCTATGTCTCATTCGGCTTTCTTGCCGATGGCACGCGGATGAGCCTGATTTACGCAGCGCAGTTTGCAGCGATACTTGGCGCGCATCTGCTGGCGGTGATGCTGAAGTTGAAACTTACATCGCGCGCCGGGGCCATGACCAGCTCAGCACATCTTCCGATGACCGCCCTAATGGTGGCTTACACGGTTCTTGGACTTTGGCTTTTGTCCACCGCAAGGGGGGCATAACTTCGTATGATGCGTCGAATTTATTCCTGCCAACCCTAGCCCAACGCGCGCATTCCAGACGCAGCGGCACAACAGCGGAGACTGACGAATGACAAAACTCTTGATCAACACGACCCCATCACGCCGCACGGTTTTGCGCGGCCTTGCGGGCGGTATCGCCGCCGGCGCTGGCATGCTGGCCATGCCCCGCTTCATTCAGGCCCAGACATCGGCGCCCATCAAGCTGGGCTTTCAGTTGCACCGCACCGGCATCGGCGCCTCTTACGGGCGCTGGTATGAACGCACGGCACAGGCGGCATTGAAGGTGGTCAACGATGCCGGCGGCATCAATGGCCGCCCGGTCGAGATCGCCTTTGAAGACGATGCGACCGATCCGCAGCGGGGGTCCGAAGTGATTGAAAAGCTGGTGAACCAGCAAGGGGTTGATGTGGTCTTTGGCCCGCTGTTTAGCCATGTGGTGATCGGGTCCGCGCCGCGTGCAGCCGAACTGAAGGTGCCCTATCTGGTCTGTTCCGAAGGTTTCCATGTGGCGTCCGGCATGCTGAACCGCTGGACGTTGCAGCCGGGCATCACCGATGTACGGGCGCAGATTTCGGCGATGGCACCGTGGGTTGCGGCCAATCTTGGCAAGAGGATCACCATGGTGTTCCCCGATTTCGCTTTCGGCTATGATCACCGCGATTTCTTCAAGGCCGCGATCGAGGCACAGGGGGGCGAAGTGCTGGCGCAGATTGCGATTCCGCCGACAGAGACGACGTTTACCCGCTATTTCCCGCAAATTCCTGCCGACACCGAAGTGCTCTATCATGTGATGGTCGGCCCGGCGGTTCTGACCTTCGTCAAGGAACTTGGCGAGTTTTATGGATCGGGCGCACGGCCACAGATCTTTGGCTTTATCGACAGCGTCGAGGCCGTTGATATTGCCAGTCCCGGTCTGGAATTTCTGGAAGGCACGCATTTCTGGGAAGCACACAATCGGTTCAAGCAGGCCGATGCGTCCGAGCATGAGACTTTCTACCGTGCCGCCGTCGGCGTGGATGACAATGGCGCATCCATTGCGGACCCCGCCGATGTGGCGACATATTCTCACATGTTTTCCTGCTGGGAGACGTTGTTCATGATCAAGGCGGGAATGGAGGCTTCGGGCTATCAGACCACCGCCGACCGGCAGAAATTCGTCGAGGCGATCGAAGCGATGACGGATATGCCGGCAGGCATGGAACGCCCGCAGGGCCACAAGCGGTTCAACGGCAAGACGCATCAGGTGTTTGGCCATCAGAACATTTCCAAGGTCGAAGGCGGCAAACTGATGCGGGTGCATCAAACGTCGCTGGAAGACGGCGCTTATCCCGATGCGGTTGACTATACTGCGCAACCGTTCTGAAACCCGTCACCGGAGCTTGCTTTGGCGCAGGCCCCCAATGCCCGGATAACGCGGATTGGATTTCGGACCATACCTTCTGCTGGCCGTTATGGAAGGGCTGGTCATGTCGGCGGCGCTGGCGCTGACGGCTGTCGGGCTCAGCCTCGTGTTTGGCGTCATGCGCGTTGTGAACGTCGCGCATGGCGAGTTTTTCATGCTGGGCGCGGTTGGCGCGTGGTTTGTCACCCAAGCCGTACCGGGCCCGCCCTGGATCGGCTTTGTCGTGGCGTTGGTGGCGTGCCCCCTGATGGTGGCAGGGGTTGCCGCAGTTGCAGACAAGTTGGTCTTGCGACGCCTGCACTATGACCCGGAGGCGACGATCCTTGCCACCATAGGCTTGCTGTACATCATCCAGCAGGCCGCACTTTCGATTTATGGCCCGGATGCGCGGCCCGTTGAGGCGCCGTTTACCCTGCGCCTGCAGTTCCCGTGGTTCGGTTATTCCGGCTACAAGCTGTTTGTGATTGCGGCCGCCCTGCTGATCCTGGCTGCCGTCTGGTGGCTGATGACGCGCACCAAGGCGGGCCTGATCATGCGCGCCACCCAACAGGACCGCACCACCGCGCAGGCCTTTGGGATCAATGTGGATAGGGTCTATTCCGGCGTTTTTGCACTGGGGGCCGGCCTTGCTGCCATCGCCGCCGTGCTGATCGTACCGATTTCTCAGGCTTATTACCTGATGGGAAGCGATCCCTTGTTGTTGGCCTTCATCGTGGTGATCATCGGCGGCTTGGGCAGCCTGCGTGGCACACTTGTGGCGGCACTGGTTATCGGATTGTCGGATGGCGTGATTTCGATGTTCTTCTCGCCAACTCTTGCCAAGATCCTTGCAACCCTGCTGGTGGCGATGGTGCTGGTGTTCCGCCCGCAAGGCCTGTTCGGGGCCAAGCCATGACCCGGCATGGCCTGAAAATCTGGGCGCTGCATCTGGGGCTGATCGCGGTCCTGCTGGCGCTGAACTGGGTGCTGCCCGCCTATCATCACACTAATCTGGCGCGGATCATGGTGTTTGCGGTCTTTGCCATGGGGTTCAACATCGCCTTTGGCTACACCGGTCTGCTAAGCCTCGGTCACGCCTTGCTGTTTGCTGCAGGAATGTATGGTGCTGGATTGTCGGCCAGCCTTTGGGCATTTCCTGCGTTGCCTGCGATGATTGCAGGTCTGCTGGCTGGTGGCGGCATGGCCGCGGTAGTGGGCAGCCTGGCCCTGCGCACCAGCGGCGTCGCCTTCATGATCGTGACGCTGATGTTCGCGCAGGCGGGCTACTTGTGCGTGCTGTACTTCGGCAACGTCACGGGCGGCGATGAAGGCATCGTGATCGGGGCGCAGTCGCGGGTTCTGGTGGGCATCAACCTGTCGGCTGACACGCCCCGATTTCTGTTTGCATGGGCGCTATTTGGTGCGGCCCTTGTGGGCAATCTTGCACTGATGCGCGCGCCGTTCGGCAGGGTGATGATCGCCATGCGCGAAAATGAAGATCGCAGCCGGATGCTGGGATACGATCCTTATCGCACGAAGTTGATCGTCATGGTCATCTCTGGCCTGTACGCCGGGATTGCCGGGGCCGCTTACGGGTTGATGTTCGGCTATGTTGGCGCAAGTTTTGCGGCCATCCAGTATTCGATCCTGCCGATGATCTGGGTGCTGCTGGGCGGGGCGGGCGTTGTGCTGGGGCCCTTCGTTGGCGCGCTTTTTATGTTCTATCTGATCGATATATCAAGCAGTTACACAACAGCCAATCTGCTGGTCGTTGGTGTTGCGCTGCTTGTGCTGGTGTTGTTCGCGCCACGCGGGCTTCTGGGATATGCGCGTGATCGGTGGCTGCCATGGCTGCCATGACCCTGTTGCAAGCGCGCGGGCTGACCCGGCATTACGGTGGACTTCGGGCCGTGGACCGCGTGGATTTCGATCTTGCCGCGGGCGAAATACACGCGCTGATCGGGCCAAACGGAGCCGGGAAGACCACCTTTGTCGGGCTCTTGTCCGGCCGGGTTCAACCCGACGCGGGCACTATCAGCTTTCACGGCAAAGACATGACCCGATTGCCCCCGCATGTCCGCGTTGGCATGGGCATTGCCTATACGTTCCAGATCACCTCGATCTACGCGCGGCTTTCGGTGCTCGAAAATGTGGCTTTGGCGGTGCAACGGCGCGGCACAAAGGATCTGCACGCGGGCACCGTTGCAGCACTGCACCGTGTTGGTCTGGCCGGTCTGGCCGACCAGATTGCCGGAACCCTTGCCTATGGGCATCAACGGCTGTTGGAGATTGCCATGGGTCTGGCGCTTCAGCCGCAACTTCTGATCCTGGACGAGCCGACACAAGGTCTCGCAAATGCCGAGATCGAGGCCTTCAAATCCCTTATTCAGAGCCTTATTCCCGCCACCACAATCCTTCTGATCGAGCACAACATGGATGTCGTGATGGATCTTGCCGACCGGATCACCGTCCTCAATTTCGGCACGGTTCTTGCGCAGGGCACGCCCGCCGCAATTCGGGGCAATGCCGCCGTGCAAAATGCTTATCTGGGGGCATATAATGCTGCGGGTTGACGGTGTTTATGCCGGCTACGGCGCGGTGAAGGTTTTGCACTGCATGACATTTGCCGCCAACGCGGGGCAGGTCACCTGCCTGATGGGGCGCAATGGGGCGGGCAAGACAACCACGTTGCGCGCCATCATGGGGCAGGTTCGCATCACAAGCGGTGCGATGACACTGGATGGCGAAGACATTGCCAATCTTGCCCCACATCAGGTGCCGCGCCACGGCATTGGCTATGTGCCGCAGGGACGGCGATTGTTCGGCGAACTGACGGTGGCCGAAAACCTCGAGATCGGATTGATGACGCGCAAAAAAGGTGCCGCAACAAAGGACCGCGTGCTGGATCTGTTTCCCCGGTTGCGCGAACGGTTGACCCAGCAATCGCGTACTCTGTCCGGCGGCGAGCAGCAGATGCTCGCGATGGCGCGCGCCTTGTGTCTGGAGCCGCGCGTTCTGCTGCTGGACGAGCCGACCGAAGGATTGCAGCCGTCTATGATCGCGCTGATCCGCGATACGGTGCTGGCGTTGAAATCCACCGGGGTGGCAACTGTGCTGGTGGAACAACGGGTTGATGCCGTGCTGTCTTTGGCCAATGAGGTGGTCTTTGTGGTGGGTGGCAAGGTTATTGAAACTGTGGCGGCGGCGGGTCTGACACCCGACGCGCCGCAGTTTCGCAAGTATGTGGGGGTTTAGGCGCATGGCGGGCCTTGTTGCAGGCGTCGATGTTGGTGGAACATTTACAGATCTGGTGATCTTTGATCCGCAGACCGGGGCGGTTCGGCTGGCAAAGGTGCCGACCACGCTTGATCCAGCGGCTGGTGGGCAGTCGGCGGGCGTTTTGGCCGCGTTAGACACTGTTAAAGTCTCGCTGGACCAGATCGATCTGATCGTTCACGGCACCACGACCACCACGAATGCAGTGCTGGAACGCAAGCTGTGCCGCACCGGCATGATCACCACGGCGGGCTTTCGCGATGTGCTGGAACTGGGGCGCCGGACGCGGCCCAACCCGTACGGCATGACCGGGCGCTTTACCCCGATCATCCCGCGCGATCTGCGCCTTGAGGTGCCCGAACGGATGGATGCTCGGGGGCGGGTCGTCCTGCCGCTGGACGAAGATGCCTTGCGCGCGGCCATCAGAACCCTGATCGCACAGGGGTGCGAAAGTCTGGTCATTCATTTTCTGCACAGTTACGCCAACCCGGATCACGAAAGTCGCGCCGCCCGGATTGCCGCTGATCTTTGGCCGACCCCCTACATCACGATGGGCCATGCCCTGCTGTCCGAATGCAGGGAATATGAGCGGGGCGTGACTGCGGCCGTCAACGCGTCGGTTCAGCCAATGCTGGAACGCTACATCGGTCGGTTGGCCGAAGGATTGGCCGCGCGCGGATATGCCCGCGATCTGCTGGTGATGAACGGCAATGGCGGCATGGTTTCGGCGGCACACGTATCGCGTGAAGCGGTCAAGACAGTGATGTCTGGGCCGGCGTCGGGGGTGATGGCGGCGGTTTACACCGGCCTTCGGGCGGGAATGCCCGATCTTGTGACCTATGATATGGGCGGCACGTCCACCGATGTGGCACTGATAAAGGGCGGTCTGGCCCCCGTTTCCAGCGAGATAGAGATCGAGTATGCCATGCCGATCCATGTGCCGATGGTGGATGTGCGTACTGTCGGCGCCGGTGGCGGGTCCATCGCGCGGGTTGATGCGGGGGGCATGCTGCGGGTTGGGCCGGAAAGTGCCGGCTCACACCCCGGACCGGTTTGTTATGGGCTAGGCGGCACGCGGGTGACGATTTCAGACGCGAATCTGTTGCTGGGGCGGTTGCCTGCGGAACGCTTCGGGCAGGCCGCAGATGCTGCACGGGCCGCAATGCAAGATCAGATTGCCACGCCTTTGGGGCTATCGGTCGAAGCGGCGGCAGAGGCCGTGATACGGGTGGCAAATGCCCATATGGGTGGAGCGATCCGAATGGTTTCCATCTCTATGGGGGCTGATCCGCGCGATTTTGCGCTGTTTGCCTTCGGCGGGGCGGGGCCGCTGCATGCGGCAGCACTGGCGCGCGAACTGGCCATTCCACGCGTTCTGGTGCCGGCAAGGCCAGGTATCACCAATGCTCTGGGATGCGTGGTGGCCGATCTGCGGCATGATTTCGTACGGTCCGTGAACCAACCTCTCGACAGTGTCGATCTGCGGCGGGTGCATCAAATATTTGCAGATCACGCGGCAGAGGGGCGGGCCTTGATTGCGGCTGAAAAGCTGCGCCTTCGCGGGGTCGTGGTACAGTATTCCTGTGATATGCAATTCGTTGGGCAGACGCACCTGTTGCGCATCACCCTGCCGGATGGAACGCCCCGCCGCGAAACGCTGCAATTCTTGTTCGAGGCGGCCTATCACGACCGGTTTCATGTCGATCTGCCTGACATCCGCGCCAATCTGATGAACCTGAATGTCTCGGTCATCGGCAAACGGCCAGAGGTTGATCTTTCGCGCCTGATCGATCCTGCGGGCCGGCGTGCCACCGTTAGGGATGCCCAAAAAGGCCAGCGTAGTGTCTATTTTGGTGCCTGGGTGGACACGCCTGTGTATTGGCGTGATTACCTGCCATTGGATGCGGCGCTGACCGGGCCCGCGATTGTCGAACAGATGGATACGACAATCGTGGTGGAACCGGGCGACAGGGTATCCAGCGATGCAGATGGCAATCTGATCGTCACGATTGGGGGCACAGATGCTTGATCCCGTCACCCTTGCAGTCATTCAGGCCAGTTTGCAGCAGGTTTGCGATGAAATGGACCTGACCTTTTCACGCGCCGCTTTTTCGCCGGTAATCGCAGAGGCTGACGATCGCTCTGACGGCATCTATGCCGCCGAGGATGGTGCGTTGATCGCACAAGGGGCCCGTGGTTTGCCGGTGTTTGTCGGCACCATGCAGTTTTCGACGCGCCATATCGTTCAACGTATCGCGGCGGGCGTGACAGCGCGGCCGGAACCCGGCGACATTTATATCGTCAACGATCCCTACCTTGGTGGCACGCATCTGATGGATGTGCGCTTTGCGATGCCGTTCTATCGCCATAACAGGGTCTATTGCTGGCTTTCGAACACTGGCCATTGGCCCGATACCGGCGGTTCGGTTCCAGGTGGGTTTTCGGCCAGCGCAACAAGTGCAGAACAAGAAGGCCTACGCCTGCCGCCGGTAAAACTGTTCAAGCGCGGCGTCATGGATACCGAGATTTATCAGATCATCTGTTCCAACATCCGGGTGTCGGAACAGCGCATCGGCGATGTGAAGGCGCAAGCCTCGGCTTTGCTGGTCGGATCGCAGCGGTTGACCGCCCTGCTGGATCGCTACGGCGATGACACTGTGACCTGCGCGATTGCCGAAATGAGGGCACTGGCGGCGCGGCAGATGCGGGCAAACATCGGGCTTATACCGCCGGGTAGATATACCGCGCGCGCCTATGTCGACAGCGATGGCGTGGTGAATGAACCGTTGACGATTGCGCTGACGGTAACGCGCCATGATGATCGGCTGACGTTCGATTTCGCCGGATCATCGCCGCCCTGCATGGGGCCAATGAATTCGGTTCGGGCAACCACCTTGTCATCGGTGTATCTGGCGATGCGGCATATTTTCCCGGACGTGCCGATGTCTGCAGGCGCGTTCGAACCGCTTGAAATCACCGGCATCGAAGGCACGTTTCTGGACGCGAAATATCCGCGCCCGGTGTCGGGATGTGCGGCAGAGGTCAGTCAACGCATCGCCGAGGCGGTTTTTGCCGCACTTGTGCAGGCGCTGCCGGACCGCGTGACCGCATCGCCAGCGGGAACGTCCGGCAATTTCTGCCTTGGCGGGTACGATCCCGAACGCGGGCGTGACTATGTGATGTACCAGATCTCGGGCGGCGGATATGGTGGCAATGCCGATCATGACGGGCTCAGCAACGGCTGTTCGACCATCGGCATTTCAAAAGCCCCGCCGGTTGAGATTATGGAGCAGAACTTTCCCGTCCTTTATCGCCGTTATGCTCTACATGAAGGATCAGGTGGCGCGGGGCATCATCGTGGCGGCTTTGGCGTTGACTACGAGATTGAGTTGCTGCGCGGCACAGCACGGGCCAGTTTCGTGATGGACCACGGCCGGACCGGACCGCAAGGCGCGTGGGGCGGCAGCGATGGCGGTTTGAACCGGGTCGAGATCACGCGCGGTGCTGTGGTGATGGTGCCCGAGCATCTGTCAAAAGCGCAAGATATCGCGCTGTCGCCAGGCGACCGGGTGCGCGTGCGAACCCCCGGGGGAGGCGGCTATGGCGACCCGGCCAAACGGCCACCAGCCGCAATTGCCGAAGATGTGCGGCTTGGGCGCTATAGCGAGGCTGAGGCGCACAAGGCCTTTGGCAAATCGTAGCGCCGCTTTGGGCCAGCGCTACTCGGCCACATGCAAGCTGCTGGGTTTGCGGATTTTCGGGGCCAGCATCGCCTCCAGACCCGTGATACGGTTTTCAAGATCAGATAGTTCTGCGCGGCCATCGGCGATGCGTTGGGCCAGAACGGCGGCCTCTGGTGCCTCTGGTTCGCCTTCTTTCTGGCCGACCATGTTTCTGAAAATCCTGCCGATAAGCCGCGAAAGATCATCCATGATCAGGTAGAATGACGGCACAATCACCAAGCTTAGCACCGTTGACACGATGATCCCGCCGATCACGGCAATCGCCATCGGGGCGCGGAACGACCCGCCTTCGCCTGCCCCCATGGCAGACGGCAACATGCCCGCCGACATCGCGATAGACGTCATTACGATAGGCCGCGCACGTTTGTGGCCCGCCTCCATCACCGCCTCGATCCGGCCCATGCCTTGCCGGGTCATCTCGATGGCAAAATCGATCAGCAGGATGGCGTTCTTGGTGACGATCCCCATCAGCATCAGAATGCCGATCAGCACCGGCATCGACACCGCATTGCCGGTGATGATCAGTGCGGCAGCAACCCCGCCGATCGCCAATGGCAGCGAGAACAGGATGGTGAACGGTTGCAGCACCGACTTGAACAGCAAGATCAGCACGGTCAGCACCAACATCAGGCCAAAGATCATCGCATTGCCAAAGCTCTGGTTCAGTTCGGCTTGAATCTCGGCATCGCCAGCCTCGGCCACCCGAACCGACGGCGGCAGTTTGACGCTGTCAGTGATTTCCTTGAAACGTGCCGTCGCCGTGCCAAGTGCCACACCCACAGGCAGGTTGGCTCCAATCGTGGCGCGGCGTTCGCGGTTAAGACGGTCAACCACGCTGGGGCCTTCGGCGATGGTAATTTCGGCCACTGACGATAGCGGAACCGTCGCCCCGGATGCCGTGATCACCCGCAACGCCGCCAGCCGCCCCAGATCGGCGCGCGCGGCATCATTGAGGCGCACGCGCACCGGAATTTGCCGGTTATCCAACGATATCTTGGCAAGTGCGGCGTCAATGTCGCCAATCGTGGCCACGCGAACGACAGCGGCGATCTGCTGTGCGGTCACACCAAGGCGGGCCGCTTCCTCTGCACGCGGCGTGATCTGCACCTCGGGCCGGGGCAGTGCACCCGTCGCCGCCACGCCGGCCAGCAGCGGATCGCCGCGCAGGGCCGCCTCCAGCAGGCCAACCGCGACATTCAGATCGACTTCGTTTGATGACAGGATCGAGAACGAGATATCGCGCTCGCCTCTGTCGTTCAGCTTGAAGGCACGCACATCGGGCACATCTGCCAGCAACGCAAAGATGTTCGCCTCGATCTGATTTTGCGGAACCTCGCGGCCTTTGCTTTCGTATTTCGGAAGATATGGGCCGATCAGCGGGATGGACTGGCCGATTTTGCTAAATTTGTGGACCAGCGAATGATCCAGCTTGCCAAGCAGTACCGTCACACTTGCGCGCCGAATGTCACGCTCGCCAGTGGGTGAACTGCCGCCCAACACGAACACGTTTTCAACGCCGTCCAGATCCTTGATCTTGTCGACGATTGTCTTGGTGGTGGTGTCGGTATCGGCAAGCGTCGATCCGGGCGGCAATTCCACGGAAATCGCAATACGGCTGACATCTTCCGGCGGGATGAAACTGCCGGGGATCTGCACCATGAAGTAGATCGAGACGGCCAGAACACCAAGTGCCGCAACAAGGGTCAGGTAATACTTGCCCAGCTTCAGGCCGAACGGCAATCTGACGGTGCGGATGCTGGCGCGGATGAACCACAGATAGCTTCGCATGATCCAGCCATCTTTCTGGTGCTCTTCATGCGCGTCCTTGCTGCGCATCAGATAGGCCGCCATCATCGGCGTGATCAGACGCGCAACCAGCAGGCTGAACAACACGGCAATCGCCACTGTCAGACCGAACTGTCGGAAATACTGACCCGGAATACCCGGCATGAACGACACCGGCACAAAGACCGCGACAATGGTGAAGGTGGTGGCGATAACGGCAAGGCCGATCTCGTCTGCCGCCTCGATTGACGCGCGATAAGGGGTCTTGCCCATGCGTATGTGCCGGGCGATATTTTCTATTTCGACAATCGCGTCATCCACAAGAATACCGGTGGCCAGCGTGATGGCCAGAAAACTGATCAGGTTCAGCGAAAAGCCAAGCAGATCCATCACCCAGAAAGTTGGCACGGCA
Source organism: Pseudorhodobacter sp. (assembly GCA_031406155.1). Classification (GTDB taxonomy): domain Bacteria; phylum Pseudomonadota; class Alphaproteobacteria; order Rhodobacterales; family Rhodobacteraceae; genus JACMNW01. Next base: position 109,925 of record JANOGW010000059.1, read on the forward strand.
GACAGCGGCAAGGCCACCGCGGCAATCAACGTCGCGCGCCAGTTCTTCAGGAACGCCAGCACCACCAGAACCGCTAGGATGGCACCTTCGACAAGGGTTGTAAGCGCGGCTTCATAATTGCCGTAGGTATAAAAGACCGTGTCATCAACCGGTGTGATGGCAACCTCGGGGTAGGTTGTCCTGATCTCGGCCAGCGATGCGTTCACCACTTCGGCGACCGAAACTTCGGATGCGCCTTTCGCGCGGAAAACGGCCATGGTCACGACCTGCTCACCGTTGTAGCGCGAAAAGGACCGCAATTCCTCGAACGTATCCAGCACCGTGCCAAGATCGGAAAGCCGCACAAAGCGGCCCGACGGTAGCGCAATCGTCGTACTTGCCAGACCCTCCACCGTAGCCGCGTCGCCAAGCGTGCGGATCGCCTGCTCGCCAGTGCCAATCTCGCTGCGGCCAGCACCTTGGTTGGTGTTCGTGGCGCTTAATTGCGCGCTGACGGCCTGCGCGGTGATACCAAAGCTGTCAAGTCGCACAGGATCAAGTTCGACCCTGATTTCGCGGTCTGCCCCGCCGTAGCGATCAACCCGGCCAACGCCCGGCCGGCCCTGCAACTTGCGGGTGATCTTGTCATCAACAAACCATGACAATTCTTCGATAGACATGCTGGGTGCGGACACGGCGAACGACATGATCGCCTGCCCTTCGACATCTATCCGCGTGACAATCGGCGTCTCGATGCCACCCGGCAGATCGCCTTGAATCTGGTCAATCGCGTCTTTTGCGTCTTGCACGGCCTTTTCGGTCGGCACTTCCATGACAAATTCGGCAGCGGTGGTCGACACTCCGTCCGTCACCGTTGAAATCACATTCTTGACGCCGGTGATGCCGGCAAGCGCATCTTCGATCTTCTTGGTGACCTGCGCCTCGAGTTCGGTGGGCGCAGCCCCGGATTGGGCAACTGTCACCGCCACCAATGGCACATCGATATTAGGAAAACGGGTGATCGGCATGGCGACAAACGACTGCCAGCCAAGCACCATAAGCATCACGAACGCCAGTATCGGCGCTATCGGATTGCGAATCGACCAAGCAGAGAAATTCATCGCAAAATGCCTCTAGTTTGTTTCAATCTGCGCCAGAACCGGATTGATCCGGTCTCCGTCGCGCACGAAGGCCGCAGCCTTGGTAACAATCAAATCACCGGGTACCACACCGGAAACAATTTCCACTAAACCGCCGTCACGAATGCCGGTTTCGACGGCAACCCGTTCGACCAGCCCATCGCGCACACGCATGACGCTGGCCCCGTCGGCGGTCGATCCGATTGCAGTGATTGGAACAGCAATCGTCCGGCTTTCGGTAACAAGAATGGTGGCATCAACGAACATGCCAGACCGCATCAGGTTCGCCTGATCCAGGCTGATCCGCACTTTTCCCAGACGTGAAACAGCATCGATCGCCGGTTCGACAAGGCGGACTGTGCCTTTCATCGGTTCGCGTGAGCCGACCGACACCAGTTGCGCCGTCTGACCCTTGGCAAGGCGGGCTAGATCGGCCTCGGCCACATCGGCGTGCAATTCCAGTGCGCTGTCGCGGATCAGTTTGAACATCGCGGGCCCCGCCGCCGACGCAATGCCGCCGACAACGGCGTTGCGTTCAATGATCTTGCCTGCAAGCGGCGCGACCACTTTGGTGCGCGTCATTTGCAGTTTGACATTGGCCAGTTGCGCCTCGGCGAGCGCAAGTTGCGCGCGGGCCGCCTCCAGCGTTTGTGCGGCAACGGTGACGCGCGCGGTTGCAGAAATGGCATTGGCATTGGCCTGATCCGCTGCCGCCTGCGAAACCGTGCCTTGTGCCTTCAACTTGGCTGTCCGGGTACTGACGCGCTGCGCCTCATCAGCGGCGGCGCGCGCTTCGATCTGTTGCGCTTCGACCTGTGCGATGGTTGCGCGCGCAGATGCGAGTGACGCATTGAACTGGCTCTCTTGTAGCGCAAGAGTGCTTATCGACAGCGTCGCCAGAACCTGCCCCGCAACCACCGTGTCACCGACATCGGCCTCCAGCGTTTCGATCGGCTGGCCTTCGATCAAAGGCTGCACCTGAACTTCCTCCAGCGGGGCTATCAGGCCCGATGCAAGCACGTTGTCGCGGAGCACCTCAAGAGCCACCGGCGACACCGTTATCGCCGGCAGTGCCACGGCGTTGGGTGCCACTTCGGCGGTTTCCGAATGGGCAACCAGTGCCGCAATCAAGCTGACAGCCAGCACGGAAGAAAGAAGCATGCGTTGGATCGGCATCGGTTCAGCCCTTCAGCGTCGTCTGAGGAATTTCGTCAAGCGTCTGATTTATCGTACGTAAAACAAGCGCGGTAAGCTGGGCGTGCTGCTGCCCCGATGCGCAGGCCTGCATCGCACTTGCCTTGATCATCAGGATGACAAGCGAGGCATGACCGGAATAAAGCTCAATCGTCGTTGCCATGCTTAGGCCACTGGTGATGGAAAACACGGTCATCAGGTACCGGGTCAGATCAATCTCCATCCGGCCGACAATCGCAGCGATTTCTGGTTTCCGCAGGGCGACAGCCGTGATTTCGGCCCAAAGCTGGCCATCCTGATTGCAAAGGTTGTCTTCAACATGCCGCCTGATGGTCATACGCAGGGTCAGCATCGGGTCAGCAGAACCGATGATGACGGAAAAATCGCGCTCGATCGCTGCTAGATCACCGGTGATGATCGCTTCGACAATCGCCGCTTTGGAGGGAAAATAGCGGTAGAAATTGCCAACGCTCATCCCGGCTTCGCGCGCCAAATCCTGCATGGAAGCGCCATCGAAGCCCTTTTCCATGAAGGCGCGTCGGATCGACGCCAAGATCACGGCGCTGCGAAGATCAGAAGGAGGTGCGGACACCGTCATTTACGTAAAGTCCCACTTGCGGCTTGCGCTGCGAAGTTGGCTGCAGCGCAGAAAGAATGAACGTTCATTCACGGTAATTGGGAAGAGTGACGCAAAGGTCAAGTGGCGGGCTGTCACATCGACCAGATATCCACAGGGATTTCGACGAGCTTTCGCTTTTTGCAACGCCCGCCGCTCAATAATTGTGCAGATCTAGCCGCTGATCACTCCGTTGCAGAGGATCGGGCCCAGAGGTTGACCGCTTCTTCCGACGAGATCAGGTCGATCTGCGTCAGTTCATCTGCCGTGAAGTCCAGATTCGCGATGGCACCCGCACAATCGACAACCTGTTCCGGTTTGGACGCCCCGATCAACGCCGTGGTGATCATTCCGCCGCGCAGCACCCAGGCCAGCGCCATTTGCGCCAGGGTTTGGCCACGCTTTTGCGCCATTGCATCCAGCGCGCGAACAGACTCGATTGCGCGCGGGGTAATCACCGCCGGATCAAGGCTTTTGCCTTGTGACGCACGGCTGCCTTCGGGAATGCCTTTTAGATATTTTCGAGTCAGAATGCCTTGGGCAAGCGGCGTGAAGGCGATGGACCCTATGCCAAGATCGGCCAGCGTCTCGCGCAGACCGTCTTTTTCGACCCAGCGATTGAGGATGTTGTAGCTCGGCTGGTGGATCAAACACGGCGTGCCGAGCGATTGCAAAATCGCAACGGCTTCACGGGTTTTCGCGGAATTATAGCTGGAAAGGCCGACATACTGCGCGCGTCCCGACCGCACGATGTGATCGAGCGCGCCCATGGTTTCTTCCAGCGGCGTATCGGGGTCAAAGCGGTGCGAATAGAAGATATCGACGTAATCAAGGCCCATGCGTTTGAGCGATTGATCACACGATGCGATCAGATACTTGCGCGACCCCCATTCGCCGTAAGGGCCGTTCCACATGTGGTAGCCCGCTTTGGAAGAAATGATCAGCTCGTCGCGAACATGTTTGAAGTCAGTTTTCAGGATCTCGCCAAAAGCGGATTCGGCACTGCCCGCTGGGGGGCCATAGTTATTGGCCAGATCGAAATGGGTGATGCCATTGTCGAAGGCGGCATGGCAAATGGCGCGTTTGGTATCATGCGGCGTGTCATGCCCGAAGTTGTGCCACAGGCCCAGCGAAATGGCGGGCAGCATCAGCCCGGACCGGCCCGTGCGGCGATAGATCATCCGGTCGTAGCGATTTTCGGCTGGGTGGTAGGTCATCTCGGCGCCCTTCATGGCGGGGGCGCGACTGACCCCACCGTCGCATGAGTATTTGGACGAAGAAAAAGCTGCAAGGTCAGATGAAGCGGTTCCACAGGTTTTCAAGGCGCTCCTGTTTGCCCGAACGTGGGGTGGGATTGATGTTCTGGGCAAGGACATCGGCGGCGATGGCATCCAGAGACGAGGTCAGCATGGCCTTGTTTTCAGCCTTGTCCCAGCCTGCATAGCGGTCTGCGCGGTTGGCTTCCAGACCCCCATCGGCCAGCAGGGCGGCGGCGGCTTTCATGGCGCGCGCGCAGGTATCCATGCCACCGACATGCGCAAGGATCAGATCGGCCGGATCAAGGCTTTGACGGCGGATCTTGGCGTCAAAATTGGTGCCGCCGGTGGTATAGCCGCCTGCGCGCAAAATCTCGTAGAAGGCCACGGCCTTTTCGGCGTGATTGTTGGGGAATTGATCGGTGTCCCAGCCGGATTGATAGTCATTCCGGTTCATGTCGATAGACCCGAAAATGCCGAGGGAGGCTGCGAGAGCAATTTCATGCTCGAAGCTGTGACCCGCAAGGATGGCGTGGCCCTGTTCGATGTTCACTTGAACCTCTTTTTCCAGCCCGAAACGCTGCAAAAAACCAAAGACAGTGGCGACATCGTAATCATACTGATGTTTTGACGGTTCCTGCGGCTTCGGTTCGATCAGGATGGCCCCCTTGAAGCCCATCTTATGCTTGTATTCGACAACCATCGACAGGAACCGCCCCGCCTGTTCAGCCTCGCGCGACAGGTCGGTGTTCAGCAGCGTCTCGTACCCTTCGCGACCACCCCACAGCACATAGTTGGCACCGCCGAGTTTCATCGTGGCATCCATGCAGGATTTCACGGTTGCGGCAGCATAGGCGAACACCTCCGGATCGGGGTTAGTGGCGGCACCTGACATCCAGCGCTTGTGGGAGAAGAGATTTGCCGTACCCCACAGCAGTTTGGTTTTATGGTTGGTTTGTTTGGTGCCGAGGTAATCAACGATTTCCTCAAGATTGCGTTTGCTTTCCGCGAAGGTGGCACCTTCTGGCCGAGCATCGGCATCGTGGAAGCAATAGAACGGAACGTCTAGGATATCGAACATTTCGAACGCGACATCGGCCTTCATCTTTGCCAGCGCCATGGTATCCCCGAACCATGGCCGATCAAAGGTCTGCCCGCCGAACGGGTCACCGCCCGGCCAGGCGAATGAATGCCAGTAGGCCACGGCAAAGCGCATGTGATCTTCCATGCGTTTGCCCATGATCACTTCATCCGGGTTGTAGTGGTGGAAGGCGAATTCGTTCGTTGACGACAGGCCTTCGTATGTGATCGCCGGAATGTCTTTGAAAAAATCGGTCATGGCAGATCCTTGATAGCAGTTTGGGCGGCGCGGAAACGGGCGTGACCCGCATCGAAAGCCGCAGACAGGGCGTGTACAGGGTCTATTTGACGGGCGATGGCAGGCAGCGTGGCAATCTCTGCGCCAGCACCGGTTGCAGCCATAAGGCCAAGTCGTGCCGCGCCGAATGCACCGCCGAAATCACCGGCGACCGGCACTGAGACAGGGCAATTCAATGCGGTTGCGATGGCAGACAGCCAATAGTCGGACCTCGATCCGCCCCCTACGGCCAGCAGGTGCTTCAATTTGGTGCCAGTGGCGGCCAGTGCATCGCGGCAATCGCGGATCGCGTAGGTTACACCTTCCAGCACCGCGCGGGTGCCTGCATCGCGGTCGGTGGCGTGTTCAAGGCCAAGAAACGCGCCACGCACGGATGCCGAATTCAACGGTGTGCGTTCGCCGCCAAGATAGGGCAGGAACAGCGTCTTTCCGGGTGCTTGCAAGGCCGACAGGGCTTTTGTCAGATCGGCGGCAGCAGCCCCTACCATCCCCGCATACCAGTTCAGCGAATCCGTCGCAGACAGCACAACCCCCATCTGGTGCCACGTGTTCGGAAGCGCATGGCAAAACGTGTGAACGGCGGTGGCAGGATCGGGGTGATAGCCGTTGTTTGCCGCAAACAACACGCCGGACGTGCCAAGGGAAACGAATGCTTCCCCCGCGCGCACCACGCCAACACCCACGCCTGATGCCGCGTTGTCACCGCCGCCGCCGGCGATGACCACAGTCTTGGGCAGGCCCCAACGACCGGCAAGTGCGGCGCGAAGCGTGCCGGAAACAGCAGAACCTTCAACCAGACGCGGCATCTGCGCGCGCGACAGACCGGTGGCGGTCAGCAGATCATCCGACCAGTCGCGCGCGCCAGTATCAAACCATGCCGTGCCGGCAGAATCGGACATCTCGCCCACATGATCACCAGTCAGCCACAGCCGCAAATAGTCTTTTGGCAATAGGATCTTCGCGATCCTGCCCCAAAGCGCGGGCTCGTGCCTGCGGACCCAATCCACCTTTGGCGCCGTGAAACCGGGGAAAACGATGTTGCCCGAAATGCGCCGGAACATCGGATCGGCATCAAGATCTGCGGCTTCGTCCGCGCTTCGGGTGTCGTTCCACAGCATGCAGGGGCGCAGCACCTCGTCGGTCGCATCCAGCAAGGTAGCCCCGTGCATGTGGCCGGAAAGGCCAATGCCCTGCACGCGTGCAAGACCTTGCACCGCCAGCGCATCCATGACCGCTTCCGCCGCAGCGATCCAGTCGCTGGGCGCTTGTTCAGACCAGCCATCATGCGGGCGGCTAACGGTCAGAGGTGCGCTCGCCTCGGCCAGCACGCGCTGGTCATCGTCGATCAGGATACCCTTCAGGCCCGAGGTTCCAAGATCAAGCCCCAGATACATCACGCAGCCTTTGCAGGTTTCTTGCCCAGAATGATCATACCGAGGATGTCTTCATCGGTGACATCGTTGACGTTCACTGTACCGACCAGCTGGCCGTTCTTCATCACGGACGCGCGGTCGCACAGCTTCATCACGTTGTGAATGTCATGTTCGATCAGGAAGATGCCCAATCCTTGCGCCTTCAGTTCCTGGATAAGCTCCGACACCATCTGGGTTTCTTGCGGGCCAAGGGCTGCGGTCGGCTCGTCCATGATCAGGATCCGGGCGTTGAAATAGACCGCGCGGGCGATGGCAACCGACTGGCGCTGCCCACCCGACAGGGCCGATACCGGCACGTTGAACTTGCGGAAGTTCGGGTTCAGACGCTTCAGGATCTTGCGGGTTTCCGCCTCCATCTTGCTGTCGTTCACAAAACCCATTGGCGACACCAGTTCGCGGCCCAGAAACAGGTTCGACGCCGCATCAAGATTGTCGGCAAGTGCAAGCGTCTGATAAATCGTCTCGATGTTCTGGGCGCGGGCGTCGCGGGGATTGTTGATCTCGACCTTTTCGCCATTGATCAGGATATCGCCGCTGTCGGCCTGATAGGCACCCGACAGACACTTGATCAGGGTCGATTTGCCAGCCCCGTTATGACCCAGCAGGCCGACAACCTCGCCGGGGTAAAGATCGACCGTCACATGATCGACAGCCTTGATGCCGCCAAATGAGATCGAGATATCGCGCAATTCGACCAGCGGCGTTCCCTTGTTCATCATGGCGTGCCCCTCACTTGACTTTTTTGCGGTAAAGATTGTCGAGATAGACGGCCAGCACCAGAACAAGGCCAACGACAATGCGCTGAATGGCACTGTCAAACCCGATCAGCACCATACCTGATTGCAGGCTTTGCATCACCAGCGCGCCGAGGATTGCGCCATAAATCGTGCCCAGCCCCCCCGCCAGCGACGTGCCGCCGATGACCGCAGCTGCAATGACATAAAGCTCGTCCAGTGTGCCCAGCGCGTTGGTCGCCGAATTCAGGCGGGCGCTTGCGATCACGGCGGCAAGTCCGGACAACATGCCCATCAGCGAGAATATCTTCAGCGTCATCCAGCGGGTGTTGATCCCCGCCAGAGCCGCCGCTTCGGGGTTGCCACCGATGGCAAAGACGTAGCGGCCAAAACGGGTGCGCGTCATCATGATGGTCATCAAAATGCCAACCACGATCAGGATCAGCACGGGAATGGCAAAACCATGGCTGATGAAGGTGCCCTCGGGCAGGGTTTGCCCGGTCGCCTTGGCATAGTCCGCGACAATGCCCTTGGGCCAAGGATAGGCATTTACCAGCAAGACAGACCCGATAATAGCACCGCATCCGACCGCCGCCAAAAGCGCTTCGGCCCACATCGGGCGCAGGCGGAAATCATGCACCCGGCGCTGTGCACGACCCGAGTGCAGCAGCCAAAGCACCCCACCGCAAGCCAGCAGCCCCACAATCCAGCTGCCCGTGGAACCGACTGCGCCATAGGGCCCGCCGCCAAGCAAGGCAAAGGTGGAATCAACCGGCGAGATGGTTTTGCCACCCGCCGAAATGAACGCCATGCCGCGCCAGACCATCAGCCCGCCCAGCGTAACAATGAAAGACGGAATACCGCGATAGGCGATCAGCCAGCCATGGAACGCCCCGATCAACGCGCCCAACGCGAGCCCGACAAATGCGGTGATGATCCAGATCGACCAATGGCCAAGGCCGACGTAGGCCGGCAACATTTCGACCTGCAAGATGCCCATCGCCATGCCGGTGACGCCGATGATCGACCCGACCGACAGATCAATGTTCCGCGTCACGATGACCAGAACCATGCCGGTCGCCATGATGCCGATGGAGGACGTCTGCACTGACAGGTTCCACAGGTTGCGCGGTGTCAGAAAGGCACCGGCCCCGTTGAAAACCACGCCATAAAGATGAAAGCCACCCCAGATCAACAACAGCGCGCCGAGCATTCCTAACAGCCGGGTGTCAATCTCGGTCGCATGCAGGAAACGCGCGACAGGGCCACCTTGATGGTCTGGCCCCGTCGTTGCGGAAGTTGTTGGAGGGTGGGCTTGGGTCATGTCCGGGTCCATCGCTGCTGAAGGGAAGGGAGGCGGCACATTGTGCTGATCTGGCGTTTTTGCCGCACCAAGGCCCGCAGGGGGGTCGGGCAGCGTATCCATTGGAATTTGGAGATATCGGCGCCGGCCATGTGGCCGACGCCGAAAAGTCAGTCGGCCATTACTGGCAGGCAGCGACGCCTTCCATGGCACCTTCGCAAGCCGCTTCTTTCGAAATGTGACCAGCGTCGATAGCAAGGTTCAGCGTGTCTTTGGTGATCGGTGTCGGATCAAGCAGAATGGCGTTCATTTCAACGCCTTTTTCACCGCCGGAGAACTTCACAGCACCGGCAACAGAATCCAGCGCTGCACCACCGGCAAGTGCCGATGCGATCTCACCGGCAGCTTTACCCAGCTGACGCGAGTCTTTCCAAACCGAAACGGTCTGGTTGCCGCGTGCAACTCGGTTGATCGCGGCAAGATCACCATCCTGGCCACCGACCGGGATATTCAGGCCCTGTGCGGCAAGTGCCGCAATGACGCCGCCTGCCATGCCGTCGTTTTGTGCAAGAACTGCATCGACGGCGTTGTTGTTGGCGGTAAGAATCTGCTCCATGTTCTTCTGAGCATTTTCTGGCTTCCAGCCGTCGGAGAACGACTCGCCTACAATCTTGATTGTACCGCCGTCAACGCCAGGCTGAATCACGCTCATCATGCCCTGCAGCAGGAACCCTGCATTCGGATCGCCGGGATCGCCCTTGATGATCGCGTAATTGCCATCTGGCTTTGCAGCCACAACGGACTCCGCGATGATGCGGCCAACGCCGATGTTGTCAAATGTCAGATAGAAGGTGCGCGCATCTTCGATCAGACGGTCATAGCCGACAACCGGAATGCCTTCGGCTGCTGCGGCTTCGATCGCAGGCCCAATGGCGTCTTTGTCCCATGCGTTGATGATCAGGGCATTCGCACCCTGCGAGATCAACGATTCGATATCCGTCAACTGCTTGGCTGACGACGATTCTGCATCAGACGAAATGTACTCGTCACCAGCAGCTTCAATCGCCGCTTTCATCGCAGCTTCGTCGATCTTCCAGCGCTCTTCCTGGAAGCTTGCCCAGGACACGCCGATTTTCTTGCCTTCAGCCAGTGCAGCGGTCGAGAAACCGGTCGCGGCGATGACTGCCAGCAGAATTGCATTACGCATGATTATCCTCCCTATGGATGCGGCCAGCGAATGGCCGGTCCGACAGATTCGTCGGCACGCGGGAAAAATGGCGACAATAATTTCAGTTGTCAAATTAAAAAACATGGTGGAAGCTGTGATCTGGCTGTCAGAGGATAGGTTTTCGCCGCACTGCGGCAATAAGCAGCGCTAGGCGAAAGAAAACCCCCGTATTTTGTTAGGAGAGCGAAGAAATGCTGCCGCAGCTGCCATCGGAGGAGGCGTCAGAGGGTCGCAAGGGCTGCGGCCCGCTGATCCCGCCGCTGTCCGATACGCTGCGACCGCTTCGGCAACAGGTATTCGAACGTGTGCGCGCGACCGGCCTTATTCCCCGGGTCCAGCTTGCCAAAGATTTGGGTGTCAGCCCTGCCTCGGTCACGACCATAACCCAGGAACTGCTGGAAGCGGGGTTGATCGAAGAGGTCGCAGCCCCCCGCGACGGCGAAGCAAGCCGTGGGCGACCAGCGGTTGCTTTGGGCGTGCGGGCCGGCGCGCATTTCGTCGCGGGGATGAAACTTTCCGACCGTGAACATACCGCCGTCATCGTCGATTTCGCAGGCAACCTGATTGCAGATGACGTCATTCCGCGCAAACCGGGCCCGATGTCGCTGGCCGAACTGCTTACAGCGATAGAAATGCTGTTGCAGCGGGTTTGCGACAAGGCGGGCATCGCACCGACACAGCTTTCCGCTATGGGTCTGGGTTTGCCCGGCTTTGTCGATTGTGTGGAAGGGATGGTCTACTGGTCCTCTGTTCTGGGGGTGCGCGCGGTACCGTTGGCGGCCGTAGCGGCGGCGCGGCTTGGACTGCCGGTCACCGTTGATAACGACGCAAATCTGGTGACGCTGGCAGAGCTGTGGTTCGGCGCGGGGCGGGGTCTTTCAGACTTCGCTGTCGTTACGATCGAACATGGCGTCGGCATGGGATATGTGCTGAACCACCGGATCTTTCGGGGCGGCCAAAGACTGGGGATGGAGTTGGGTCATACCAAGGTGCAGCTAGATGGCGCGCTGTGCCGATGCGGCCAGCGCGGCTGTCTGGAGGCATATGTTGCAGATTACGCCCTTGCGCGCGAGGCGACGACGGCGCTGAATTGGGAACACAAGGAAGGCCAGTCGATCTCGGTTGTGTTGGAAAGCCTGTATGACCATGCCAAGGCGGGAAATGGCGCTGCGCGGTCAATTTTCCGGCGTGCAGGCCGGTATCTGGCGGTCGGTCTGTCAAATGTGATCAATCTGTTCGATCCCGCATTGATCATCCTGTCTGGCGAACGGATGCGGTTCGACTATCTTTACGCCGCTGAAACGCTGGCCGAGATGGACAATCTGGCCATTGTCACCGGCAGGCCGCGCCCGCCGATCGAGATACATGCATGGGGCGATCTGCTGTGGGCGCATGGGGCTGCGGCATTGGCGCTTTCGGTGGTAAGTGACGGCCTGATCGCGCCGGGTCGGGACATTGCTGCACAGTAACGGCGGCTAACGGAACCGGAAGGCGGTTTCCGCCGTTGTGGTACTGGTTGCATTGCCCTTGACCGGCCAAACTGCAATAATTGACCGGTACAGTGGGGGCGTAGCTTGGAACGACGAGGCCTGCGAAAGAAAACAGGGCTGGTCTTGGCTTTTGCCGCGAGTTTGACATTTGCCGTGACGCAAGGTCTGGCGTTCGACCGGATAGAGATGCAAGTTCCGGGCGCGTCCGAAGAGCTGCGCGACGATCTGCGCTCGGCGTCTCTGGTGCTGGCTGCAAAGCGTGACAAAGTTGATGATCCGCAAGACCTTTTTGCCGCTGCGCGCGCAGATTATGGCAGGCTGCTGGCCGCCCTTTACGCGCGCGGTTACTATTCCGGCGTCATTCACGTTCTAATCGACGGACGCGAGGCAGCCGACATTGGGCCGCTGGATGCGCCCGCACAGATCAGCAGGATCGAAATTATCGTTAAACCCGGCCCGGAGTTCACCTTTTCACGCGCCGATATCGCGCCGCTGGTACGCGGAACCGTGCTGCCGGAAAGTTTTGCACCGGGCAAGGTGGCGGCATCGGGCGTGATCCGCGAGGCGGTTGGCGCTGGCATCGACAGCTGGCGCGACGCAGGCTATGCCAAGGCGACAACCGCGGGACAAGACTTGTCGGCGGACCACCGCAGCAGCACCCTGTCTGCATCGGTATTGCTGGACCCCGGCCAGAAATTGCGTTTCGGGCCGCTTGAAATCACCGGCGAGGCGCGCATGCGCGAAAGGCGCATCCGCAAAATTGCCGGTCTGCCGGAAGGCGAGACGTACAGCCCGCTTGAAATTCGGCGCGCGACAGAAAGATTGCGGCGGACCGGGATTTTCAGCTCTGTCACCCTAACGGAAGATGACGCGGTTACCGCACCCGACCTGCTGGGCATCACGGCGAATGTGGTGGAAGAGAAATTGCGCCGCTACAGCGTGGGCGCCGAAATTGCCAGCTTTGACGGGCTGAACCTGAACGGATCGTGGCTGCACCGAAACCTGCGGGGCGGCGGTGAACGGCTGGAAATCAGCGGGGACATCACCAATATCGGTGCGCAAGCCAGTGGCATCGACTATGCCTTGGGCATCACCCTTGATCGGCCTGCAACCTTGTCGCCCGATACCGATGCAAGCTTTCACTTCGACATCGCGTATTTGGATGAACAGGATTTCACCGCCAGAACCCTGTCAACCGGCATCGGTTTTTCGCATATCTTCAGCGAGCAGCTTAGCGCCCGGATTGGGCTGGATTACGAGTTTTCCGATGGCAACGATGACAGCGGTGATTTCCAGTATCGCAATCTGTCGCTGCCGTTGGGCGTAACATGGGACAGGCGTGACAGTAAAACTGACGCCACCCGCGGCTTCTACCTGACGGCCGAGGCAAAACCGTTTCTGGGGTTTGGCGCAACCGACTCTGGTGCCAGGCTGACGTTTGATGGCCGTGCCTATCGGGGTCTGGGCAACGACAACAAACTGGTGTTCGCCGCGCGCCTGCAAGGCGGCACGATATTCGGCTCCAGCCTTGAAGGCACGCCACGCGACTTTCTGTTTTACACAGGCGGTGGTGGCACAGTGCGCGGGCAACCGTATCAATCGCTGGGTGTCGCCGAACTGGGCACACCGGGAAACGAGATCGAAACCGGCGGCACCCACTTTCTGGCGGCCAGCGGAGAGGTCCGCGCCAAGGTTACCGATAAGATTGGCATCGTTGGATTTGTCGATGTGGGGCAGGTATCTGTCGGCGGGTTTGGCGACGCGTCGTCGGACTGGCACGCCGGTGCCGGGCTGGGGCTGCGCTATGCCACCGGGTTTGGTCCAATCAGATTGGATATTGCAATCCCAGTCGGCGGGTCAACGGGCGAAGGCGTGCAGATTTACGTCGGCATAGGGCAATCATTCTGATGCGAAACTGGCTGTTCCTCCTGATCTTTCTGCTGCCCTGCATGGCCGCCGCCCAAACCGATGACCGCAGCTATCTTACCGCGTTTCTGGAAGACAACCTTTCAGACATCGGACGGCAGGTCACGATAACCGGCTTTGCCGGGGCGCTGTCGTCGCAGGCAACGATTACTTCGATGACCATCGCCGACAGGGATGGCGTGTGGCTGACATTGAATGGCGTGGCGCTGGATTGGAACCGGGCTGCGCTGTTCAATGGCCGGGTCTCGGTGAACGCGCTGACAGCGGATGAAATCATCGTCACCCGCCGGCCGATACCCGATGAAAACCGCCTGCCATCGCCCGAAGCGTCAGGCTTCTCGTTGCCGGAACTGCCAGTTTCGGTAGATATCGGCCGCATCGCCGCAACCAGGATCGTGCTGGAGGCACCTGTGTTCGGCAGCGCCGTCGAAGGCACATTCGAGGCGTCGATGGCCTTGATGGACGGCGAGGGCCGTGCGAACCTGATGCTTGATCGGACGGACGACGGGCCAGAGGGGCAGATAACACTTGCCGCCAGCTATTCGAACGCCAGTGGCCAGTTGATCCTTGATCTGGATGCGACCGAAGCGGAAGGCGGCATTGCGGCGGCTCTGCTGGGCCTGCCCGGAACACCAAGCGCCAGCCTGACCATCAAGGGCAGCGGGCAACTGAACGACTTTGTGGCCGACATCGCGTTGGCAACGGATGGCACTGATCGCCTTGCAGGATCGGTTGTGATCAGGCGCACCGACGATGGCGCGACTCAGTTCAACGCCGATCTTGGCGGCGATCTTGCCCCATTGTTCTTGCCGGATTATGCAAAGTTCTTCGGGTCGGATGTCAGGTTGACAGCAATCGGCGCGCGCAGTGCGGGCGGCAAGGTGGAACTTTCTGAACTGGCGTTGCAGACCCGGGTTCTGGCACTGACCGGCAGCCTGGCTCTTGCCGCCGATGGCCTGCCAGACAGATTTGGCCTGAATGCAATACTGGCGTCCCCGGATGGCGAGCCGATACTTTTGCCGTTTAGCGGCGGCACCGAAACCCTGATAACCGGGGCCAATCTTGATCTGTCGTTCGATGCGGTGGTTGGCGATGACTGGGGTATCAAGGGCGTGATCGAGGGCCTTGTTCGACCTGACCTGAAAATTGCCCGGCTGTCGCTGGATGGATCGGGCAGGATCAATCGCGGCAATACGGGCGCGCTGCTGGATTTCACCACCCGCTTTGGCGCAGACGGCGTCGCCCCGCGCGACGCGGCTTTGGCGCAGGCACTGGGGCCGGCAATCACAGGTTTCGCCGCCGGATCGTGGGCGGAAGGGTCGGGCAGCCTGACACTATCCACCTTTGATCTGACAGCAGGCGATGTTGAACTTAGCGCACGCGGGCGGATTGAAGGCCTCGCAACGGGCCTCACGGTGACCGGGCAGGCCACCGCGCGGATCGCCGATCTGGGCCGTCTGTCCGCGCTTGCCGGGCGCCCCCTGTCTGGTACTGCCGCCGCCAGCCTTGGTGGGACCGCAAGCATTCTGGGTGGAACGTTCGATCTGACGGCCGCCGTCAATGGCACGAACCTGCGCAGTGGTCTAGCGGAACTCGACGCACTGCTGGCGGGAGCGTCGCGCATCGACGCCTCTGTCACGCGGACTGAAACCGGCACCAATCTGCGCAGCCTGACCATCCGCGCCGCAAGCCTGAACGCCACTGCATCTGGCACGCTGGCAAGCGCTGGCAGTGATCTGGCGGCTGATCTGGCGTTTTCCGATCTGTCAGCATTGGGTGGGCAATACCGCGGGGCGCTGACCGCAAGGGCATCACTGACGGGCACGTTGCAATCGGGGTCGATTACCCTTGATGGCAAGGGCGTCGATCTTGCGATTGGCCAGCCCGAGGCGGACAGGGTACTGCGCGGTACATCTACCCTTTCCCTGAAGATGGGTCTGGCGGATGGCACGGTCCAGATTGCCCAAGCCGACCTTAGCAATCCACAACTCACGCTGAGTGCCAAATCAACCGGCGACACACCTTCGGAAATCGATCTGACCGCGAAGCTGGCCAATCTGGGCATCCTGTTGCCGGAGTTTCCGGGTGCAGTCAGTGTCATCGGAACTGTTATCAACGCGCCAGACGGCGTTGAACTGCAATTGCGGGCACAGGGACCGGGGCAGATTGACGCCACCGTCGCGGGGGTTGTCGCCAGAACTGGGGCCACTGCAGACCTGGCGATCAACGGCAAAGGTCAGGCGGCGCTGGCAAACGCGTTCATGGGGCGGCGTGCGATCTCTGGCGATCTGGGGTTCGATCTGCGCCTGAACGGCCCGATGCGTCTGGCCGCTCTTGCTGGCCAGGTCAGCCTTGCCGGCGGTCGCATCAGCAGCCCGGATTTACCATTTTCGCTGCAAGATACGACTTTGACCGCAACTCTGTCGGGCGGGCAGGCTCAGCTCAGCGGGCAAGCGGCCGTATCGACCGGTGGCGGAGCGACGATCAATGGCAGTTTTGGTCTTGCAGCACCCAACAATGCCGACCTTTCGCTTAGCCTGCGGGATGTGGTTCTGCGCGACCCGGAGCTGTACGAAACCCGGGCTTCCGGCAATGTCACCATCACCGGACCGCTTGCCGGAGGGGCTGTTGTTGCGGGTAATATTCAACTGCGCGACACTGAATTGCAGGTGCCATCTGGCGGGGTCGGTGGCACCGAGCCGATCCCGGATCTGCGCCACATTGCAGAACCGGGCACCGTTCGGGCAACCCGGGCACGCGCCGGGCTTCTGGCCGGCCCCAGTGGTGGTGGCGGGCAGGTGGATCGCCGGGCCTATGGGCTTGATCTGACGATTTCCGCCCCTGAACGCGTCTTCCTGCGGGGCCGCGGGCTTGATGCCGAATTGGGCGGCACCCTGCGGTTGCGCGGCACGACGGTGATCGTGATCCCGGAGGGTGGTCTGAACCTGATCCGCGGCAGACTTGATATTCTGGGCAAAAGGCTTGAACTTTCCGAGGCGCAGTTGCGGCTTGAAGGAGATTTCGTACCGTTCATTCGCGTTGCCGCGTCAACGGTAAGTGATGGCGTAACCAGTTCGGTACTGATCGAAGGGCTGGTCAGTGACCCCGTGGTCAGCTTCACTTCGTCGCCATCGTTGCCGCAAGAGGAAGTGCTGTCACGGCTGCTTTTTGATCGCGGGCTGGAAAACCTGTCAGCGTTTCAGGCGGCTCAACTGGCCGGCGCGGTTGCAAGTCTGGCCGGCAGGGGCGGCGATGGTATCGTTGCACGGCTTCGCAAGGGCTTTGGCCTTGACGATCTGGATGTGCGCACGACCGAAGACGGTGAGGCATCGTTAAGCGCGGGAAAGTACATCGCGCGCAATCTTTATTCCGAAATTGAGGTCGACCAGACAGGCAAAAGCCAGATTCTGCTGAACCTTGATGTGACAGACAGCATTACATTGCGCGGGCGCGCGGGGTCAGACGGCACCACAGGCCTCGGCATTGTGCTGGAAAAGGACTACTGATCCGCCTGCGCACTGCGTTCGGCATCGTAGGCGGCACCGATCAGAACGGCATACACACTGAGGTAAAGCCACATCAGCAGGGCGACTACGGCCCCGATGGATCCGTAAATCTGATTATAGGTGTTGAAATTAGCCAGATAGAGGACCAGTCCGCGCGAAGCCAACAGCCAAAAGACGATCGCCAGAAGCAAACCCCGGGTAAACAACGGCGGCGCGAGGGCTTTGTTGGGGCCAAACCGCAAGGCGACAGCAATACCCAGCACCAGCAGGGCTGCGCCAAACAAAACATTTGCCAGTTCCAATGTGATGACGTCGAACCGGCCAAGCGGCAGAAAGCCAATTGCCAATGGCACGACCACCGCCGCGACCATGGCAGCCAGCGCCAACCCGATCAACGCGATGGTCATTACCAAAGCCTGCAGTTGATGCGAAACACCACTCCGTTGCGGCAGATGATGCACGGCATTCAATCCTTGAATAAGCGAAGCAGACCCCGCTCGCGCCGCCCATATCGCCAGCCCGGTAGAAAGGATCGTGGTCCAACCCAGTTGTCGATTGTTCGCCGACAGCAGGCTGTCAACCTGTGCTGACAGCAGCACAAATGCCTCTGGCGGAAGAAAACCCTTCAGCAACTCGAGGTCGTTCCGAATGACCGCCGGATCTGCCACAAACCCCCAGACAGCGATGATGACGGCAACTGTTGGAAAGATTGCCAGAAACCCAAAGAACGCAACCCCTGCCGCAATCAAGCCCAACTCGGCACGATCAGACCGCCGCATCAACGCCCCGATCAGCGCGACCAAAGATCGGATTGTGCCCCTCATTATAGACTTAAACCCTGATTTTCCTGTGTAAATTCATCGGCAAGGATGTCTGCGATCAACCGGCAATCCGACAGGTCAAAGGTCAGCGGAAGCCGCATGTCGAACAAACGCGCCAGCACGGCGTCGGTCTGCGGCAACGGGTCCGGTGCTGCAAAGTGCCAGCTGTCATAGCGACTTGTGAACGCCTTTGGCTCCGCTGCGCCAAACCATTTCACTTCCACCCCGCGTGCGGCGGTGGCATCAACAAATCGGGTGCAGTTTTGTGCGCCCCACAGTTTCGGAACCAGAAACTGGATTGATGATCCGACATAGCTTTCCTCATTCGGACGGTACGGCAAACTCAGGCCCGGCACATCTGCGAGCCTGCTTTCCACTGCGCGATACCGGTCGTTCCAGCGCGCAATCCGGCCAGGCAGCGATCCGATCTGATCCAGCAGCAGCGTCGCGCGCACGGCATCCATCCTCGCGGAACAATTGGGCATGTCATAGCGCGCGCTATCAAAATACCGCGCTTCCGGCCCCGCGCCATGACGCGAGTACAGCATGTAAGACCCCGAAAGCAGGGTCGCCCGCGCCATGAAATCCGGATCGTCCGACGTCAGTATGCCGCCCTCGCCAGAGTTCATGTGCTTGTAAGTCTGCGTAGAGAAACAGCCGGCAAGCCCGAAAGTGCCGCTTTGCCTGCCCTTCCACGTCGCCCCCATCGTATGGGCGCAGTCCTCGATCAGCAAAAGACCGTGGCGCGCGCAGATCATCTGAACGGCCTCCATATCCGGCAGATGGCCGCGCATATTCGACAGCATCAGAACGCGCGCCAGCCTTTTGGCCGCCTTCACCTCAAGATCCGTCAGATCGGGGCGCAGGTTTTCGTTGGTTTCAACCAACAGCGGGCGCGCACCAACGGCCGCAATCGCACCGGGAACGGGCGCAAGCGTAAAGCCGTTCGTCAAGACCCTGTCACCGGGTTTGACGCCTGCTGCCCGAAGTGCGATCTGCAGGGCCTGCCCGCCAGATGCCAATGCCAATGCAAAGGGAGCATCCAGCCAATCGGCAAATGCGCGTTCAAACTGCGCCACCGGACCAACTTCGCCGGGCACGACATTGTATCGGTGCAGCCGGCCAGATCGCATGACCGCAACTGCCTGCGCAATTGCGGTTTCCGAGATTGGCTCTTGCTGGGTAAAGCTTTTCTGAAAGACCTCTGTCATCGTCGGCACACCTTGGTTGTTCGCGGCATCTTGCCCTGAACGCCAGCCAACCAAAAGCGATTATCTTGGCACAGTGTGCAGGCAACCGGGGTTCGCCTACATCCGCGCCATCTGCGGAACGGCGAGCGGGATCGCGTACCAGACTGTCACGGTTGCTTCCCTGTTGAAACTCGTGTCATCAATCCGAGGAAAGCCGTCCACCCAATCAGCCAGCACCGCCCGCGCGGCCCGTTGATCGCCCGTGCGAACAGCATCACGTGCGGCCTTAAGGGCGCTAGCCACGGCAAAGTGGGGCAACCCGGTGTCTTGGTCACGCCTGATCTTTGGATGTGATGTGGGCAACAACTTCCCGCCTACTGACAGGTCTTCGTGCAATTTTTCACCCTGCCGTAACCCTGTCACGACAATCTCGATATCGCCAGACGGGTTGTCAGCGCTTTTGACCGACAGGCCCTTGGCCAGGATCATCCGCTCGGCCAGATCGCGAATTCTGATCGGCTGCCCCATGTCCAGCACGAAGCTATCGCCCAAGGCAGGCCGATGGCGGAACGCGGTCGACAAAAGAACCAGCTGCGCGGCCTCGGCAAGGGTCATGAAGTACCGCGTGACATCGTCATGGGTCAGGGTAACGGGCCCACCACGGGCAATCTGGTCGCGAAACAGCGGCAAGACAGACCCGGACGAGCCCAGGACATTGCCAAACCGCACCGTGGAAAAACGCGTCCGCGCGGACCGTTTCGCCAGGTCTTGTATCACCAGTTCGGCAAGCCGTTTGGTGGCGCCCATCACACTGCGGGGCCGCACCGCCTTGTCGGTCGAAATCAGCACAAACTGGTCCACGCTGGCAGAAATGGCCGCATCGGCAAAGACATGCGTTCCGATGACGTTGTTGGCCAGCCCAGCGACGGGATTGGCCTCGACCAGCGGCACATGTTTGTAGGCGGCGGCATGAAACACGATCTCGGTGCCCGTCTCGATCATGGTGTTGCGGGCAAACCGCGCATCAATGATCGACCCAAGGATGGGAACGATATCTACATCATGGGCGCCCGCCAGATCACGCATTTCCCGCTCGATCGTATAGAGCGCCAGTTCGCACCGCTCGTACAGGATCAGCCGCCGTGGCCGGTGCGCGATCAGTTGACGGCAAAGTTCAGATCCCACCGACCCCCCCGCGCCCGATACCAGAACGACGCGGCCTGCCAATACGGTGCCAACTGCCGGCGTATCATCGGCAAGTTCTGAACGGCCAAGAAGCTGTGCGTGCATTTCCGGCGCTGCCGGCTGCGCGGCCGTGTCGGTGCCCACCAGTTTGGCGAATGACGGCATCACCTGAACCTCTAGCCCCAGCGCCTGAAGCATCTTGGTGATCTGTGCCAGTCTGGCGTTCGAGGCAGACGGCATTGCCAGCAAGACCCGGTAAGCCGCCAGATCAGACAACGCCGCCTCCAGCCGCTGCGGCGACACTACGGGCAAACCCGCGACCGTCACCGATTGCAGATGAACATCATCATCCAGAAACGCGACCGGAACAATGTGCTGATGGTGCCGCAGTGCCAGCGCCATTTGAACGCCGGTGTCGCCCGCACCATAGATCAGCACCCTGCGGCGCACCGCGCCTTGCCGCAAAATCCACTGAAGGAGGGTCAACATCGCATACCGGCTGGCAATGCACCCCAGAAAAAGCGCCAGCCCGATTTCTGCCGCACCAGCGGGTTCAATCGCAATTCGGGCGACCTGGCATAGCGCGATCATGCCAAGCGTGACGAGTGTGGCATATTTGGCTGTGGCCAGCAGCGCATGACGACCATAAGCGTTCAACTTGATCCGTGGCAGCCCGACTGCACGCGACGCCGCAGCCCCCATGCACGCAACGACAAGCAGAACGAGCGTGGCCTGAAGGCTGATCAGGCCAGGCGTTGGTGCCGTGACCACCGCGAAAACCACCACGGCAAGCACCATGTCCACGACCAGAAATATCAGGCGTTTGCCGGGGCGTGACAAGGCCATAACCCGGTGAAGAAGTTTTGCGCGCGGAGACATCTTTTGCCTTTGCTTTCATCCGAAAGTCGACTTCAGAGCAACCCTAGCGCCGTGATGATGAACCGTCGGTTAAGCCTGACGGCCCCCGCCGCGAAATACCCGCAACCGTTCGGGCCAGAATGGAAATGTCCCATAACAGGGTCTGTTTTTGTTGATAGATGACGTCAAGGCGGGCCTTGCGGGGAATGCATCTGCGGGCATAAACCGCATCGGTTTCATCGGCGGTGACGCAGGCAGCCAGCAGTCTTTCCTCGTGTTTGTGAAATATAAGCGTGGCAAGCCCGGTGATGCCCGGGCGGCAGATCAAAACCTGCGCATATAGCTGCGGGAATCGCTCGACATACACACGCAAAGGCGGCCTTGGCCCGACAAAACTGATATCGCCGCGCAGGATGTTCCATAATTGTGGCAGCTCATCCAGGCGGGTGCGCCGCAAGACACCGCCCAGTTGCGTGATGCGGCCCCGCTTGTCACCGCCCGAAACGCCCTGATCCTGCGCCGCCTGCCGCATGGTGCGGAACTTCCAAAGCCAGAACGCCCGATCCAGCCCGAACATGCGTTCCGACCGATAGAAAATGGGCCGCCCGTGGCTGACCAGCAGGGCAACGGCAATCAGCACGCCAGGCACAGCAAACGCGATGACGCCAAACAGCGCCATGATCACATCGAAAATGCGTTTCGAGCGCGTCATGCGGCACCGGCCGTCAGGTTACGCCAATCGGCGACCATCGCCGCCGCATCGGCATGCTCAAGTGGTACCAGCGTTGCCAGCCGTCTGGTCGACAGGCTGACCTTCGGAATGACCCGCGCATTCGGCTTGCCAAACTGAAACGGAATGCGCGCAGCGCGCAGCAGGTCAGCCATCCCGACCGGGGCGGGTGCGGCGATGTTCAGGATCAGGGGCATGGCGACACCTGCCGCCGCATGCACCGCAAGACGCGCAAGAACCTGCGCCAACGCAGCCGGCCCGATATAGGATCTGATCGGACCGTCTGGCTGCCCCGGCACCGGATCAAGGATAACGCCCTGCCCTGCCTTTGCCCCGCCAAAAAGGGTGTCGTACCCCAGAACATTGCCGATCCTGAGGCACGTGATGCCCGGCGCATCCGGGCCAGACCGGTGCGCCCAGCACAGCGCCTCCCGCTCCATGTCGCGTTTTGCGCGGCCATAGTCAGTTTGCGGTGCTGGTGCCTGTACCTCGACATGATCATTGACCCCGGGGCCATAGATTGCTGCCGATGACGCAAGGAAAACATGCCCAGCCCCGGCCACTGCCGCCGCTGCACAAACGGTCAGCGCGAGGCCTGAGTTTGCGGATAACGCCGCAGGATCACCACGCAGTACCCCGGCCAAATGCAGAATGATCGCGCCTTTCGGAATGTCGGGTACATGTCCTGACCCGATATCCCAGACCATATCGCGCTGCCTGCTGGACCAGATGGGTTCAAACCCCAAAGTCCCACTTTTCGACCAGATAGTGCGCAGGACGCGCCCAAGCCTGCCTTCAGCACCGGTGATCACAACACGCATGCATCGCCCCCTTTGTGTGCCGTCACTCGGCAATCGCGACATTGCCCACAGCGTTACGCAGGAATGCTTGACAAATGTTTACGCGGTTCGGGTGTCAGGCGTCGCCTTCCAGCCGCCTGCGCAATTCGCGCAAGACGGGTAGCACCGCCCGGACACGGTCTGCGCCCAGTGCCTGCACCACTTCGCCGATCAGAGGCGCTATGGCCTGAACGGCTGCATCGCGTGCGGCCCGGCCCGACGGGCTGATGGCGACGAACTTGCGCCGTGCGTCATCCCAATCCGGGCGGATATGGATGTGCCCGGCCCATTCCAGCTTGGCCAAAGTGTTGGTCATGGCCCCCCGTGTGACGTGAAACGCGCGCGCCAGTTGGGCGGGGGATCGTTCTTCACCGATCCCGGCCAGATGGTTCAATACCGAAAAATGCGACAATTCCATGCCGCGCGGCAACACTTTAGAGATCCGGTTGCGCGCCAACTGGTCGGCGGCAAACAACTCGCCGAACAGGGCAACGGCGATGTCTTCGGATTTTTCCTGCATCACGGGCCGGCAATGTCGCGGTCATGGTCGAGCGACGGGATACGCGCGCGGGCCTTGGCGATCTCGGCAAGATCGATATCGGCAAAGGTGACGCCGGCTTCACTGCCGCCATCCGCCAGCACCTCGCCCCACGGGGCGACCACAAGGCTATGGCCATGCGTGTGGCGGCCTTTGCCAGCGGTTTCGGGATGAAATCCGGTCTGCGCGGGGGCCACGACAAAGCAGCCAGTTTCAATGGCGCGCGCCTGCAGCAGCACCTGCCAGTGCGCAGCCCCGGTGATGTGGTTGAACGCGGCGGGAACCGTCAGGATCTGCGCGCCCGCCTGCGCCAGACGCCGATAAAGTTGCGCAAACCGCAGATCGTAGCAGACGGTCATTCCGATGCAGCCGAGCGGCGTCTGCGCCAGAACGGCCTGCGAGCCGGGTCTGTAGCCCGCAGATTCGCGGAAAACCTCGGTCTCTGACACGTTTCCATCGAACATGTGGATCTTGTCGTATCGTGCCGCGATCCCGCCGTTTGGGGCAATCAGCAAGGACCGGTTGGCAAAACGACCATCGGCATCGCCGGTTTTCAAGCCGAGTGAACCGATCAGCAGCCATATGCCGCCAGCAGAAGCCGCTGCCCGCAACGCGGCAAGTGTCGGATCGTCTGCCTCTTGGTGAAACACGGCGCGCTGATGATGGCGGCTGGACGACAGCGCGTTGGTGCATTCGGGTGTTGCAACGAAATCAGCGCCGCCAGCCGCAGCTTCGTGCACCAAAGCAAGCGTCGCCGACAGATTGCTGGCGGGATCGTCGCTTACGGTCAGCTGCACTAACCCCACGCGCATGCCGGTCTATCCCGCCAAAAGTGCATCAAGCTTGCCGGCCCGGTCCAGCGCATGCAGTTCGTCCGATCCGCCGACATGTCGATTGCCAATGAAAATCTGCGGCACGGTCTGCCCACCGATTGCACGCTTGGTCATTGCTGTACGCTGGGCCATGTCCCGGCTGACATCAATCTCTGTATAGGGCGCGTTTTTCTTTGTCAGCAGGCGCTTGGCCGCTTGGCAATATGGGCAGGTTGGGGTGGTGTAAATCTCGACAGTTTTCATGTACAACATTTCCTAACGCGCAGTCGCCGGTCTTGTAACGACTATAGGGATTTAGGCGTCCTTCGCAACGCGTGCCAGTACCAGGACGCAAACCCCTGTTGCGCCGGCGGCAACACACGCTGCCGCCGCTGCCGCCAGTGTTGCGCCAGATGTCATGACATCGTCCACCAACAAGGCATGCCGCCCCTCGATGTGGTGCAGACGCTTTGGGTGAACGGCAATCGAGTCGTTCATGTTTCGGAACCGTCCGTCGCGATCGCGGCCTTCCTGACTGCCGGTATTGCGCCGCCGCACCAGAAGATCGGGGCAATGCGTCAGGCTCGCCAGCCCCGCCACGGCCCCAGACAGCAGTGCTGCCTGATTGTAGCGCCGCGTGAACAGCCGCATCCAGTGCAGCGGGATCGGCGCCACCACCATGCCGGGCTTCAGCATCGGCGCTGCGGCGCGCAACAGCCATTCACCGGCGGGGCGGGCAAGATCAAGCCTGTCACCATGTTTCAGGGCAAGCACGATCCGCCGCCCGTTGTCGCGGTACAACAGGGCGGCACGTCCCTGCGACCATGGTCGCGCGATCGTCAGGCAATCGTCGCAATGCACCGCATGGCCCGGGTCATCGCCCGGCAAGGGCACGCCGCATTGATCGCAGACAAGGCCGGTCACAAATGGCGTTTCCCGCCAGCAAGCGCCGCAAAGCCCGAAGTCCGTGGTCACCAGCGCATCACAACTGATGCATTGCGGCGGGTAGATCACGTGCAGTGCGCCTTGCAATCCCATTTGTCCCGCCTATGGTCCGCGTGATGCAGACCCCTTCGTTGTTGACCGACCGTCCGGCCCTTGATCGCAACCGCGCCCGTGCGACCCGCGCCCCGGCGCTGTTCTTGCACGAAGTTGCCGTGCTTGAGGTTCAGGAAAGACTGAACGAGGTTAACAGAACGTTTAAATCACCCGCTGTGGTCACGCCATTTGCCGATTTGTGGCGTGGCGTAATGCCAAACGCGCGCATTGCCGCAGATACCGATGTATTGGACCTGACAGAAGGTCAGCATGATCTGGTCATTCACGCCATGGCGCTGCATTGGAGCAATGATCCGGTCGGTCAATTGGTGCAATGCCGTCGCGCCCTTGCGCAGGACGGGCTGTTTCTTGGCTTGACGTTTGGTGGCCGTACTCTTGCCGAACTGCGCAGCGTTCTGGCCGAGGCAGAGGCGCAAATCTCTGGCGGGCTGTCGCCTCGGGTGCTGCCGATGGGCGAGATACGGGATCTGGGCGGGCTGTTGCAGCGCGCGGGCTTTGCCCTGCCTGTCGCTGACAGCCTGTCGCGCAAGGTGCGTTACCGCGACGCCTTTCACCTGATGGCCGATCTGCGCGCGATGGGGGAAGGCAACGCCCTGCACCAACGGCTGCGACACCCGACACGGCGCACCATCTTCACCACGGCAGCGCAGATATACCAGGATGCGTTTGCTAGCGCAGACGGAGGTGTGACCGCCACATTCGAGATCATCTGCCTGACCGGTTGGGCACCCCACGACAGCCAGCAAAAACCGCTGCGACCCGGATCGGCAACCAGCAGGCTTGCCCACCATCTTGGCACATCCGAAACACCCCTTTCCCGCGACCTCGGCAACGGTTGACCCTGACGGGAATGCGGTTATGTCACCCATGATGCGCAGAAATGACAGGACGAACACTATGCCAGACGACAAGCCGCGCCCGGCCAGCCATCTGAATGCTGCCACGCCGGCGACCATTTCGGCGGGTGAGGGCCGCCTTGCGCATGCGCCGCCTGACCATCCCGCGGTGCGGCCTGCGAAAATCGGCGTGCTGCTCGCCAACCTCGGAACGCCGGACAATTATGATTACTGGTCGATGCGTCGCTATCTGAACGAGTTTCTGTCTGACAAGCGGGTGATCGATTATCCCGACTGGAAATGGCAGCCATTGTTGCAGCTGATCATCCTGACCAAGCGTCCGTTCAGTTCTGGCGCCAA
Organism: Pseudorhodobacter sp.; assembly: GCA_031406155.1. GTDB lineage: Bacteria > Pseudomonadota > Alphaproteobacteria > Rhodobacterales > Rhodobacteraceae > JACMNW01. The sequence continues at coordinate 136,335 of JANOGW010000059.1, forward strand.
TTACAAACTGATCTGGAACACCGAAAAGGACGAAAGCCCGCTGATGACCATCACCCGCGACCAGACCACCAAGATCGCGGCGACAATGGCAGACCGGCATCCGGGCGAGGTGATGGTGGATTTCTGCATGCGCTATGGCAACCCTTCGACTTTGTCAAAAGTCAGTGAAATGGTGGCGGCAGGCTGCGAGAAGATCTTGTTTTTCCCGCTGTATCCGCATTACGCCGGGGCAACGGTCGCAACCGCCAACGATCAGTTCTTCCGCGCCTTGATGAAGGAAAAGCGACAGCCCGCTTCGCGCACGGTGGCCGAGTATTTCGCTGATCCGATGTACATTGATGCCTTGGCTCAATCGGTGGAACGTGCTTACAGCGCGCTGGATCATCGCCCAGATGTGCTTGTCGCGTCCTACCATGGCATGCCAAAGCGATATTTGATGTCGGGCGATCCCTATCATTGCCAGTGCGCAAAGACATCGCGCCTGCTGCGCGAACGGCTTGGCTGGCCCATTGAGGCGATCAATACGACATTCCAGTCGGTTTTCGGCCCCGAGGAATGGCTGAAGCCCTACACAGTGAAGCACGTCGCGGAATTGGCCAAAGCCGGGAAAAAACACATTGCCGTGATCGCGCCGGCGTTTTCGGCCGACTGCATAGAAACGCTGGAGGAGATTAACGGCGAGATCAGGGAAGCGTTCGAACATGCGGGTGGTGAACGCTTTACCTATATTCCATGCCTGAACGACGACGACGCGCACATTGCAGCCCTTGTCAACGTGATCGAAAACAACCTGGGCGGCTGGCTTAGCTGATCAGCCGGTACAAATGAAAAAGACGGCAGGCAAGCTGCCGTCTTGTTCTGAAATGATCCGAAGATCAGTTCGACGAAACTGCAGCGATCAGAACGATCAGAAGAAGCAACGGAACAACGATGCCGCCAGCGGACGACGAGGTCTGTGCTTCAACAACTTCTGGCTCCATTACTGGCTCGGCCAGACCGCCAGCGAAAGCGGAGGTAGCGGCAACCGACAGAGCGGCGGCAAGTGCGAACTTTTTCATAGTATTCTCCATTTATCGCGCGATATCTGATGTTTCAGAGGCGATAGCGCGCACCCAAGTCAAATCCTCGTAACTGGGTTCTAATCAGTTTGGGTGCGTTTTTGCAATCAAGCTTGTCAGGGGGAGGGCGGCTTGCCTGTAGTGGCGTCAATTTGGCAACACCTGAGCGCGGCATTTATCCCGATTTCAGGGCAGACTGGCGCAAAATTCTGCTCACGCAAGTTTGGAACGGCGGGGCGCCGACTGGCGACACCCCCAAAAGCTTTGGCCCGTCAGATCAACAGAACCTGCGTGCCAACCTTTGCCATCTCGAACAACTCAAGGATGTGCTCGTTGTATAAGCCAACGCAGCCGTTTGATGACCGGCGACCTATCTTGCGAGTATCATGGGTTCCATGGATCCGATAGTACGTCCAAGACAGATAAAGTGCTCGTATACCCAATGGGTTATCAGGCGATCCACCTTCCACGACATCAGGCCATTCGGGGTTGCGTTCGCGCATGGCCGGCGTCGGCCGCCACGACGGATTGACAACTTTGTCGGTTACCTGCGTGCGGCCGCGGCGCGTCAGATCTTCTGACAACGGGACCGATGTCGGATACAACTTGTAGGTTGCCTGATCCTCCGACCAGAAATGCAGCGCGCGCGACGTGATATCAACCAGAATCGCACCATTCCGGGTGTCCGAAAAATATGGGCGCCAATCCAGCATCCGGAAGCTTGAGATATTGTTGCGAATCGGCCCTTGCTGCGGTTCGAACTCGGTCGTTCCAACCTGCGCCAGCGCCGGCATTGCGACAGCCCCAAGTGCCAAAGCGGCACCGCCAAGTAGGGCGCGGCGATCAAGCTTGATCGTGCGGTCGGTGCTCATGTGTTTTCTCCTTAGACGCGAAAGTTGGATGTTAACTAGTCACTATGGCGGAAAACCGCAAATCAAACCAATGTCATTGCGCGAATACACGCAGAGTGGGGTTTGAACACCGGCACGGCTTTCTGTAAGGACTGTGTAACAAAATTGGTTGCGGTGTTCAAATCGCAGTCGCGGAGCGAGGGCACGACAATGAACAGACGTATGATGATGATGCTGGGCGGCATGGCTGCTTTGGCCGCTTGTGCTCCGACGCTGGAACCGCAAACAGGCACTGACGGCAAGCCCTTGCCGCAGATTTACCGCATCAACGCGGAGACCGAAGCCAAGATCCCGTTCCGTCTGCTGGATTCCGTGAACAGCCTTCGCGGGGCAAAGGGTTTCACCCCGCTGGCGTATAACGCATCCCTGAACGCGGCCGCTGCTACACATTCGCGCGATATGTCGGTGCAGAACCGCCCGTGGCATTTCGGGTCTGACGGATCATCACCCTTGGCGCGTGTACAGCGTGCGGGTTACTCCGGCCGTCTGGTTGGCGAGCTGATCTCTGAAACCTACCAGACAGAGCTTGAAACCCTGTCCGCCTGGATGGCCCAGCCCGACACACGCGATGTCATCATGGACCCTGCGGCGCGCGAAATTGGCTTTGCGTGGTATCAAGAACCGAACGGCAAGATCTGGTGGACGCTGGTCACCGGGGGCTGAGGCAGTCCACCGTCACGGCAGGATGTGGATCACGGTGCCCGGTTTGATCATCGAATAGATCACCTCAACCTCTTTGTCCTTCACCGCGATGCAGCCAGCGGTCCAGTCGCCCTTGTTCTTGCCACGACGATAGGAATTGCCATGAATAAAGATGTCGCCACCGGGCGGTTTGCCTGCAAGGGCGGCAAATTCCTGATCTGTCTCGTTGGGATATGAAACTTTCAACGACAAATGGTAGTTCGACTTCGGGTTGCGATGCGAAATCAGGTAAGTGCCTTCAGGTGTTTTCCCGTCGCCTTCAAACTGCTTGTGGCCAACCGGCGCAAATCCGAGCCCGATGTCATAGCTTTCCAGAACCTGACCGTTGTGCAGCAGATACATCTTCCGCGCCGACTTATGCACCTGAACCGATGTCACCTCGGGGCCGTTATAGCGCAGAAATTTCGACCCGCAGGCCGAAAGACCCAGCGCCAGCGCCAAAATAAGGATAATCCGCACTGCCCGCATTTTTTGCCCGCATTTCATTTTTTTTCAGCTTTAACAATTATGAAGGCCGCTGCCTAGATCGAGTTTTCATTCGCCTGTCACGGTCGCGTCAACACGGGCGGTCAATTGCGTTGAAACCAGGCTACCAGCTCGACATGCGAAGACCATCGGAACTGGTCAACCACCTGAACCGGACCCATTTTGTAACCCGCCTGAACCAAAGCCTTCGCGTCACGCGCAAAGGTAATCGGGTTGCAACTGACGGACGCAATCACCGGAACACCCGACCTTGCCAAGGTTGCCATTTGCGCCTCTGCCCCTGCGCGTGGCGGGTCGATCACGACGGCATCAAAGCCCTTCAATTCGTCAGGTTCCAGCGGGCGGCGGAACAGATCGCGCGCCTCGGCGGTCAGGCGGCGCAGACCATCAGCTTGCCGCCACCCCTTTTCCAGTGCGGCAACCATAGCCGGTTCCGCCTCGACCGCGTGAACTTCGGCATGCTCTGCCAGTGGCAAAGCAAACGTCCCGACGCCGGCAAACAGATCGACCACCCGGCGCGCATTGCCAACTGCTGCGCTGACAGCGACCAACAAAGCGGTCTCGCCTTCCGCCGTCGCTTGCAGGAATGCACCGGGCGGCGCGGCCACAAGGGCGCGGCCAAACCGCTGCATCGGCATTGTGCGCAACGCGACACCCTCGCCATCCCAAGTCAGCCGGGCCAGCCCGAACGCCTCGACCACGCGCGCCAACTCCATCGCAAGGACCGCGTCGATGGGCTTGCCGCCGGAAACCGCAACATCAAGCCCACCAAGGGATTTTGTCACCGTCACCGAAACCTCGCCACTGCGTGACCCGCCCGTTTTCACCAGCGCCTCAAAGGCTGGAAAGCCAGCGATGATGTCTGGGTGCAACACCTGACAGTGCGGCACGGCAACCAGCATGTCCGACGCACGCGCATGAAACCCCAACAGCGCACCTGTCTTGGTGCGTCTGGCCGACAGAGTCGCCCGCCTGCGGCTGCGCGGCGGTGAGGTAACGATTGGCAGGAAATCAGCAAGCAAGCCCTGCCCTGCCAGCGCGGACCTGACAATTTCTACCTTCCAGTTGGCGACAAAACTGTCTGATGCATGTTGCATGAGGCAACCGCCACAGGTTTTCGCATGCACACAAGGGGCGCGGACGCGCTGGTCCGATGGCGTGACGATACGGGTATTGGTCAGCCGATCCCCGGCCAGGTCACCCTCGACCAGTTCGCCTGGCAGCATCTGGCCGACAAAAATCGGCCCGTCCGGCCCCGCGGCAACGCCATCGCCGAGGTGCCCCAGACGATCAATGAAAACCTTCACTCAGCCGCTTCCTTGTTTTCAACACCGATGAACCCACCGGATTGGCGGTTCCAGTAGCGGGCGTACAGACCACCCTTCGTCAGAAGCGCGCCATGCGTGCCCTCTTCCACGATACGCCCCTGATCCATCACGATGATCCGGTCCATCGCGGAAATCGTGCTAAGGCGGTGCGCGATCGCCAGCACCGTCTTGTTTTGCATGACCCGGCCCAGCGCCTGCTGGATAGATGCCTCAACCTCGCTGTCCAGCGCGGATGTCGCCTCATCCAGCACCAATATTGGCGCATCCTTCAGGAACGCCCGCGCCAGAGCGATGCGTTGCCGCTGGCCACCCGAAAGCTTCACGCCACGTTCGCCCAGATACGCGTCGTAACCCCGCCGACCATTGTGATCGACCATTTGCGTGATGAAGTCATGTGCTTCGGCCGCCTTCGCTGCCGCCACAATCTCTGTCTCTGTCGCATCTGGCCGACCGTACAGGATGTTGTCGCGCGCAGACCGGTTGAACATCGCCGTTTCCTGCGTGACCATACCAATCTGGCGGCGCAGACTTTCCTGCGTCACCACCCGAACGTCTTGCCCATCAATCAGGATGCGACCGCTTTCGGTATCGTAAAGCCGCAGCAGCAACGACACGAGCGACGATTTCCCGGCACCCGACGCCCCGACGATGCCCAGCTTTTCGCCCGCCCTTATCGTAAGCGTAACCTCTTCGATCCCGCCGCGCTGTCGGCCATAGGCAAAGGACGCGCCTTCAAAGGTGATCTCGCCTTGCATACGCTGCAGAACCACGGCGTCCGGCGCGTCGGCAAGTTGATGCGGCACGGACAATGTCCGCATGCCATCCTCAACCTCGCCCACCGAGGTATAGATCGACATCAGCGTAAAGCTGACCCAGCCCGACATCTGTGCGATCCGCATCGCAATCGCACCGGACGCGGCAATGGCACCCGCAGTGGCATTGCCTTGCTGCCACAAAACCACAGTGCCGCCGATCAACAGCACCGGCAAGACCCCCGCCAAGGCCATCAGCGCCAGCCGGAACCATGTCGAGATCACACCAAACTCCAGCGACCGGTCCCTGAACACCGCCATCGCCTTCAGCGCCACCTTGTCTTCATAGGCGGCATGGGCAAACAGCTTGACCGTCTTGATGTTGGTGATGGTATCCACCACCTGCCCGGTCACCATCGCCCGTGCACTGGCGCGAGCAGCGGCATTTACCCGGATGCGCGGCATGAAAAACTTGATCAGCAAGATATAGGCCACCAACCAGGCCGCCAACGCCAGAGCAACCCGCAGATCAACGACCAGCAGAAACACCACCGACCCGATCACCGAGGCCAGCGCGAAGAACACCGTATTGATCACTTCGGTTGCAACATCCGTCATCGCGCGCGCCGCCTGCATCTGCTTTTGTGCGATCCGCCCGGCAAAATCATTGTCAAAGAACGTGACCGGTTGCCCAAGCGTCCAGCGATGCAGGCGGCTTAGGACCAATGGCAGTACATTCGGCCCGACGACGATGCTGTTCGACGCGGCAGAAACGCCAAACGCCAAGGGTCGCAGCACAAGATAGAACACCACAAAACTCAATAACAGAGCCATATTATCTGAAAAGAACGACGCCGGACCCGAGTTTATCGCGGCATCGATCACCCATCCGAGGATCAGCGCCGAGACGACCTCGCTGGCCCCCGCAACCGCTGAAATCAGCCCCGAAACCCACAACATGGGCCACGACCCCTTCAGGCCCCAGCGCATGAACGGCCACAACTCCTGTGGTGGCGGGCCATCCGCCGGGCGAAACGCATCGATCAGATTGCCAAGCCGCATCAGGGATTTCATTCTGCGGCTTCCTCTTCAACACCGATGAACCCGCCCGACTGGCGCGCCCAAAACCGGGCATAAAGCCCGTTCATCGCCAACAATTCACTGTGACGCCCGGTTTCCACGACGCGCCCGTCATCCAGCACGATAATCCGGTCCATCGCCGAAATTGTCGAAAGCCGGTGCGCAATCGCGATCACCGTCTTACCCTGCATCACGCCGTAAAGCGTTGCCTGAATCGACGCCTCTACCTCTGAATCCAGTGCGGATGTCGCCTCGTCCAAGATCAGGATCGGCGCGTCCTTCAGGATCACCCGCGCCAGACCGACCCGTTGCCGCTGCCCGCCTGAAAGCTTGACGCCCCGCTCGCCGACATGCGCGTCGTATCCGGTACGGCCTTCCGGGTCTTGCAGCGTCAGAATGAAATCATGCGCCTCGGCGTGCAGTGCCGCTGCGATCATCTGCGCCTCGGTTGCATCGGGGCGGCCGTACAGGATGTTGTCGCGCACAGACCGGTGCAGCAGGCTGCTGTCTTGCTGCACCATGCCGATCTGGCGGCGCAGGCTGTCTTGCGTCATAGCGGCAATATCCTGCCCATCGATCAGGATAAGGCCCGCCTCGGCATCGTAAAACCGCAGGATCAGCTTGACGAGGGTCGATTTCCCCGCCCCCGACCGCCCGATCAACCCGATCTTTTCGCCCGGATTGACGGTCAGAGTAAGGTCTTGCAACCCCCCCGACCCGCGCCCGTAGTGGTGCGACACGCCCTGCACTTCGATCTTGCCGGCCTTGAACTGCAAGGCAGCCGCACCCGACTTGTCCACCAGCGCGATAGGCTGGGCAATCGTTTCCATGCCTTCTGCAACCACACCCAGCGATTGCACCAGATTGGTGGTGGCCCACATGATCCAATAGGTCATGTTGTTCAATCGCAAGACCAGCGCCGTTGCCGCCGCAACGGTGCCCACCGATGCCTGACCGTGATACCAAAGCACCATGGCAAAGCCGGAGATGGCGATGATCAGGAACCCATTCAGCACCGTCAGCGCGATATCCATCTTGGTCACGATGCGCATTTCGCGCTGCAACGTCTGCCGTGCCGCCTCGATGGATTCTTTGGCATAGCTCAGTTCGCGGTCATGATGCGCGAACAGCTTGACCGAATGGATATTGGTATAGGCATCCACCACCCGGCCCGTCACCGCAGACCGCGCATCCGATGACGCCTTGGAAGCGGGCCCGGCCCGGTTCAGGGTCCAGCGGACCAGCAATGCGTAAAGCACAAACCAGATCACAAGCGGCAAGATCAGTCGGGGGTCCGCCTCGCCCAGCACGGCGGCAGCCCCGATGATCGTGACCACCGCAAAAGTACCGGCATCGAACGTCTGGAAAACTGCGTCGCCAGCGGCAGGCGGCGTCTGCATGATCCGGTTCGAGATACGCCCTGCGAAATCGCTTTCGAACCAGCCCACGGGTTGCCGCAGCACATGCGCATGCGCGCGCCAGCGGATCATCGTACCGAAATTCGGCAGAATTGTATTGTGCAGCAGAGCGACATCGGCGCCCGCAAGAATCGGCCGCACGACAAGAATGGCGATAGCGACAAGGATGATCTCGGTGCCATAGTCGCGCCAGACGTCTTGAGGCGCGCCGATGGCCAGAACATCGACCAGCCGCCCGACATACCAGATCAGCGCGACATCGCCCGCTGCTACCGCAATTGACAGCAACGCAGTCGCGACGAATACCCCCCGGAACGGACGGACATACTCCCGCAGGAACGGCCATAGCCGCCGGGGCGGCGTGTCTGTCTGCTCGTAGGGACCATAAGGGTCAACGAGACCTTCGAAGAAGCGGAACACGTCACTAAGCCTCTGGTGTGATGAGCAGCAAATATAGCCCGGATGCGGGCGAAGGAAAACCTCTGCCAGCCGCCGTTAGGCCAATAGTTGATCGCGCGTCAGCCTCAGATCGGATCGAAGCCACTTTTCTTGCAACTCCCGCAGCCTGACCCCCAATGCGGCCCCCTGCAGCGCGGGCATCAGATCGTCGGCCATGACCGGAAATTCGGCCGCCGCACCCCTGCTTGCATCGGCTAGCCAGTCGGCAGGCAGTGCGGTTTCGAACAGCGCTGCCCGCGCATGCACTATGTCACCCGCCAGCGTCGCCCCATGTATCCAGCCAAGGGCGACGGGTGCCGACCCCGAACTGATGCCGACACGAATATGGTCATGCGCGCTTACCTCGGCCCGGCTCAGCCGCAGTCTTTCGAGCGCATTCTGTCCGCCGATGACCGCCAGCCTGCACAGCCAACCACGTGGGCAACCTTCCTCCAGATGCACAAGGATCGGCATCGCACGCGCACTGGCCCCCGGCAAAACCTGTGCCAGAACACCCGACTGCTCCATCGCTGCAAGTGCAGGTGCCGGATCGTGTGCAGACAGCAGCTTTTTCATTTCCGCGCCGACGCGTTCGCGCGAAAGCGTGTCTAATCCGGCCAGATTAGCAGCGCAGGCCGACAGCCCATCGGGATCAATGCCGCGGTCGGGATCACCGTAGATGGCATGAAACCGAAAAAACCGCAAAATGCGCAGATAGTCTTCTTCGATGCGTTTGGTCGCGTCCCCGACAAACCGGACCTGCCGTGCGATCAGATCCGGCAAGCCACCGAGCGGGTCGATCAGGGTGCCATCGGCCTGGGCGTAAAGCGCGTTCATGGTAAAATCGCGCCGCGCGGCATCCTGCGCGATGCTGGTCGAATAGGCCACCACCGCATAGCGGCCATCGGTCTGGACGTCGCGGCGCAGGGTCGTCACTTCATGCGCGACCCCACCCACAATCACCGTCACAGTGCCATGGTCTAACCCCGTGGGCACAACCCGAAACCCCGCGTCAGTGGCGATTTTCGTCACCACTTCGGGATGCGCGTCAGTCGCGATATCGATATCGCTGACTGGTAGCCCGATAATCGCATTGCGCACGCATCCTCCAACGAAAAGCGCCTGATGACCAGCGCCGAGAAGTGCTGCCATCAAGACTTGCGTTTCGCTCGCCTCTCGCCACGCGCCTGCAACGATCATTGCTGCAACCTGTCCGCCAAGCCGCGCAAGATGCGCGCAGTCGCACCCCAGATGTAGTAGGGGCCGTACGGTACGGCATAGAAGTGCCGCCATTCCCCCCGCCACAACCTGCGCTCAACACTGTAGTTCGCAGGGTTCAGCACGTGGATCAAGGGTACGGAAAACACCTCGTCCACTTCACCTGCCTCTGGTCTCGGGCTGAAATCGTCTCTGATATGGCCCAAAACGGGCGTGATGGAAAAGCCAGTGACGGTTTCATGTGACGGCATCCGGCCAAGAGTACGGACCTTTGCGGGTGAAAGCCCGATCTCTTCACTTGCCTCTCGCAGTGCGGTTGCTTCGGCATCGGCGTCGCCGACATCAACTTTACCGCCCGGAAAGGCAATCTGGCCGGGATGATGCTGCAAATGCGACGCCCGCTTTGTCAGGATCAGATGTGTTCCCGATGGCTTTTCCCAAAGACCCAGCAAAACCGCCGCCGGCCGCAGATCGCGGCGCGTCGTGTTGGCCAAGTGAGGATTCAAATCAAAATCCGACGACGCCGCCCATTGCCGGGCAAGAGCGTCCTGAATGTGCCCGATGTCAGCCCGCATCGCTTTGATCCGCGCTTGCGGCGGCGCCCAACGAGCGGGGATCAAATTCGTAATGTGCGCCGCAAAACTGGCAGTCGGCGGTGACAATACCTTCTGGCGTGGTCATCTCGGCAATGTCATTCGCCGCATAGATCGACAGGGATTTGCGAACATGGTCTGGCGAGCATGAACAGCCGAACCGAATAGGCTGGGCGTCGAATACGCGGGGGCCCTCTTCGTGGAACAGCCTGACAAGAAGATCGGTCGGCTGCACCGTAGGGCCGATTAGCTCCATCTCTTCGACCGTATCAAGCAGCAGATTCGCCCGGCTCCAGTTTTCGCCTTCATCACCGCCAAGAATGTCGCCGTGGGTCAACAGCCCGCCCGCACCGGACCCTGCCTCGGCCGCAACAAAGGGTGACGCTTTCGGCATGTGCTGTAACATCACCCCGCCACCGCGCCACGATGCCGCCTGCCCGGGGCGCTGGCTTTGGCCAAAGCTAAGCGAAAACCGCGTCGGCAGCTGCTCTGACTGGGCAAAATACGTCTCTGCACAGGCCGAAAGAGATCCGCCCGCGATAGGAGTGATGCCTTGATAGGGCAAGGTTCCCTCGCCCTGATCGATCAGGATCGCGAAGTAGCCATCGCCAACCATGCTGAACGGATCGGCCCCGGGCACCAGATCGCTTGCCTCATACCCCGCATAGGCGCGGATGCGCGCGGGCTGCCCGTCATCGGTTGGACCGTAGTAATCTGTTGCAATCAGCCGCACCGCACCACTACCACGGATCTGCAAAGAAAGCTTCCAGCGCAGCTTGATCATCTGCCCGATCAGCGCGGTCAAAAGTGCCGCCTCAGCGACCAAGGCTTCGATCTGCTGCGGATAGGCGTGCTGCTTCAGCACCTGCTGCAGAACACCGTCCAGCCGCACCACACGGCCACGGATATCTGAACGATCCAGCTGAAACGGCAGGACGGTATCGTCCCAGGCGATTTGTGATCCGATGGTCATGGGGTTTCCTTGGCGTGCCGACTTTGGCATACCGCGACTATACGGGCAGGGCAACCGCGCGTCCAAGGGGGCAGGCATGATCAGGCGACACGGTGAGGCGCCAAAGCGCGGCCAGATCTATCGGCGCAGGCCAGGTGTTTATGCAGTTCTGGCCCGGGCGAATGCTATTCTTGCGACCCATCAATCGCAGCCCGTCCCTGAATACCAATTGCCCGGCGGCGGCATTGATGCAGGCGAGCATCCGATTGCGGCCCTTCACCGCGAGGTGCGTGAAGAAACCGGCTGGAAGATCGACGTCTGTCGCAGGCTTGGTGCCTTTCGCCGTTTCACCTACATGCCAGAGTACGATCTTTGGGCCGAAAAGCTGTGCACCGTCTATCTGGCGCGACCGATCTATCGGTTGGGCCCGCCCTCAGAACCCGGGCATCTGGCCGTCTGGATGACACTTGCGCATGCCATGGAAATGCTGGGCAATACTGGCGACCGAGCGATTCTTTCGGCCTATGTGGCGACGCTACGATAGGGCCCGCCCCGCAAAATCGAAAACCACGCCAGACACATCGTCGGGAAAATCCCATCCGCCATGAAACTGCGCCAGCCCGGCAACCAGCCCGTCCAGCAAGGCTGGCCCGTCGAGGCTCCTGTTGGCCTCCAGCAGACGCTCCAGCCCGTTCTCACCAAACTCCGCGCCCGACCGGTCCGGGCATTCGGTCACCCCATCTGACAACAAGATCAGCCTGTCACCCGGGGCAAGAACCGCTTCGATCCGTTCATAGCGCGCGCCTGCGATCAAGCCGATTGGCAGGCCGCCCGCGCCGATGCTGTCTATCCGCCCCGACTGCCGAACAATCACCGGATGTGGATGTCCGGCCTGTGCCAGCCTGACCTTGCCGCTATCAAGATCAATCTCGGCATAGGCCATGGTAAAGTACTGCTCGACCTTTAGGTCATCAATCATCAGGCTGTTCAGCCGCGAGGCGACCATTTCTGGCGGCCAGGCATCCCTTGCCCCGTTCCGGTCAGAACTAAGCGCCAGATTCTGTTCCGTCGATCCGCCCGACAAAAACCCCGCCAGCCGCGCCGTCATCATCGCAGAGGCGACCCCGTGCCCGGAGACATCGATCGAATATACCGCGATTCGATTCGCCGTAATTTCAAAACAACCAACCAGATCGCCGCCAACATGGCCCGATGGGCGCAGCAGCATCGCCGCCGTGCCGCCGGGAAATTTGCGCAACCTGTCGGGCACCAGTGTCTGTTGCAGTTTGCGTGCCTCGATCAGATCCCGGTCCAGAGAATTGTACAGCTTTTGCAATTCCAACAGGGTTGACACCACCAGCCGGTTCTTCGCGACCAGTTCCCGCTGCATGCCCAGAATACGTTCACCGGCCCGAAGACGCGCGCGCAATTCGTCTGGGCTGACCGGTTTTGTCAGGAAATCGTCGGCACCGCCATGCAGACCATCCGCAATTTCCGCCTTTTCGGATTTCGACGTCAACAAGATGAAATAGCCATAGCCATCACACGGCAAGGCACGAAATTCCCTGCAGAATTCCAGCCCCGTCATTCCGGGCATCATCCAGTCGCTTAACACCAGATCAAAGCCCTCAACGCGGCATAGCGCCAGCGCCTCTTCGCCCGACGCGGCCTCTGTCACGACATAACCCCAGCGGGTCAGCGACAGCGACAGGATCCTGCGCTGCGCCTTGCTGTCATCCACCACAAGCACGCGCAAAGGGGCTGCGAGGTTTGCAGTCTCTGCTGGTTCGCGCCTCCGTGCCAGCTGTAAACTCATGGATCAAAGCCCTTCGTGACCAATCGTCCCGCAAAGCTATGGGCGCTGCGGGTTAAGGGCATGTAAATGCTAGAACTTGAAATGTGTTGCCCGATGCGGGTTACCGTCCGTTAAGGCTTTCACGCGATCCTTGCGCTGCGTGAACTATAGCCGCGATGGCGGGAGGGTGCGATGATTGACTGGGTACGCGTTGCGGATCTGAAGGCAGAAATCGGAGAAGACGACTTTCTTGAGGTCGTTGCGATGTTTCTGGAAGAGACAGACGAAGTGGTCGCCGGCTTTAATGGGCCGCCGGACGTGGCGGGCGTTGAGGGTCGGCTGCATTTCCTGAAAGGCTCGGCCCTGAACCTCGGGCTGTCTGAACTGGCTGCGCTGTGTCAAAGCGGTGAGAAACGGGCTTCGGCAGGTGCTGCGGCGGATGTGGATTTAAGCCTTGTTGCGGCAAGCTACCGGGCTGCGAAAGCAGAGTTTCTGGCGTCCCTCGGACGGTCAGAGACGGCCTAGGGTCAGGACTAGGCCCTCAGGTAAGGCGCTCGTTAACTGCCGCGCCAAGACTGGAAAAGCCTGAATGGATTCGTGTTGGAATTTGTCGGCGCTTAAATGCCGCAACGACTGTTTACGGTTTGCGCCGCTATGTCGATTGAACAGAAGTATTGTGGGCGGCCTTCAGCCCAGCGCCACATTTCTTCCCTACTCCAGCCTTCTTTTCCGTTATCTTTTCCTGGTCAATGTATCCTGACACCACATTGCGGTGGCCAGCCAGACAGGACCAAAAAATGCGCTCTGTGAAACCAATTCTCTGCTTCTTCGGGGTATCAGCTTTGCTTCTAGGCCCGATCGGCCTGCAGATTCCATCCATCGGCGCGACGGAGGCCTTTGCGGGTGGTGGCAACGGTGGCGGTAACGGAAGTGGCGGTGGTAATGGCAACGGCGGCGGCAAAGGCAATAGCGGCGGCAATTCCAAATCCGACGCAGGAAAAAGCGCCGCGTCCACAGATGTGGCATCATCAGCAAAGCCAGCCAAGGCGAAAGGGTCAAATGGCGCGTTAGCCTCTGAATTGAAGGGGCTGAACGCCGCACATGCCAGCCCGAATGCGTTGGCGAATGCCAGCCCCAACAGCCAGGTTGGCCGTCTGGCAACTTACCGCGACGCTGCCTTGGCCGCGGCTGGCGCACAAGGCGCAATTGACGATGCTATTGCTGACCTGGCGGATTTTGACGCGGCAAATGCCGGTCGGACCATCGCCGATATCGAAGCCGATATTGCTGCCATTGACCCGGCGGCAGAAGGCTTTGATCCTGCGCAACTTGATGCTTTGAACGCGGAACTTGCAAGCGCCCAAACCCGCGACGCCGACCGCGCCCTACTGGAAGATGCGATCACTGAAGCCGAACTGGCAGCCGAAGACGCCGCAACCACCGAAGAAGCGGCCCTGCTGGAGGCGGCGAATGGCCGGACCCTGTCCCCCGAAGCAATCGCCCATCTTCGCGACCTGTTGAATATCTGACAAATCCGCACAAGGGGTGGCAACAGGCGCTGCCCCTTGCGCCCTTGCCGCTGCTGGCAAAACAAAATAGATCGCAGCCCCAGATTGCCCAGTTTGGAAAGAGGCTGCCGATGTCCACCGCCAATAGCGTTGCGCCAAAAAAAGTTGTCCTCGCCTATTCGGGCGGCCTTGATACCTCGATCATCCTGAAGTGGCTGCAAACCGAATATGGCTGCGAAGTGGTGACCTTCACCGCCGATCTGGGGCAGGGGGAAGAGCTTGAACCCGCCCGCGCCAAGGCGGTTCTGCTGGGGATCAAACCGGAAAACATCCATATCATCGACGTCCGTGAAGAATTCGTTCGGGATTTCGTGTTTCCGATGTTTCGTGCCAACGCCTTGTATGAAGGGCTTTATCTGCTGGGCACGTCGATTGCACGACCGCTGATTTCGCAACATCTGGTGCGGATTGCGGCGGAAACCGGCGCGGATGCCGTGGCACACGGGGCTACCGGCAAGGGCAACGATCAGGTGCGGTTCGAACTGTCTGCCTATGCCCTGAACCCCGCGATCCGGGTAATTGCGCCGTGGCGGGAATGGGATCTGACCAGCCGTACACGCCTGATCGAATTTGCCGAGACGCATCAGATACCGATTGCCAAAGACAAACGCGGCGAAGCGCCGTTTTCGGTGGATGCGAACCTTTTGCACACGTCGTCCGAAGGGAAAGCCTTGGAAAACCCCGGCGATGAGGCGCCAGAATATGTGTATCAGCGCACCGTTGCCCCCGAAGATGCGCCGAACACGCCGGAAATGGTGGAAATCACCTTCGAGCGTGGCGATGCGGTAGCCATCGACGGCGTGCCAATGTCACCAGCGACCATCCTGACAAAGCTGAATGAAGTCGGTGGTGCGCACGGTGTTGGCCGTCTCGATCTGGTGGAAAACCGCTTTGTGGGTATGAAATCGCGCGGGGTCTACGAAACCCCCGGCGGCACGATCCTGCTGGAGGCACATCGCGGCATCGAACAGATCACGCTGGATGCTGGTGCAGGGCACCTGAAAGACAGCATCATGCCGCGCTATGCAGAACTGATTTACAACGGCTTCTGGTTTTCGCCGGAACGCGAGATGCTGCAGGCCCTGATCGATAAATCGCAAGATCATGTGTCGGGCAAAGTGCGGGTCAAGCTATACAAGGGCTCCGCCCGGACAGTTGCGCGGTGGTCGGATCACAGTCTCTATTCCGAAAAACACGTGACGTTTGAGGAAGACGCTGGTGCCTATGATCAGAAAGACGCGGCAGGTTTCATCAAGTTGAACGCACTGCGCCTAAAGCTGATCGCGACGCGGAATGCGCGGGTGTCTAAGCGGGGCTGACAGGGGTGGCGGGGTGAACCCAAGGGCTATAGTTTGTGCACAGCAAGCCTTTGGTAAGACGGCAAAGCCGCCTGCGCCAGTTCGGCGTAAGCCCCGCCCAGATTTGGCAGCGGCCCTTCGGCACCTTCAAACCCGGTGCTGCGATGGACGGCGGCGTACCAATGTGGGGCCCAGACACCATCGGCTTCGTTGCCACCAGCTGGCCAATGCAGCATACGACGGGTGAAGGGCATGCCAATGGCCATGCACAGTTTGCGCAGCATGGCCTCGGGGTCGGCACGGATATCATCGCTGTCGATGACGATAGGGGTAGTGCCGGACCAACCGGAAACTTCATCAAACAATTCAGCCTGCTGCGTGAAGCCGATGTCGTGCAATGTGGCACCCTCACGCTTTTTGGCGTAGCTGGCGACCACTCTGGCCGGATGCCGGATCAGGAAGACATTTCGGCAGGCGCGCATCCAGCGGCGATCAAATTCCGGGACCATGTGCATTGTCATGTGCTTTTGGTAAAAATAGGTTTGCCCCTTCGGCACCGGGCCTTTGCAGGTGGCGGCAATGACATCGGGGTCGGGATCATGGGCGGCGATTATTTCAGCGCGCATTGGGTGGTTGATGCCGGTTGCATCCAGATACGCCGCATAAAACGGCTCGTCCCAGACCACGCAATCACCCCGCGCAGCGAACGCATACATCATCGCGGTTGACAGGTTTCTGGGGCCGGACCACATGGCAATTCTCATCTGTCACCCCTTCCACGCATACGGATGGCGCATCACGCCCCGACCAATGCCTTGTAAAGCCCGCGCAAACGTTCGGTCATCGGCCCCATCTGGCCATTGCCAATCTGCCGCCCGTCGATCGACCCGACCGGAGTTTGCGCGCCAAATGTGCCGGTCAAAAACGCCTCGTCCGCCGAATAGGTATCGACCAGACTGAAGTTGCGCTCGAACGCCGGGATGTCGTTGGCGCGGCACAGATCGATCACCTTTTGCCGGGTAATGCCGTTCATGCAGTAGTCGCCAGTGCTGGTCCAGACCTGGCCCTTCTTCACTATGAAAAAGTTGCAGGCATTCGTGGTGTTCACGAAACCATGCACATCCAGCATCAATGCCTCGTCCGCGCCTGCCTTTTCGGCGGCGATGCAGGCAAGAATGCAGTTCAGCTTGGAATGCGAGTTCAGCTTGGGGTCTTGGGTCATCGGCAGTCCGCGCATATGCGGCACAGTGGCAAGCTTGATCGGGCGCGGTAGTTTTTGGCGCGAATGTTCCATGATGATGACCGTGGTCGGGCCTTGCTGCGACAGGCGCGGGTGCTGAAACGGCCGGGTCTTTGTGCCGCGCGTAACCATCAGGCGGGCATGCGCATCAGTGACCATGCTATTGGCCTTTTGTGTGTCTGACACGGCGGAAATCACCTGTTCCTTGGTCAGGTGCATGGATAGATCAATCGCCTTTGCCGCCTCAAACAGCCGGTCAATGTGTTCATCCAGAAATGACCAGCAGCCATTGTACAGCCGGATACCTTCCCACACGCCGTCACCCAGCATGAACCCGGAATCATAGACCGAAACCATCGCCTGCGCTTTTGGTACGATCTTGCCGTTCACATAGATCAGGATCGCCTCGTTGCGCGCGTCTTCCTCGGCCTGATGTGTTGAAACGTGGTCGGTCATGAGCGGCCCCCTTTTTTGCATAGCCTATGTCGCGCGGTCCGCAACGCCAAGGGGAAGCATCACCATAGCGTTACATCACGGACGGGTGAGTTGCTGCGGTTGCCCACACGGCACATGTTGCGCACAATTGATCAAACCGGCTTAGCCCCCAACACCGATGGAGTTCACCATGATCCGCCTTGCCGTTGCCATGACGATCGCTTTTACGGCTGCCGCACAGGCGGAAACCGAAACGGCGGTTGTTGCAGGGGGATGTTTCTGGTGCGTCGAGTCGGATTTTGAGCCTGTGCCAGGCGTGATTGGCGTCGTATCTGGCTACACCGGCGGCGATCTTGAAAGCCCGACTTACAAAGAGGTTGGCCGTGGCGACACTGGGCACTACGAAGCGGTAAAGATCACCTTCGACCCTGCCGTCATCAGCTACGAGACGCTGATCGACAAATTCATCAGGTCGATTGATGTGACGGATGCCGACGGCCAGTTTTGTGACCGCGGCGCGCCATATAGAACCGCCATTTTTGTGTCTGACAAGGCACAAATGGCCGCTGCAGAGGCAGCACTTGCGACAGCCGAGGCAGAGCTTGGACAACCCGTCGCCACACCGGTTCTGGCATCCAAACCGTTCTGGCCCGCCGAAGACTATCATCAGGACTACTACAAGGGCACCAACATCGTGCTGACACGCGCCGGTCCCAAGAAGCAATCAAACGCCTACAAGTTCTACCGCGAATCCTGTGGGCGCGACCAACGGGTAAAGGCGTTGTGGGGCGATAAGGCGGCCTTTGACCACTAAGGCGGCTCGTATTTATTCTGAATCGAGAGCCCGCTTCAGTCTTTTGATTTTACGCGAGTTCTGTCCGAAAACCGGTTCCCACTTTTCAGAAATCGCTTGAAGCCGCACTTGGCGCTTTTCCCCTGCAGTCTGGTTTTGTAGGGTCACCTACCGATCAGGGGGAATGCGGGTGACCGACGACAGTGCCACGCCGATGATGGCGCAATATTTGGGGATCAAGGCGCAGTATCCGGGCGCAATCCTGTTCTACCGGATGGGCGATTTTTACGAGATGTTCTTTGATGATGCGGTGGCTGCCAGCGCCGCACTGGACATTGCGCTCACCAAGCGCGGCCAGCATCTGGGGCAAGACATTGCCATGTGTGGCGTGCCGGTTCATGCTGCCGAAGGGTACTTGCTGGCGCTGATCCGCAAAGGCTTTCGCGTAGCGATTGCAGAACAACTCGAAGACCCTGCTGAGGCCAAAAAGCGTGGCTACAAGGCCGTTGTGCGGCGCGATGTAGTGCGTCTGGTCACCCCGGGAACGCTTACCGAAGACAGTTTACTCGATGCACGTCGCAACAATTATTTGGCCGCCTATGCCGAGGTGCGCGACGCGGCGGCGTTGGCTTGGGTTGATATCTCGACCGGGGAGTTGCGGGCAATGCCGGTGGCGAAAGTGCGACTGGGTATGGAGCTGGCACGGCTTGCCCCCAAGGAAGTGCTTATCAACGAGGCGCAGTTGACCGATTGGGCTGCGACAGTCGAGGAAACCGGGGCGGCTGTGACACCGCTTGCCCGGGCGAGTTTTGATTCAACGGCGGCTGACCGGCGGTTATGCGCGTTGTTCGGTGTGGCCTCACTGGATGCCTTTGCGGCTTTTGATCGTGCCGAGGTTTCCGCGATGGGTGCGCTGGTGGATTATCTTGATCTGACCCAGCGCGGCAAATCGCCGATGCTGCGCGCACCGCAACGCGAACATCCCGGCGGTGCGATGCAGATCGATGCCGCAACCCGGCGCAATCTGGAACTGACATCGGCGCTGTCTGGCGGGCGGGACGGATCACTTCTGGCGGCGATTGACCATACCGTCACCGCAGCAGGTGCGCGGCTGCTGGACCGTCGGCTGTCGGCCCCGTCTTGTGATCTGACCGAGATACACTCGCGGCTTGCAGCAGTCCAATTTCTGCTGGAACAGAGCCGCTTTCGAGGCGATTTACGCGATTCGCTTCGCCGCGTGCCGGATATGGACCGCGCACTTTCTCGGCTGGCGCTGGACCGCGCCGGGCCGCGCGATCTGGCGGCGATTCGGGCGGGGCTGACGCAGTCGATGGCGCTTGCACCGCTGTTTGTGGGCGCAGCCCCACGATTGGCGAGTGCGGCAAAGGCGCTGGCTGGGCATGGCGAGTTGATAGAAGTGTTGGCGCGGGCTTTGGTTGACGAACCACCACTTCTGATCCGCGACGGCGGTATTATCGCGCCGGGGTATGATGCTGACCTCGATGAAACGAGGCGGTTGCGCGATGAAGGGCGCGAGGTCATTGCCGGGATGCAGGCCGACTACATCGCACAAACCGGCATCAGCAGCCTGAAGATCAAGCACAACAATGTTCTGGGCTATTTCATCGAAACAACCAGCAACCACGCCGAACGGATGCTGGCGCCGCCGCTGGCGCAAACCTTCATTCATCGGCAAACAACGGCCAACCAGGTACGCTTTACCACTCTGCCGCTCAGCGAAATTGAAACGCGGATTCTGAACGCGGGCAACCATGCGCAAGATCTGGAAAAAAGACACTACACGGCGCTAAAGGACGTTGCTCTGGCAGACTCTGGCAAGATTGCCGCTGCTGCATCGGCTTTGGCCGAGATCGACTTGGCCGCCGGTTTCGCCGATCTGGCGGCATCGGAACTCTGGGCCGAACCGGTTGTTGACGATAGCCGCGCGTTCAATGTGTCCGGCGGACGCCATCCGGTGGTGGAACGCGCGTTGCGCAGACACGGCGGCGCCAGCTTTGTGGCCAATGATTGCGCGCTGACGGAAGACCAAACACCCGCGATCTGGCTGCTGACCGGGCCGAACATGGCGGGGAAATCGACATTCCTGCGCCAGAACGCGCTGATCGCCCTGCTGGCTCAAACGGGCAGCTATGTGCCTGCAACTGCCGCGCATATCGGGTTGGTCAGTCAGTTGTTCAGCCGCGTCGGCGCATCCGATGATCTGGCGCGGGGCAGGTCCACTTTCATGGTGGAAATGGTCGAAACCGCTGCGATCCTCAATCAGGCCGATGATCGCGCCCTTGTGATCCTCGATGAAATCGGGCGCGGAACCGCAACCTATGACGGGCTTTCCATCGCATGGGCCACACTTGAACACCTGCACGCGACCAACCGGTGCCGTGCCCTGTTTGCCACGCATTACCACGAAATGACGGCGCTGGCGGGAAAGCTGACGGGGGTCGAGAATGCCACAGTCACTGTCAAGGAATGGGACGGCGATGTGATTTTCCTGCACGAAGTACGCAAAGGTGCGGCAGATCGCAGTTACGGCGTGCAGGTCGCGCGGCTTGCTGGCCTGCCGGCCTCGGTCATCGATCGCGCCAAAGTGGTGCTGGAGGCGTTGGAGTCAGGCGAGCGCGAAGGCGGGTCTCGGCAAAAGACACTGATCGACGATTTACCGCTGTTCAGGGCAGCACCTGCGCTGGCGATCAGATCGGCCACGAAACACTCGGCCGCCGAAGAGCGGCTGAAAGCCATCCACCCGGATGAACTGTCCCCGATAGACGCGTTAAAGTTAATTTACGAACTACGCGGGATGCTGAAAATTTAGCTCCATTTTCTGGCTTTTTCTTCGCACAAGCACTCTCGGGGGTCGGAGGGCAGACAGCCCCCCGGTTCGAAATCCGCACTACCCTTGCGTATTGGACGAAACCCCAACCTGCGCCGGGCGCAGCAACCGGTCGTGCAGTATGAATCCTTCGGCCATGACCTGAATGATCTGGCCTACCTTGGTGCCCGGCAAGGGTGCTTCGAACATCGCCTCGTGTTGCTGTGGATCGAAAGCATCGCCGACCTTCGGCGAAATCGGCTCAACGCCGTGCTTCGTCAGTACCTTGGTCAATTCGCGCAAGGTCAGATCAACCCCTTCGATCAGGGCCGGGGCCAAGGCGCGCTGGTCGTCCGAGGCCGAATCGAGTGCCCTGCGCAAGGCGTCGTAAACCGGCAGCATGTCGCGGGCGAGCTTTGATCCGCCATATTGCTCTGCCTCGCGCCGATCACGTTCGCTGCGTTTGCGGGCGTTTTCGGCATCTGCAAGCGCGCGCATGAAACGATCACGCATATCGTCACGCTCGATACGCAGATTGTCCAACTCGTCGGTGTCGATTTCAGGCTCTCCATCAATTTCATCCAGGCCGAAATCATCAGGTGTGCGCTCATCCGTCGCCATTTCGTCTTTCTTCGCTCTTGCCATCTCTCAACCTTTGCCTCTGTCAGACACCAGCCGCCCGACAAGCTGCGCCGTGTAATCCACAATCGGGACGATTCTGCCATAGTTCAACCGGGTCGGCCCGATCACACCAACGGCACCAATAATCTTACGATCCGCGTTCATATAGGGAGAGACCACCAGAGAGGAACCCGAAAGTGAAAAAAGTTTGTTCTCGGACCCGATGAAAATGCGCACCCCTTCGCCGGATTCGGTCAGATCTAAGAAATTGGCGATATCGCGCTTGCGCTCAAGGTCATCAAAAAGGCTGCGGATACGATCAAGATCGGCGGCTTCGGCCTGATCGATCAGGTTGGCCCGGCCCCGCACGATCAGCCGTTCCTGACTTTCGCCGGGGCTTTCCCAAAGCGCCAGACCGCTTTCGACCATGACGCGGGCCAGCTCGTTCAGTTCCTGTCTGCGGTTGGCAATCTCATGGCGCATATGGGTGCGCAGCTCGGACAGGGTGCGCCCTTCGGCAAGCGCATTGAGGAAATTCCCCGCCTCGCGCATCGACGAGGGCGTCTGGCCAAGGGGAGGAACGAAAACCCGGTTTTCAACCTGGCCGCCGGCAAAGACCAGAACCACCAGCGCCCGGTCCGGTGCCAGCGACACGAATTCGATGTGGCGGATCGAGGC
>JANOGW010000078.1:0-129232 GCA_031406155.1 Pseudorhodobacter sp.
AGTTCAGCTGCCGCATCAGCTGCCAAGAAAAAGAAGGAGACAACACACCTCTTGACCACAGCATGACCCGAAATCCATAATCAGAGGTGGCTCACTTCTCGGTGAAAAACCCGGCTCAGTTCTGGGTGAAAATCAACAGCGCAGCGACAGAACGAAGAACTGCACTTCATCCGTCCAGCGGTTTGGATAGCGCGCGACGGCATACGCGGCGGGCAGGCCAAGGATGATACCGATCACCACGGACGCCCCGCAGATCAGCAGCGAATTGATCAGCGCCTGCAACACACTCGGGCGACCGAGCACATAAGCAATGTTGTCAAAGGTCGGAGTAAAGAAAATCCTCGGCGTGGGCGTCAGCAGATCGACATTCTGCTTGAAGGCGCTGAGCAGAGTCCAGAACACCGGGAACAAGACGACGCCCGCCATGAGGAACAGAACCGACCGGCCAAGGATGCGGGATGCGGTCATGCTTTCAGCCTTTTCCATAAGACGGTGAAGATGATTATCGTGGCCAGCATCATGACGACGGCCATGCTGGAGGCGTAAGAGATTTTGCCCGCCTCGATGAACCCTTGCGAAAATGCATACATATCAAGTGTTTCAGTGCTGGTGCCAGGCCCGCCGCGCGTCATCACATAGATCAGATCGAACGAGCGCAGGGACTCGATCATCTTGACGAACATCAGGCTGATCAGCGGAGCCCGCAGCATCGGCAGGGTGATGTAGGCATGGATTTGCCAAGGCCTGGCGTAGTCCAGACGCGCGGCCTCGATCGGCTGCGGCGGCAGCGCCTCGAGCAGTTTCAACACGATCACGGCAAAGAAAAAGCCCCATTGCCATAGGTCGACGAAGGCTACTGCGAACAGGGCAGCGTTTGGGCTGGACAACATATCCAGCGGATGACCCGTCAGGGCTCGGTAGGGATAGGTGATCACGCCATACAGCGGATGAAACGCGAATTTCCAGACGAAGGCGGCACAGACTCGCGGCAGCAGGACGGGGATCAGGAAGATCAGGCACAGGGCGTTGCGCAGGCGCGTTGCGGCCACCTCGAACATCAGCACGCCCAGACCGATAGCCATGATCATCGTCGCACTGACGGTGATCACTTCCCATTTCGCCGACACCCACAGGGCATTCAGGAAACGGCGGTCGCCGAACATCTCTATGTAATTCTGAAAGCCGATGTAGCCTGCGTCGGGGTTGCTGAGCGTGCGGCCCTGCAAACTGATGTTGATCGCGTAAAACGTCGGCACAAGCGCCAGAACCAACAGGATCGCCATGGTTGGCAACAAAAACACGAAGGGCAAGGATTGCCTGCGTTGCATCGCTTTCTCCCGTTTCGATGAGTATCATGGAATGCAGCCCCCTAAACCGGGGGCTGCATCCGCTTTGGCAAATGGTCCGGGAGGGAAACCTAGTTTGCTACCAGCTTTTCGGCAAAGACGTTTAGCTCGTCGAGACCCGCCTGAACATCGGTGCGCTGGCCAGAGATCAGCTCTTCCAGGATGATGCCCCACTGGTTGCCCAATTCTGGCCAGCGTGCATCCTGCCAGAAGTTGACAGCGGTGTGGCTGGCCGTCGCCGCCAGCGCCTCAGGCAAGGCTGTGCCGAAGGTCGCGGAGAATTCCGGGCTGCCGATCACACTGTTGCGGTTCAACTCACCTGACTGGCCCGCAGCAAGTCTGCGCATTTCCTGCTCTTTCGATGTCGCCCAGGCCGCCCACAGCCCGGCACAATCCAGCGCCGCCTTGTCCGGGTTGGCCTTGGTGCCGATGGCGAACCCGTGGGCAAAACCGCCCCCGGTCAGTGGCGAAGGTGGCGGCAGGAAGCCGACCTTGTCCACCACTTGGCTGGCTTTCGGATCCAGCGTGATCCCGGCCAGCGGTGCGGATTCGATGATGATCGCGACCTGCCCTGACAGGAACGCGCCTGTATCCTCGTCCCAGCTTCCGGTCTGCGTGCCGGGGGGCGAGAATTTGAACAACTCCAGATAAGTATTGGTTGCGTCCACGGCCGCCTGGCTGTTGAACGCGGGCTTGCCATCGACGAACCATTCACCACCCATGCCCTTGAAATAGGGCATCCAGCGCCAGACGTTGTCACCCGAGCCGCGCTTGCCGCGCAAGGCGATGCCGTAAATCCCTGCATCTGGGTTGTGCAGTTTTGCCACGGCGGCCTTCAATTCGTCCAAGGTCGTGGGCGGCGCAATTCCAGCCGCCTCCAAAAGATCCTTGCGGTAGACCATGATGTCGCCGCCGCCGAGGACGGGGGCAAACCAAATCTTGCCGTCATAGGTGGCCGTCGCCTGGCGGCCCGCGTCAAAATCAGCATAGTCGTATTCTGCGGGGTAGTGGTCCATCAGCGGCGCGATCCAGCCCGACGACGCGAAGAGGGCGATATTGGCTTCATCGACATAGTAGACGTTGTAATTTCCAGTGGTCGAGGCATCTGCCTGCGACTTCGACCGCCGGTCGCCTTCGTTCAGATAGTCGATCTGAAAGCCTGCGCCCGACAACTCCTTGAACTCGTCGTTGTACGTTTCTAACAAGGTCAGGCCATCGCGCGGCTGCGCCAGCACCTTGACGGTGTCCTTGCACATCGCACCTTCCGCCATCGCCATGCCGGTCGTCATCGCAATCAATACGATTGCGGTCGAGGCTACACGCCCCGTTAGGGTGTTCTTCATGTCAGATTCCTCCCATGGGTGGTGACCGTGGCAATCTCCCGTCGCCGCAGATCATGGGATCAATGTGCATGCTGCGCTCTTGTGCCACTAGCAGCACCGATGCACTGAATCTATACTTTCTTGCGTCAAAGCCTAGAGTGCCCGGAAGCAGACAAAGGAAGCAAACGATGGAGTCCGCAATTGTCAGCCAGGGGTTCAATCAGGAAACCGCCCATTTTGAACACGTTACTATTCCGCCCGGGCACAGCTTTCTGTGGCGCATGGACGACTACCCATGGCGACGCACGGTATGGAACTATCACCCGGAGCTTGAGATTCACCTGATCCGGCATTCCTCTGGATTGGCATATGTCGGTGACCACATCGGGGGATTTGATGCCGGACAGTTGATTCTGGTCGGTAGCAACTTGCCGCACAACTGGATCACCCCCTTAATCGGCGATCAAACCCTGCGCGACCGCGACATCGTTGTGCAATTCGATGCGGACCGCCTGCGCGATGCCGCAGCCGGATTTCCCGAACTTGCTGACCTGAACGATCTGTTTCAGCGGGCGGTCTATGGATTGGAGTTCACCGGAGATGTCGCCGTGAAGTGTGCAGCAATGCTGGAACAGATGGGCCAAGCCAACGGCCTTGTGGCCCTATGCATGCTTTTGACCCTTCTGGCAGACCTTGCTTCGGCAAAAGAGTATCGAAAGCTTGCTTCCCAACAGTTTGCAGATCAGTTTCGCCCGGGATCGGAAAACGAACGGGCGCGTTTGCAACGGGCCCTCGATCACATCCAGAAAACCTTCCTGGACGGGCCTGCCTGCGCGGATATCGCGGCGGTTGTGGACATGTCGGAAAGCGCTTTCTCTCGCTTCTTCAAGGCCCGCACGGGCAATACATTTTCGGACCACGTCAGTTCACTCCGCATTTGGACTGCCCGAAAGATGCTCGCGGAGACCGAGACGCCGATCACCGACGTCTGTTACGAGGCTGGTTTCAAAAACATTTCGAACTTCAACCGTACATTTCTGCGCGCCGCTGGGATGTCGCCGTCGCAATATCGAAAGGCGATGCGTGAGCGAAGCATTCCGTGATGGGTGGTGTCAGACAAATGCGAACTTGTCTCGGTACTGTCAGACGAATGCGAACCAGTCTCCGTTTCCCCTACCCCGCTTTGGCATCGGGCTTGGGCCGACAGGTGTGATCCAGCGCCCGTTCATCAGCCCGAGTGGCGCGATACGCGCGGCGCCCGCCGTTCCTGGCAACTTCGCGGCTGATCGTGGAAACTGCGCGCCCCAGATCGCGGCCAAGCTGCCTGAAAGATTGCTCGGAAACGAGACCGCGCGAGATCTCCTCCCGCTCGATCAGGCTGAGGGACCCGGGTTTGCGTGACCGGGGCACTGGCGCAAAACCTCCCTTCGCCGCCACAACACCAAACACCGAGGCCGCATGCTTGCCCAAGGCCCGCCCTATAACACTCAGCGTCTCCCCAGCCTTCCAGCGGCGCCAGAGTTCAGCCTTCTGTTCATCCGACAAGGTTGGGCGACCGGTTCGTGCCATCGTGGATCCTTTCAGAACATCCAAAATCAAAGATGTTGCGCTGACCGGCTGAACCCACCGCGATGTTCTTCGCGGCTCAAAAGCCGTCAAGTTTCAATGTATTGCCGAGTATCGCGGCAGTCTGCCCCGCAGCCATCTGTGCCGCCTGATGGGGGTGACGGAGCGGGGCTTCAGGGCTTGGAAGCATCGACCACCGTCGCATCGACAACGGCGCGACATGGTGCTCTTGGCCCACATCCGCGATCAGCACCGCCTGAGCCTTGGCAGCTACGGCAGACCTCGCATAGCAACACCGTCGGTCCTGCGTTGGTTGCCAGACAGTTTTTGGCAGTAGGCCTACACAAACGAAGACTGCCTGTTTTTCGGAATTTATCGTGAACGGGGAACGCAACGGGATCCAAAGCGTTGACTGCGCGAGCCCGATGCTCTTGTCTAAACACAAGGAAAATAACCAAATGGATCACTCAACACACGCAGTTCTGGCCGACAGTGAACTCAATGAAGGCAACCTGCTCAACGCCGTCGTCTACGGGGCGGCGGACGAGAAAATCGGTACGGTGTCACATGTACACGGAATGGGTCCAACCACTCAGGTAATCGTCGATGTTGGCGGCTTCCTCGGCATTGGGGCCAAATCGGTCTCCCTGTCGACCAGCCAGTTGACGTTCATGCGCGACGGTGAGGGCGAAGTGCATGCAACCACTGCATGGACCAAGGAGCAGGTCAAAGAACTTCCAGAACACCACCACTAACGCCGAACAGTCTCACGCAGCCCGCGGTTGGCTACATCAAGGCCGGCGACAGGCGTCGCCGGTCAGCCATGGCTAGAATGTCGGTAAATTTTGCCGAAGGCCATTCTCGTCGGGATAACCGTGGCTTTCTCGGATGCGAATGGCGCTGTTGGCGCCCTGCGAGCGCGTAACGAGAAGCCCAGTTTCAAGTGTGATGCTGGTGCTGGCGATAACGAAAAATGCGGCTGTAAGGTCATTCACATTGGAAGAACGCATGCCTCCTTCATCAAGTTCAGACACTGCCATCGAACCGCGCGAAGGCATGCCCAGCCCGCAACTGGGCGAGGATGAGTTTAAACAACGCTACAGCACTCAGTTTTTCGATCCGGCCTTCCGCGCTGTTCAACAAGAGTTGAACAAAGTCGTGGATGTTGCCTGGCAAGCCTATGACAAATCTCGCAAAAGTCCGGTCAATCAAAAGGCCGGTCCGGGCTTTTCCAATGCGGCATATGATCTTTCGGTTGATTGGATTGCCGCCCACGAGGCTGTCGGGGCCGCACAATTGCGCCATGACGACAAAAAACAGATGCCCCGCATTTTGCTGATCAACGGATCGTCGCGCAGCGAACATACCTGCCCTGGCGAGATGTCAAAAAGCTTTCGGCTGATCGAAATTGCGCAGGAGGTGATTGAAACGGAATTCAAGGTGAAGGTCGATATCCTTGATCTGTCACGGCTGGCGTCCGAATATGGCCGGAACATTCACCCCTGCAAGGCGTGCTTTTCTACAGCGGCCCCGCTGTGTCACTGGCCCTGCTCGTGCTACCCAAATCACGCGATGGGACAGACGCAGGACTGGATGAACGACATCTATCCGCTGTGGGTCGCAGCCCACGGGGTAATGATCGTAACGCCGGTTAACTGGTATCAGGTCACTTCGCCGATCAAGTTGATGATGGACCGGCTGGTCTGCGCTGACGGTGGCAATCCCGATCCGACGCTGACCGATGGCAAAGATGCGGCTTTGGCCAAAAAGATCGAGTTGGCAGGCTGGGACTATCCGCGCCATCTGGCGGGCCGGGCGTTTTCCGTGGTGGTGCATGGCGATGTTGCGGGCGTCGAGAACGTGCGCCGGTCACTTTCGGATTGGCTGAAATTCATGAAGCTGGTCCCGGCCGGGCAAAGCGCCGAAGTTGATCGCTACATCGGCTACTGGCAACCTTATGCAACCAGCCATGCCGCGCTGGATGCGGACAAGGAGATCCAGGAAGAGGTTCGCAACGCGGCGCGCGCGCTGGCAGAAGCAGTTATCGAAGACCGCAAGGGGCGGATGATAACGGCTGGCGCTGAATTGGTTGATCCGAGGCGGAAATAGGGGCCAGCGTGCGGCAATTGCCAACTGATGCCGAAGATGGTCATGGGTTAGGGTTCATGCAAGCCTGAAACCCAGGTGGAGCAGACGACATGCCGACGGGATAAAGGCTCGACTACCGATGCGTTGGTCAGGGCAGGAAATCAGAAAAACCACTCTGTTCCTTGTGCCGTCAGGTCTGATTGACAGGCCCGCCGTCTGCTTCCCTTAGTAAACGCAATTGCAGTCAAAGGGTTCCGCTTGCAATTTTACATCTGGATTTCCTTGATGGCCCGCACGCGCTGCTGAAAAGCAGCGCGTGCGGGATTGCCGATCGCTATTGCATCAATGCAAGTTGGCCACGAACTTCGCCATCGGGGAACTTTTCCGTATGGACGTTGAAGTAATACATGCCCGCCATCAATTCGGCGACCTGTGCATCGGTGATCGCGGCAGAGCCTTCCATCGTTTCACCGGTCGTGTCGATAACGGGTCCTGCGGCTTCTGTTGCGGTTGCGGGACCATGAATATGCGCCGCTGTCATGTCGCCGCTCAAACCTTCGTGGGTGTAGACCCAAGTCACGGTTTTCGCCTCGGTATCAAGCGTGACTTCGGCGGTGCCCGTCGCCGCACTGTCGTTTGGTGGCACCTCGGCGGCACCGGTCATTTCGGTGGTAAACTTCATCATTTCGGCTTGGGCTGTAGCGGCTGAGAACATCATGCTGACAGCCAGCGCGGCAACAACACCTGAGTTTTGGATACGGATCATGGCGAACGTTTCCTATAAAACCGGGGCAATGTTGCCCCTACCCGCAACGCTTCGTCGATCAATTGGTTCCAAGATCGAACCCGCGCCGACCGGATCGCAGGCAGAATGCCGCGCAGTCCATCGGCCGATTGTCAAAGTCTTCCTGTCGAAAATGAAGTCCCAACCGCACACAATGGGGCCGTAAGGGTCCGGTACTGCCCAAGCGTTTCACCCATTCTGCGTGACTTGATTATCGGGCCTTGACCGAAATGACAGCGCGCTGTTATCGCGAAAACCCGCTTTGCCGCCAGCGCTCAATTTACTGTTCTGGGAAGACCGTCGAAGATAGTCGACTCTGGGCGTGAATGTGCTTACCCAAAGAGACCGACAATAAAATGCGAGCCCGAACCTAAGCCAACACACAGCCAAGAAAAAGGTGCGACTCCGCGATGGATAAGAAAGCACCGAAATCTGAAAAGACACCGGGGGCGGCCCCGACAAGGCAAGCATCAGGGTCAGCGACGCCCATGATCGTTGGCATCGGTGCGTCGGCTGGTGGGCTTGAGGCATTCCGCAGCTTTTTTGCCAGCACCGCGCCGGAAACAGGCATGGCCTATGTGCTCGTTCAGCATCTTTCACCTGACCACAAGAGCATGTTGGCAGACCTCCTTGGCAAATCAACGTCAATGCCTGTGATCGAGGCGGTTGATGGGGCTCAGGTTACAGCCAACTGTGTCTTTGTCATTCCGCCAGATGCCACAATGACGATCAGCGGCGGACACCTTCAGATCGTCAAACCTGCGCCGCCACGCCAGACCCGGCGACCTATTGACACCTTTCTTCAATCACTTGCCGCAGATCAGGGTGAAAATGCGATCTGCATCATCCTGTCGGGCACCGGAAGCGATGGCACGCTGGGGTCCGCTGCCATCCGGGAAAACGGCGGTCTGACGCTAGCGCAGGCCGAATATGACAGCCATGCTTTGCCGGGAATGCCGCAAAGTGCCGCTGCGTCAGGACAAGTCGATGAAGTGCTGGCGGTGGAGGCAATGCCCGCGCGCCTGATTACCTATCGAAAACACCTGCATTCCGTCTTGGTCAACAAAGACAGCAACGGAACCCGTACCGATGCGACCCAACACATTGCGACGATTTTTAGTGCCCTTAGGGCGCGGACCGGGCATGACTTTCTACAATACAAGGAAAAGACGCTGCTGCGACGGCTTCAGCGCCGGATGCAGTTGCTGCAGATTGAAACAACTGAATCCTACATTGAAAGGATCCGCGATCAGCCAGAAGAACTTGACAAGTTGTTTCAAGAACTGCTGATCGGCGTGACGCAATTCTTTCGCGATCCGGCTGCCTTTGAGGCATTGAATGAAACCGTTCTGAAAGGTCTTGTTGCCAACAAAGGTGCGGATGAAACGGTCCGGGTCTGGGTTCCGGGGTGTGCGGCGGGGCACGAAGTCTATACCATCGCCATTTTGCTGCGTGAAGCGATCGGGACGCTGCGCCCAAAGCCGAAAGTCCAGATATTCGGCACGGATATTGATGATCGCGCCATTGCGGCAGCGCGGCTGGGACGCTACCAAAATCCGATTGCTGGCATTTCGCCCGAACGCATGGAGCGTTGGTTCAAGCAGCAAGGAAATGATGCAGTTGTCGTACCCGAAATTCGCGAAATGTGTGTGTTTTCGGCGCACAGCATCATCAAAGATCCGCCATTTTCCAAACTTGACCTGATCTCTTGCCGCAATCTTTTGATTTATATTGACCCGATGATGCAAGACCGCGTCATGCGCAGCTTTCACTACGCGCTGAAACCCGGTGGACGGCTGTTTCTGGGGTCATCCGAATCTGTAACCCGCGCCGCCAAGCTGTTCAGCGCCACAGATAAGAAATATCGCATCTTTGAGCGTCGCGCGTCTGACGGCACGGTTTTGCCGGATCTGCTGATGCGCAGCGCCACTGGCGATGCCAAGGCGGCGCCAACCGCACCCGTACCCATGAATGGTGTTGATAACCGGATCGACAAGAACGCCCGCCGGGCAATGGAGAAATACTATCCGCCACATATTGTGGTCGACAGAAACCAGCAGATCGTCATCTTTTCGGGCGGGACGATGGGCCGCTATCTTGAACCGGCTGCCGGCTCTCCAAGCTTTGCATTGTTCGATATTTTGCAAAAGCCGCTGCGCGCCGCAGTGCGGGCAATTCTGCAAGAGGTGTCATCAACAAACGCACCGGTACAAAAGCGCGACATACCGTTGCGGCAGGCGGGACTGCCACACATGATCACGCTGATCGCAGAACCGATAGGCGAGGCAGCCGAATACATCGTCCTAGCCTTTCAGGACAGCGGCAAAGCAGCCCCCGCCGAAACGAAAGCGCAAAAAAGAAAGGACGCTAACGATTCCATTCAGGCGCTGGAACAGGAGTTGCGCACCACCCGTGCGCAGTTGATGTCGACAATTGACGAACTGGAAGTCACGAACGAGGAAATGAAGTCGTCGAACGAAGAATATCAGTCTGTCAATGAAGAACTTCAATCATCTAATGAAGAACTGGAAACCTCAAAAGAGGAGATGCAGTCAATCAATGAAGAATTGCAGACCATCAACGTCGAGATGATCGGCAAGAACGACATGCTGACGCATCTGAACAGTGACATCAAAAACCTGCTGGAAAGCACCGATATAGCCACACTGTTTCTTGATGAACATTTGCGCATCAATAACTTTACCCGCGGCATTGCCGATATCTTCAGCGTCCGGGATACCGATATCGGCAGACCAATCACCGAGATCGTCAGCCTGCTGGATTATTCGGCTTTGGCAACCGACGTGAAGTCAGTGCTGCGGACGCTGTCGCCCACGACACGACCGGTGACGCTGAAAGATGCGACGATGTCTTTCGAAATGCACATGCGCCCTTACCGAACGGTCGACAATGTCATCACCGGCGTGGTCTGCACATTCGTCGACGTCACGCTGCGCAACAGAATTGAAACAGAAATCCGTGAGCATGAAAAACAGTTTCACGCGCTTGCGGAATCCATTCCGCAGCTTGCTTGGATCATGGATGCGAAAGGGGATATCTTCTGGTTCAATCAGCGTTGGTTCGATTACACCAACACAACGCTTGATGAGATGAAAGGGCAAGGCTGGCGTAGCGTCCTTGATCCTGCCGAGGTGGACCGGGTGGTCGAACACCTTGAACACTGTGTCAAGACTGGTGAAGTTTGGGAAGACACCTTTCCTCTGCAAGGTGCAGATGGCGCGTATCGTTGGTTCCTTTCGCGTGCCCAACCAATACGCGACGACAGCGGCAAGATCGTCCGCTGGTTTGGCACGAATACCGACGTTGAAGATCAACGACTAAGTGAAAAACTGCGTGAACTTTTGCTAAAAGAGCTGGATCATCGGGTAAAGAACCTGTTTTCCATCATTGGTGGCATGGTGTCGCTTAGCGCGCGATCGGCCCTGACAGCGGATGATCTGGCCGAGACAATTCGCGGAAGGATCGCGGCGCTGGCCCGGGCGCACGCCCTTATCAGACTGACGAAACCGGGGTCCGGTGTACCGCGCGAAACAACACTGCAGGATCTCGTTCTTGCTATTGTGGAGCCATATACCGGTGCTGCCGCCAATTTTGACGACAGTCGTGCGGTGATCCACGGACCGCAGGTCATTTTGGGGACTGAATCCACCACCGCAATGGCGCTCGTCATGCACGAGTTGGCTTCGAACGCCGCAAAATACGGAGCATTTTCAACACTTGCAGGTCACATCAAGATTTCGTGGAACGTCAAATACAGCAGACTTGCCTTGACTTGGGAAGAACGGGAGGGGCCACCGGTCCTCGGGCCACCCGCAAAAGAGGGCTTCGGAAGTCTTCTGGCCCGGCACAGCATCGAAGGGCAGCTTCACGGCAATCTCGCGTTCAACTGGGATACGGAAGGGTTGACGGCAAAACTTTCTGCGACTGTGGAACGTCTAGGTCTGTAAGGCGTTGGGAAATATGGATGAGAATCCGAAAATATGGGAGAGACGCCAGTGCTAACGGGTTCTCTCGTGCTGGTTGCAGAAGACCAGATCTTTATCGCCTTGGATTTGGCACTTGCGGTTGAGGATGCGGGGGGTGAGGTGGCGGGGACCGTCGCCAGCGTTGAAAACGCACTAGCGCTGCTCGAAACGCGACCAATCACCGCCGCAATTTTGGACTCTAATTTGACGGACGGTGACATAACACCGGTCGCGACGCTGCTGCTGGACGCTCATATCCCGATAATTATTCAATCAGGGGTGGGCATTCCACCCGAACTGGCAATGCGTTTCCCCGACCTTGTCGTGTTCATTAAACCCTACGTTGCTGCCGATCTGGTTTCCAAACTAGAGGTGCTGATCGCGGCAAAGCGTAACCATGCTGAAAACCCGACTGAAATAACGGCCAGTGAATGCCCGTCGTATTTGCCGCGATAGATGCCGCAGCACCGGGCAACCCACGTAACACTTGCGAAGCAACCTCAGTGCATGTCGCCAGATAACCGCCGGGGATTACTGACAGACCGATGCAGCCAGCACGGGCATCATCGTCCAGATCGCCGCAATGAGCGCTGTTCCTGCAATCGCTACAGCCGTCGACTGGATGAAACGCGAAGGCGATGGCGCGTACAGGACTGCCATCAGGCCGAGCGCCTGCACCGCAATCGCGACGAACCATGCGGCCAGCAGAACTGGGCGGGCCTCCAAGTCATCAGGCCAGTGCCGGGAACATGACAGCCCCTGCAGCGCAT
The DNA here is from genome assembly GCA_031406155.1 of Pseudorhodobacter sp. Classification (GTDB taxonomy): domain Bacteria; phylum Pseudomonadota; class Alphaproteobacteria; order Rhodobacterales; family Rhodobacteraceae; genus JACMNW01. Next base: position 11,863 of record JANOGW010000078.1, read on the forward strand.
AAACGGCACTGAACCCGATTGCCCAGAGAGAAATGGGCAGTGACAGGCGCAGGATTTCAATCATCCGACCGCCCCCGGCAGCCAAGCAGCACCTAGTGCCACCAGCCCGGTAGCGGCGGTGAAGTCTGCCCACAGCGCCACGATCCGCGCCTCGCCGATGCGGTTGGGCGAGGCATAGCCCCTAGCGACCCGCGCAGCCAGATAGCACAGCATGATAATGGTCAGGAATGTGTGCAGCCCGACATGACCCGCAAGCAGCCACAGCGTTGCGTCATAAGCATGGCCAGCCGGGTTGGGGCGATCCAGCATCACCGTCGCCGCAGCGGCAGCCAGCGCCAATGCACCAATAAGTCCAACACCCAATGCGGGCCATGCGGCCCGACTGCGCCTTATCACGCGCACCGCAAGACGCGGCCCCGCCGTCAGCGCCAGCGCGCCCGCCAGCGCAAGTGCCACGGCCCAGAGCTGCGGCTGAAGGTAAGACTGCGGTGGCCAGTTCGGTGCTACCGACCATAAGAACGCATATCCAAATAGCAGCGATCCAAAATGCACACTATCGGCCAGCAGCAAAAACAGCGACCCCCACCAACCGGGCGGGTCCGCACTTTCGGATGCCAGCGGCAGCATCGCACCCTGCGCCGCATCGACCAGCCCCTCGTCCGCCCTCGATCCCAGCCCCCACGCCCAGACAAGCGCCAGCGCGACCACCCCCATCAGTGCCAAGCCCGCCACAATGTAAGCATCGAACAGCGGTGCCAGAAACGACGTGCTGGTAACCACCGCCAGCAAGAACGGCATGACCGAATTGCCCGGCAGCACGACAACTTGCGAGGGCTCGCCACGCGCGGTTGTCACAATCAGGGCCTCGCGCCGGTTGCGGGATGTGTCGGCCATATAGCCCTCGCCACGTGCAATCCGCAGCGCCAAGTGGGGGTCGTCGTACAGCGGATAGCGGCCTTTAACGATGGGGATCGACGCAAACCCGTAGGCAGGCGACGGGATCGCCGCCGCCCATTCCAGCGTGCCAGCCCCCCAGGGATTGCGCCGCCCCCGCACAGCCACAAATGCGTTCACCGCCACATCAAGGATGATCAGCGCAAAGCCGATGGCCATCACGAAAGACGCGATGGACGCCACCAAATTGAGCGCTGTCCAGCCCTGATCGGCATTATAGGTCCATGTTCGCCTGCGTTGCCCCAGCAAACCCGCCATGTGGACCGCAAGAAACGTGATATGAAACGCAGGCACCACCAGCCAGAACGCAACCTCGCCCAGCTTGAAAAACCGGGTGCGTCCGGTCAGCAGCGGCATGAAGTAATAGATTGCGGCCACCATCGGAAAGACATAGCCGCCGATCAGCACGTAATGCAGATGCGCCACCACAAAATGGGTGTCATGGACCTGCCAGTTAAAGGGTACGACCGCCAGCATCACGCCGGTCAGCCCGCCAATCACGAAGGTCGCAAAGAACCCCATGATCCACAGCATCGGCAGCTCCATCCGGGCGCGGCCTTTCCATAGGGTACCGATCCACGAAAAAATCATGATGGATGTCGGCACCGCCACCAGCGTCGATGCGGCCGAAAAGAACGCCATGCCCATATGCGGGATGCCGGTGGTGAACATGTGGTGGACCCAGAGGCCAAAGCTGAGCACAGCCAGCGATACCGCCGCGGCCACAACCCAGCCGTAGCCCAACAGGTTAGTGCGCGCCATCACTGGCAGGATCGTCGTGATCATCCCGGCGGCGGGCAGGAAGATGATGTAAACCTCAGGGTGGCCGAAGAGCCAGAACAGGTGCTGCCACAAGAGCGGGTCACCGCCGTTTTCCACCTGAAAGAACGGCCAGTCGAGCGCGCGTTCCACTTCGAGCAGCAATGACCCAAGGATCATCGGCGGAAACGCCGTCAGGATCATCACCGACACGACCAGAATATACCACGCAAAAATCGGCATCCGCGACAGGCTCATCCCCGCCGCGCGGTAGCGCAGAACGGTCACGATCACCTCGATGGCCGTTGCGATGGCCGATACTTCGATTGACGTGATGCCCAGCAACCAGACATCGGCCCCGATCCCCGGCGAAAAGGCTGCCGAGGACAACGGCGGATACATGAACCAGCCGCCATTGGGGGCAAGGCCCATCAGCATGGCGATAATCACCGCAGAACCGCCAAAGATATAGACCCAAAGGCCGTAAGCCCCAAGGCGGGGGAAGGCCAGATCGCGCGTGCCAAGCATACCCGGCAGCAGCAGCATCGACATCGCCTCGAAAAAAGGGATCGCGAACAGGAACATCATCACGGTGCCATGCATCGTGAAGATCTGGTTGTAGACCTGAGGCTCCATGAACGCAGAATTGGGCGTAGCAAGCTGTGCGCGGATCAACATGGCAAGGATGCCGCCGATGACAAAGAACGATGTCGCGACGATCAGGAACAGGGTGCCGATATCGTTGTTGTTGTTGGTTGTGAACCAGCCGCGCAAGCGCGGATCGGACCCCCATATCCGGGCCATTGCCCGGTGCAGGCGTAAGGCCGTGCCGCGTTTTGGCGATGGAGGATTGGTCATGGTGTGCCTTCCGCCAAGAATGCGGCCCACGACGCGGCATCATGCGCCTCAACCGTAAAAACATGCTCGCGGTAGCCGCGCCCGCTGAACTCGGCACTTTGACCGTCATATGTGCCCGGACGTGCTGCCTCGATACGCAGCAGGTTCACATGGCCGGGGATCGCATCCAGTTTGCCCGCAAGGCGCGGCACCCAGAACGAATGGATCACGTCGGTGCTGGTGATCTCGACATTCACCGGGCGGCCCGCGGGAATGTGCAGGACACCTTCGGTGGCGGTCACGAGGGTCCCGGCATACCGAAATGTCCACGCCCATTGCCGCGCCTCGGCCTGAACAGTTACCAGATCGGGCGTATCGCGCGGCAGCAACCGCTCTCCGATGACAAGGCCGTATCCGGTAAGTGCTGCCAGCGTCACCAGAGGAAAGCCCAGTCCAAGGCCCCACATCCAGACGCGCGTTCCACTCTCGTCTTGATTTTCGCCCAACGGAACGGCGTTGCGGCGCAAAGCGGCAAATAGCAAAGCCATTACCAGAACAAAGATCATCCCCCCGCCAGCCAGCATGATCCACCATAGATCGGCGATTGTCCGGGCTGCCGGTCCGGCCGGATGCAAAATTGAAAGCTGTTCTTGGCAACCAGTTGTCATCTGAAGCGTTGCCCCTAATGCAACACCGCGAAGGAGTCTCGGGTGACACAAAAGATGACGCAGGCGGCAGAAGATATTGCCCCGTTCGAAGACCCGATCACCAGCGATCCGGCATTTCAACAAACCGAAAGCCACGTCGCGATCTGGGGTCATCCGTTGCATGCCATGACTGTGGCCTTTCCGGTGGCCCTGACGTTCTGCGCCTTTGGGGCTGACCTGCTGTATTGGTGGTCGGGTCAGGAACGCTGGGCCTGGGCGGCGCTCTGGGCCACGGGAACTGCTTTTCTGTTCGGACTGTTGGCAGGCGCCAGCGGCACAATGGAATTGCTGATGGTCCCCGGTATCCGCATCCGCGCCGCAGCCTGGACCCATTTTGTCATCGCCGTCATGCTGCTGTCCTTGCTGGGGCTGAACTGGGGATGGCGGCTGACCGGATACACATCCGCCATTCTGCCTTGGGGCATCCTCATGTCCGGCTTTGCGGTTATTGTGGTGGCAGCGACGGGTTGGCATGGCGGAAAGCTCGTTTTCGATTATGGGTTAGGCGTATCAAAGGGCAATTGACGACCCAAAGGTTGCAAAAGCCACGACGGTATCGGCAGTTCGCCCAGTTCCGGCTTGGCCAGAACAAGAAACAGGACGCCGATCACCAAACCGAAGATCATGATGGTCGGAACCATCGGTTCGGGCGGTTCGTGTGCGCCTTCGGTTTCGGCCACGGCGATGATCGTGTGACCCACCCAAGCGTGCATCGCGACAAGCCCCGTCACAAGGACGAGCTTTGCAAAAATCCACACGGTGAAAATCTCGCGCACGAAGATCAGCGCCGATCCGGTGACAATTGCCAGTACCGCTACGGGCGTTATGATCCAGACATAGCCAAAATGCGTGGCGCGGCGAATTTGTGCAAATTCGGCCTGCACGATCGCGCGGTCATGGCGGGCCAGCATCCGGGGCAAGGCAATTAGCCCGGCCACCCAGACCGCGACAAAGCTAAGGTGCAGCGCCTTAAGATGCGGAACGACTCCTTCAACCCAGATCACAATGATTCCCCCATGTGACGCCAGGCACGCCGCGCCAGCATGCCACCCCAGACCGCAAACGGCAGGCCCGCGGGCATCCACATCACCAGCCCGCCAAGCTGTTGGTCAGACAGCGGCGACAGCCCCCAAAGCAGCGGTGTCGTCGCATGCGTCGCGTAAACTGCATCGGGCGCAAGGGTCAGGATAGCACCCAGCATCCCCATCGCAAGATAGGCCAGAAACACCCACCCCACGCCCGACCCGGCGGGCTGCGAAAACACGGCACGCCAGAACAGACAGGCTGATCCGAACAACGTCGCCTGCATTACCCAGTAGATCGCCATGTTCCCAAGCGCCCAGTCATAAGCGCGGGGCACATGCCACAGCCACAGCGCGGCAGTAGCCAGAAGAAACGGCAGACCCACGCCGGTTGCCGCCCGCGCGGGGCTCGACAGTGCCAAAAGCGGGGCCGCAATCACCACCAGAAGGACGTGATGCACAACACGCGCCGAAAACAGCGCCGACGACAGCGCGCACAGCGGCGACAGGAACGCAAATGCCAACACCAGGATGGCCGCAGCGCCGGGGCGGGTGCGTCCCGCCCAAAGAGTCAACCCGATCAAAATGGCCAGCGCCCAATGATCGAAATTCCAGCGCGAAAACAGATCCGCGGGGCTTGGCGCAGGGCCGCAATAGCTGCCCTCCCAACGGTTCACGGATTGGCCGGGAAAACAGACGTTGCGACCCTCATCTGTTCACTCCTTGGGCGGCAGGCGGTAGGCCACCACCTGATCAGCAACCTGCGGTTTTAGGATCGAATTGCCCCCGACGGCCCAGACTACGTATTCTGCACCTTGATGCGTAAACACCGCCGGAATGGACACCGCAGGTGCAGCGACAAGGTCGGACCACAGTTCTTGGCCCGTGGCGGCATCCAGCGCCCGCACGCGGTTGTCCATTGATGCGCCGATCATGATAACGCCACCCGAGGTCAGCACTGGCCCCCCTAGCGTCGGTGACCCCCACGACCGAAGGCCGTAAAAGCCCCACTGTTGCGCCAATCCGAAGGGCACCTCGTAAAGCCGCTCGCCCGTGTTCAGATCATAGGCCGAAAACGTGCCGTAAGGCGGCTTCCAGCACGGCAGTCCAAGGGATGTGCGCCATTCAAACAGCTCTATCCCGTAGGGAGAGCCTTCCTGCGCATAAAAACCCGCCTCGTTGCCGCTGGGATCGCTGCCGTCTGCCGTCGCCGCTTGCACCTCGGCCTCATAGTCTGCGCGCGGGATCAGTCGGATCACCTGCACTACTTGCGAGGTGTTGACATACAAAATGCCGGTTTGCGGATCGACCGCCGCCCCGCCCCAATTGTTGCCGCCCGCGGTCGCGGGCCACAGGAACGTGCCCTCAACGGACGGCGGGGTATAAAGCCCCTCATAGCGATAAGTCTCGCGGTCGCGGGAACATTGCCCAAAGGACAGCGCGTCGGCCAACGGCCATACGTCGGGGAGTGTTGTGTGGTTGATGGTTGGCTTTGGCACATCGGCAAAGGGTTGGGTTGGCGACAGTTGTTCGCCATCAGCATCGCTAGCTGGCACCGCGCGCTCCTCGACCGGGAAAAGGGGTTCGCCGGTGCGGCGGTCGAGCACGAAAATGAACCCTTGCTTGGTCGTCTGGACTAACGCGGGCACGGTCACGCCGTCGCGCGTCAGGTCAACCAAAGTCGGTGCCGACGGCGTGTCATAGTCCCAAACATCGTGGTGAACGTGCTGAAAGCTCCATTCGACCTCGCCCGTTTCGATGCGGATCGCGGTAATGGATGTCGCCAGCGGAATTGGTGCGGTGCGGTTGCCACCCCAATAGTTGGGCGACGGCGACGACACCGGAACATAGACAAGCCCAAGGTCCGGATCGACCGACATCGACGACCAGATATTCGCCGTGCCGGTAACCGGGATAAGTTCGGGCGGAATGAACCCGGTATCCCACAACAGCGCACCCGTGCGCGCATCCACCGCGATCAGGTTGCCCGGGGGCTCGACGGAATAGACCCAGTCCTTGCCAGCCCAGCCGATCAGGATCGTATCCCCAACGACCGTTGGCGGTTGCAGCAAGGAGAACGGAAAAACCGCGTTCGTCTCATTCCATTGATTGACGTTCAAAACGCCATTGTCGCCGAAATCAGTGCAGGGCGTGCCCGTATCAGCCTCCACCGCATGCAGCGTCGCATCCATCGTCCCGATCAGCACCCGCTTTTCGCAAGGCCCGTCCGTTCCGCTTTCCCAATACGCCACGCCCCGGTTCTTCAGCGCGGGCTGGGTCAAAGCCTCCAATGTTGATTTGGTATCGTAGCTCCACCGCTCTGCCCCGGTCGCCGGATCAAGGGCGAGGATGCGGTAAAACGGCGTGCCAAGATACAGCGTTTCATTGGCGTAGATCGGCGTCGCGGACCATACCGTTGCAGGCACATCCCCCGATCCGTCCGACACATCGCCGGTGCGCACCTCCCACGCTCGTTCCAGCGCAGGTATGCTTTCCGGCGTCAGCGTCGCCGCGTCGGAAAATTTCGTGGCGGCCAGATCGCCATTGAACGTTCCCCAGACCGGCTGATCCGCAAGCGCGGGTGCTGCGGCAACCAAAACCGTCCCGACCAGATAAGCGATTGACTTCATGTTGTTGTCTTTCGCTCGGCTGTCGCGCTGCTCATCAGCAACGCCAGAAGCGATACGACCATCGTGGCAAGAACGGCATCCTGCATCAGGAACCATGCGGCCAAAGCTGTCAGAACCGTGAACAGCGCCGCGAGGCAGAATAGAACACCTCGCGCCTTTGAGGGCACCTTTCCGGTCACAAACATGCCAACCGCCGATGTCACCCCTACCGTCCCTAGCAAAGCCAAGAACGAGCCTGGCGTCCCATCAATGCCTGTATCGGGCAGGAGTGCTGCCGCCCCTGCAAAACAAATCCCGACAAGCCCCGAGAGAAACGAAATGGTAAGGAGCATCCGGGAGCCTCCAGCTGGGACTACTCTACCAACGTCCGCAGACGATAAGCGTTCCTTGGACTGAACAGGGAAAAGTTCCTCGGTGGGCTTCATTTGGAACAACTGCCTCTGCAGAGCGTTGTAGTCAAGGGTGCCACATGGCGCCGCCCCTTTAGAAAGGAATGGATCTTGCCCGCCAAATCCAAAGCGCAGCAAATGGCGGCCGGTGCCGCGCTGTCAGCTAAACGGGGTGAGACCAAGATATCTGCCTTGAAAGGAGCCTCGAAGGAAATGGCCAAAACCATGACTGAACAGGAGCTTGATGACTTGGCATCCACCGCTCGCAACGGCTTGCCTGATCGTAAAGAAGACTGAGCGCGCGGTCGGCAGGTCGCTTCGGCTGTCATGTCGACATTCCTTGGCTACAGGACGGGCGGAGTCGGTGGTGTTTTGGCGTGCGGGACGATCAGCAGACGCTGGGTGAGCCTGATATCTGCTAGAGCCCACCAGCGCGGGCGAGGACTCACCAATGTCAGTGAGGGCCGCTTGATGCAGGCTTGATACCGCGTCGGCGGAGTATCCTAAAAGCCGTCGGTCGCGTTTGCGGCATTTGGCCAGTGCAAACGCAGGCAACCGGAATGTCACTCAATCCCCACAGTTTGGGAAGAGCAAATGGTTACCGGTTATCAGCCGTTCGCCCGGTCCGCGATCAGCCTGATCTGCTTCGCGATTTCTTCGGGCGAGAGGATGAAGTCGATGCAGCCGCTTTCTATTGCGCTCTGCGGCATATCAGGCTGAACGGCTGTATCGAGCTTCTGAGCGATCGTGATGCCCCCAACATCTTTGATGCCACATAGTGCTGCCGCCCCATCACCATCGTATCCCGAAACGATGACCGCGATCAGTTGGCCGGTCCAGTTCTCGGTAAGCGAGCGCAGGAAAACAGTGATGACATCGGGCCACCCCCTCGGCTTCGAGATCGGCCTTAGGCGAAACTCCCCGTTCAGGACGTGGAGATCACGTTTTTCCGGAATAATGAACACGCAATTCGGGCGAACGTCCAATCGGTCAGATATCAGCTCTACCGGCATTGTCGTGTAGCGTGGCAGAATCTCGTGCAATAACGTGGACACGGTTCGCAGGTGATTTACGATGACGATTGCGACGCCCATATCGGCTGGCAGATTTTTCAAAAGCCGCGTGTAGGCGTCAAGTCCGCCGGCAGACCCGCCGACACAAACGATCGGGAAATTCTTCATAAAAGACACCCTTCGAACCTGCCTTCAGACAGGAGCACCCTAAGTGCCATCATAACACCCCGCTGGGCATTGTCAGATTAAACTGGTCTGCTACGCTCAATGATGCCCGGTTGGTCTCCCGTGAAGCGCACTGCAAGGCTTTTTCCTTACAGAATAAATAATTATGGCCGTCCGATAGAGGATGGAGCGGGAAAGGACGATTCGGTCTGATTACTCTGACAAAGCCCGGAATCTCGTCATGGGTCCATTCCTGTCAGATTTGCAGCCGGGGGGATGCGGCAGCTTCCATCGGCGCAGTCGGCGGGATCGGCCTTTGCCACCGGTTCCGCAAGCAGCGTTCCCAGCATGTGGCCCAGTGCCAGATCATCGACCTGGCCAAGATGCTGGAACCGCCGGTTGCCGTTGCGGTCGATGAGGATCAGCGTGGGCGTGCCCTCCATGCCGTAAGCCGCCATGGTGACGGGCAGCCGCCCTTGCTGAAGATCAATGCCGATCGGGAAGGTCAGCCTGTATTCATGGGCGAAGGCGGCAAGGGCTGCCTCGGTGCCTTGCGCCTCATGGTGCTCAAAGACAGTATGCAGACCGATGACGGCCAGCTGATCGGATGGAAAGGTCTTGGCTATGCGCTGGACTTGCGGCAAGCCCACGGACACACAGCCGGGGCAAAGCATCTGGAACGCCTCGATCACCAGGACGCGTCCGCGGAAATCGGGGATGTCGAGCGGTTTTGGCGTGTTCAGCCATGTGCTGACCTGCAGCGCAGGCGCGGAACGGGGTGTCATGTCCGGGTTTCCTTGTAATGTGGAATTGCCAGGCCCCTGAGGGGCTCTGTCAGAGCAATCAGATCGAATCGTCCTTTCCCGCTCCATCCTCTTTCGGATGGGCATAACTATTCATTCTGTAAGGAAAAAAGCCTTGCAGCGTGCTTCGCAGGAGACCAACCGGGCATCATTGAGAGTAGCAGACCAGTTTAATCTGACAATGCCCCCGAAGGCTATGCCCGTTATTCTTACTAAGCCCCAAGAATGGCAAACGTGGCTTTTCGCCCCATGGGATGAAGCAAAGGCGTTGCAGCGCCCGTTGCACGATGGAAGCCTTATGCGCCCCTAGCGCCTAGAGCTGGGTCAGCATGCTTTTCGGCTTTCTTAAAATTTTCAAAAATTTGGTGAAACACCGCGCGGGCAAGAGACGAGTATGCAGCATGCTCGTCCGATTTTTCCCCCGCCCCCCCTACGGCGCAAGGCCCCCACCCCCCGCTGGTTTGAGGCGACAGGGGGCAAGGGCCATTGTGACACTTGGGGCTTCTACTCGGCGGCTTGAATGAACCGGGCAACCTCTTTGTCAGCATTTGCTTCTTGGTCCGCCCTGACGATCACGGCATCCACAATGTAGTCGATCCTGTCATCGTCTGGCATATCCACGTTCATGGCAATCAGCTTCCACACGTCAAGCGCGGTGTAGGCCTGAAGGCGCAGGGCGTGGCGTTCGAGCCCTGCGTGCGCATCGCACAGAGCGTTGCCTGTTGCATCATCCTCGGCGACGTTACCGAAGGCCAACAAAGCAGACCATGCGGCGAAGGTTTCGGCGATAGTCTCGGGTTTCGATATTCGCGGGGAAGGGAGAAGGTGCAGGTTCATTTTTTCGTCTCCGGTGTCGGCATGAAGGCCGAATGACCAGCCAGCGAATGCGGGCCGGAGGAAAGGTATCAAATCGACTTTGATGGTCGAAATGTGGGTTAAACCAAAAACACCATCACTTTTTCCCATATATATCAATTACTTGAGAATAGTGATTGGCGGAGGAGGTGGGATTCGAACCCACGGTGGACTTTCACCCACGTCGGTTTTCAAGACCGGTGCATTAAACCGCTCTGCCACTCCTCCGTTGCTGGTGACTTACTGGCGCGGGCGCGATTCTGAAAGAGGGGATGGATGAATTCCGCGCAATAGCCTTGGCACTCTTTCAACTTGGAGGAACTGCAGGTATCATCCCACCAGGCGCTTTGCGTCGTCAGGGCAGCAACACAACCGCCTAGAAGGCGGACGAACCAAAGTGCGGCACAGAATCCGCGCGGGATAGGGGCGAAATATGGCAGGATCGTCAATGGGTCATCTGGCTTTGCTTGTGGCGCTGGCCGCAGTGCTTTCAGGCTGCGAAAATGCTCCTAACCCATTTGCAAAAAAGGATAATCCGGAAAACGCGCCGATCACGACCGATGCTGCGCAGTCGGTCCGGCTGGTCGACCGTGATGTCGAGGCGCCCGAAGTGTTTCAGACAACGGACACTGCCCTTTGGGATGGCCGCCCATCACTGGGCGGGGTTTGGGTTGCATCGCCCGACGCGGTCAATCCGGAGCGCGTCATCCTGCGCAACGAGGCTAATGGCAAATTTGTGATCGGTGCGCTGTTCCGGCGTGAACGCGACAACCCAGGGCCAAAGCTGCAGATATCGTCGGATGCGGCCGAGGCGTTGGGTATGTTGGCGGGTCAGCCGGGCGCGCTGAACGTCGTGGCACTGCGGCGAGAAGACAGCAAAGCGGCCAAGGCCACCCCGGCTGCTGCCGCAGCATCTGAAACAGAGATCGGCGATGTCGAAGCCGTGCCGGTGGAACCGCCGGTCGATCCGATTGCGGCCGCCGGCGCGGCACTAGACGACGCCGATGCAGGTGCAACCGTCGATGCCGCCGCCGTTGCCGCACCAAGCGATGACCTTGACCCGACACCCCGACCCGGCGAGACAAAGCGCGCGGCACGCCAGCGCGCGCGCGCTGCGGCAAAGGCCGCTGCGGCAGCAGCCGCGGTTGCCGCTGCAGTTGACGGAGATTTCGCCGTCGCAGCCCCGGTCCCCGAACTTGACGTGGCCCCGCTTCCCGACCTCGCGGCTGAGGTGGAACCTGCTGCCCCCGCTGCCCCCACGGGCGGACCGATCCGCATTCAGATCGGGATCTTCAGTGTCGAGGCTAATGCCCAGCTGGCGGTCGACAAGTTGAACGCAGCCGGCATTGATGCGACCATCCGCAAGGATGAAAGCAAGGGCAAGGCCTATTGGAGTGTTGTCGCCAACGGCAGCGGTGACCGCGATGCGCTTTTGGCCAAAGTGAAAGGTCTTGGATTTGTGGATGCCTACAGTGTCTCCGGCTGATCAGGAAAGGTGCATCGGATGATGGTCAATCTGCGTTTGATCCTGGCGGTGTTCGTGCTGATGTCGGCAACCCCCCTGCCCGGCCACGCCTTTGAAACCCGCGCCGCTGCCGCCTGGGTCTATGATGTCGGCACGCGCGCCGTGCTGATGGAAAAGAATGCAGACAAGGCGATTCCCCCCGCATCCATGTCAAAGCTGATGACCATCAACATGCTGTTCGAGGCATTGCAGGATGGCCGGGTGACGATGGACACCACCTTTGGCGTGTCCGCCCGCGCGCATGCCATGGGCGGCTCGACCATGTTTCTGAGTGAGCTGGACAGGCCAACCGTCCGCGATCTGTTGCACGGCATCATCGTGAATTCCGGCAATGATGCCTGCGTCGTCGTGGCCGAAGGTCTTGCGGGCACCGAAGATGCGTTTGCCCTGCAGATGACCGAACGGGCCAAAGCGCTGGGAATGACACAATCCAATTTCACCAACGCCTCCGGCTGGCCCGATCCCGACCATCGCATGAGCATGCACGATCTGGGCATTCTGGCACTGCGTCTGATCGAGGAATTTCCTGAAGAATACAGGATGTTCGCCGAAACCGAGTATAATTACGCCGACCGTGCGCCGGATAACCGGTTCAACCGCAACCCGCTGCTGAAACTGGGGATTGGGGCGGATGGCCTGAAGACCGGGCACACGCTGGAGGCGGGCTATGGTCTGGTCGGGTCTGCGGTGCAGGGCGAGCGGCGAGTGATCATCGTGATCAGCGGCCTTGCCTCCGAGAAAGACCGATCGGAAGAGGCTGAAAGTCTGGTGAACTGGGCATTCCGGCAGTTTGCGCAGAAAACCGTCGCAAAGGCCGGCACGCGGGTTGCCGAGGCTGATGTCTGGATGGGGGCCGCATCAAAGGTGGGTCTGGTGCCGGCATCGGACGCGCGCATTCTGGTGCCCGCATTGGTGCAGGACACTATCACCGCAGAAGTCGTCTATTCCGGCCCGCTGATGGCCCCCCTGACAGCCGGGCAAGAGGTGGCAAAGCTGGTGGTCCATGTGCCCGATCTTCCCGATGTCGAAGTGCCGCTGGTGGCCGAAACCGATGTCGCGAAGGGCGGTTTTCTGCGGCGGCTGACTTCGGCTGCGCAGTCTCTGCTGGCACGGGTGCAAGACAGGGCAGCGGCATCCTGATCATGGCTGGCCCTGATCAATCCAATGGGCCCGGCCGCTTCATCAGCTTTGAAGGCATCGATGGCTCTGGCAAATCGACGCAGGCACGTCTGCTGGCCGAACATCTGCGGGCATCGGGGCACAGCGTCGTTCTGACCCGCGAACCGGGTGGCAGCGAAGGCGCCGAGGAAATCCGCCGTCTGGTTTTGGAAGGCGATCCTGCGCGGTGGTCTGCCGAAACCGAAATTCTTCTGTTCACGGCGGCGCGGCGCGACCATCTGGAAAAGACCATCCGGCCCGCACTCGCCGCCGGATCATTCGTGATCAGCGACAGGTTTGCCGATTCAACGCGCATTTATCAGGGTATCACGCGGGGCGATCTGCGCGCATCGGTGGACGCCTTGCACGATCTGATGATCGGCGTGGAACCCGACCTGACGCTGTTGATCGACATTGACCCCGATCTTGGTCTGTCGCGCGCCGTGGCCCGCGCGGGCAGCGAGATGCGGTTCGAGGATATGGGCATCGAGGTGCAACGCCAGATGCGGGCCGGGTTTCTGGATCTTGCCGGACGGACCTCGCGCATCCACCTGATCGATGGGGCGGGCCCCGCCGACGCCGTTGCATCATTGGTGCTGGCGCGGGTGCAACGCCATCTCGGGCAGGCGCTGTGACCGACGCGGTACCCGAGGCTGACCGCATGGAAGGGGCGTCGCACCCCCGCGAAACCGCCCGGCTTTTTGGCCACGCACCGGCAGAGGCGGCGTTCCTTGACGCTTTCAATTCGCATCGATTGCAGCATGGCTGGCTGATCTCGGGGCCACGCGGCGTGGGCAAGGCCACGCTGGCATGGCGACTGGCGCGGTTCTTGCTGGCAACGCCCGCAACGGATGGCGGCATGTTCGCACCCCCACCGCCTGCGACGCTGGATGTAGCACCCGATCATCCCGTCGCCCGCCGCATGGCCGCTTTGTCCGAAGGCCGCATGTTCCTGCTGCGCCGCAGCCTGAACGACAAGGAAACCGCCCTGTCCGCCGATATCCGCGTCGATGAAGTGCGCAAGATGAAATCGTTTTTCACCCTGTCCGCTGCGGATGGCGGGCGTCGCGCGGCGATCATCGATGCCGCCGATGACATGAACCCGCCCGCCGCCAACGCGCTGCTGAAGCTGCTTGAAGAACCCCCCGCTGGCGTTACGCTGTTCCTGATCAGCCATCAGCCGCACCGCCTGCTGCCCACGATCCGGTCGCGCTGTCGCGAATTGCGTCTGTCGCCCCTGGCACCCGACGATCTGGCGCATGCCCTGTCGGCCGCAGGTGGCGGCCTGCCCACGCAAGACATGCAGGCCATGGCCGAACTTGCAGGCGGGTCGGTGGGCGAGGCGTTCCGGCTGACGCATCAAGACGGCCTCGCGGTCTACGCGGGCCTGATCACACTGTTCGCTACCCTGCCCCGGCTGGACCGCATGGCAGCCCTGCGGCTGGCCGAAACCAGCGCCGGGCGGGGGGCCGAGCCGCAGTTCGATCTGATCGTGACGCTGATCGATCTGTTCCTCGGCAGGCTGGCGCGCGCCGCCGCAACCGCAACTGCCGCAGCGCAAGCGGCACCCGGCGAGGCCGCCCTGATCACCCGGCTAGGCACGCCACCCGGTGCGGCTTTGGCTTGGGCCGATCTGGCGCAGAACCTGACCATCCGCGCGCGGCGCGGGCGGGCGGTGAACCTTGACCCTGCCGCCCTTCTGATGGATATGCTCCTGAAGATCGACGAGGCGGCGGGCACCCTGCTTGCCCCAGCATGAGCGCGAGATGACCCCGGAAATTGCCACCCCCACATTGGTAGACAGCCATTGTCACCTCGATTTCCCGGATTTCGAGGGCGAAATTCCGGCGCTGATTGCCCGCGCACGCGCATCCGGCGTCACCCGCATGGTGACGATCTGCACCCGCCTTTGCCACGAGCCGCGCGTGCGCGCTATTGCAGAGGCGCATCCGGCAATATTCTACGCCGCCGGCACCCACCCGATGAGTGCGGCAGAAGAACCTCTGGCCACCGTTGCCGAACTGGTCGCACTAGCTGCATATCCGAAGTTCGTCGGCATCGGCGAGACCGGCCTTGATTATCACTATACGGCAGACAGCAAGGTGATCCAGCAGACCAGCCTGCGCATTCATATCGAAGCGGCACAGGAAACCGGCTTGCCGCTTATCATCCATGCCCGCGATGCGGATGAAGACATGGCCGCAATCTTGACAGAAGGCTTCAAGATCCGCCCCTATCACTGCGTTATGCATTGCTTTTCTTCCGGCGCAGGTCTGGCGCGGTCAGCGTTGGAATTGGGCTTTTATCTGTCAATGTCCGGCATCACCGCCTTTCCCAAAAGCACAGATTTGCGCGATATTTTCGCCGCCGCCCCGCTGGATCGCATCTTGCTGGAAACCGACAGCCCCTATCTTGCCCCACCGCCGTTTCGCGGCCGCCGCAATGAACCCGCCTATACCGCGCGCACCGCCACAGCCGGGGCTGCAATCTACGACATCAGCGTTGCCGAATTTGCCGCCGCCACAACCGCGAATTTCGACCGCCTGTTCACCCGTGCCAAGCACATTGTACCGGCGGATTGATGATGGCACGCTTGCGTTTCACCATCCTGGGCTGCGGATCATCGGGCGGCGTGCCCCGCCTCGGGGGTGATTGGGGCGATTGCGATCCGACCAACCCAAGAAACCGCCGTCGCCGCTGCTCGATGCTGGTCGAACAGATAACTGACGCAGGCACTACCCGTGTGCTGATCGACACCTCGCCCGACATGCGCGAGCAGCTTCTGGATGCTGGTATTGGCACGCTTGACGGCGTCGTCTACACCCATTCGCACGCAGACCATATGCACGGCATCGACGATCTGCGTCAGGTCGTCTTCAACCTGCGCCGCAGACTGCCAGTCTGGGCCGACGGCCCCACGCAAGAGGCACTGATGAGTAGGTTTGCTTATGCTTTCCTGCAACCAGAGGGTTCGAATTACCCGCCGATCCTTGATCTGCACACCATCGATGGCCCCATCGATGTGCCCGGCCCCGGTGGGCCGATCACCTTCACCCCCTTTCGCGCTGAACACGGCACGATGGATGCGTTGGGGTTTCGCATCGGTGGCCTTGCCTATCTTCCCGATGTCATTGAAATTCCGCCCGAAAGCTGGCCGCTTCTGATGGATCTGGAGGTCTGGGTACTGGACGCGCTGCGCCGCAAGCCGCACCCGACCCATGCCCATCTGGCATTGTCCCTTGAATGGATCGCGCGCGCGGTGCCAGCCCGCGCCGTGTTGACCAACATGCATGTTGATCTGGATTACGAAACCCTGCTGGGTGAATTGCCGGTTGGCGTGGCCCCAGCTTTTGATGGCATGGTGATCGAGATTGACGCCGCATGAGCGCCCTGCTGGACGTCATCCTGCCGGTGTTCCTGTTGATCGGCTTTGGCTATGCCGCCGCCTATGGCAAGCTGTTTGATGACGGGGCGGTTGATGGCCTGATGCGCTTTGCGCAGAACTTTGCCGCCCCCTGCCTGCTGTTCAAATCCGTCGCGGAACTGGACCTTTCATCCGCCTACCATCCCGCCCTTTTCGCCAGTTTCTACGCCGGGGCATTCGGGGGCTTTGGGCTGGGCTACCTTGGTGCGCGCAAATTCTTTGGCCGCACCGCCGCAGAAAGCGTGGCCATCGGCTTTGCCTGCATGTTTTCCAATTCGCTGTTGCTGGGTCTTCCCATCACCGAACGTGCCTACGGCACCGGCGCGCTCTCGGGTAACTACGCGATCATTTCGCTGCATGCGCCTTTGCTGTACGGCTTTGGCATCACGGTGATGGAAATGGTGCGCAGCAAGGGGTTGGGGCTGTCGCTGCCACGGTTGACCACGCAAGTGCTGCGCGCAATCTTTTCGCAACCTCTGGTGATCGGTATCGTCGCGGGCTTTGCCGTCAACTTGTCGGGACTGGCCCTGCCGCAGGTTGCCTTGTCAGCCATCGATCTGATGGCAGGCACGGCCATTCCTGCCGCCCTGTTCGGGCTTGGCGGCGTGTTGCTGCGTTACCGCCCGGAAGGGGATATGAAATCCATCACAATGGTTTGCGTCATTTCCCTGATCGTGCACCCGGCAGTGACCTATCTGCTGGCACGCCACGCTTTTGGACTGTCGGTGCCCGACCTGCGATCCGCCGTGATCACGGGCGCGATGGCACCGGGGGTGAACGCCTATATTTTCGCCAATATGTATGGCGTTGCAAAGCGCGTCACCGCCTCTGCCGTGTTGATCGGGACGGTGGCGACGATCATCACTGCATGGGGCTGGCTCGCGATCTTGCCTTAAGGGCGCGCCTCAAAGATGAAGCCCAGGAAGTTCAACAAGATCTGTGCTGCCAAAATGCTGGTCGATTGGCTGTGGTCATAATCCGGGGCAACCTCGACCAGATCAATCCCGACCACATCATGATTTCGCGCCACCTCTTGCAACATCTCCAGCACTTCGTAGTAGAGAAACCCGCCATGGCTGGGCGTCCCGGTGCCCGGCGCGATTGAGGGGCAAAAGCCGTCGATATCCAGCGTCACATAGACCCGCGCGCCCTTCGGAATGCGCGCGATTACCGCCGCTGGCCCCAAAGCCCGCGCTTGCCGCACTGACAGGATATCGGCCCCCATCGCGCGCGCTGCCTCGTAGCCTTCGCGCGCGGTCGAGGACACATTGCGAATGCCAACCTGCGTCAGCCCCTTTACCCATGGCTTTTCCGCCGCACGACGCATCGGGCTGCCATGCCCCACCCGCACCCCGTGGCGTTCATCGACAAAATCCAGATGCGCGTCGATCTGCAGGATGTGAATGTCACCCTGCCCCTCGAACGCCTCGATGCACGGGATGTTCACCGAATGATCGCCGCCGATCACCACCGGCAAGGCGCCTGCCGCCAGCATTGCCTTGACGCCGGTGCGGATATTGGCATGGCTGCGCGCGGTATCAGTATGGATGATGTCGGCATCGCCAATATCCACGATCCGCACGGATGCCGGCAGATAGGTGCAGTCGTCCTCGTGGTCATAGGCCCCGGCATGGCCAAAGCTGAACAGCGTTGACGCCTCGCGCACCGCCCTTGGGCCAAAACGCGCGCCCGCCCGAAACTGGGTGCCAAAATCGAAGGGCGCACCCATGACTGCAACATCGGCGTCGATCTTTGCCCAATCTTCAACATAGGGCCGCTTGCCAAACGTCGCGATGCCCACGAACGGCAGGTTCAGCCGCCCGCTTTCATAGCCGTGACCCGCCATTCCCGCCCCCTCAGCCTGGTGTAACCCCGCGCAGCCGTTCAGACCGCCGCCGTAGCAATTCGACTGTCGCCAGCAGACTGATCGAGACGATCACCAACAGTGTCGCCACCGCCAGAATGGCCGGGCTGATCGCCTCGCGGATGCCGTTCCACATCTGGCGCGGGATGGTCTGCTGTTCGGGGCCGGCAATGAACAGCACCGCCACCACCTCGTCAAAGGACGTAACAAACGCGAACAGCGCGCCCGAAATCACCCCCGGCAGGATCAACGGCATGATAACCTTGAAGAATGTCACCCGCGGGTTTGCGCCAAGGCTGGCTGAAGCGCGGATCAACGATTGGTCAAACCCCGACAGCGTCGCCGTCACGGTGATGATGACGAACGGAATGCCCAGCGTTGCATGCGCCATGATCAGGCCGATATACGTCGCGGTCAGGCGTCCGCAACTGAAGCCCGCAATCCCGCAGGGGTTGGAATAGAAGAAGAACAGCCCCGTCGCGATGATGATGATCGGCACGATCATCGGGCTGATCAGCAGCGCCATGATCACGCGGCGATAGGGCATTTCCGGCCGGCTAAGCCCGAGGGCGGCCAGCGTGCCAAGCACCGTTGCCAGAATGGTTGCCCAGAACCCGACGATCAGCGAGTTCTTCGTGGCCTTGATCCAGGTCGCATTGTTCCAGGCGTCCGACCACCAACTGGCATCGCGCACGTTTTCGGGGGCCTGCATGCCAAGCGTCAAAAGCGAATCGTACCACCGTGTCGAATAGCCCTCTGGGTCGAACGACAGCATTTCCTTGGTGAAGGTGAAATACGGCTCGGCGTTGAACGACAGCGGGATGATGATCAGGATAGGGGCGACCAGAAAGATGAATATCGCCGCACAGATCACCCGGTAGGCATATTGCCACGCGCGTTCTGCCGGGCTTGCGTAAATCGGAATGGCCATGGCCCCGTTGGTCCTTTCAGGTTACCCGAGCTTCAGGTTGTCGATACCGACCAGCCGGTCATAAAGCCAGTACAGCACCAGCACCCCCGCCAACAGCATCGCCGACAAGGCGGCCGCCAGTGACCAGTTCGATTTGTCCATGTGGAAATCGATGAAGTTGGAAATCAGCTGTCCGTCAGCCCCGCCAACCAGGGCGGGCGTGATGTAGTAGCCGACCGCCAGAATGAACACCAACAGCGCACCCGCGCCAATCCCGGGCAGGGTTTGCGGCAGATAGATCCGGCGGAACGTCGTCCAGCTGGTCGCCCCCAAAGACCGCGCGGCGCGAGCATAGGAGGGCGGGATGGTCTTCATCACCGAATACAGCGGCAAGATCATGAACGGCAGCAGCACATGCGTCATCACGATGATGGTGCCGGCCTGATTGTACATCATCTTCAGACGGCCATCCTCGCCAATCATGCCAAGGGCGATCAGCGCCTCGTTCACGACGCCCTGCCCCTGCAAAAGCACGATCCAACTGGTCGTTCGCACCAGTAGCGATGTCCAGAATGGCAGCAGGACCAGGATCATCAGAAGATTTGCCTTCGCCATCGGCAGCGTGGCCAGCAGATGGGCAACCGGAAACGCGATGAACAGGCAAATGACGGTGATCAGCGCCGACAGGATGAAGGTTTTCACGAACAGATAGACATAGATCCGTGTGTTTTCCGGCACCCGTTGGATGGTGCCGTCGGGGCTGCGCTCATAATCGGTCGAGATCAGGTAAAAATCCATCGTATAGGCGGATGACGCACTGCGCAGCGCCTGCCAGACCGCCGGGTCGCCCCACTTTGGATCGACCGCCAGCAAGGCGACCTTGTAGGGCGGTGCCAGATCGTCGGCATTTCGCGCCGTCGCAGTAATCAACGACCGCGTCTCGGGCAGGGTGTAATTGACCCGGGTGCCGGCGATACCGGCGGTCTTGTCAACCTTCATCGTCTTGAAATCTGCCGCCAAAGCGGCATAGGCCGCCTCGTCGGGAACGGTGCCCTCGGGGTTGGCCGCGAACCAGGCTTTCAGGCTTGGCGCATTGGCCGACAGCCCGTCATGGTACACCGACCGGTGCAGCATCTGCCCGATCGGCAGGATGAAGGTGACAATGATAAACAAGAGCAGCGGCGCCACCAAAAAAAACGCCCGGCGTTTGGCGCGCAACTGGGCAGAGGCGAGCGCCGATTTCAGCGGCCTGCCATCAGAGGTGGTCAGTGGAACAGCCGTCATGGCCTCGGACATATCGGCACTTTCCAAAATCGTCGGATCACAGCAGGGGGATATCGAAAATGGGGGGCCCGAAAGCCCCCCATATCAGTTGGCGAAGGTTTAGTTCGTGGCCAGCCAGGCGTTGAACCGCTCGTTCAGTTCGGCGTCCTTGTCGACCCAGAACGTGGACGAGGTTTCCAGCGCATTGGCCAGGTTTTCAGGCGCTGTCGGCAGGTTCGGCCCCATCACGGTCTTGCCATCCTTGTACAGAATCTCGGTGGCGTTGGCGGATTTGCGCGCCGGACCATAGCTGATCTGCTGGGCCTGTGCCTGCAAACCTTCGGTCGAGGTTGCAAACGCGATGAACTCCATCGCGGCATCTTTATTCGGCGCACCCTTCGGCACGACATACATTTCGTTTTCATAGATCTGGCCATCCCAGACGATCGTGAAGGGCTTGCCCTCACCGACGGCTGCGTTGAAAATACGGCCGTTATAGGCGGTGGTCATCACAACTTCACCGTCCGCCAGCAGTTGCGGCGGCTGCGCGCCGGCTTCCCACCAGACAACCTCTGATTTGATGCTGTCCAGCTTGGCGAACGCGCGATCAAGGCCTTCGGGTGTGCCAAGCGTCGCGTAAACGTCGGCAGGTGCAACGCCATCGCCCATCAAGGCGAATTCCAGAACAGCCTTTGCGCCTTTTCTCAAGCCGCGCTTGCCCGGGAACTTTTCAAGGTCGAAAAAGTCCGCAACTACGGTCGGCACGGTGCCGGTGATCTTGGTGGTGTCATAGGCATAGATGTTTGCCCAGATGTCCGTCGACACGCCGCATTCGGTGATGGCACCGGGCAGGAAGTCTTCGGTTGCGGGCACACCGTCCGCGCCAGCTGGCAGGGTTGACGCATCGATCGCTTCGAGCACGCCTTCGTCACACAGGCGGATCGCATCGGCATATTCAACCGACGCGACGTCGATGGTGACGTTGCCCGCCTCGACCATTGCCTTGATCGGAGTTGCCGGATTGTCGCTGTCGACCATGACGGTGGCGATGCCGGACTTTGCGGCAAACGGCTTTACGTGCGCTTCGGTCTGGGCCTCGCCGTAAGCGCCGCCCCATGACATGACTGTCAATTCTGCCCGCGCGGAAAAGCCCACGAGGGTCAGTGCCGTCGACAGGATCAGTAATTTCTTCATCTCAGATAGCTCCCTTGGTTGAAACGATACTCTTTTGATTGGCCACAACACTGCGGCTGCCCGTTGCTTGGGCGTCCTACGGATCAAGCGCCCGAGCATCTTGCGGTGCCCAGCCGATCTTGATCTTTTCCCCCGGTGCCAGCATCCGCTGACCCAAGGTATTGCGCGATTTGATCACGAAATCGTCCGATCCGGCAACACGAAGCCGTGTCCGGAACATGTCGCCCATGTAGATGAATTCCAGCACCTCGGCGTCGATGGTATGCGCATCGGTCGGCAACAACTCCGGCTTGTATTCCACCCGTTCGGGCCGGATCGACACCAGCGTTTTCTGCCCCTTGGTGGATACATTCACCGCTGTCGCATCAATCAACTCGCCGGTATTCAGCCGCACCGTCGCCCGCCCCCCCGACACCTCTTCCAAGGTGCCGTGCAGTTTGTTGTTCTCGCCGATAAAGCCCGCAACAAAGCTGTTGTCAGGGCGTTCATACAGATCAGACGGCGGTGCCAGTTGTTGAATACGGCCATCGTTGAAGACGGCAATGCGGTCCGACATCGTCAGCGCCTCACCCTGATCATGGGTGACGTACACCACCGTGATGCCAAGACTTTCATGCAAGTGCTTGATTTCAAACTGCATATGCTCGCGCAGCTGCTTATCCAGCGCGCCCAGCGGTTCGTCCATCAGAACCAGCTTCGGATCAAACACCAAAGCCCGTGCCAACGCGATACGCTGCTGCTGCCCACCCGACAGTTGCGCCGGGCGACGGTTGATGAAGGCATACATCTGCACCATATCCAGCGCGCGCTTCACCTTCGCCTCGCGGTCGGATTTGCCCCTGCCCCGCACTTCCAGCGGGAAGGACAGGTTTTCGCCTACCGTCATATGCGGAAACAGCGCGTAATTCTGGAACACCATGCCGATGCCACGCTTGTGCGGCGGCACTTGGTTGATCGGGCGGCCGTCCAGTGTGATCTCGCCATTGGTGGCCGTTTCAAACCCTGCCAGCATCATCAGGCACGTGGTCTTGCCCGACCCCGACGGCCCCAGCATGGTCAGAAACTCACCCTTCGCGATGGCAAGGTTCAGGTCCTTGACCACGAGCGTTTCGCCATCATAGCTTTTCTGCACGCGATCAAACGCAACAAACGCGTCTGCGGGTCTAGCAGCAACCAATCCGTTCTCCCCATCTTCCTGCTTGGCGCGTGCCTGTCGGCCGCGCTGTTTTGTTGCATCCGACTTAACCGGATGATCCGTGCGATTGCAACGAACTTGTCACAAATGCACCCAACCAATCGCGCAATCCGGAAAAATGGCGGCGCCGGCATTAAACCGGTAGTCGGCTAGCACGCTGACGACCCGCGATCATCTGTGCGCAGTTGTCTGACAAGCCCGACTGAATCTGCGTTTGTCCGGCCAAGTGGTTTACGTGCCGCTTGAGGGGGCTACAGCCTCAACCGCTTGAACACGCGTTCCGGAATGTTGCGAATGATGATCATGATCGCCCACCAGATCGGCCGCACATAGACGATATCACGCCCCCTCGCGACAGCACGCTGGATGGCTTTCGCCACTTCATCCGGTTCGGCCGTCAGGCGCGCAGGCAGGTCCAGCCCCTCTGTCATCCGGGTGGCAACGTATCCCGGCAGCACCGTGATGACCCGCACTCTGCGGTGGGACAGCCGATTTCGAAGTCCCGACAGAAAAGCCGTGAAACCTGCCTTAGCCGACCCGTAGACATAGTTTGTGGCGCGCCCCCGTTCGCCCGCGATCGAACTGATACCGATCAGGCAGCCCGAGCCGCGCGTCTCAAAGCGATTGGCCAATAGGGCAAGCACGCTGGCAGGTCCGACATAGTTGGTGCGCATCACATGAACAGCAGCCTCTATGTCGCGCTCACCTTGCACCTGATCCCCCATGACGCCGACGGCGCAGACGGCAATCAACGGCAAATCCGGCAGGGCATCGAGGAACGCCGCATGTGTCGTCTCTGCAATCGCGTCGAACTCGTGCAGCGTCACGGATACGCCGTAGCGCAGTTCAAGATCGGCCCTGTCTGCGCCAAGGTCGGCGGCGTGGCGTGCTGCAAGCTGGAGCGGATGGCCAAGTGCTCCAAACCGGTGTGCCACCGCCCGCGCGATATCCGACCGGGCACCCAGGATCAGAACCGCGCCTTTGGTCATAGATCCAGCCGTTCAGACTGTGCGGATGCAAAGACCGGGCGCAGGCCGTCAGTGCGGCGCATCTGCGCGAACACCTGCGCCCTGGGGTCAGACGCGCGTAGGGTCGCGGCGGTCATCCGACCATCCTTTGCCAGGTAAAACCGCCCGCCATGCGCCACAGCGATCTGATCAAGTCTACCCGCCAGCGCAAGCGTTCGCGCAGTGACCGGAAAATCCAGTGCCAGAGTATATCCCGGCATCGGAAACGAAAAGCCGCCCTGCGCCCCGCCAAAGCGTTTCAGCACTGCCAGAAACGAGCCCTGACCCGCCGCAGACACGGCGTCCAGCAATGCGCGAAGTCCCGGTCGGGACTGATCCAGCGGCAGCACGCATTGAAACTGGAAAAAGCCCATGCGGCCATAAATCCGGTTCCAGCCGAGAATTGCGTCCAGCGGATAGAAAAAACTATCCCAATCGACCAGTCGCCTACCCAGCTTTCGCGACCCGTTCCAGTAATAAATGGCATTGAGGGCGCGCAGCGTAAGTGTATTCAACAGCCCGGACGGCACATCAAATGACAGGCGTGTCACGCGCTTGGGATCACAGTTGAACACCCGCTTTCGCTGTTCTTCGGTCAGATCGTCCGGCGTCGCGTGGTCCCCCTGCATCACAAGTGACCGGCCCAGACACTCGCCGCGGCCAAGGCAATCGATCCAGGCAACCGAATAGGTCGCGCCACCAGATTGATCCAGCAGGGCGATAGCGGCGTCCAGGTTTGCGGCGGGCAGTACGGTTTGCCGAATCCATCCGGTTTCGACGGCGCGCAACCGGAAAGCCGCCCGCAAAATCACACCGGTCAGACCCATGCCGCCGACTGTCCAGCCGAAGAGGTCCGTGTTTTCCTGTCGCGAACAGCGTCGCGTTGTGCCTGTCGCATCCATCAGATCGAACCAGTCGATGACACCGGCGAAGCTGCCGTCGCGGTGATGGTTCTTGCCATGCACGTCTGCCGCGATCATGCCGCCAAGTGTCACGAACTTGGTGCCCGGTGTCACGGCCGGAAACCAGCCGCGCGGCAGGAACGTGGCGATGATGTCTGCAAGCAACACGCCTGCTTCGGCGACCACCTGACCGGTTTGCGCGTCGAACGCCATCAGCCGATTGAAATGGCGCATATGCACGGTGTTTTGAGGGCTGACGGCACTGTCGCCGTAAGACCGCCCGTTGCCACGCGCGATCATCCCGCCCGCTGATATCCGTGCCCTTAGCGCGTCTTCCGATCTTGGCGCAAACACCCGCGCCTGATGTACCGGATACCGCCCCCAACCCGAAAGCTTCATGCGCGTGCCTGCGCTCGGACAGCGGTGAAAACAAATCGGCGATCCAGCGTGTACTTGATGACATAGCCGACGGCCAGACCCAAAACCGCCCCCAGTTCGCGCATCCCCTCGGTCTGCCAGACCAGCCAAAACGCCGCTTCCATGCCCCAAAAAAATGCCGTCGTGCCCAATCCTGTGCCAGCGTACAGCGGGAAGCGGTGCCAATGCGCCGCCATGCCGATTGCGCTGTCGTAAAATATCCAGCGCTTATCTAGCAGGTACTTGACCAACAGCCCCACCACTGTGCCAGTAGCGATGGCAAGCGCAAGTTGGCCCGCGCTGTTGCCCGCAAGCAAAATCAAACGCTGAGTCGCCAGATTTGCCAGCGTGGCAACAGCTGCGAACGCAGCATAGCGCAGGATCAGACCCTGCCCCTTCACAGCACGGCTCCTGCCACGGCAAAGATCACGATCAGCAACCCACAGACCTGCGAGGTACGATCCCTCGCCGCATAGACGACCGGATCGTCAGGCATCGCCCCCCTGTGGGTGATCATCACCATATAAGTTACCCAATACAAAAGAATGCCGCAAATACCCCCCAGCGCGCGCGGCTGGTCATAAAGCTCTCGCACCATGGGCGAGTTGACATAAAGTGCCATCACCAGAACCGAGACATAGCCCGCGCACAGGGCGATCATCGATATGATGGGAAGATCCGCCACACGATAGCCGCGCCCCGTTGCGCTCAACTGGCCCCGTTCCATACTGTCGACCAATTCCGCCTGCCGCTTGACCGCCGCCATCGACAGGAAGAAAAAGATCGCGAATGCCAGCAGCCACATCGAAGTCACCAGATCCGCCGCCACCCCGCCCGCAAGGATCCGCAATGTGTAAAGGCACGCCAAAACGCTGATATCGATGACAATGAGCCGCTTCAAAGACAGCGAATAGGCCGAGGTCAGGAAGTAGTACATCGCCATGACCAGGGCAAAGCGCCATCCCAGTAATGCAGCCATGCCCGCACCAAGAACTAACAGGCCCGCCGCCATCCAACTGCCATGCGATATTGGTACGCTGCCCGATGCAAAAGGGCGCAGCCGTTTGCGCGGATGTGCCCGGTCGGGTCCCAGATCCAGCAGATCGTTCAGCACATAAGCGCTGGACGCGATCAGGCTGAAGGCGATGAAGGCCATCGAGCTTGGCAAAAGCGCGTTCCAATCCAGCCTGTGCGCAACGAGCATGGGCAGAAAGACCAACACGTTCTTCAGCCACTGATGCGGCCGCAGCGCGATGAGGTGGGGAGCCAGCGACCGCCCTCGGGTTGTCAGATGCTCGACATCTGTTCCCAGTTTGTCTACGGCGTCATTCAGCGATTTCCGCGTGTTGACTGTAATCGCCTTTCGGGCGCGCTGCCAGACCGGCAAGTCGGCCGTTCCATCCCCCATATAGGCATAGCCTTCGGCGCTATAGCGTCTTGCCAGGAACTCCGCCTTTGCATCGCCTTTCAGGTTCACCTGACCATCCGAGCCGTGCACTTCATCAAACAGCCCCAGATGATCTGCTACCTCGATCGCAAGCTTTTGATCGCTTGCCGTGACCAGTGCCGTTCTGCCGCCATGTTCGCGCCACGCCACGATATAGGCGATCACGGCAGGGTCGTAGGGCAGTGACGCCACATCCAGTCGTGCGGCCCGAGCGAGATGTCTTTTAAGTTGCGCGCGACCCGATGCCAAAGCGGCAAGCGCAGTGAACGGACTGCGCCAATCACGCCCGAATGCAGACCAGAAACTTTCATAAAGCATATCGGATCGCAACAGCGTTCCGTCCATATCAACCACAAGGACTGAATCGATGCTATCTTTCATCGGTTTCAAGCGCCCAAAAAACAGGCCCGCCGGTGCGGCGGCTCAAACGTCGCAGTACAGTGCTTGTCGTTTATAATTACCAACATGATAGCGCATGCCGGCACAGTAGTCTATCTCGCCGAAACTGTCCGAGGGTGAATATTTCGCAGCGGGTGGCCCGCCGCAATAGCGAGATTTCTGGGCCCGAATCGACGAAAAAATGGTATTGTTTCCTATTGATCAAGGCTCCGGTGGCAATTATGGCCTATATTCTTCATCAAACGCATTCTAATGATTTTGGCAAATGGCCGGCACTTAAATATGCGGTTCTTTGTTATGTCGCCGCAGCGGCAATTTACACGGTGGCCCGATATCTACTGCTCGTGAACGAGGGGGGCCATGTCTGGACCACGGGCGATTGGTTGATCAGCTATCGCGCCGGTTTCGTCAGGCGCGGTCTGACCGGCAGTATGACCTACGCGGTGAGCGATCTCAGCGGCATAAAGGCGCTTTATGTCGCCGCGGCGATGCAGATCGCGGTATTCGCGGCACTTGTGGCGGCGGTTCTGGTGATGCTGTCGCGCATCAAGGTGACCGTCCCGGTCGCGATCCTCGCCATTTCGCCGGTGTTCATGCTGATGCCCTTCTTCATTCTAAAGCTCGCAATGACCAAGGAGATGATAGGGTTTCTCGCCGTAGCTCTGGTCGCCTTGACGGCTTTCACCAGCGCCAGGTGGCCGCTTTGGGTTGGCGTAGCCGTCTTCACGGTCTCCGGATTTAGTCATGAGATCAATGCCTTCCTTGCGCCGGGTCTGATGGCGCTGCTGCTGATCTTGTCGCTTGGCGGGGTTCTTGGGCGCACTCAGGCACTCATCGCGGCGCTTGTCGTCGTTGTGGCAGCCGGGACCGCAATCGTAACCTCGATCCTGTACAGCGGGAACGGCATGGGCGACGCGGTCTGCCAGGTCATGCTGTCCTACGGCGGCAAGCCTGAGTTTTGTGGCCACCAAGGTCCGACAGTATGGCTGGACCGCGATATGGCTTATGGGATGCGGTTCACTTGGGAGGCGAACGTATTGACCGGGGTCTGGCCGTGGTTCGTGCTCGGCTTGGTTCTGTCGATGGCGCCGTTTGCCCTGTTCCGCGTCAAGGATGATCTCGGCGGCCGCCGCACACGCGTCGTGTTGCTTGCAGCATTTTCTGGAATTCTTGCCTTCGCACCGCTGTTCGTTATCGCGTCCGACTGGGGACGCTGGATCGCGATGCACGCCTTTTGCCTGACGATCCTTACCTTCACCGCACGTCGCCTTGAACTGCTGGAGGAACGGTTTGCGAACCTGAGCCCTGCTTTTCTGCTCTATAGCCTTGTCTGGGCGATGCCCGACTATGGCGAGCCATTGACCATGGGCGTCCTGCGCAAGATCGAATCACTAGCCGTCCATGCCGGCCGATTTTTCAGCGGATGAAGCGCATTGAGTGATATGTCAAACCGTTTCGGACGGAACGAGCGCCAGATCAACGCAATTGCATCGGTCTGGCCAACCACAAAAACAAGTGGTGCGGATGAAAGGACTCGAACCTTCACGGGAGTTACCCCACAGCGACCTCAACGCTGCGCGTCTACCAATTCCGCCACATCCGCATGTTTTGATTGGTCGAGCGGTGTCTAGCTGGTGTCGCAGATGAAGGGAAGGGGCTTTTCACCCCTTCCCGGCTGTTTGTTCAGTTCCCCAACAGCAAGAACGGCAGGTGCGCGGCCATCAGGACGACCTGTGCACCGCAGGATGGCACAGGGCCCGCGCCCGGCACGATTGCCGCAGGGAAATCTGCAACCACGTCAGGGGCAGCGGCTGTCACCTCCGGCGCAGAGAACGGGTCCGCGACCGATGCGTGCGTTCTAGGTGCAGCGGGCACTGCGGCTTAGGGTGCCACCACATCGAGCACGGGTGCTGCGATCATCTCGGGCTGGGTGGCTGCGGCGGGATCAGCGGCGAACTGGGGCAGCGCAGGGGGCAGTGCCGCATCGGCGCGCCCACCAATCGTAAAGGCGGCTTTGCGAATCAGCTCCGGCCGGTCGGCGATGCCGGGCGCAAAGATCGCGGCCCCTGAGCCCATGGCGGCAAGTCCCGTGTCATACCAATCCAGCGCCAGATCGGGCCGTACAGTGGCACCGTATCCTTGCGACAGGTGATGGCCCAGCAACTCGCCATACGCCCCCTCGCCAAGCGCAGTCAGCAACAACGCCGATCCGATCGCAATATTCATATTGTCGGTCGTATAGCCGACGCCAAGGCAGACCTTGGCAGTGCCCGACAACTGCGCCGGTGACATACCGCTTTGCAGCACGAAGCTTTGCACGCCTTGCAAGACCTGATCGCGCGGCTGCAGCGACACCGCGGCCACCTGATCTTTCAGCACCGGACCGAAGGCCTGGCACTGCTCGGTGATCTGGGCGGGTGTGAAGCCTGCCGATTTGGCGGCAAGCTCCTCTCCCGTGGCCATCGCATAGGTGCGCGCCAGACAGAACTGTTCCGACAACGCGAACATCGGGTCGGTCATGGCCGCCGCCGTCGTGTAGCCGCCGTTGGTATTGGTCACCAGGCTGATCTTGTTGCACTGCGATGCCAGCGACACCTGCGTTGTGCTGTCGGCCATGAAACTGGGCAAGGCTGTGGGGGCATTTGCTGGCTCTTCTGCCACCAACGATGGCAGAACTGGGGCGGTTGCTTGCGGTGCTGCGGGCGCTGCCGTTGCCAGCACACCGCCAGTAGGTGCCGGCTGCGCGGGAACGATGCCTGCCATCTCGTCGCGCTGAACCAGCAAGAAACCCCGCATTCCAAGCGGATGGGTCGATACCGTCTGCGCCACCACGGGCCCACCGGCGATCACGCGCTGATAGGACGTCAGCAGCACGGTCCGTTCATATTCAGTCAGTTGCCCGGTCGGCGGATAGCCCAGCAACGCCTGATACTGCGAAATTGCGCCACGGCTTCTTGGGCCCAATGCGCCGTCCGGCGTGCCGACAGGAAAGCCGAACTGATTAAGCGCAACCTGCACCTCCCGGTTCGCCTCGCGCTGCGCGGACGAGATCCCCGACGATCTAGTGGTCCTCGTGTACGACGAAGTAGTGCGCCGCTTCGATTTGTTCGCTTCATTGACGATGACGCCGCCGATAATCCCGCCAACGATCCCGCCAACCAACCCGTCAGCGTCTGCTTGCACCGGGTCCGCCCGACCTACTGCCATCGCGAGGACTATGGTGGTGGTTGCAATCAACTTAAATTTCATCACATGTCTCCTACATTCGTTTGGTCGTTAATTCGGGCAGAATAGCACGCGACCTGCCAACAAAAGAAGGCAAATTTGTTTGGATAGCTGGAAAAACCACGGGTCGGAAAAGATCGAATGGGTACACCTGCCTGGCCTTGCACCCTACACCGAGACGCTGTCGGCGATGGAGGCGCGGGTTGCTGCGATCTCGGCGGGCACGGCGTCCGAGGCGATCTGGCTGCTGGAACATCCGCCCCTCTACACCGCAGGCACGTCATCGAAGCCGGTCGATCTGATCGATCCGGGTCGCTTTCCCGTCCATATCGCCGGGCGTGGCGGGCAATACACTTATCATGGCCCGGGACAGCGCGTTGTCTACGTGATGCTTGATCTGAACAAACGCGGGCAGGACGTCCGAAAATTTGTTTGCGCGGTGGAGGCTTGGGTAATCGCCACGCTGGCAGAACATAATGTCAGGGGTGAGCGTCGGCCGGGCCGCGTCGGAGTTTGGGTCACCCGCCCCGACCTGCCGCCCGATGTCGACGGCAGAATGCGCGAAGACAAGATCGCATCCATAGGGGTGAAATTGCGCAAATGGGTCAGCTTTCACGGCTTTTCCATCAATGTAGAGCCGGACCTTGCGCATTTCGACGGCATCGTGCCCTGCGGCATATCCGATCACGGGGTGACCAGCCTCGTCGATCTGGGCCTGCCCATCACTTTGGCCGATCTGGACGCCAGTCTCATGCGGTGTTTCGCCCAAACCATGCCCGAAACACTGTCAATGTGACTTAAATCGATGATGGCTATTGCATATCAACGAATCCGCGCTTTTTCTTCTGTTATCAGAGGCGACTCGGATCGCAATGCAAAGAATGAGGGTACCATGATGAAATTTACCGCGATTGCAGCACTCGCCGCAATCAGCCTGTCTGCCCCCGCGTTCGCGGCGGGTGATATCGTTGCCGGCGAGAAGACCTTCGGCAAATGCAAGACCTGCCACATGATCACAGGTGACGATGGCACTGCGATCCAGAAGGGCGGCAAGGTTGGACCGAACCTTTACGGCATTGTTGGTCGTCCGGTGGCGTCCTATCCGGATTTCAAGTACGGCGATGGCATTCTTGCCGCGGGTGCTCTCGGTCTGGTCTGGGATGAGGCGATGCTGACTGCCTATCTGGTTGATCCCGGCAAATGGCTTGTCGAAAACTCCGGCGATCCGAAAGCGAAATCCAAAATGGCCTTCAAACTGGCCAAGGGCGGCGAGGATGTCGTGGCTTACCTGGCCTCCGTGAAACCCGCAGACGCGGCAGCCGCAGCACCTGCACCTGCACCATAACTCGCGTTGGCCCGTTCTTGGGCCGATCAAGACGCGCCGTGCCTTAGACAGGGTTCGGCGCGTTTTTTCATTGCGGCAGCTTCATTTCGCGCCTGCGCTGCCCGCTGCGACCATTGGCCCCTGCACAAAGGCGTGAATTTCTTCAACTGCGTCAAAGTCAGACATTGCCGTTATCCGACGGCCCCCGTAAACAAACGGAAAGGTCTTTGACATCAGGCGAACGTCTGATGCTCATTTCATGAAAACGACAAGCGGGAGACGCCCATGGCCGATGCAGCCATTCACGGCACCGATCATGATCAACGCGGGTTCTTCACCCGCTGGTTCATGTCAACGAACCACAAGGATATCGGTATCCTTTATCTATTTACCGGCGGCTTTGTCGGCCTGATCTCGGTCATCCTCACCGTGTACATGCGGATGGAACTGATGAACGACGGCGTGCAATACATGTGCGAGGAAGGCATGCGCCTGACCGCTGCAGCCGCAGACTGCACCCCGAACGGGCATTTGTGGAACGTGCTGATCACCGCCCACGGCATCCTGATGATGTTCTTCGTTGTCATTCCGGCGCTGTTTGGTGGATTTGGCAACTACTTCATGCCGCTGCAGATCGGCGCGCCTGACATGGCGTTCCCGCGCATGAACAACCTCAGCTACTGGATGTTCGTCGCCGGCACGGCACTGGCCATCGCCTCTGTGTTTTCGCCCGGTGGCAACGGACAACTGGGTTCTGGCGTGGGCTGGGTGCTGTATCCGCCGCTGTCCACCCGCGAAGAAGGCTATTCGATGGACCTCGCGATTTTCGCAGTCCACCTCTCCGGCGCGTCGTCCATCCTAGGCGCAATCAACATGATCACCACCTTCCTGAACATGCGCGCACCGGGCATGACCATGCACAAGGTGCCACTGTTCGCCTGGTCGATCTTCGTGACCGCCTGGCTGATCCTGCTGGCACTGCCGGTTCTGGCTGGTGCCATCACCATGCTGCTGACTGACCGCAACTTCGGCACCACTTTCTTTGATCCCGCAGGCGGCGGTGACCCGATCCTGTATCAGCACATCTTGTGGTTCTTCGGCCATCCAGAGGTGTATATCATCATCCTGCCCGCCTTCGGCATCATCAGCCAGGTCATCGCGACTTTCTCGAAAAAGCCGATCTTCGGCTACTTGCCGATGGTCTACGCGATGGTTGCCATCGGCGTTCTGGGCTTCGTTGTCTGGGCACACCACATGTACACGGTCGGCATGTCACTGACCCAGCAAAGCTACTTCATGCTCGCCACCATGGTTATCGCGGTGCCGACGGGTATCAAGATCTTCTCGTGGATCGCCACCATGTGGGGCGGCTCGATCGAGCTGAAAACCCCGATGCTCTGGGCCTTTGGCTTTCTGTTCCTGTTCACCGTCGGTGGCGTTACCGGCATCGTGCTGTCACAGGCCGGTGTGGACCGCGTGTATCACGACACCTACTATGTCGTGGCCCACTTCCACTACGTGATGTCGCTTGGCGCGGTGTTCGGCATCTTTGCAGGCATCTATTTCTGGTTCGGCAAGATGTCGGGCCGCGAATATCCCGAATGGGCGGGCAAGTTGCACTTCTATACCATGTTCATCGGCGCGAACCTGACATTCTTCCCACAGCACTTTCTCGGCCGTCAGGGCATGCCGCGCCGCTACATCGACTACCCAGAGGCGTTCGGCTACTGGAATTACGTCTCGTCGATCGGTGCGTTCCTGTCCTTCGCGTCCTTCGTGTTCTTCATCGGTGTGATGGCCTATGCCCTGCGCTATGGCCGCAAGATCACCCAGAACAACTACTGGAACGAATACGCAGACACGCTGGAATGGACCCTGCCCTGCCCGCCGCCCGAGCACACGTTCGAGCAACTGCCAAAGCGGGCCGATTGGGACAGAGTCCATTCGCACTAGGTAGACCGATCGTGCCTTACGAAACCACACATGCGCCCACAAAGTCGGCCCCGGATCAATCCGGGGCCGTCGTCGCAAGCGGGGGCGATCAGGTAATGCACCAGTTGCTGCTCTGGCCCTACAGGTCACTGCCGCCACAGGGGTTTGTCTGGTTCATCGCGGTGACGGCCCTGATGATCTCGTTGCCGTTGATCGCCTTGCTGGGCTCGCCCGTCGTCTGGGGGCTGCTGCCGTTTGTTGCGCTGGCGGTTGCGGCCATGTGGTGGGCGCTGCAACGAAACTACCGCGACCGAGAAATTACCGAGCATCTGACCATCAGGTCCGACCAGATGACGCTTGTCCGAATTGGGCCGCGCGGTGTGCGGGCCGACTGGCGGGCCAATCCCTATTGGGTCACCGCCGTTCTGCACCCGACCGCAGGCCCGGTGCCGAACTACATCACATTGCGTGGGGGTGACCGCGAGGTCGAGCTTGGCGCCTTCCTCAGCGAGGCGGAACGCCTGGCCCTGCACGGCGAGGTAGCCGACCTTCTGCGCCGGTTGAGATAACCGCAAGGAACCGATCGCAACCAACCCGCGCCAGCGCGCATTTTTCCCGAGCACAAATACTCAGTCTTCCCTTGCGGTCAGTTTTCGCAAACCCAAGCGAAGACGACCTGTGGGAAGACGATGAGCGGGCAGGTATTGCTACCCCAACCGCCCCTTCACCATCGGACCCACCGCGCCAAAATCCATCTGCCCGGTATATTTACCCTTCAACACGGCAATCACCCGGCCCATATCCCGGATCGAGGCTGCACCCGCCTCGGCAATGGCCGCCGTTATCGCCGCCTCAACCTCGCCTGGCTCCAACTGGCGCGGCAGGAACTCTTCGATGACCTTGATCTCGGCCTTTTCCTTTTCAACCAGCTCCAGCCGCCCGCCCTCTTCAAACGCGCGCGCGCTTTCCTGCCGCTGCTTGACCATCCGACCCAAGATGGCCAGAACATCGTTGTCGCTCACCTCGTTGTCGTGGCCGTCGCCGCGGTTTGCAATCTCGCGGTCCTTGATGGCCGCATTGATCAGGCGCAGCGTCGAAAGGCGCTCTGCCTCTCGCGCGCGCATCGCGTCTTTGAGCGCCAATTGAAGGCGGTCTCTCAATGTCATCGGTGGTTCCATCCCCATGGCTGTCCGAAAGCGCACTTTACAGGGTTGGCACGGCATAAACAACCAAAGCCTCTTGTACCAACCCCTTG
Organism: Pseudorhodobacter sp.; assembly: GCA_031406155.1. Taxonomy (GTDB): domain Bacteria; phylum Pseudomonadota; class Alphaproteobacteria; order Rhodobacterales; family Rhodobacteraceae; genus JACMNW01. The sequence continues at coordinate 46,438 of JANOGW010000078.1, forward strand.
AAATCCCTTTATAACCCTTTTGCGCACATGGCTTGACCCTGCCACGCGGCCCCCTTAGTGTCCGCAAAATTCGATCCCTGGGGGGAGTCGCCGCATGCCCACTCGTTCACAAACCCAGCCAAGACCAACGGCGTGCCTGGCCCTGGCCGATGGCACGGTATTTTACGGGGTTGGCTTTGGCGCGACCGGGCAGACGGTCGCGGAACTGGTGTTCAACACCGCGATGACCGGCTATCAGGAGATCATGACCGACCCGTCCTACGCCGGCCAGATCGTCACCTTCACCTTCCCGCATATCGGCAATGTCGGCACCACGCCGGAAGATGACGAAACCGCCGATCCCGTCGCCGCCGGCATGGTGATGAAATGGGATCCGACAGAGCCATCAAATTGGCGCGCCACGTCCGATTTGCACACATGGCTGGCCGCCAAGGGCCGCATCGGCATCGGCGGGCTTGATACCCGCCGCCTGACCCGCGCGATCCGCCAGCAAGGCGCGCCGCACGCTGCCCTTGCACACGATCCCGACGGCAATTTCGACATTGCAGCGCTGGTTGCATGCGCCCGCGCCTGGGTGGGTCTTGAGGGACTTGACCTTGCCAAAGAAGTCACCTGCGCGCAATCCTACCGTTGGGACGAAATGCGTTGGGCCTGGCCGCAAGGTTATACAAAGCGCAGCGGCCCCGGCCTGCGGGTGGTCGCCATCGACTATGGGGCCAAGCGCAACATCCTGCGCTGCCTTGCGTCTGCCGGATGCGAAGTCACTGTATTGCCCGCCAGCGCCAGCGCCGAAGACGTGCTGGCGCTGAACCCCGAGGGCGTGTTCCTGTCAAACGGCCCCGGTGATCCGGCGGCAACCGGCAGTTACGCGGTGCCGATGATCCAAGAGGTTCTGGCGCAAGATCTGCCGGTGTTCGGCATTTGTCTTGGCCACCAGATGCTGGCTTTGGCGTTGGGTGCCAAGACAGTCAAGATGAACCACGGCCATCACGGTGCCAACCATCCGGTCAAGGATCTGGACACCGGCAAGGTCGAGATAACATCGATGAATCACGGCTTCACCGTTGACAGCCAAACCCTGCCAAGGGGCGTGCTGGAAACCCATATCAGCCTGTTTGACGGCTCCAACTGCGGCATCAGGGTAGATGGCAAACCGGTCTTCTCGGTGCAGTACCACCCCGAAGCCAGCCCCGGCCCGCAGGACAGCATGTATCTTTTCGAACGCTTTGCTACAGAAATGCGGGCTCGGCGGGTAGTTTGACGCTGCGTACGGGTCCGGCGTAACTGCCTTGCCAACAATCCACGCGCGCCCTCAAGCCGTCAAAATTTTCATTTTTCCGTGGTATTTAATTAAGTCTTAACCTTCTGTTAACCCATTCCGCCTGACGGTCACTCAACCGAAGAGAGTGCCCATGACCGCCCAGCTTCATCGCCCTTTCGAAACGCTCCCCCGACCACCGCTTCTGCTGGTGCCCGCACAACGCAAGCTCAGCCTTGTCAGCACCATCGCATCGCCTCGGCCAAAGGTCGACACGCTGGCGGTGGCGCTGCTGCGCGACGGGGCGGTCAGCGCCGAGGCGATGGACGGCGCACTCGCGCATGTGGCCCGACGTGGCGGGCGGCTGGCCGATGTCTTGCTGTCACAGGGCAAGGTGCCCGAGGCCGCCCTTTACGGCGCGCTGGCCGGGCACTGGGGGCTGCGCCTGATAGACCCGACCGCAGCCTTGCCCGACCCGCGCCTGATCGATGGTTTCGGTGCGGCAAGGTGCATGGCGGCGGGTGTCCTGCCCTTTGCGCATGCCGGTGGAGCAACCGTGATCCTCGCGGCCGATCCGGAAGATTTTGCGCGCGAGGCACTGGCACTGACGGGCATGTTCGGGCCCATTGTCATGGCGCTGGCCCCCCCGTCACAGATCAGGGCGGCCCTCGTTCAGTTGCGCGGTGCCGATCTGGCCCACAGGGCCGAAAACCGGGTGCCAGACGCTGAAAGCTGCCGCAGTTGGCGTCTTGGCGCTTTCGGCCCCCGGATGACCCTGATGCTGTTGGCGCTTTGCTTGCTGATCTTGGTCTCACCGGGCAGTATACTGACAGCGCTCTGCCTTTGGGCCATCGTCACGCTCATCCTCTCGACCGGACTGAAACTTGCCGCAGGCATAGCGGCCCTGCGCAGCACCCCGCCGGAACCCACCCCGACCACTATTGCACGCCTTCCCACCGTGTCGGTCATCGTGGCGTTGTACCGCGAAGGCGATATTGCGGGCAGACTGATCAAACGTCTGGAAAAGCTGGATTATCCGCACGAACTGCTGGATGTGCTTTTGGCGGTCGAGGCGGATGACACCGTGACGTTCAAGGCCCTTGCCAAGGCCGACCTGCCGGTCTGGATGCGCGTCGTCGTCGTGCCGGATGGCCAGTTGCGCACCAAACCGCGCGCGCTGAATGTAGCCCTTGACCATTGTCGCGGCTCTATCGTCGGGGTTTATGACGCCGAAGACGCGCCCGACCCCGACCAGATCCGCAAAGTCGTGGCCCGGTTCCATGCGCGCGGCCCGGACGTCGCCTGCCTGCAGGGCATCCTCGATTTCTACAACCCGCATACCAACTGGCTGTCGCGCTGCTTTACCATTGAATACGCAACCTGGTTTCGCGTGATGCTGCCGGGTCTGCAACGGCTTGGGCTTGCCATTCCGCTTGGCGGCACCACCCTGTTTTTCCGCCGTTCCGTGCTGGAGGAATTGGGCGGCTGGGATGCCCATAACGTGACCGAGGATGCCGATCTCGGTATCCGGCTTGCCCGCCACGGCTATCGCACCGAATTGATCGAAACCACTACGGGGGAAGAGGCAAACTGCCGCCCCCTTGCATGGGTCAAGCAAAGGTCGCGCTGGCTGAAAGGCTATATGGTCACCTACGGCGTGCATATGCGCGATCCTGCCCTGCTTTGGCGCCAGTTGGGCCCACGCAAGTTTGCTGGGTTCCAGATCCTGTTTCTGTGCACGCTGTCGCAAGCCCTGCTGGTGCCGGTGTTGTGGTCGTTCTGGGCGCTGCCCCTGGGTCTGCCGCATCCCGTTGCCGACGTTTTGCCCTCTGGCCTGATTTACGGCATGTTCTGGCTGTTCCTGACAACCGAGGCTGTTACGATCGCCCTCGGCGTAGTTGCTGTGCGTCGGACCTCACACTGCCTGAACCTGCTCTGGGTGCCGACGCTGCACGTCTACTACCCGCTCGCCGCCCTTGCCTCGTACAAGGCACTTCTGGAACTGGTCACCAAGCCGTTCTATTGGGACAAAACCACACACGGCGTTTTCGACCATTAGCGTGATGAGGAAGAGTTGCGCCCGGTTTTCCTCATTACGCGACCACTCAGAAACGGGGGCAGGATGATGTTTGCTACGGACCACTTCCCGCGCTAGACGCGCCCTCCGACAAGGAGAATTTTCGAAGAAAGTTTTTTGGCGCCAAAGATTTATCGTAAAAAAATTTCCTCAGCGCAGCTTCAATTCCCCCGCGTCGACGCGTAGCCGGGTCTCGAAAGCGCTGGAGATATGAGTTTTCAGTGCCTGATACGCCGCATCGCCATTGCGCCCCGCAATCGCCGCAACGATCTGGTCGTGTTCCTCCAGCGCCACGGCATCACGCCCCTCGGCGGCAAACGACGTGGTCGCCATCAGCGCCATTGACCGATACACAAGATCCAGTTGCTGAACCAAAAAACGGTTGTGCGACGCCAAGTGTATCTGCTTGTGAAACCGCTTGTTGGCCCGGCTAAGGCCGCGCGGATCACCGCCCAGCAAGGCACGGTCATCGCGCACCATGCCGCGCAGCACGCGAATTTCCTCGTCCGTAGCCTGGCGCGCGGCCAGTCTTGCTGCCAACCCTTCCAGTTCGATGCGCACCACGTACAACTCGGATAATTGGTTGTGATCCAGCGACGCCACGATCAGACTGCGCCCGTCCCGCGTCAACATGGATTGCGTCTCAAGACGCTGCAAGGCCTCGCGCACCGGGGTTCGCGATACGCCCAGACGCTCGGCCAGTTCGGCCTCGACCAGCCGATCGCCGGGTTTGTACAGCCCCGCCTCGATCGCCTCCAGGATCAGCCGATAGGCATCTTTCTGCACTGCGTTTCCGCCCCTTCAGGCCCTGCCCCTCAACAGGACAAAGATTAGTCACGCATTCCGGCCGGGATCAACCGCAAAGCATTGCAGCCCCTGCCCCGCCGCAGTAACTTGTCGCCATGCACGACACTGCCTTTTCTCATGTCCGGTCTTGGGTCTTTGATCTGGACAACACACTTTATCCGCCGTCGGCCCGTCTGTTCGACCAGATCGAGGTGCGGATGACCGATTGGGTGATGCAATCCCTGTTTGTTGACCGCACCGAGGCTGACCGCCTGCGCCGCCATTATTGGGCCACTTACGGCACCACACTTGCGGGCCTGATGCGCGAACACCAGATCGATCCGGCACCCTATCTGACCGATGTGCATGACATCAGCCTTGATGCCCTGATCCCCGACCCCCTGCTTGCCCGTCAAATCCGCGCCCTTCCCGGGCGGCGCATCGTCTATACCAACGGCTCGGCCCCCTATGCGCACCGCGTGCTGAAGGCGCGCGGCCTCGATGGCGTGTTCGATGCCGTCTACGGCGTTGAACATGCAGGGTTTCACCCCAAGCCGGACCGTATCGCGTTTGAGACGGTGTTCGCAACGGACGCCCTGAACCCGACCAGTGCCGCGATGTTCGAGGATGACACCCGAAACCTTGCAGCCCCCCATGCGATGGGCATGCAGACCGTGCACATCGCACCCGACGCGGCCCCGGCCCCGTTCATCCACCACCATACCGCCGATCTGACGGCGTTTCTTGGCCGCTTGGTTGCCTGACTCGACCCGGACTGTTGCCCGGACCCTAGACCGGGACGGATTGTCGCTTGGACAGTCACCGATTGCAGCCTATCTTTCTGTCATGAGACGGACCAACATCGACATCGTAATCTCTGGCGGCGGGGTCGCGGGCCTTGCTGCGGCGGCGGCTTTCGGATCGGCGGGGTTTTCGGTTGTCTGCGTCGATCCCGAACCGCCCGTAACCTCGGCCACAGCCCAAGGGGCCGACCTGCGCAGCACCGCCTTTTTGCAGCCCGCCATCGCTGTTTTGCAAGACGCAGGCCTGTGGGACCGGCTGGCTCCGTATGCCGCACCGCTGCAAATAATGCGGATCATCGATGCGGGGGGCGCTGCAAACCAACCCCGCCGGATCAAGGATTTCAATGCCGCTGACGTGTCCGACCTGCCCTTTGGCCAAAACCTGCCGAACTGGCTGCTGCGCCGCGAAATGGTTGCTCGTCTGGCCGAGCTGCCGACCGTCGATTTCCGCCCCGGCGTTGCCACCAGATCCATCCTGACTAGGCAGACCGAGGCCCGGGTTACGCTGAGCGACGGCACATCCCTGTCCGCCCGCCTGTTGATCGGGGCCGATGGCCGCAATTCCTTCGTGCGCCAGACCCTTGGCATCGACGTGCGCATTTGGCGCTACGGGCAAAAGGCGCTGACCTTCGCCGTGCGGCACCCTATCCCGCATGACAACGTATCGACAGAAATTCACCGGGCCGGCGGCCCCTTCACCCTTGTGCCCTTGCCCGATAGTGACGGCATGCCGTGTTCTGCCGTGGTCTGGATGACCGATGGCCCCGAGGTGCAGCGCCTCGCCGCCCTGCCGCCCTCCCAATTCGAGGCTGCGGCATCAGAGCGGTCCTGCCACATCCTGGGCCCGCTCAGCCTTGTGTCGCCGCGGATGGTCTGGCCAATCATCAGCCAGATCGCTGACAGGATGATCGGCGAACGCACCGCCCTGATGGCTGAGGCCGCCCACGTGATGCCGCCGATCGGCGCGCAGGGCCTGAACATGAGCCTGACCGACATCGCCACATTGCTGGATTTTGCAACATCCCGTCCGGCCGGTTTGGGTGACGAGGCGATGCTTGCCGCCTACCAGAACGCTCGCCACCGCGATGTGCAAACCCGCGTCATCGGTATTGACGCACTGAACCGCGCCTCGATGTTGGGCGCGCCCGCCCTGCGCGACCTGCGGGGGGCGGCACTGGGCGCGCTTTACGACGTTGTTCCTTTGCGCAAGGCACTGATGCGTGCGGGATTGGGCGTAAAGTAAGATGGGTGGATTGCCTAGCCTACACCCCCGGCACCCCTTAGGATGGGCGATGCGCCCATCGCCATGACGGGCAATCGTGAATTCACAAGGCCGCTCGATCAAACGGCGCAACAGCCCGTTAGCAAAGCGCCCATGAACAAAGGCCCCGGGCACCCCGGTAGGATGGGCAATCTACCCATCCTCCCTGCTCGCCCGCTACAAAACCACGTCAGTCGCCCGGCGCAGCCGCTCCAGCGTGCCCGGTACATCATATAGCTTGTCCAGCCCGAACAGGCCTAGCCGGAATGTCCTGAAGTCCGGCCCTTCGCCCACCTGCAACGGCACCCCGGCCGCGATCTGCACGCCTAAAGCCGCGAATTTCTTGCCATTCTGCACCTCGGGGTCGGTGGTGAACGACACCACTACCCCCGGCGCACCAAAACCATCCGCCGCCACGGAACGCACACCCTTGTCCGATAGCATCGCGCGAACGCCGGTGCCAAGCGCCCATTGCGCCGCTTTCAGAGCCTCGAACCCGTACGCCTTTGTCTCGGCCATGGCATCGCGAAACCCCACCAGCGCATCGGTCGGCATCGTTGCGTGATACGCATGCCCGCCACCCTCATAGGCCGCCATGATCGCCCGCCATTTCTTCAGATCAAGCGCAAACGAGTTGGACGTCGTCTCTTCCAGCCGCGCCTCGGCCCGCGCCGACAGCATCACGCAACCTGCCGAAGGCGAGGCCGACCAGCCCTTTTGCGGTGCCGATATCAGTACATCCACCCCAGTGGTAGCCATATCGACCCAGATGCAACCGCTTGCAATGCAGTCCAGCACCAGCAGTGCGCCCACGTCATGCGCGGCCCCTGCCATCGCCGTGATGTAATCATCGGGCAAGATCAGCCCGGCCGAGGTTTCGACATGCGGTGCAAACACCACATCCGGGCGCGCCTCATGGATCTTGGCCACCACTTCGGCAATCGGGGGTGGCGCAAATGATGCCTGCGCACCGTTGCCTGAGGCCCGCGCCATCACAACGGTCGTCTCGCCAGCAAAGCCGCCCGCCTCAAATATCTGGCTCCAGCGATAGGAAAACCAGCCATTGCGCACGATCAGCGCGTGCCGCCCGGCTGCAAACTGCCGCGCCACCGCCTCCATCGCGTAAGACCCGCCGCCCGGCACCAGTGCCACCGCCTGCGCATGATAAACCTCACGCAGCATGGCCGAGATATCGCGCATCACCCCGCCAAAGCGGGCCGACATGTGGTTCAGAGACCGATCGGTGAACACCACGGAAAATTCTTCCAGCCCCTCTGGATCGACAGTGTCTAGCAATGCGGTCATGGTCGTCTCCCCTATGTTGTCCAGAAAAGATAGCGGCACAGCCCGCCCGTCAACCCGCCATTTCCGACACCAGGTATTTGGCGCGGTCAAGCCAGTCTGGGTTGATCTCTACCCCCCAACCTGGCGCGTCAGGCACCGTCACATGGCCACCCTCCACCCGGTAGGGATCACCCAGAAACAGCCCCTGCTGCCAGGGGTAGTAATCCTCGCCTTCAATCGACAGTTCCAGATACTTGCCCGCATTGGGCAGCGCCTTCAGCAGATGCATGGTGCACATCGTAACCAAAGACAGGTTTGCCGCATGCGGCGTCACCGGCAGCCCGGCTTTGGCGGCCATCGCTGCAACCTGCAATGTTCGGTGAATGCCGCCCATATACATCACGTCGGGCTGGGCGATATCCACCGCGCGGCGGTCGAACATCAACTGCCAGCTGGAATATTCGCAGTCCTGCTCGCCCCCCGCCACGTCAAGGGTCAGGGCGGCGCGCACCTCAGCCGTCTGGTCCGGATGCCAATAGGGGCATGGCTCTTCGAAATGCCCGATGCCGTTGTCTTGCAGCAGTTTGCCGACCTCGATCGCGCGGGTGGGCGAATAGCACGAATTGCCATCAACCAGCTTGTCCACACCGTCCCCCAAGGCGCGCGAGACGACCGGGATCACCGCTTCCGTCCGCCCCGGCCATTCATCCCGATCGCGCCCACATTCACGCCCGACCCGCCATTTGAACGCGTCAAAGCCGGACTCGCCCTGCAAGCGGCGAAACCGTTCCGCCTCGGCCTCGGGCGTGATGTCGCGTTTCATCGAACTGGCATAGGCCCGCAGCGGCCCCGGGGTTCCTCCCAGCAGACTGACCACCGGCTTGCCTTCGACCTTGCCGCGCAAATCCCACAGCGCCGTGTCCAGACCCGCCATCGCCCGGCGCAGATAACTGCCGGGGTACTTGTGTTCCCTCTCGCCGATCAGGGCGAGGGTATCTGCGAAGTCCAGCGCAGCGGTACCCAGCGCATGCGGGGCGATCTGGCGGTGAAAAATCTCTGCCGTGATATCGGCATTATAGGTCGACAACTGCCCCCAGCCCTGCGCGCCGGTTTCCGCCGTCGCCCGCACAAAGCAGACGAATTCTGTCCCGAAGGTTTCCAGCTTCACGATCTTCATTTGTCGTCTCCGCCCCGCTTGTCGGCCGTGACGGGTTTCTTCGCTTGATGAGCGGACGATAGCCGCACACGGTTACCCTCTCGCAACCAATTCCGACTACCCCAATGGTCCGGGGCGACGTTCTTCGGTCAAAAGCACATTCGCCTCCACCTGCCCCACACCCGGCAGGGTCATGATCCGCCGCCGCAAGACCCGCTCGAAATCCGCGATGTCGCGCGCGACCACGCGCAGACGGTAATCGAACAAGCCCAACACATGCTGCACCACCTGCACCTCGGGGATTGCTACCACGGCGCGCTCGAAATCCTCCAGACTGACACGGCCTTTGGTGGCCAACTTCACCCCCAGAAACACAGTCACCCCAAAGCCGAGTGCCGCGCGGTCAACGCTGACACGCCGGCCCGCCAGAATGCCCGCCTCGGTCAGCCGCCGCACCCGCCGCCATGCGGCAGGCTGCGACAGGCCCAACCGCCGCCCGAGCGCACCCGCACCCACCCCGGCATCGGCGACCAAAGCCCGCAGGATCGCCCGGTCGGTGTCATCAAGATCGATCACAACGGCAACCCCTCGCCATCCTTGATGGTGGCAATCAGCATCAGCGCCTCGATATCGGCGATGTGCGGCAGGGCCAGAATGCGGCTGCGGTACACCTCGGCATAATGCGCCACATCGCGCGCAACAAGGTTCAGACGCACATCCACCCGGCCCAGAAATGTTTCAATCGCGATCACTTCGGGCACATCGCGCGCCGCATCCAGAAACTGGTCAAACGCGCGCGGGTCGGTCTTGTCCAGTGTGAAGCGCAGGCTGACCTCCACCTCATATCCCAGACGCCGCCAATCAATCCGCGCCGTTTCAGCATGCAAAACTCCGGCCTCGCGCAGCTTGTCAAGCCGCCGCGCGCAGGTGGCCAGCGTCACGCCCGCATGATCCGACAGCGCCTTTGCGGCCATCTCAGGCTCGGCCAGAAGCTGGCGCAGAATTCGGCGGTCGGTCTGATCGATCTGCATGATTTCTGCAAATAAAGTAATTTAAAAGAATGATACAGCCACAAAAAACGCAAATATTCTTAAATTTGCAAAGATCACCTGGCAAAAACGGCTATGGTCCGATCATTGAATTTAGCAAAGGAAACCGCCCATGCGCGTGTATTATGACCGTGACTGCGACATCAACCTGATCAAAGACAAAAAGGTCGCCATTCTTGGCTACGGCAGCCAAGGCCATGCCCACGCGCTGAACCTGCGCGACTCTGGTGCCAAGAACATCGTCGTGGCCCTGCGCCCCGGTTCGGCATCGGCGAAGAAATGCGAAGCCGAAGGCCTGAAGGTCATGGATATTGCCGAGGCTGCCAAATGGGCCGACCTGATCATGTTCACGATGCCCGACGAATTGCAGGCCGACACCTACCGCAAATACGTCCATGACAATATCCGCGAAGGATCGGCCATTGCCTTTGCCCACGGCCTGAACATCCACTTCGGCCTTATCGAGCCCAAAAAAGGCGTCGACATCATCATGATGGCCCCCAAAGGCCCCGGCCACACCGTGCGCGGCGAATACGTCAAAGGCGGCGGCGTGCCCTGCCTGGTGGCCGTCCACAATGACGCCACCGGCAAAGCGATGGAAATCGGTCTCTCCTACTGCTCCGCCATCGGCGGCGGGCGGTCCGGCATTATTGAGACGAACTTCCGCCAGGAATGCGAAACCGATCTCTTCGGCGAACAGGCCGTGCTGTGCGGCGGTCTGGTCGAGTTGATCCGTATGGGGTTCGAGACGCTGGTCGAGGCCGGGTATGAACCCGAAATGGCCTATTTCGAATGCCTGCACGAGGTCAAACTGATCGTCGATCTGATCTATGAAGGCGGCATCGCCAACATGAACTACTCGATCTCGAACACCGCCGAGTATGGCGAATACGTCTCTGGCCCGCGCATTCTGCCTTATGCCGAAACCAAGGCCCGGATGAAAGAAGTGCTGACAGACATCCAGACCGGCAAGTTCGTGCGTGATTTCATGCAGGAGAACGCCGTGGGGCAGCCGTTCTTCAAGGCCACCCGCCGGATCAACGACGAACACCAGATCGAAAAGGTGGGCGAAAAGCTGCGCGCGATGATGCCATGGATCTCCAAGGGCAAGATGGTGGACCGCGCGCGGAACTGAGTGCTTCGCAGCACCGGGGGCGGCTTGCCGCCCCTGACTACCTCGCGAGTTTCACGACCTCTTGCCAGCGCGGATGTCCATGCAGCGGGTCAAAGTCGCTGTCGTTCAGGATCCACGCCTTGGTTTCGTGGTTGGCGCGCGGCTGCATGTCGATCAGCAGGTCGAACGCCGCGTCCAGATCGCCGAACACGCAGTACAGGCAGGCGATGTTGTATTTTGTCAGTACATCGTCGGTACCCAGAGCCAGTGCCCGAGCGGCCCACTCCTTGGCCTGCTCGATCTGGCCGAGCACCGCAAGCGAGTTGGCACCAAGATAGAGCGATCTCGGGTTGTCTGGATTGCGGGCGATCTCGCGCGTTGCGCGGTCTACCGCACGGCGGGCGGCGTCGCGCCTTTTCTCGGGCAACGCCAGACTGTGATAGACCTGCGCCAAGAGCGAGAGCGACTGATAGTCATCAAGGTTTACTTCGGCCGCGCGTTCATAGTGGCGCGCGGCATCTGCCAGCTTGTTTAGGGAAAAGCAGAGCCGGGCATAGAAATAGTGCGCCTCGAACAGGTTTGGATTGCTTGTGATCGCCAGTTCGTACTCGGCCTCAGCCTCGGCGAACTTCTGCTGCAAATAAAACGCGAGGCCGCGTGACGCCCGCGCCTCGGCAAGCCGCGTGTCGATGCTCAGCGCCTTGGCGCAATTGGCAAGGATGCCGTCGATCGACACATCCTCGCTGTAGTGCAGGAACAGGAAGCTGTCGCAATCGGCCATGCCGGCATAGGAGCGGGCATAGAGCGGGTCCAGCTCGATCGCCTTGGCGAACATCTGCCGGGCCAGCAGAAGATTGGATTTCGTGGTCCGGCGAAAGAATTCCCGACCGCGCAGGTAATAGGTATAGGCCTCGATGCTGTCGGTGGGAGCCTGGGTGATCGCCTGCCGTTCCTCTGGCAGCAGTTTGACCTTCAACTGGGCCACGATTGTCTGGGTGATCTCGTCCTGAAGTTCAAAGATATCGGTCAGATCGCGGTCATAACGATCTGCCCACAGATGCCGGTCTGTCGCCCCCTCGATCAGCTGCGCGGTGATCCGCACCCGGTTGCCCGCCTTGCGTACCGATCCTTCGACAAGGTAAGCCACGCCCAGTTGCCGCGCTGCCTGCTGCAGGTTCTGCGCCTTTCCCTTCAGCGTGAACACCGTGTTGCGGCTGAGCACCGACAGGCCGGAAACCTTGGAAAGATCGGTGATGATATCCTCGGTGATGCCGTCCGAGAAGAACTCCTGCTCGGGGTCATTCGACATGTTGGCAAAGGGTAACACGGCGACGGACGGCTTTTCGGGCACGACGGCGGCGATCCCGGTCTTGGGGGCAGCCTCGGCCATATCGATGAAATAGACATGCACCGCTTGAGCGATGTTCTTAACGGTGATCTCGCCCTGATCAACGAACTCCACCTCCAGCTTGTTGCCGATCTGCGCGCGCACCGCTGCCGAGCAACTGATCCCGCCGTGTGGGGCCAATGCCTCCAGCCGCGCCGCCATGTTCACCCCGTCGCCGTAGAAGTCGTCGCCGTCCACGATCAGGTCGCCCACATTGATGCCGATGCGGAACTTGATGTGGCGGTCCTCGGGGACGCCTTCGTTGCGTTCGGGCATGCCTCGCTGGATCTCGACCGCACAGCGGGCGGCGTTCAGGACCGATCCGAACTCCACCAGAAACCCGTCGCCCATGACCTTGAAGATGCGCCCGCCATGCTTGGCCATGGTCGGATCGAAGAACTCACGCCGGTGGTGCTTCAGCGCCGCCATGGTGCGTTCCTCGTTCGCTTCCATCAGGCGCGAATAGCCGACGACGTCGGCGGCAAGTATGGCGGCAAGGCGGCGTTCGACGGTGTCTTCGGCCATGCACAATCCTCGTGCGAAAACTGCAGCAAACCTATGCTCCGTGTCTGTTTCCGGCAAGCGCATTGTGCGCCTGCGGCGAGGACGTCAGCGGCCCCTGTATTCTGCCTTACACCGAAACCAACGCTCAGATGAAAGAGGCGCTGACAGACATCAAGGCAGACAAATTCGTGCGTGATTTCATGCAGGAAAGTGCGGTTGGCCAGCCGTTCTTCAAGGCCACCCACCGCATCAACAACGAACAGCAGATCGAAAAGCTGGGCGTGAAACAGCGCGCCATGATGCCTTGGATTTCAAGGGACAAGATGGTCGATTGCGCGGAACTGAGCAAAGAGAATGGGCAGATTGCCCATCCAACGCGGCGCGGGTAATATGGGATTGGCAATCTGCCCATCCTCTTTTCAAAAAGGCGCACACATCATGGGCAGGTTAGCGGGCAAGGTCGCAATCATTTCCGGCGGGGCTACCGGCATGGGTGGGGCTTCATCTCTGCTGTTCGCCGCCGAGGGTGCAAAGGTCGCCATTATCGACCGCAATCTGGCCGAGGCGCAGGCCCGCGTCACGGAAATCACCGCCGCCGGGGGCCAAGCCATGGCCTGCGAGGCGGATGTCTCAAACGCTGCCGACGTGCAGGCCGCCGTCGATGCCACCACCGCCCGCTTCGGCCCGGCATCCGTGCTGTTCAACCACGCGGGCACCATCGTGATCAAACCGTTTCTGGAGACAACAGAACAGGAATGGGACTGGCTTCACGCGGTCAACGTGAAATCCATGTTCCTGATGACCCGCGCCGTGCTACCCGGCATGATCGCCGCAGGCGGTGGGTCGATCGTGTGCACCTCTTCGATCAGTGCGGTTGCAGGCACGCCGATGGAGGTGCTCTATGACACCACCAAGGGGGCCGTCCATATGTTCGCCCGCGCTATTGCGGTTGAATTCCGCGACCGGGGCATTCGTTGCAACGCCGTTTGCCCCGGCTTCATCGAAACCCCGCATGGCCTGCGCGAGGTGCGCGATCTGCAAGCCCTGGGTGTCGACGTATCCGAAGCGGCGATCACCGCCGCCCAAGGCCGCATCGGCAAGGCGGTCGAGGTGGCGCAAGCCGCCTTGTTTCTGGCCAGCGACGAGGCCAGCTTCGTGAACGGCACACATCTGTTTGTCGACAATGGCTTTACCGCGATCTGACGTGCAGCGACCCCGCCTCAGGCCGCCGCTTCCACCGCTGCCACGATACTGCCCACCACGGCTGCCAGCAGGTCAGCATCTTCGCATTCCGCCATCACCCGCACCAAAGGCTCGGTGCCCGACTTGCGGATCAACAGCCGCCCCTTGCCTGCCAGACGCACCTCGGAGGCGGCGATGATCGCCTTCACGGTTGTCGCCTCCAGTGGCGCCGTCCCCGCCGCGTAGCGGACGTTCTTCAACATCTGCGGCACTGTTTCAAAGCTTTGCGTCAAGGCAGAGGCGGGTTTGCCGGTGCGCACCATTTCGGCCAGAAACTGCAGCCCCGCGATCAACCCGTCGCCGGTTGTTGCGTAATCGGTCATCACGATATGCCCCGATTGCTCGCCGCCCAGATTAAAGCCACCCTCGCGCATCCGCTCTACCACGTATCTGTCACCGACCGCCGTGCGTTCCAGCCGCAGGCCCCGCCCTTCCAGAAACCGCTCCAGCCCCAGGTTTGACATCACTGTCGCCACCAGCGCCCCGCCCTGCAAGCGCCCCTCGTCCGCCCAGCGGGCCGCCATCAGCGCCATGATCTGATCACCGTCGGCAACCTTGCCTGCCTCATCCAGGATCATCACGCGGTCGGCGTCACCGTCCAGCGATATGCCGACATGCGCGCCATGTGCCACCACAGCCTCGGCGGCGGTTTCGGTATGAGTCGATCCGCACCGATAGTTGATATTGGTGCCATTCGGGGTGACACCGATTGAGATCACCTCGGCCCCCAGTTCCCACAGCACATCAGGTGCCGCGCGGTATGCGGCGCCATTGGCGCAGTCGATCACCACCTTGATGCCGTCCAACCGCAGCCCTGCCGGAAAGGTCGTCTTGGCATATTCCTGATAGCGCCCCCGGCCATCGTCAATCCGCTTTGCCCGCCCGATGTTTGCGGGCTGAGCAGGGACAATGTCGCCCTCCAGCATCGCCTCGATCTCTGCCTCTGCGTCATCGGACAGCTTGAAGCCGTCCGGCCCAAAAAACTTGATGCCATTGTCATGGTGCGGGTTGTGGCTGGCCGAAATCATCACCCCCCGATCGGCCCGCATCGACCGGGTCAGAAAGCCCACCGCCGGCGTCGGGATCGGCCCCAGCAGCAGCACATTCATGCCGGTGCTGGTCAGCCCTGCGGTCAGCGCGTTTTCCAGCATGTAGCCCGACAGCCGTGTATCCTTGCCGATCACCACCCGGTGCGCCGATGATCCGTCGCGGCGGAAATACCTGCCCGCCGCCGCCCCAAGCCGCAACGCCATCTCGGCCGTCATCGGATAGGTATTCGCCAATCCGCGCACACCGTCAGTGCCAAACAACTTTCTCGTCATGGAATGTCTCCACTATGTACCGCGTTCCACAAGGCCAGCGCCTGCCGCGTCTCAATTACATCATGCACACGCAATATCTGCACGCCTTGTGCCACGGACGACAGGGCGACGGCAAGCGATCCGGGCAGTCGGGCCTGCGGATCATTTGGCCCCGCAATCGCATCAATGAACCGTTTGCGTGACGCACCCATCAAGATGGGGCAGCCGAGGCCATGAAACAGCGACAGATGGCGGATCAGGGCCAGATTGTGGGCGGGCGTCTTGCCGAACCCGATGCCGGGATCAATGGCGATGCGGTCGCGTGGAATGCCGGCGGCCATCGCGAGTTCAATTCTTTGTGCAAGAAAATCATACACATCCAAGACGACATTCGTGTAATTTGGCGCGTTTTGCATGGTTTTCGGGCTGCCTTGAGCATGCATCAGGATCACCGGTGCTGCATGGCGCGCAACCGTATTTGCCATGTCGGGGTCGAACCCAAGGGCGGCCACGTCGTTGACGATGGTAGCACCTGCTCCCAGTGCGGCATCGGCCACATCGGCCTTGCGCGTGTCAATCGAGATGGCTGTGGCGACACGCGCTGCGCGCAACCCGGCGATAACGGGCCGTGTGCGCAGAATTTCCTCGTCAGATGCGACATCGCCGGCACCGGGCCGGGTACTTTCGCCGCCGATATCCACGATATCGGCCACCGCGGCCATTGCCAGCCCTGCGGCCAGCGCGGCATCTGCCGCAGCATACTGCCCGCCATCGGAAAAGCTGTCAGGTGTGACGTTCAGGATGCCCATGATCCGGGGCTGGGTCATCGCAAGCCCGGCAAAGTCAGGGCGCGGGGCCGACAGGGCATGGCGCTGATGCGCGGTCAGATCATCGAGATCGCCCAGTCGCGGCGCGCGTCCCCGTTCCAGCAACTCTACTTGCGAAAACTGCGTCCAGCCACCTGCCAATGCCAGCGCGTTGCCTGCGCGTAGGGAAACCGTCATCGCAATGGGGCGAACATAGATCATGCGCCCGGAATTAGGCCAAAGACCCCGCCTGTGGCAAGCCCTGCGACATTCAGGCGTGTACCACCGGCACGCGGCTTCCCGCCGGTAGTGTCACATCGCCGTGAACAATTAGCCGTGTCGCAGCGACGGTTTCGGCCAGCCACAACGCCAGCGCCACCGCGTCGCGCGTCTGCGGGCCGTCCACCGCATCCAACACCAGCTTTGATGGTGCCCAGACAATCAACTGGCCATGCTTCATGGCCCAGTCAATCTCGGTCCGGGTTTCCACCACAACACAGCGCGGATCGCGGGCGGCCAATACCCATGCATTCTGTTCCATGCCAAGCAGATCAATCCGGCGCTGCGTCGGCCGGTGTCCGGTTTGCGGCAGAGCCAGATCCGCTGGCCCAACCGTCAGGATTACTGGCAGCCCGGAGGCCTGCCATGCATCCAGATGCGCACCAAGATCGGGGGCAGCGATTGCCGCATTGTCCAGATGCACCACCAGCGGATGCAGGGCACTTGTCGCCCCATCTGCGCCAATGGCATGCAGACCCGCCTCTGCCCTGCTGCGCACAATCTCGACCCCCAAGGCATAGGGGCCGATATCAAGCTTTTCGATCCTAATGAAAGCGCGCATGGCCTGAGGTTCCGCCAATATCCGCTCTGCCACCCGTTCGGCCAGCGTTTCCAGCAGGTTAAGGCGTTCGGCTGCCAGTTCGGCCGTGATCGCTTCGGTGATCCGGTCATAGGACAGGATCCGATCCACGTCATCGCCCAACGGCACTGCGTTCGGTCGCACCTCGACCACGACATTGAACATGACGCGCTGCCGGTGCCCGCGTTCTTGCTGAAACGCGCCGATATCCACCTCGACCACATGATTGCGCAGGCTGATCCTGTCACGCGGATCAGCGCTGGCCGAGGCTTCGGCACGTTCTTCGGGATGCGCAAAGGCAAGCTGGATATCATTGGTCATGGTCAGCCCCGTCACCGCGCCTTATCTAGGTATATTAGACGCAATATTCGAGCCTGCTTTGCCCGAAGGCGGCGCCCGAGGCAAGGCTGGCGACAAACATGGCGCATCACCCTGACTGGCATTTCAGACCCCGAGGTCAGGGTTGGCGATAAAACAAATGCGCACCAATCGCTGCGGTGCGGGCAAAGCGGTGCGCCCAACCGGGCCGTGCGTTTTTCGAATGGAAATAGGTTGCGCCTTCGGTCAAGGCCCGCGGCGCGCCGTCCAGCATTACCCGCGCAATGCGCCCGGCCCGGTCAATTGCCTCGCGCTCATGCATCACATCCTTGCGGCCATCGCACACATAGGAAAATTGGCATCCCCGACTGCCCCCCTGATTGACAACGCCGCAAACAGAAGCCGGAAAACGCGGGCTGTCCGCCCGGTTCAAGATCACTTCGGCAACGGCGAACTGGCCTTTCAGGCTTTCGCCGCGCGCCTCGAAGTACAACGCCTTGGTCAGGCACTGCCATTCGGCATCGCCGTTCGGTACAGGCCTACCCGCAAGCCAAGCCGCATCATACCGCAAAGGCGCGGTTGCTTCAGTCTTTGATTTGCGCGCCAATTTGTCCGGCCCGGCAGCGAGACTTGCAAGCCGTTGGTCTGGCATTGCCGCCACTGCCTTAAATTCTGCCCCGAGCACGGCAGACACCGCCCCAGCCAGATTTGCGGTTGGGTCGTTGGACTGGCTCACCGTCACTTGGGCGAAACCCGCTTCACTCAAAGCCAGCAGCGCCACCATGGCGGCCGCCCCGATTTGTCGCAGTTTCATATAAGTAAGGTCCCGGTTGTTTCGAAGGTGTTGCAAATCGAAGGGTCGATCTTCAACGAAAGCGCGGGATACAGGCACTCTGCCGCGGGCGTCCACCCTCGTGACATATTTGGCACACAAAAACGCCACATTTCGGCGGTTTCTCGCCCATTACTGAATGTTAAACATTAGATTTGACGTACAACAAATTGAATATGATAGATATTCAACCTTTTGGGTCATTCAGTGCCAGATGTGCAGCCGCAAGCCTAGCTAGCGGTACGCGGTAGGGCGAACAGGACACGTAATCGAACCCGGCCTTACGACAAAAGGCGATTGATTCGGGGTTTCCGCCATGTTCACCGCAGATAGACAAGACCAGATCGGGCCGCGTCATGCGCCCCCGGTCAGCGCCGATGTGTAACAACTCGCCAACGCCGTCGACATCCAGAATATGGAACGGATCCTCGGCGAAAACACCCTGCTGAACATAGGTGTTCATGAACCGACCGGCATCGTCGCGGCTTAGTCCGTATGTCATCTGGGTCAGGTCGTTGGTTCCGAACGACAGAAACGTCGCATATTGCGCAATCTCGCCGGCCCGCAACGCAGCGCGCGGCGTTTCGACCATGACACCGAGCTTGTAGTCAAAGCCGACCCGCGCTCGCGCCCGCACGGCGGCAGCGACGGCATCAATCCGAGTCTTGACCAGTTCAACCTCGCGCTTGGCGGACACCAGCGGGATCATGATTTCGGGCACCACCGGGTCGCCGCGACGTCCGGTTTCCACCGTCGCCTCGAAAATTGCACGCACCTGCATGTCGTAAATCTCGGGCAGGACCACGCCAAGGCGCACGCCACGCATGCCCAGCATCGGGTTCACCTCGGTCAGGGCCTCGGCCCGGCGGGTCACTTCGGACAGCGGCCGGTCCAGCGCCTCGGCCAGCTCGCGCAGGCCCTCGCGGGAATGCGGCAGAAATTCGTGCAACGGCGGATCGAACAGCCGGATGCAGACCGGCAGCCCCTGCATGATCTCGAACAATTGCACGAAATCATCGCGTTGCATGGGCAGCAGCCGGGCAAGCGATGCCGCGCGGTCCTGTGGCGTATCGGCAAAGATCATCTCGCGCATGGCGATCAGGCGATCTTCCTCGAAAAACATGTGCTCGGTCCGGCACAGGCCAATGCCCTGCGCCGCAAAGTTGCGCGCGGTCTGCGCGTCGGCGGGGGTGTCGGCATTAGCGCGCACGCCGATATCGCGCACATCATCCGCCCAGGACAGCAATTTGCGGAAGTTGTCATCCAGTGCGGGGGGCAGCATTTCGGTGGCACCCGCCAAAGCCTCACCCGCCGTTCCATCGACACTGATGATATCGCCCTCGGCAAAGACCCGTCCATCCTTGGCCACCAGACGCCGCTCGCGCCCGTCGATGCGCATGTCCGATGCGCCAACGACGCAGGGAAGACCAAGGCCGCGCGCAATCACCGCCGCATGGCTGGTCATGCCGCCGCGTTCAGTCAGCACGGCGGCTGCCGAATGCATGCCGCGAATGTCTTCCGGCGCTGTTTCGCGGCGCACCAGAATGCAAGGCTCACCGCGCGCGGCACTTGCCTGCGCGGCGTCGGATGAAAACACGATCCGCCCGGTGGCGCCGCCGGGGCTGGCGGCAATGCCGCGCACGATGACGTCGCGCGGCCCGCGCGGGTCGACCTGAGGGTGCAACAGTTCGGTCAGCGCGCGCGGTTCCACCCGCAGGATCGCGTCAGACCGGGTGATCACGCCGTCATCGGCCAAGGCCACCGCGATGCGCAAGCCTGCCCGCGACGACCGCGCCACCTTGACCGCGTCCAGCACCGCCAACCTGCCGTCATCAATGGTGAATTCGATCTGCATCTCTTCGCGCAACTTGCTGCGGCAGGCGGCCCCGAAGCCGTGCAGAGCGGCGAAAACCTGCGGCGCCAGATCCTCCAGCGAGGGCCCGCGCGGATCGCGTGTCAGATACATCGCCTCGGTGGTCTTCAGCGCGTCGCGGCCCTGACTTTGGCCCAGATAGCGCCCGATGACTTTCGGAATGCCGGTCACCGGATCGACGAACTGGATGACGCCGGACCCCGATATGCCCTGCCCGATGCCCTGCGCCATTTCCTGCACCACAAGGCCCAGCCCGGCCCCGTCGCCCGCACCCTTGGCCTGTCGCAAAAGTCGTGCCGACGTGCCCTCCCATGCCCGCGCCATGGATCGCAGCACTTCGGCCAACTGGCGTGCCGGGTCTTCAGGAAACGGCTCTTCCATTTCGCGCCGGTAGCTTTGCAATGCCGTGGTCAGCGCACCGCCGTTCTTGCCGGTGTCCATGTCAAGTTCCAGCCGCGCCACGTGGGTGGCATAGCTTTGCACGAACCGCAGATAAAGCGCGTCCGCCGCCGCTTGGCCATGCGTCGCGCACAGCGCCTTGTGACGCGCGTCGTTCATGCCGATGTTCAGGATCGAGCCGGGCCCGCCCCAATCGGGGTTTTCCGGGCTGGGGCGAACAGAGATCAGTGGCGCAGATCCGAAATGCCCCAGGATCGCCTCGCAGTCGACCGGATGGCCCGCCGCAATGGCGCGCACGGTGGCGGCGGGCAAAGAGACGGTCCGCGGCACCGGCAGGTCAAGCCGGACGAGCCGCTGCAAGCATTTCGCGCGCCAGCCATGCGTGATAGTCCGGATCACCGCCGAGGGGGTGATTTCCGATATTTCAGCGATGGGGTCGAATTTCTGCACTGCGGCACCTTTTGGTTCGCGCGCAGCATAACGCAGTCGCGGTGTCACGCAAGCGTTACGGTCGGGCCAGCAGGGCCCAACCCCCGCACGCAGTGCCAGACAGCGGGGGCCAGCCCCCGCACACAGGACCAGACAGCGGGGGCCAGCCCCCGCACCCTCGGGATATTTGTGCCAAAATGAACGCCGTCAGCCTTCCAGCTTGGTCAGATCGGCGACCTGGCCGCAGAGCGCGCGGATACGGTGCAGCAGGTTCAGCCGGTTGCGGCGGATGATCGCACTGTCGGCGTTGACCTGCGCGACGGTGAAGAAGGCGTCGATGGGCGCGCGGAGTGAGGCCATGGCGGCCATGGCGGCGGCGAAATCTTCCGTCGCCATCGCCGGGGCGATTTTTGCCTCAGCTGCATCGAGGGCAGCAAACAGCGCGCGTTCTTCGTCACAATAGGCGAATTTGACGTTGGCACCGTAGGAATATTCGACGCCATCTTTTTGTTCGGCTTGGGCAAGAATGGTCGAGGCGCGTTTGTAGCCTTGCAGCAGGTTCGGGCCATCGTCGGTTTTGAGGAACGCGGCGAGGGCTTCGGCGCGTTTGACCAGCAGGGTGAGGTCGTCATTGCCGGGCATGGCGAGGCAAGCATCGATCACGTCGTGGCGGATGCCTTGGTCGCGGAGGTTGACTTTGAGGCGGTCGTGGAAGAAGGCGAGGAGGTCAGGCACGAGTGAATGCACTAGTCGATCATCAACTTTGCGCTGAACTGTAAGCAGCGCCCCACCCGCGACAACTTGCATCGCTTTTTCATTGCGATGGATACTATTGGTCGTGACATCTAGGAGTGAAGCCCTCACCCCATTCCCCAATACCAGCCGTATCACCCCCAGCGCCGCGCGCCTTAATGCGAACGGGTCCTTGCTCCCCGTCGGTTTCTCATCAATCGCCCAGAAGCCGGTCAGCGTGTCGATCTTGTCGGCCAGCGCCACGGCCACCGATACCGGGTCGCTTGGCACCGCATCGCTTGGCCCCAGTGGCGCGTAATGGTCGCGGGCGGCGAGGGCGACAGGTTCCGGCATGCCAGCCGCGCGGGCGTAGTACATGCCCATCAGGCCTTGCAATTCCGGGAATTCGCCGACCATGGCGGATCGCAGATCGGCCTTGGCGACGCGGGCCGCGTGTTCGGCCAGATCGGCATCTGCCCCGACTAGGGGTGCGATTTCGCTGGCCAGTGCTGCAATCCGCGCGACGCGGTCGGCCTGGCTGCCCAGTTTGTTGTGGAAGGTCACCGACGCCAGCCCGTCCTGCCACTCACCCATGCCCGCCTTGGCCACCGCTACGTCATTTTCCCAGAAGAACTTCGCATCCGACAGCCGCGCCGAAAGCACCTTTTGGTTGCCCGCAAGGATCGTGGCACCATGATCCTTCGTCACCGTGTTGGCAACCGTCACAAACCCTTCAATCCGCCCAGACTTCGCCCGGACCGAGAAAAACTTCTGATGTTCGCGCATCGAAGTTTGTAGCACCTCGGGCGGCAGGTCCAGAAACGCCGCGTCAATGCGACCCATCAGCACCACCGGCCATTCGACCAGCCCAGCCACTTCGGCCAGCAACCCCGCATCCGGCACCACGTTCATGCCAGCCGCGAAGGCCAGATTGGTGGCGTCATTCCAGATATGCGCCTCGCGCTCGGCGCTATCCAGCATCACGAAGGCGCGGCGCAGTTTGGCGGTGTAATCGTCCATCGACGAGACGGCAAAGCGCGCGGGGGCCAGAAACCGATGACCGCACGTGGTGTTGCCCGCCGTCAGGTGATCGACCGTCAAGGGGACCACTTCGGCGCCGGCTTCATCGCCCAGAATGCACAGGATGGAATGCAAAGGCCGCACCCAGCGCAACGTGCCATCCCCCCAGCGCATCGACTTCGGCCATGGGAAATTTCGGATCGCGCTTTCCACCACCTCGGCCACAATCGCAGGGGCGACACGGCCGGGGCGTTCGATTACGGCGAAATACACCTGCCCCTTCTTGTCATCGCGCAATTCCAACTGATCGCGCGTCAAGCCAGTTGACCGCAGAAACCCCTCGATCGCCACTTCCGGAGCATCCGATTTCGGCCCTTTGCGGTCTTCGCGCACGGCTTGGCTGGTCGCCGTCAGCCCTTCAATTGCCAGCACCAACCGGCGCGGGGTGGAAAACGCGCCCGCGCCCGCATAGGTCCACCCGGCCTCGACCAACCCATCCGTTACCAGTTTGCGCAAATCGTCCCGCGCACGGGCTTGCATCCGGGCCGGGATTTCTTCGGAGAACAGCTCCAGCAGCAGATCGGGCATCGCTCAGTCTTTCGGGGCTTGCAACTGATGCCAGGCATAGGCCCGGCCATCGGGGAACACGGCAACAACGCGGTCGACATCGGGGTGAATGGCGGGTTCGGACAGAAAGGCAATCGCCTCACCGGTTTCCAGCGCGCGGCCAATCGCCACCGCATCGAAGCAATCGAACCATCCGGGAGCCACCAGAGGTGCGGCCTGATCGTAGACCACATAGGTTTCAGTCAGCATCGCCTGGCTCAGTGGCGTGGTGAAACAGGCGCGAAAGCGCAGCGGCGAGGAGTTGGCGTCAATGCCGGTGATATCATCGGCAACAATCACCTCGGGCACCTGGCTGATGATCGGTGTCAGCCGAATTTCATTACCCGGCTGAAACGCGACGGGTTCGTAAAACGCATAGACCTGCAACCAGTAGATCGCGACGCCTGCGAGCAAACCGCTTAGCACCAGAAATCCCCCGATGATCTTGCCATTCACGCGTCGACCCCCACCAGATCTTGGCCGGCGAGATCTTGGCCCGCCGCGGTTTCCCGAAACGCATCGGCGCAACGCTTGGCCAGTGCCCGCACGCGACCGATGTAGGCCTGCCGTTCGGTCACCGAAATGACCCCGCGCGCGTCCAGCAGGTTGAACAGATGGCTGGCCTTGATGCATTGATCATAGGCCGGATGCGCCATCACGATGGTGCGGCCTGCCTTGTCGGGCTGCGGGGCGGTCAGGATACGGTCACACTCGGCCTCGGCATCGACGAAGTGCGACAGAAGCATCGCCGTATCCGACTGATCGAAATTCCAGCGCGAATACTCCTGTTCGGTCTGCAAGAAGATATCGCTGTATTTCATCGGGATCGGGGCCGAGGGATCGTTGAACGGCATGTCCATCACATGATCCACGCCCAGCACATACATCGCCAACCGTTCCAACCCATAGGTCAATTCACCAGACACCGGCCTGCAATCATGCCCGCCGACCTGCTGGAAATACGTGAATTGCGATACTTCCATGCCATCGCACCATATTTCCCAGCCCAGACCCCATGCGCCCAAGGTTGGGCTTTCCCAGTCATCCTCGACAAACCTTATGTCATGCAGGGACGCGTCGATGCCGATGGCCGCCAGCGAGCCCAGATACAGATCCTGCAAGTTCGGCGGCGATGGTTTGATGATCACCTGATATTGATAGTAATGCTGCAACCTGTTCGGGTTTGTCCCGTACCGCCCGTCGGTCGGCCTGCGCGACGGTTGCACGTAGGCCGCCGCCCAAGGCTTTGTGCCCAGCGACCGCAATGTCGTGCCGGGGTGAAACGTGCCGGCACCTACTTCCATGTCATAGGGTTGCAGAATGGCGCAGCCCTGCGCCGCCCAATAGGATTGCAGCCGCAGGATAATCTCCTGAAAGCTGCGGGGCGGGGTTGGGGCATCAAGCATTATTGCACCTGTGGGGTAAAAGTGCGCATTGAATAGGCAAGGCGTGGGTAATAGGCAAGGCAGGGGCGAGGGTCAATGCACCCTGATGCCGCGTCAGGGCGGCAAAGCCACGCTTTTTGCACCAAACGCAGTGTTGATCAGCTTGCTCTGGCAGATACTGTAACAGCCATATAAACCACGCAAAGTATCCGGCGTATTGCGAGTATGGGAACGGCACAACGATGAAGCATATTCTGTTGGCACTTGGGCTTTTGCTTGGACTGGTATCCGCCCCCACCGCACAGGCGCAAGATAAGGTCTGGGTGCAGATCGAGGCTCTGCCCACCCTGCGCGATGCCGAAGAGCGCGCGCGCGCCTATGCGTCGGCTTTTGCCAATGTGGCGGGGTTTCAGTTGCGCTCTGGCTGGTATGGCATTGTGGTGGGTCCCTATACTGTTGAAGCCGGGGCTGCAAAGCTGGTCGAACTGACGCGCGAAAATCTGGTGCCGCAAGACAGCTATATTGCCGATGGCACTGATTTTCGCCAGCAATTCTGGCCCGTTGGCGCGGCCGCGACAGCACCCGAAGCCGAACCCGATGTAACCGCCCTTGCCGAACCTGCAGCGCAAGCCCCCGACGTGGCTGTTGCAGAGCCACTCGTCATTCCGGATCCGGTGATCATCCGCGAAGAAACCACCGCCGAGGCGCGCAGATCCGAAGCGGCGCTGCCCCGGTCCGACCGCGAGGCGCTGCAAACGGCGCTGCAGTGGTTTGGCTATTATACCGCGACCATCGATGGCGCTTTCGGCCCCGGCACCCGCAATTCAATGGCCGCATGGCAAACCGACAATGGCATTGAGCCGACCGGCGTTCTGACCACCGCCCAGCGCGGCACGTTACTGGCAGCCTACGATCAGGCGCAGGCCGACCTTGGTCTGCAAACCGTGGTGGAAACCGCCGCAGGGATCGAGATTACGCTGCCCACGGCCCTTGTGACATTCGATCATTACGAGCCGCCCTTCGTGCATTACGCCGAAAAAGACGGATCAGGCGTGAGGGTTATCCTGATCAGCCAACCGGGCGATCAAAGCGCGCTTTTCGGACTGTATGACATTTTGCAGACGCTGGAAGTCGTGCCCCCGGTGGGCGAGCGTACCCGGGCAGAGCGGTCGTTCACCATCTCGGGCAAAAGTGCGACGCTTCAAAGCTATACCTACGCCGAACTGTCCGGCGGCCTGATCAAGGGCTATATGCTGGTCTGGACACCCGCAGACGCTGACCGCATGACGCGCGTTCTGGCCACGATGCAAGGCTCGTTCAAGTCGTCTGGCAACACCGCGCTTGATCCCGGTCTTGCCCCACTGACGGACGAGGCTCGTGAGGGGCTGCTGTCTGGGCTGGAGGTGCGGCGCCCGAAGTTTTCGCGTACCGGCTTTTTCATCGATACCAACGGTACCGTGCTGACCACAGTCGAGGCGGTTGCGGATTGTGGGCGCGTTACCCTGGAACGCGACAAAGACGCCGACGTTGTGTTCGCCGATGCCGCATCGGGCGTGGCCATGCTCAAGCCCCGCGTCGCCCTTTCCCCAGCCGCCACCGCTGAATTCCAGACAGCACCCGAACGGATCGGGACGGAAGTTGCCGTCTCTGGCTATTCCTACGAAGACACTTTGCCGGCCCCGGTACTGACTTTTGGCGCGCTCGAGGCATTGCAGGGCCTGAACGGTGAGGCGGGGGTGAAACGCTTGTCGCTTGACGCCCGGCCCGGTGACGCGGGCGGCCCTGTGCTGGATGGCACGGGCTCGGTGCTTGGCATGCTGTTGCCACGCGTGAGCGATCCGAAAAAAGTGCTGCCCACCGGCGTGGTGTTTGCCGCCACCGCGTCGGCCATCGCCAGCAGACTTGCCGCCGAGGGTATCGCAACAGCGCCCTCCACCCGCGTCGGTGCCCTTGCGCCAGAGGATCTGTCGACCCTTGCCAGCGGCATGACAGTTCTGGTGTCGTGCTGGGATTGACCGCATGGGCGGTCAGGGCCGCCAGAACCTTGGCAAGACCAGAACCAGAATTGTCAACACGCCGAGGCGCCCCATCAGCATCGCCAGCGTCATGATCCATTTCGCCGCATCGGGGTAATCGACGAATGTGCCAGTCCGCGCGACCAGCGGGCCAAATCCATAGCCGACATTGCCAAGTGACGTCCAGGCCCCCCAAATGGCGGACATCACGTCTACCCCGACCAGCGTCATCGCCAGCGTCAACATCCCCAGCAGAAAAATATAGCCTGTGGTGAACAGGATCAGCGAGTCCAGAACATCGGGCTCGATGTTGCGACCATCGTACTTGACCGCCACGATGCGGTTTGGCGTGGCGATCTGGCGGATCTGTGCGGCCAGCGCCGCAGCCGCGATCTGGACGCGAAACACGCTAAGGCCCGCCGCCGATGACCCCGAACAGGCCCCGACGACCCCGATCACATAGGCAACCACCAGCATATAGCCGCCCCACGTGCCGAATGATCCGGAACTGAACCCGGTACTCGACATGATCGACACCAGATTGAACAGGGCCTCGCGAAACGCGCCCTCCAACCCCATGTCCGATGTTGTCACGCGCCACAGTGTCACCGACCCCACCGCGTATCCGATCCAGCGCAAATAGGCGCGCACTTGCCGATCCCGCCACAGGGGCCAGGCTTCCCCGTTAACCAATTGCACATAGCGTATGTAGGGCAGGCTTCCCAAAATCATGAAAGCGGCCCCAGCATATTCCAACGCGCCGGCATAGGTGCTGAATGATGCCATCGAGGGGGTAAATCCACCGGTCGAGATCGTCGATGCACCGATCGAAATCGCCGCCAGCGTCGGCATGCCAAGCGCGCTGTAGGTGGCGATGCACAGCAATGTCAGCGCTACGTAAACGACAATCAACTGCCGTGCGATATCGGTGGCACGTGGCAGGGCTTTGCCGAACGTATCAAAGCCTTCGGTGCGGAAATACTGCATCCCGCCAACCCGCAGCACCGGCAGGAAAATCATTGCGACAAACGCGATCCCAAGACCGCCAAACCAGTTCAGCATGCTGCGCCACAGCGTCACGCCACCCGGAAGATCATCAAGCCCGGTGATCACCGAAGCCCCGGTTGTTGTGATGCCTGACACCGCCTCGAAATAGGCATCCGTCAGCGACAGGGCAGGCGCACCCAGGTGGAACGGCAATGCGCCAAACATCGGAACGACCACCCAGATCGCCACGGTCAGCACAAACGCCTGCCGCGTGCCCAGTCCGCGACCAAGGGAGTTCTGCGTCGCAAGTGCGACCACGCCGCCGGTGCTGCCCGTCAGGATCGCGCATTGCAGGAAATCAAGCCCGTTTGTCAGACCCGCTCCGGTGTCGATCATCGCGGGCACCAGCATCAGGATCGCCATAACGATCAAGATGCGCCCGATGACATAGGCTATGGGGCGGACATCCATCATCGGTCATGCAATAGCCGTGCCCACCGCCTGCCGTCAATCTGCCCGGCAGGAAATCGGGCTGGTTAAAGCGGGCGTCGGACCTGAACCGCGTTAGCCGACGTGGAACAGCGTGCTGAACAGACGCGGATCAAGGCTTTCGGCGGCAAACGTCGGCCCCTCGATCAACAGGCTGACCGCATCATGGCTGTGCAGGCTTTCTTGATGGCTGGCCAGCACCCGGAAATCGCCGATCCGCGCATCGCCTTGCAACTGCGCACAAAAGCTGCGCGCGGCGTCTTCCACAAAGATCGGGTTTGCCGCGTTCAGTTCGGCGAACGCCTGTTCATCTTCGCGCTTGACCATCACCTGCGTCTCGGTCGGCACCCCCTTGCGGGCCAGATCGACCAGATCCTCGAACCACAGCACCGCCCCCGGTTTCACCTCGACTGAAATGCGCGCCACCGACCGCTGCGAATGCGGCGTCGCCAACTGCCCGCGCGTCAGGCGCGCATGTTCGGCCAATTCCAGCGAACAAGGGCAGGTGCTGGAATAGACGTAGTCCAGATGCATGATCTTCTTGCGCGTGTCGCCGGTATCCACAAGTTCAAGCGCGATATCGTAATATTGCCACCCGACAAGGCCAGAGCGCAGCGATGTCACCTTCATCGGAAACGACACCCGCATCTGGATGCGCGCATCGAATGACCCCAGATCGCGCTTGTAATCCTCCAATGCGGCCTCGATCACTTCGAAACTGAACCGGCGTTCCGAATGGGCATAGAATGACCGCATGATGCGGCTCATGTTGATGCCCTTCTTTTCCGCCTCAAGGCTGACCGTGCCGGTTACAGAGGTTTGCAACAGCATGTCGTCGGCGTCGCGCGTGTGATACCGGATCGGCAGGCGGAAATTAGAGATGCCGACATGCTGGATATGCATCTTGGCGCCGATGATCAGGCTGGATGGCCCATTCTGCAGATCGGGCAAAGAGGATTTATAGGCATCATCGACGCGAAACTCGTCGGGGTAGGTCCGGCTCAGCACCGAATGGCCCTGCCCGACGAATACCCCCGCCATGGGATCCAGCGCCGCAATCTCGGCCTCGGTCGCCTTGCCCGCCCAATGCCGAAGCAGTGCTATCGCCGCCTCTGCTTCGCTTTGAGTTGGTTTCGCGTCGATCTCGGCTGAATGCATGGTCATCTTATGCCCCTTCTCTGGTCTTTGGTGGCAAAATGGCAATATGGGCTCAATTCGCTGACAATCCACCCCACACCGCCGCAATAAACGAGATTACCGACGTCAGACGGCGGCCAAAGCCTGCACCAGATCCGCCACCAGGTCATCTGCATCCTCCAAACCCACCGACAGGCGGATCAGCCCCGGCGTGATGCCAAGCAACACTTTTCTATCGTCCGGCAACCTCGAATGCGTCGTCGTCGCCGGATGTGTGACAATGGATTTCGCATCGCCAAGGTTGTTGGAAATCTTGATGATCTGCAAAGCATTCATGAACCTGAACGCCGCGTCTTTCCCCCCCGCCAGATCAAACGACACCAGCGTGCCCCCCGACCCCATCTGCCGCTGGGCAAGATCAAACTGCGGATGGCTTTGCAGCCCCGGATAGATCACTTTCGACAGCGCCTTGTGCCCTTCCAGCGCCTTGGCCACCACCAAGGCCGCATCTGCCATCGCCCGACAGCGCAGATCCAGCGTCGCCATGCCGTTCAGCATGATCCAGGCGGTAAAGGGCGACATCGAGCCGCCAGTGTGCTTCATGTAGGGCTCCACCACCTTGCGGATGAACTCTGTCGTCCCGCAGATCACGCCGCCCAAGGCACGGCCCTGCCCGTCGACATGCTTGGTGGTGGAATAGACCACCACATCGGCGCCCTGATCGACCGCCCGCGAAAAGATTGGCGTGGCGAACACATTGTCCACCACCACAATCGCACCAACGCCGTGCGCGATCCTGCAGACCGCTTCGATATCAATGACTTCCAGCGTCGGGTTCGACATAGATTCGAAGAAGACCGCCTTGGTGCCCGGCCTGACCGCCGCCGCCCATGCCGCCAGATTGGTGCCGTCGACAAAATCGACCTGCACGCCAAAGCGGCGCAGCACCTCCTCCAGCACGTAAAGACACGACCCGAACAGCGCACGGCTGGAAACCACATGATCGCCCGCCCGCAGCATCGCCATCAAGGCACCCGACACCGCCGCCATGCCGCTTGCAGTCGCAAAGGCATCCTCGGTGCCCTCGATCGCGGCAATGCGTTCCTCGAACATCCGCGTCGTCGGGTTGCCGTAGCGGGCATAGATGAATTCGTCATTCCCGGCCTTCAGGAACCGTGCCTCGGCGGCCTCGGCGGTATCGTAGACAAAGCCCTGGGTCAGAAAGATCGCTTCCGCCATTTCGCCATACTGGCTGCGACGGCTGCCTTCATGCACCAGTTGAGTGCGTGTTTTCCAGTCTTTGCTCATCGCCCCGTCTCCCGGCCATTAGAAAACCCCGGACAACCCAAAGGCGCCGGGGCCACTGCCCAGAACCTCTTTAGCGGAATGTTTAACGTGGCCCGCAATCCGGTAACAAAGCGCCACGTGTTCTGACTACGCCGGTTCCCAGTCGGCGTCAACCGGCCCGCCGCTGTGAACAAGCGCAGTCGTCACCTGCGTGTCACGCATCCGTCAAACCTTCGTCGCAAGCGAGCTCTAGATGTAGTGGTGGAAACATCGCCTACTACAAAATAAGAAGGCCGCAAAGCCAAATGCCAATCTTGCGCATTAACGCCGTTGGATGCCGTCCGCAGCTGGCAGAACCCAATGCGGCGCGAAGAACATTGGCAACCGCCTTGCCGGCCCGCCTTGATGGCGCGCCGGTGCTGATCATGTTGCACGGCTATCGCTATTCCCCAAGCCACGAAGGCCAGAACCCGCACAATCACATCTTGAAAACCGGGCAGGATCATCCGGTACGCCGCGCGCAAAGCTGGCCGCGGCGCATGGGCTATGGCGTGGGTACGCCCGACAAAGGATTGTGCATCGCCTTTGGCTGGGAGGCGGGCGGTACCATCTGGCGGGCAAACCGCGAAGCCGGGCTTGCCGGGATTGCCCTTGCCGATCTTGTCACGCAACTGGCAGCAAAGGGTGCGGGGGTGGTCAATATCATCGCCCACAGCCTTGGCGCAAGGGTCGCCCTTGCCGCCCTGCCAAACCTTCGCCCCGGCCTGATCGACCGCATGATCCTGCTGACCGGGGCCGAATTGCGATCCACCGCCGAGGCCGCCCTGATGTGCCCGGCGGGGCGGCGCACGAAAGTGCTGAACGTGATCAGCCGCGAGAACGACATCTTCGATTTCATGTACGAATGGCTGCTGGCGCCGCACCGCTTTGGTGCGCGCGCACTTGGCGCAGGCTTGGCCCTGCCGCACTGTGTTACTGCGCAGATTGATCACCCCGATCATCTGGCGGGCCTGCGCGCGCTTGGCTTTGCCATCGGCCCCGCCACGCACCGGATGTGCCACTGGTCGAGCTATCTGCGCCCTGGCCTGTTCAGCCTTTACCGCGCGTTTCTGGACCCGGACACCGCCCTCGATCTGGCGGATCTTCGCGGCGCCTTGCCGGCCCCGTTGACCCCGCGTTGGTCACGTCTGCTGGCGCTGCCCTTGCCAACAGCGCCGTTTGCGGTTCAATAACCCGGTCAAGCCGCCCGAGGATCCCATGACCGCACCGATCGACCTGTACTACTGGCCCACCCCGAACGGATGGAAGATCACCATTGCGCTGGAAGAACTGCCCCTGCCCTACCGCATCCATCTGGTCAACATCGGGGCGGGCGATCAGTTCAAGCCGGACTTTCTGAAAATCGCCCCCAATAACCGCATGCCGGCGATTGTCGATCCGGACGGCCCGGACGGTATGCCGATCTCGATCTTCGAATCTGGCGCAATCTTGCAATACCTCGCCCGCAAGACTGGCAAGCTGTCTGGTGCCACCGAACGCGACCGCGTGGCCGTCGAAGAATGGCTGATGTGGCAAATGGGCGGCGTCGGCCCGATGGCCGGCCAGGCGCATCATTTCCTGACCTATGCCCCCGCCATGGACCCACCCAACGACCTGCCCTACGCCAAAGCCCGATACCGCAACGAAGTGGGCCGCCTTTACGGCGTGCTGGACCGCCAGCTTGCCAAACACGAATTTGTTGCGGGAAGCAGCCTGTCAATCGCGGACATCGCGATCTGGCCTTGGGCGCAAAACTGGAAAGGTCAGCAGCAGGACATTGCCGACAAGCCGCATTTCGCCCGCTGGCTGGATGCTTTGGCCGCCCGGCCGGCCTTTATCAAGGGCAAGGCCGTGGCCGAAGAGATGCGCAATAACGCCGCCCGGGACGATAAACGCGCACAGGAGATTCTGTTCGGGCAACGCGGATAACCCCGCGCTGGCCCCAAGAATTTACAAAGATTCTTGCCAAAATACTTTGCAGGAATTTTGGGGCGCAGGCCTCAGGGCGCCCGGTCCTCGGCTTCGGGATCAATCATGAATCGCTGCAAAGCCATGATCTGCAGCCACAGGAACACGAACAATGCCGCAGGCATGCCGAAGGTTTCCAGCTTGACCCACAACTCGGTGCTCTGTGTACGCCAGATCGCCTCGTTCGCCAGTGCAAGTGCCACGAACATCAGGGCCAGACGCCGGGTCAGCTTCATCCAGCCTTCATGCTGCATCGGCAGGAACGATCCGATCACCCATTCCAGGTAAGACCGCCCGCGCAGCAGGCCAATCCCGAGGATCGACGCCATGGAGCCATAGGCGATGGTGGTCTTCATCTTGAAGAACCGCTCATCGTTGAAATAGGCAGTCAATCCACCGAAAAAAATGACCATGAACGCGGTGAACATCTGCATCCGGCTAAGCACCCCCGACAGCCGCCACAGCACCGCCACTGCGGCCAGCAAGATCGGCACGAAGATCAGGGTCGCGACAATGAAGCCCGAATATTCGGTGCCAGCGAAAGTAAAGCTCTGATCCTTGATCCGGATATAGATCAGGAAAAATACGATCGTCGGTCCCAGTTCCAGAACCTGTTTCAGTACCGGATTGACCTGCCGTTCCGCCATTTCCTTACCTCACGATTTTTGCGACCACAGCACCTGGAGCGCGCCTTGCCAAGTGCGAAATCCGGATCAAGCCGCATTTGGCGCGGACGGTTGAGTATTTTTGCGAAAGAAAAGCCGGTCAACCATCGAGGCCGACCAGAGCCTTGGCAAAATCATCAGGGTCAAAGGGTTGCAGGTCATCGATCTGCTCGCCCACACCGATGGCGTGGATCGGCAAGCCAAACTTATCAGCCAAGGCCACCAGCACGCCGCCTTTGGCCGTGCCGTCGAGTTTGGTCATCACCAGCCCGGACACATCGGCAATCTTTCGGAAGATTTCCACCTGCAGCAGCGCATTCTGTCCGGTCGTTGCGTCCAGCACGAGGATGGTATTGTGCGGTGCAGTCGGGTCTTTCTTGCGGATGACCCGCACGATCTTGGACAGTTCTTCCATCAGGTCGGCGCGGTTCTGCAGCCGCCCGGCGGTGTCGATCATCAAGAGATCAGCCCCGCTGTCCTGCGCGTGCCCCATCGCGTCGAACGCAAGGCTGGCGGGGTCGGACCCTTCGGGTGCGGTCAGCACCGGCACGCCGGCCCGCTGGCCCCAGATCTGCAACTGTTCCACCGCAGCGGCGCGAAACGTATCGCCCGCCGCGATTACCACCGATTTGCCCGCCGTCTTGAACTGGCTGGCCAGCTTGCCGATCGTGGTGGTCTTGCCCGATCCGTTCACGCCCACCACCAGCACCACTTGCGGCCGCTTGGGGTACAGCGGCATTGGTCTGGCCACCGGCGTCATGATGCGGGCTATTTCTGCCGCCAGTGCCACCCGCAATTCAGTGGTTGAGATGCGTTTTCCAAACCGCCCCTCGGCGATATTCGCCGTTACCCGAAGGGCCGTATCAACCCCCATATCGGCCCCGATCAACACCTCTTCCAGGCTTTCGAGCATGGCGTCATCCAGCACGCGGCGCGGTTCTTGCAGTGTAGTGCGCCCAAGTATCCGGCCCAGAAGGCCGGGATGTACATTTTCGGTTGGAACTTCGTCGGGCAGGGGCGTAGGCGTTGCCGGCCCTGCTTTGACCGGCATGCCACTATCCGAGGCGGTGCCGGCGGCGTCCTGCGGGGCTGCGTCGGCCACCAAAGCATCAAGACCTTCGCCGATCTTTGCCGAAGACCGGAACATCTTGTCGCGCAGTTTCTTCAGGAACGACATCGCACATCCTTTGACGCAGGTTTGCCCGGCGCATCTTGCTTTAGTCGCATCGCCATCCCGAGGGAAGGGCCAAAGCCCGATGAGGCCGCTCGCGCTGCTTTGACTGGCCAAGCCTTGCGCGGTCTGGCAAGCTGTTGTTCTGGTTTGGGATGGACGGAGCGGCAAATGCGCAGTGGCAAGTTCACCGGTTTCGCGGTCTATTGCCTGTTTGCCCTGCCCGCCTGCGCCGAAACCCCAATGACCGCCGCCGAATTCGACGCCTACGCCACCGGAAAAACCCTGACCTATTCCGTCAGGGGCGAGGTTTATGGCGCCGAGCAGTACCTGGCCGGTCGCCGCGTGGTCTGGGCCTTCACGGGCGATCAATGCTCGGATGGGGTCTGGTATGAAGATGCCGGATTGATCTGTTTTGTCTATGAACACGACGGCGGGCCACAATGCTGGAACTTCTATCTTGGGGCAACGGGCCTGCGCGCCGAATTTGTCGGCGACGCCGCCGGGGCGGAGCTGTCCGAGGTTGATCAAAGCCCGGCGCCGCTGAACTGCGCCGGTCCTGACGTCGGGGTATGAAGGATAGTAGGTTGGTACAAAACGAACATTCGGACAAGTTTTTGAGCCCAAAACTTCACACGAATTGCACCCTCCGCACAATTGCACGTCAGAACAGGCTGCCCTGATCGGTGGCCTTGTCACCCTTGGTGCGCTTTGGGACCGCCTTGCCGGCGATTGTCACCCGACCATCGTGGAATTCGAGTTCCAGCGCATTTGCCTCTTCGGCACGCGTCCGTGTGGTCACAACGTGCCCATCGGCGCGCACAACGGCATAGCCGCGTTTCAGCGTCTCGAAATAGCCCAGCGTCTGCCGAGTGCGATCCAGCGCTTCAAGCCGCGCCGCGAGTGCCTGAAACCGGGCCGGGGGCGCCGCTAGAAGCCGCGCAGCCCTGGCCGTCAGGGCGTCCGCATCGCGCCGGTTCTTGGCGCTTGCCTCGGCAATCAGCCGTCCCAGCGATGGTGCCAGCCGCGCGGCCCAACCGGCCAAGCCGTCGCGCGCCCGGTCCATTCGGCGCGTCATACCGACGTGCAGCGCCTTGTCCCGGTCCACCAGCCGGTCCGCCTTCTGGCGTAAAAGCCCCGACAGAACCCCCGGCCGTATCAAAGCCGACCGCCGCTCAAAATCCGCCCGTTTGCGCGACGCCGCAACGCCCAGCGCACCGCCAAGCCGGCCCGACCACAGATCGAACCGCTGTGCCGCCTGCGCCGTCAGCCCTTCCAGTCGCGGCAAGGCGCGTGCCAGATCGCGCAAGCGCTGGCCCCGCTGCCCCATCGCATTGGCCACCGACCTTGACAGCCGCGCGCCCACCGCATCAAGGCCCGCCAGCAGATCCAGCCGCACCGGCACCGCCATTTCGGCAGCCGCCGTCGGGGTTGGCGCGCGCCGGTCGGCCGCAAAATCAATCAGCGTGGTATCGGTTTCATGCCCCACGGCGGAAATCAGTGGAATGCGCGATGCCGCCGCCGCCCGCACTACGATTTCTTCGTTGAAGCCCCAAAGATCCTCAAGACTGCCGCCGCCGCGCGCTACGATGATCAGATCGGGTCGCGGTATTGCCCCCCCCGGCACAATAGCATTGAACCCCGTAATCGCCGCCGCCACATCGGCAGCACAGGTCTGCCCCTGCACCGCCACAGGCCAGATCAGCACATGGCGCGGAAATCTGTCGCGCAGCCTGTGCAATATATCCCGGATCACCGCACCGGACGGCGAGGTCACCACCCCGATCACGTTCGGCAAATACGGCAGCGGCTTCTTGAGGCCCGCATCAAACAGCCCTTCCGCCGCCAGCGCCGCGCGCCGCTTTTCCAGCATCGCCATCAAGGCACCCGCCCCCGCAGGCACCACATCTTCCACAATCAACTGATACTTCGACTGCCCCGGAAAGGTGGTCATCCGCCCGGTGGCAGTAACCTCCATCCCCTCCTCGGGTCGCACCTGCATTTTGGCGACCTGGCCTTTCCAGCTGACCGCATCCAGACTGGCCCGATCATCCTTCAGCGCGAAATACAAATGCCCCGAGGCCGGTTTAGACACCCGCCCCACCTCACCGCGCACCCGCACTAACCCAAACTCGCCCTCAATCACCCGCTTCACCGCACCGGACAATTCCGACACAGTGTATTCGGGGGCGTTGCCAGGGCCGGCATCTTGCGGGGTGCGGTCTTCGAACATGTCAGACATGCGGGCTCACTTGTGCAGCGGTTTGCCAAACCTTATGACCCCTCCATCCAAACGCCAAGAGGCCAACTCCATGAATATCCTTATCCTCGGTTCCGGCGGGCGTGAACATGCACTGGCTTGGGCGTTCAAGCAGAACCCGAAATGTGATCGCCTGATCGTGGCGCCGGGCAATGCAGGTTGTGCGATGCTGGCCGAATGCGCGGATATCGATATTCTTGACGGGGCCGCAGTGGTCGAGTTTTGTGAGGAAAACGCAATCGACTTCGTGATGATCGGACCCGAGGCGCCGCTTGCCGCTGGCGTTGCCGACGCCACCCGGGCCGCTGGCCTGCTGACCTTTGGCCCGTCAGCCATCGCCGCGCAGCTGGAGGCGTCCAAAGCCTTCACCAAAGAAATCTGCGACGCCTGCAATGCCCCCACTGCCGCCTATGCCCGCTTCACCGAAGCCGCCCCTGCCAAAGCCTATATCCATGCCAAAGGCGCACCCATCGTCATCAAGGCCGATGGCCTCGCCGCTGGCAAAGGTGTCATCGTCGCCATGACGCTGCCCGAAGCCATCACTGCGATTGACGACATGTTCGGCGGCGAGTTCGGGGTTGCCGGATCAGAAGTGGTGATCGAGGAGTTCATGACCGGCGAGGAAGCAAGCTACTTCATCCTGACCGACGGTATCAACGCCCTGCCCATCGGCACCGCCCAGGACCACAAACGCGTGGGCGACGGTGATACCGGTCCCAACACTGGCGGAATGGGCGCCTATTCCCCCGCCCCGTGCCTGACCGACGACGTCGCGGCCCGCGCCATGCGCGAAATCATCGAGCCCACCATCAAAGAAATGGCACGTCGCGGCACTCCCTATCAGGGCGTCCTGTTCGCCGGCCTGATGATCGAAAATGGCCACGCCCGGCTGGTCGAATACAACGCCCGCTTCGGCGACCCCGAAACCCAGGTTCTGATGATGCGCCTCGGCGCACAGGCGCTGGATCTGATGCTTGCATGCGCCGAAGGCAGGCTGGCCGATGCAAAGGTGAATTGGGCCGATGACCACGCGCTGACCGTGGTCTTGGCGACGAACGGCTATCCCGGTGCCTATCAGAAGGGGTCCGTCATCAAAGGCCTCGATACCCTGCCTGAAGACAGTTTCCACATGGCCTTCCACGCCGGCACGACCGAAAAAGACGGCCAGATCATTGCCGCCGGCGGCCGCGTTCTGAACATCACCGCAAGGGGCGAAACCCTGCAACAGGCCCAAGCCCGCGCCTATACCATGGTCGATGCCGTCAATTGGCCCCAAGGCTTCTGCCGCCGCGACATAGGCTGGCGCGCGCTGTAAGGGCCAGACCAGGCATGCTTGATGGAACAAGCGCGTCTTTCTGCCTCAAATACACCCTGAAAGGCATTACCCTACAGCATTTACACGCTTTACGTGTGGCCTCCGCACATGCATGCTCTGCGCATTGCCAGGCAAGACCTGCTGCATCTCGCCCGGCGTCCGTCATGTGAAAGGTTCCCCATCATGCCAACGCCCCTGAAGTTCGGCCCAGAGTTTCTGGTCAACACCAGCACCGCGAACCGCCAGTACGGACCTGCGACCGCGACACTGCCGGACGGGCGTTTCGTTATCACATGGACGGACGAAAGCAGCGACATATGGGGCAACGAAGTCCGCGCCCAGATCTACAACGCCGACGGCAGCAAGGCCGGGGCCGAATTTCTGGTCAACACCACCACGGACCGCGATCAGGACACGACCGCGATCACCACCTTGGCGAGCGGCGGATTTGTCATCGGCTGGACCAACAGAATCGATATCGACGGTGAATTTTACGGCATGTCGATCAGGGCGCAGATGTTCAACGCAGACGGAACCCGGGCGGGGACCGAACTGGTCGTCAACACGGCTGCGGCCTATTGGTATGACGACGTCTCGCTTGCGGCACTTGCGGACGGGGGCTTTGCTGCCAGCTGGACCTATGCAGGTGAGGACGGTGGCGATGCGATGGGAACCGCCATCCACGCACAAAGGTTCGCGTCCGACGGACGCAAGACCGGCGCGGAATTTCTGGTCAACACCACGGTCGAGGATTTTCAGGGACGATCAAAAATCGCGGGACTGGACGATGGCCGCTTTGTCGTCACCTGGTCCGATCGCAGCGAAACCGGTGAAAGTGTCTTTGACGCCGACATTCGCATGCAGGTCTTCAATGCCGACGGCACCAAGGCGGGCACCGAGGTTCTGGTCAACACGACAGTCGTGTATGAGCAGACACGGTCCACCATAACGGTCCTGACCGATGGGCGCATCCTTATCGCCTGGGAAGACAACCAACAGACCGGCGGTGCCAGCCCGTCCAATACCCTGCGCGCGCAGGTTTTCAACGCGGATGGCACAAGGTTCGGAACCGAACTTCTGTTGAAAATCAACACCGACGGCTGGAATTACAACCCCGCCATCACTGCCGTTGCGGACGGCCTGTTTGCCATCACCTGGAGGGATGGCGATATCCGCGCGCAGGTATTTGACACGAACGGCACCGCAATGGGTCAACAAATCATCGTCAACACGACAACAAACCTTGGCCAGTTCAACCCGGACATCGACACCATGGCCGACGGACGGCTGATCGTCACCTGGACGGACGAAAGCCAGACCGGTGGCGACCAGGACGCATGGGCCGTGCGCGGTCAGATCCTTGACCCGCGCGATGCGCCAACAAACCTGAACGGCACCGACCTTGCCGACCGCCTTGTCGGCACCGCCTGGGCAGACCGGCTGGGCGGTGGTGCGGGCAACGACACGTTGATTGGCGAGGCGGGCAATGACCGCATCAGGGGCGACGCCGGCAATGACAGCCTGGCTGGCGGGGCGGGCAACGATACCCTCTTTGGTGGCGCCGGCAACGACCGGCTGAAGGGTGATGCGGGCGATGACCGGCTGGTCGGCGAGGCGGGCAACGACAAGATCACCGGCGGACTGGGGCGCGATGTGATGACCGGCGGGCTGGGTGCGGATGATTTCATCTTCGCCTCGGCGGCAGAAATCGGCAGTGGTGCGACCCGCGATATCATCACCGATTTCCAGACAGGGCTCGACGATATCGACCTGCGCGCTCTGCAAACCGATGGCCGCTTCATTGGCAATGCCGCCTTCACCAGCACTGCGGGCGAGGTCCGCTATAGCGTCACGACCGGCCTTGTGGTTGGTGATCTGAACGGCGACGGTGTCGCGGATTGGACGCTCAACATCGCCAACAAGGCCGCCCTGACCGCCGCAGACTTCCTGTTCTGACCCCTTGCACAGCTGCCCCCCGACCCGTAAAGACACAGCCGATTGATGGGCCCGGTCTTCGGGCAACTGCGCGCGCGGGGGGATACCATGCCGCTTCTCGTGATGAAATTCGGCGGCACGTCCGTGGGTGATCTTGCGCGCATCAAAAATGCCGCCGGCAAGGTCAAGCGCGAAGTGGACCTTGGTTACGATGTGATCGTCATCGTGTCAGCGATGTCCGGCAAGACCAATGAACTGGTGGCTTGGGTCGAAAGCACCTCGCCGATGTTTGACGCGCGCGAATATGATGCGGTGGTGTCCTCGGGCGAAAACGTCACGGCGGGCCTGATGGCGCTGACCTTGCAGGAAATGGACGTGCCCGCGCGGTCGTGGCAGGGCTGGCAAGTGCCGATCCAGACCACATCAGCGCATTCCTCGGCCCGCTTCATGGATATTCCGCGCGCCAACATCGACGCAAAGTTTGCCGAAGGCTTCAAAGTTGCCGTCGTCGCGGGCTTCCAGGGGGTCAGTGCAGAGCATCGCATCACCACCCTTGGCCGTGGCGGATCCGACACCACCGCCGTCGCCTTTGCCGCCGCCTTCGGTGCGGAACGTTGCGATATCTACACCGATGTCGACGGCATCTACACCACCGACCCGCGCATATCGCCAAAAGCGCGCAAGCTGGAAAAGATCGCGTTCGAGGAAATGCTGGAACTGGCCTCGCTTGGCGCAAAAGTGCTGCAAACCCGGTCGGTAGAACTCGCCATGCGGTACAAGGTGCGGCTGCGCGTGCTGTCCTCGTTCGAGGATACCGATGGAAATTCTGGAACGCTGGTCTGCGACGAGGATGAAATCATGGAATCAAAAGTTGTCTCAGGCGTCGCCTATTCACGCGACGAGGCGAAAATGACGCTTGTAAAGGTGCAAGACCGCCCCGGTATCGCCGCCGCGATCTTTGGCCCGCTGTCAACGGCAGGCGTGAACGTAGATATGATCGTGCAGAACATATCCGAGGTCGAAAACGGCGGTGCCGTTACCGACATGACGTTCTCTTGCCCCACGAACCAAGTGCCGCGCGCCCGCAAGGCCATGGAAGATGCGCAGGCGGCTGGCCTGATATCCTACGTTGACCTCGTGCAAGATACTGATGTTGCAAAAGTTTCCGTCGTCGGCATCGGCATGCGCAGTCACGCTGGCGTTGCCGCCGCGATGTTCAAAGCGCTCGCCGCTGAAAACATCAACATCAAAGTCATTGCCACGTCAGAGATCAAAATATCGGTGCTGATCGACCGCAAATACATGGAACTTGCCGTACAAGCGCTGCATGATACGTTCGGGTTGGAGAAGGCGTGAATTCCATGTCGGCCTCGGGGTAAGGGAGTGCAGGAAAATGCGGTTCTCTGCGGCCTGTCTTGCGATGCTTCTGCCTTGCTTGGCGCATTCCCAGACAACAGCGCCGCTGTCGCAGGCCACGCAGGACGCTTTGTTGCATGTCTTGGCCCATGAGATGGGCCACGCGATCTTGCGCGAATTCGACCTGCCCATTCTTGGCCCGGAAGAAGACATCGCCGACGATTTCGCCACAGTCTACATCCACATGATGCTGCCCGAGAGGGCTGGCGCGATCATTGCGGCCCGGGCGCAGCAAAACATGGCCGACGCGCAAACAGCCGGGATGTTCAGCGAGTATCGCAGCGATATCCAGCGCGCCGGGCGGTCGGTCTGCCTTCTCTATGGTCTAGACCCCGAGCGGCATGCCGACTTGGCCCGCTCCTTCGGGCTTGACGGCGACGCGGCAGAGGACTGCCGGGATTTCGCGCCAGAGGTAGGCCGCAGTTGGCGACGCGTCGTCAGCGCTTACCCCATGCCCGATTCGGCCCGCGTTACCGAGGTAGGCAGCTATTTCGCACAAACGCCGATTGCTGCGGCAGTGGCTGAAAGCGGGCTTATGGAACCTGCCTACCGGCTTTTGGCCGGAATCGACTGGCATTCGCGCATCACCGTTGCCATCGAGCCTTGCGACGGCGCGTCTTTCTGGTCGCGCAACGGGCGGCGCATCACGATCTGCGAGACGTACATCAAACGCTTCGAAGACCAATTGGGTGGCTAGGCCAGCATTTGGCTTGAGACACCCCTGAGCAGGGCCGTGCAGTCCGGGGCCGGGTCCGCCACGCCCGTGGCCAGACCCCTCCCCCTACTGCCCCCACTTTCAGCCTTCCCCTTCATCGCCCAACTCGCCTATAGCTTGTTGAAACCGGCAACCGGAAGGGCCCCGTATGCCAGAACGCAGTGAAAGTGACAGCCGAAAACTTCTTCGCCGCTTGCGCGACAGCCTTGGCACCGCTGGGCAGGGGCAGGAACGGCTTGACCGCATCACGCATCTGATCGCGGATTCAATGCGCACTGAAGTGTGCTCGATCTATCTATTCCGCGACGCCGACACGCTGGAATTATGCGCCACCGAGGGGCTGAAGAAAGACTCCGTCCACAAAACTCGCCTGAAACTTGGCGAAGGTCTGGTTGGCCGTGTGGCGCGTTCTGGCTTGCCGATCAACACTGCCAATGCGCCGTCCGAAAAAGGCTTCCGCTTCATGCCTGAAACCGGGGAAGAGCTGTATTCATCCTTCCTTGGCATGCCGATCCAACGAGTGGGCGAAAAGTTGGGCGTGCTGGTGGTGCAGTCCAAAGCGGCCCGCGCGTTTTCGGACGATGAGATGGACGCGCTGGATGTGGTCGCCATGGTTCTGGCCGAAATGACCGAATTGGGCGCCTTCGCCGGTGACGGTGCGGCGATGGGGGCCTTGCACAAGCAATCGGTGATGATCCGTGGCGGCACCGGTCAGGAAGGCGCTGCCGACGGCCATGGCTGGCTGCACGAGCCGCGCGTCGTGGTCACCAACCCGGTCGCTGATGAACCGCTCACCGAGATCGACCGCATCCGCGAAGCAGTCGGCGAATTGCGCGTGTCGGTGGATGATCTGCTGGCCGCTGAAAGCCTTGACAAAGAGCAAAAACAGGTGCTTGAGGCGTACCGGATGTTCGCCCATTCGCGCGGCTGGCTGCGACGAATGGAAGACGACATCGCCCTTGGTCTGTCGGCCGAGGCGGCGGTGGAAAAGGAACAATCCGCCACACGCTCGCGTCTTGAACAGGTGCCCGACGCCTATCTGCGCGAGCGGTTGCATGATCTGGACGACCTTTCGAACCGCCTCTTGCGGATACTGACTGGCCAAGGCCGCGAAACCGGCGCTGAAATGCCGGAAAACCCGGTGCTGGTCGCCCGCAATATCGGCCCCGGCGAATTGCTGGAATATGGCCGCAAACTGCGCGGCGTCGTGCTGGAGGAAGGCTCGGTTGGCAGCCATGCGGCCATCGTCGCCCGCGCGTTGGCCATCCCGCTGGTCATCAACGCGGGCCGCATCACGCAAGAGGCGCTGAACGGCGATCACATCATGGTGGACGGCGATCAGGGCATCGTGCATCTGCGCCCCGAAGAAACCGTCGCAGGTGCGTTTCGCGACAAGATCGCAATGCAGGCCAAGGCGCAGGAACGCTATGCCTCGCTCAGAGGTCTTCCCGCACTGTCGACCTGCGGCACCACCACGCATCTTTACATGAACGCAGGCCTGATGGCCGATCTGCCCAGCCTGGAGGGGTCAGGGGCGGAAGGTGTCGGGCTTTTCCGCACCGAATTACAATTTCTGGTCCGCAACCAGATGCCCAAACGCGATGAATTGGCGAGGCTCTATGCCCGCGTGCTGGATGCCGCCAAGGGCCGGCGGGTGTGTTTCCGCACCCTCGACATCGGGTCCGACAAAGTGCTGCCCTATATGAAACCGAATGATGAGCCGAACCCGGCCATGGGCTGGCGCGCGGTGCGGGTGGGTCTAGACAAACCCGGGGTGATGCGAATGCAATTGCAGGCTCTGATCCGGGCCGCCAACGGCCGCCCGCTGACGGTGATGTTCCCCCTGATCAGCGAAATGGGCGAGTTTTCCGAGGCGCGCGCCCATGTGTTGCGCGAAATTCACCGCGAGCGCAGCCTTGGACATGCCGTGCCGTCCACCATCGAAATCGGCACCATGCTGGAAACGCCCAGCTTGGCCTACGCGCCGCAGGCTTTCTTTGACCTGACCGACTTCGTATCGATCGGCGGCAATGACCTGAAGCAATTCTTCTTTGCCGCCGACCGCGAAAACGAACGCGTGCGCCGCCGCTATGACACGCTGAATGTGAGCTTCCTGACCTTTCTGGAACAGATCGTCGCGCGGTGTGCCGCGTCAAGCACGCCACTGGCGTTTTGTGGCGAAGACGCCGGCCGTCCGATCGAAGCGCTGTGCTTTGCCGCCCTCGGCATTCACACATTATCGATGCGCCCGGCCTCGGTCGGCCCGGTCAAGGCCCTGCTGCGCCGCGTCAACCTGACCGAGGCGCGCGCCGTCTTGCACGCTGCACGCGACGCCGGAGAAGAAACCGTTCGTCCCGCGATGATGGAATGGCTGGCGCGAC
Source organism: Pseudorhodobacter sp. (assembly GCA_031406155.1). GTDB lineage: Bacteria > Pseudomonadota > Alphaproteobacteria > Rhodobacterales > Rhodobacteraceae > JACMNW01. The sequence goes on from JANOGW010000078.1 coordinate 90,699, forward strand.
AGTCCGAATGACTGCGTAATCTGGCAGCCGTTCAAGATTGAGTATTTGTGCGAAGAAAAAGCCCTAAGCCAGGCCCTAAGCTTTCAGGATGGCCGACGGCTGCGTTGCCTGCTGAAACGCCACCATCACGGTTTCCGCGCCATGCCGCTCTACCAGCCGCAACAGGCCAAACCTGATCTCAGCTATTTCACGGTAGTAGTTGATATAGGCCGCGTTCAGCCCGGCGCCGGCGATTGCTCCCAGCACCGGCACCGATTGCGCGAACAACTTGGGCCCCAGCGCCGCCGCAAGCCGGGGAGCGATCTTGGCAATCAAGGATTGCATAGCAGGGCCGGTCACCGCAAGCCGTGCGCCCAGAAACGAGGTGTTCGCCCCGTCATCCCCCGCCAAGGGTGTGCCCGCCCCGAACACTGACAGACATTCGGCCCGGATCGCCGGGGTATCAGGATCGAACCCGTTCGCCGCCGCCGCCTGCCGAATCGAGTGCAGGATGATGGTGATTGTCACCGGCAATTCCGCAAGAGACGTGGCCAGCCCGCCAACGCCCCCCGCAGCCCCCGATGCCATCGCCATGGCCATCGGCCCGCGCGGCCCGATATCGGGGGCATTCGCGCCATAAGCCGCCATATCCATCGCCCGGCTCAGCGCCGCCGCCGTCACCACCTCGATCTGGTCGCGCAGGCCCTTGGGCAGCATTTTCAGTTGCGCCTCAAGCGAGCCGCCGATGCGGTTCATCAACGCCATCAATGGCCCGTTGGCACGCCGATACCGCACCGCAAGGCCCGACACGTCCAGATCAACATCCGCAAGTGGCATGGGAAGCATGTTTGTCATCGAGCTAATGTGGGGCTACACGCCGCCAAACGCAAGATGCAGCCGGCGCGCCATGCGCAGGACAGCACAGACCATTCGGCTATTCGCGAGCCGTCCCCGCGGCCTTCGTCACCCGGCCCGAAACCTCGTCCCAAGCGCCTGTTTTCAACGCTAGCCCCAACACACGGTCCGGGTTCGTTGGGGGCGGCATTTCCACCCCCTCCAACTTGCCAAAACCAAAGCGCGAATAGTACGGCGCGTCCCCAACCAGCAGCACGCGTTCCCACCCCAAACGCCGCGCTTCGGCAAGGCTTTCGTGGATCAGCAATCCGCCCAACCCCTCTCCCTGCCGCGTCGGATGCACGGCGATCGGACCCAGCAGCAAAATGTCATGCTCGCCCAGTTCCGCAGGCCAATACCGGATGGCCGCCGCCAAAGTGCCATCCTCATCGCGCAACACGCCACAGAGTGCCGCCACCGTCGCCACCCCGTCGCGCAGCCGATAGCTGGAAAGCGCCGTGCGACCGGGCGCAAAGCACAGATCATAAAGCGCCTCCACCTCCCACCAGTCGGCTTCGGTTTCTTCTTCCAGATGGTACAAGGGACGCTTCCCAGACTTGCGACGAATCTTCTGGAATCGCGCCTAACACGCGGGTACGTCAGGTTCAAACGCGGAAGTGAGGCACTTATGTTCTATAAACCATCCGACGGCCACGGCCTGCCACACAACCCGTTCAAGGCGATCGTCTCGCCCCGCCCGATTGCCTGGATTTCTACCCGCGCCGGCCATGGCGACAACCTCGCCCCCTATTCGTTTTTCAACGCTGTCGCCGACGTGCCGCCACAAGTGATGTTTGCCGGCGGCATGAAGGACAGCATCGCCAACGTCGTCGACAGCGGCGTCTTTGCCGTCAACATCGTCGAAGAAGCGATGTTCAAAATCATGAGCGAAACCTCTGCCCGCCTCCCCCGCGGCACTGATGAGTTTTCCCGAAGCGGCATTCTCAAAGCCCAGTGCGGCAGCATCGATTGCCCCCGGGTGGCAAATGCCCCCGCCACACTTGAATGTCGTATGTTGCAGATCATCACGCTGAAGGGCACCGACAACTACATGGTCGTAGGCGAGGTGACCGGCGTTCATTTGCGCGACGACTGTATGGTGAATGGCCACTTCGACGTAACCCGCTACCGCCCGATGGCGCGGATGGGCTACATGGATTATGCTGTAGTTCGCGATGTGGTAAGCCTGCCAAGGCCGGGGGAATAGGGCGGACGCGCCTAAAACCGTCTGCACGGGGGGGGATATTGGGGGCAAACGAAAACATACCCCTGTTCGCCGCCATTACCGCCCCTTAAACTCCTCCCCGAACGCAACCGGAGTCTCCCCATGCAAACCATGATCGGCGTCATCGGCGGCTCTGGCATTTACCAGATCGACGGCCTCGAAGGCGCATCTTGGGTCAAGGTCAAATCGCCATGGGGCCAGCCCTCGGATGACGTGCTGGTCGGACGTCTGGGTGGCCTGCCCATTGCCTTCCTGCCCCGCCACGGGCGCGGCCATATCCATACCCCCACAACCGTACCCTACCGCGCCAATATTGACGCACTAAAGCGGCTTGGCGTCACCGATGTGATCGCTGTTTCCGCTGTCGGGTCACTTCGGGCAGACTACGTGCCTGGTGATTTTGTCATTGTAGATCAATATATTGACCGCACCTTCGGGCGTGAGAAATCGTTCTTCGGCCCCGGCTGCGCTGCCCATGTGTCAGTGGCGCATCCAACTTGCCCAACCCTGTCATCCACTTGCGCTGAAGCCGCCCGTTCCGCTGGAATTCGCCTCCATCAAGGTGGCACTTACCTCGCCATGGAAGGCCCGCAGTTTTCCACCCTCGCCGAATCCCGTCTGTACCGATCCTGGGGCTGCGACGTCATCGGCATGACCGGCATGCCAGAGGCGAAACTGGCACGTGAGGCCGAACTTTGCTACGCGTCGGTCGCCATGGTGACCGATTTCGACTGCTGGCATGAAAGCCTAGGTGCCGTCAATGTTTCACAAGTTATCCAGACCCTTACAGCCAACTCTTCAAGTGGGAAATCGATGATCGCCAACCTACCGACCCTACTGGATGCTACCCGAACACCCTGCCTGCATGGCTGCGACCGTGCCCTTGAACACGCCCTGATGACTGCCCCCGATAAACGCGATCCGGCGTTGGTCGCCCGTCTCGATGCCATAGCGCGGAGGGTGCTATGAGGCTTGCCGCAGCGCTTTGCTGCCTGGCCGGGTTTGCCCAGGCCCAGGAATTCATCGCAACCGATAGACGCTTGTCAGACGAAGATTTCTACCGCCTCGTTTCTTGCGCCGCACCCCCTGGGGGCGAATGCCAAAAGGACAGCGTCCGCTGGTCGCGATCAGATGCAAAAAACCTGTCGCTGGGCATCGTACAAATCTCGGACGGCTACCCGACAAAGCTGTTAGAACAGATCGACGCCGCCCTCGACCGTGCCATTTCCGAAGTGAATGCATCAGGTGCAAATCTTCGTTTAAACCGCTCTAAATCAAGGACTATTCCAGATATTGGCTTGCATCTTCTGAACATAGCCGAAGGGGATACCATCATCGGCACCGGTCTTGATCCGCTGGACGGCGCGCGGATCGAGGCGGCAAAGGCGCAACTGTGGTGGCGCGGCAACCGCACCCTGATCGAAGGCGCAATTGTCTTTGTGAACGATGTAAATCCTGATGAAATCGCCTCCATCATGCTCGAGGAAGTGGCCCAGACGATGGGTTTGCTGACCGATGTCGGTGGCAGCTATTATGAAAACCAGTCGATTTTTTCGGAAACAAGCAACCGGTTGACGCGGCTTGGGGAACAAGATGTGATGACGCTGCGCCGCCACTATCCGTGATCGACACCACCCCTTATCGACACAAGGCTTTGAATATATGAAGAAGACGGTCAAAGACTACATCCGCACAATCGTCGATTTCCCGCACGACGGTATCCTGTTTCGCGACGTGACCACACTTTTCGCCGATGCACGCGGCTTTCGCATGGCAATCGATCAACTGCTGACCCCCTATGCCGGTCTTCGGATCGACAAGGTCGCGGGGCTGGAGGCGCGTGGCTTCATCCTCGGCGGTGCCGTAGCACACCAGCTGTCCACCGGTTTCGTGCCGATCCGCAAGAAGGGCAAACTGCCTGGCCGCACCATCGCGCAGTCCTACACGCTGGAATACGGCGAGGCGGTGGTCGAAGTGCATGACGACGCGCTGCAACCGGGCGAAAAGGTGTTGCTGGTGGATGATCTTCTGGCCACCGGTGGCACCGCCGAAGCGGGCATCCGCCTGATCGAACGGCTGGGAGGCGAGGTTATCGGCTGCGCCTTCGTGGTCGATCTGCCCGATCTCGGCGGGCGCAAGCGCCTCACGGGCCTCGGCATGGACGTGCACGCCCTTTGCGCCTTCGAGGGTCACTGACGCGCGCAGAAATTGCGAAGCCGCGTGCCCCCTTGGCTGTCAATTTCCTTTCGGCACAAATATCCCACGGGGGGTTCGGGGGGGCGTGAAACCCCCCCGGCCCGCAGTCCGCGCCCTGCGCCAAGATCTGCATTAGGCTCAATCATATCTTAACGATCACCAGCTATCCCGGTGCAATCAGGTTCACCCAACCTGACCGGGCGCTGCTTGCACCACGTGACCCAACTCGACCCCAAGCCCCGCCGGTTCACCCCGGTGGGGCAATTTCCTGCCCCCGGTCGCATTCCGTGGCAATGCCGCACGCGGGGGCCTCAATGGTCCCAAGGGCGGCTCCCCCGTTCAGGTCACGCGCAGAATGGCGCCGGGATTCATGATGCCTGCCGGGTCAAGTGCTGCCTTGATCGCCCGCATTGCCGCCAGCTTCGCAGGCTCGCCGTAGCGCTCCAGATCACCCACCTTCAGCCGCCCGATGCCGTGCTCAGCACTTACGGATCCGCCCAAAGTGTGAACTAGATCATGCACGCAGGTCTTAATCGCCTCGCGCTGCCCGTCATGGTCTGCACGCATTTTTCCCTTTTGCGGGAACACGTTATAATGCAGATTGCCATCGCCCAGATGGCCAAAGCAATTGATCCGCCAATCACCCAAGGTGGCCAGCGCGACCGCGGCGCGAGCAATGAAGCCCGCGATTTCGCCCAATGGCAATGATATGTCATGCGACGAGACTGCGCCGATCTTGCGGTTTGCCAGCGGAATGGCCTCGCGCAGAGCCCAGAATTGCGCACGCTGCGCCTCTGACCCTGCGATCAGTCCGTCCCTGACCAACGCCCGCGCCAGCCCCGCCTCAAACAAAGCCGCCAGCGCCTCGGGCACCGGTTGCCCCGCGCTCAGCCCGACATCGATCAACACCATCCACTCCGGCATCGCAGCAAAGGGCTGGCGCACCTCTGGCATCGTCTCGGCCAGAAACTCCAGCCCCCGGCGATGGATCAACTCAAAGGCCGATATGCCAGCCACTAACCGCGCCTGCGCCAATGCTAGCAAATCGAGCGCCGCCTCTGGCCCCGGCACCACCATCAGCGCAGCGCCCTGTTCGGCGGGCACCGGGAACAGCCGCAGGCTGGCCGCCGTGATCACCCCCAGCGTGCCTTCGGACCCGATCAGAAGGTGGCGCAGATCGTAGCCGGTGTTGTCTTTGCGCAGGCGTTTCAACCCGGCCCAGATCGATCCGTCGGGCAAGACCGCCTCCAGCCCCAGACACAGATCGCGCGCGTTGCCATAGCGCAGCACGTTGACCCCGCCCGCGTTGGTCGCCAGATTGCCGCCGATCCGGGCCGACCCTTCCGAGGCCAGCGATAGCGGAAACAGCCGGTCCACGGCCGCTGCCGCCGCCTGCACATCGGCCAGAATTGCCCCCGCCTCGGCAACCAGCACGTTTTCGTCGGCGAAAACCGCACGCACCGCCTGCATCCGTTCCAGGGACAAGATCAGTGGCGCGGCCCCCTCCGCCAACAGTTGCCCGCCGACCAGCCCGGTGCCACCGCCCCAAGGCACAATGCCGACCCGGGCATCGACACAAGCCCGCACGATCATGGCAACCTCTTCGACGCTGCGCGGCCGGGCCAGCACCGACCCCAGCCCCCGCATGCGGCCGCGCGGATCTTCCAGATGGCGGGGCTCCGGCGCGGACATGCAACCGTCGGGCAACAAAGCTGCAAGACGATTGGCGAAGGCGGCATCAGCGGGGTTCAGCATGCGTGTCAGTTACCCCGTTTCCGTCTTGCCGCGCCGGTCATGCCGCAGGTTCGCGTACAGCACATGGGTGCGCCAGCGCCCGTTGATCTGCAAATAGCTTTGCGCCACGCCTTCATACTTGAAACCGGTTTTTTCCAACACCCCGCGGGACGCTGTGTTGGCGGGCAGGCAGGCAGCCTCGATCCGGCTTAGATCCATCTGCTCGAACGCATGGTGAACGACGGCTTCGATCGCCTCGCGCATGTAGCCTTGCCGCGCATGGGCGGCCCCGATCCAGTAGCCAAGCGTCCCAGCCTGTGCGGGACCACGGCGAATGTTGTCAAGCGTGATCGCGCCCAAAAGCGCGTTATCGTCGCGCCGAAACAGCAACAGAGGCAGCGCTGTGCCCTGATTTTCGGCCCGCGTGGCCCAATACACCCGGTTGGTAAAGGCACGCCGCGTCAGATGATCGTGTGCCCAGACAGGCTCCCACGGGCGCAGGAAATCAGCACTTGTTTCCCGCAGCGTCGACCACGCCCGCCAGTCGGCATGCTGCGGCAGGCGCAGCGTGACACGGTCCGCCTCGACCCGGACCTTGCGGCGAAATCCAAGCATCAGGCCAGCAGACTTTTGCGCATCGCCTCCAGCCCGGGTGCTGCACCAACAGGGCCGTAAAGTGCCAGTGCCGCCCGCGACTGCGCCATTTCGGCGGCGTATTTGCGCACATCGGACGTGCCGACCGCATCGATGCGCTGCACCGTTTCGGCGACATCGGGCACCCGGCCCCAGATCGACAGCAAGCGCGCCAACCGCTCTGCGCGGGACGATGGGCTTTCCAGCCCCATCAGCATCCCGGCCTTCAGTTGCGCGCGCGCGCGCGCCACCTCTGCATCCGACATGTCACCGGCGGCGCGCCTCAACTCGTCCACCGTCAGTTGCATCAGGTCAGAGATTTCATCCTCGGATGTTCCGGCATAAATGGTGATCTGGCCAGTATCTTCATAGGCCCCACTTTGCGCGAAAATCGAATAGCACAGGCCCCGCTCTTCACGAATTTTCTGGAACAGCCGGCTGGACATGCCGCCACCCAAGGCGGTGGCATAGATCTGGGCGGCATAGACATCCGGCGCGCGGTAATTCGGGCTTTCGAAGGCCAGCGCGAAATGCACCTGCTCCAGATCTTTCACCTCGCGACGTTCGAGCCCGCCGAAGGCCGCCAGCTGCACGTTGGGGGCACCAACTGGCGCAAGACCGCCGAAAACCTCGGTCGCCTGCGCCACGATGGCATCGTGATCAACGCCGCCAGCCGCCGCAAGGATCATCTGGTCCGGCCCGTAATGTTCGGCCACGAACCGCGTCAGATCATCACGGGTAAAGCCCTGCACCCGTTCCGCCGGCCCCAGAATAGTGCGGCCAAAGGGTTGGTCAGGGTAACTTGCCTCTTGCAGCCAATCGAAAATGATATCGTCTGGCGTGTCCATCGCCTGACCGATCTCCTGCAAGATGACGTGGCGTTCGACCTCAATCTCGCGTTCATCGAAGACCGGATTCAGCACGATGTCGGATATCACATCCAGCGCAAGCCCCACATCTGCCGACAGGACGCGCGCGTAATAGGCGGTCATTTCCTTGGAAGTGTAAGCGTTGATATAACCGCCAACATCTTCAATTTCCTCGGCAATCCGCAGCGCCGATCGCTTTTTCGTGCCCTTGAACGCCATATGTTCCAGAAAATGCGCAATGCCGTTCTGTTCGGCCCGCTCGTGCCGCCCGCCTGCCGTCACCCAGATGCCGACCGACGCGGATTGCAGCCCCGGCATGTGTTCGGTGACGATGCGAAACCCATTCGGCAGCGTATCAAGGCGAAGCGTCAATGGGTAATCCTTTCACGGACAAGGCCTTGCAGGGCCCCCAGATCATTGGGCACGCGGGTCAGGCGTTCCGGGCGAGTATACAGATCAGCCATGCGTTCAGGCAAGCCGGGCCGTATCCCCATCGCGGCCTCGACTGCGTCGGGGAATTTCGCGGCATGCGCGGTGGCAAGCGTGATCATCGGGATCGGCCCAAGATACGCCTGCGCCACATGCACGCCGACGGCGGAATGCGGGCACAGAACCTCGCCGGTTGTCGCGTAGATATGCCGTATCGTTGCGCGCGTCTCATCTTCGGAACAACGGCCAGAGGCAAAGGTGGCGCGCAGGAATTCCAGCGCGCCTTGGCTGATGTGAAAGCCGCCAGACGCCAATTCCGCCATCAGTGCTGTCACGGCAGTGCCATCCCGGCCATAGGCATCAAACAGCGCGCGTTCGAAATTCGATGAAACCTGAATGTCCATCGACGGGCTGATCGAGGCAATCACACCGTTTTTCTTGTAATCCCCGGTGCTGATCGCGCGGTGCAGAATATCATTCTGGTTGGTAGCGATCACCAGCCGGTCAATCGGCAGCCCCATCCGGCGTGCGATGTAGCCTGCGAAAATGTCGCCAAAGTTGCCCGTTGGCACGGTGAAACTGACGGCGCGGTGCGGCGCGCCCAGTGCCACGGCTGAACTGAAGTAATACACCACCTGCGCCAGAACCCGCGCCCAGTTGATGGAATTTACCCCGGCCAGCCGAACGCCATCGCGGAAGGAGAAGTCGTTAAACATATCCTTCACACGGGCCTGGGCATCGTCAAAATCGCCGTCCATCGCAAGCGCGTGCACATTGCTTTCGGAAGGTGTCGTCATCTGGCGGCGCTGCACCTCGGACACCCTGCCATGCGGATAGAGGAAGAATAGATCGACGTTTGACAGCCCGCGAAACGCCTCCATCGCCGCCGATCCGGTATCGCCTGATGTCGCCCCGACAATGGTGATCCGTTGCCCGGTCTTGGCGAGTGCTGCCTGCATCATCTGGCCGATCAACTGCATGGCAAAGTCCTTGAACGCCAGCGTCGGGCCGTGGAACAGTTCCAGCAGAAAATGGTTTGCCCCAAGCTGTACCAAAGGCGCACGCGCGGCGTGGCCAAACCCGGCATAGGCGGCGGCGATCAGCCCGCGAAACTCGTCGTCTGCGAAGGTGTCGCCCAGAAAGGGCCGCATCACGCGAAAGGCGATCTCTTCATAGCTTTGGCCGGCCATCGCGGCAATCTCGGCATTAGCCAGAACCGGCACGGTTTCCGGAACATAAAGACCGCCATCGCGCGCAAGTCCGGTCATCATCGCTTCGCCGAAGCCAAGGGTCGGGGCCGTGCCGCGTGTCGAAATGTAACGCATCATATTTTCAGATCACACCGTCCGCCGCCTGATACGCCAGACAAGCAGCACTGTCATCCCCAGCCAGACAACGGCCAACGAAAACCAGGTGATCGCATAGTTCAGGTGATCGTTCGGGATGCTGCCAGGATCCACCGGCAGCGGCATAAGGTCAGGAATGCCCGGATCGATGGTACGCGCCACTACCAAGACTTGCTCGGTCCCCAGAATATTCGCCATGCGTTCAACGTCGCGGGCAAACCAGACTTTCGCCAGCAAATCCGGTTCGGGCGTGAAGCTGTCCGTTTCCTTGGGCCAGTTCAGATTTCCCGTCAGCGTCAGGTCCGTAGTCGGGCGCGCAAATTCGCGGTCCGCTTCGGCAACATACCCCAAGTCGACCATGATCTTGCGCGCGTCACCTGCCGTCTGAAACGCCACGATCACGCGGTAGCCGGGGCCCAGATCGGCAAGGCTTGTCAGCACGAATGCCTCTGGCCCAAGCACTCGTCCTGTTACGGTGACGGGAAGATAGATGTCAGTCGCGGCGTCAATGGTGGTGGGTAACGGAGCTGCTGTGGCAACAAGTTTGGCATCGATCTTGGCAATTGCAGCATTTTTCAACTCCAGCCGCTGCAATTGCCAGACCCCAAGTCCCACAAGGACGCACGCCCCAGCCAAACCAAGAAGCAACGGAAAGATCAGGCGACGCATGTTTCGCTTCCCCTACTTTGGCCATTGCCGGCCGGGTATTTCGCCAACCCGGTGCTATTCGCCCCAGACGTAGATCGCTGCGAACAGGAACAGCCAGACCACATCGACGAAATGCCAGTACCAGGCAGCGGCTTCGAACCCGATGTGGCGTTCCGGGGTGAAATGGCCCTTCAGCGCCCTGAACAGGCAGACCGCCAGGAAAATCGTGCCGATAAAGACGTGAAAGCCATGAAAGCCAGTCGCCATGAAGAACGTGGCGCCGTAGATGTTGCCCGCAAAACCAAAGCTTGCATGGCTGTATTCATAAACTTGAAAAACGGTGAACAGCGCCCCAAGGGCAATCGCCAAGATCAAACCGTTGACCAGATCCTTGCGGTTGTTCTCATGCACCAGCGCGTGGTGCGCCCAAGTGGCCGCAGCACCGGAACACAGCAATATCAACGTGTTGATCAGCGGCAGATGCCAGGGATCGAAGGTTTCGATGCCAGCAGGCGGCCAAGGACCATCCACCGCCGGGCTTTGCGGCCCCATCGGATAGAGCGCATGTTTGAAGAACGTCCAGAACCACGCAACGAAAAACATGACCTCGGACATGATGAACATGATGAAGCCGTAGCGCAGCCCGATGGCCACAACCGGAGTGTGATCACCCGATTGCGATTCCGTGATCACATCTGCCCACCAGGCGAACATAACGTAAAGAATTACCGCAAGCCCGATCAGCGCAAGCCATGGCCCGGACCCATGCATCCAGATTACCGCGCCGAAGAACATGACGAACGCGCCAAGTGCGCCAAGAAACGGCCAGATGGACGGGGGCAGAATGTGGTAATCGTGGTTCTTGGCGTGGGCCATAATGCGGTCTTCCCTCGTTTTCGTCAGTTTACAGCTTCGGCTTGCACGGGGGCAAGGGCTGCTTGATCGGTTGGCAGATCTGTCTCATGAAAAGTATACGATAGCGTGATCTCGGAGACATATTTGCCTTCCGGATCATCGGCGATGGCCGGATCGACGTAAAAACTGACCGGCATCCGTACCGTTTCACCCGGTTGCAGAACCTGCATCTCAAAGCAAAAACAGGCGATCTTGGTGAAATAGCCGCCCGCCGAATAGGGGAACACATTGTAACTTGCCGTGCCCGCCACCACCCGGTCGGTCGGGTTGTGCGCTTCGTAGAACGCCAGCCCCGTCTCACCGATGCGCAGGGTCATCGTGCGGACCTCCGGCTTGAATTCCCACGGCATCCCGGCCTCAATCGAGGCGTCAAAGCGCACCGTGATAGTCTGATCAAGGATCAGTTCCGACCCCTGCGATGCCACCGACGTGGTGCCGCCAAAGCCAGTAACCTTACAAAACCAATCATAAAACGGCACGGCGGCAAACGACAGGGATGCCATCGTTACCGCAACGCCTACCAACATCAGGGCGGTCTTGCGCGTGTCCGGTGTACCGTTCATGGAGTTTTTGCGTCCGGTGCCGCCCCCTGCCGCACGACGCCGTCAAAGCCACCGCTTTCACCGATTGCCAGCACCTTGACCACCGTCAGGCCGAACACCAACCCGACAAACAGTGCCAGCAGCAACCCGACGCCCAGGTTGCGGCCGAAGCGGCGCTTGTAGATCTCGTGATCCGGGCGAAATGACATTACCAGCCTCCAAGTCCATAAGGGCGCAACGCAGCATCGGCGAGGAATGCCGCGAAATGCAGGAACAGATAGTACAGCGAAAACCGGAATACTGCCTTCTCGACGCTGTACTTGTCCGCCTCGGCCTGCACCTCGTCGCGCCGCCAGATGCGCCACGCCCCGACCACAAACCAGCCGTTCAGCAGGACTGCCGCCGCCAGCGTAATGGGCCCGCCGATCGAAGTGAACGCTGCCGCTATCCCGACCGGGGCCAGCAGAACCGTGTAGACCAGAATATGCGCCCGGGTCGCCTTGCGCCCATGCGTCACGGTCAGCATCGGCACCTTCGCATCCGAATAGTCAGTCTTCATGAACAGCGCCAAAGCCCAGAAATGCGGCGGCGTCCACATGAAGATCAACGCGAACATCAGGGCGGATTCAACCGACACACCGCCCGTTGCCACCGCCCAGCCGATCATCGGCGGGAACGCCCCGGCAGCACCGCCGATGACGATGTTCTGCGGCGTCAACCGCTTCAGCCACATCGAATAGACGACGACGTAAAAGAAGATGGTAAAGGCAAGTAGCCCCGCCGCAACGAAATTCGCAGCCAGCCCCAGCATCACGATCGAAATGCCCGACAGCGCCACGCCAAGGCCCAATGCCTCGCCCGGCGACACGCGGCCAGACGGGATCGGGCGGCCCTTGGTGCGCTTCATCATCCCGTCGATGTCGGCGTCCCACCACATGTTCAATGCGCCCGACGCACCGGCGCCAAGGGCGATGAACAGGATCGACACGATGGCGACGAACGGATGCACCGGAACCGGTGCCACCAAAAGGCCAACCACGGCAGTGAACACGACCAAGGACATCACGCGCGGCTTCAATAGCTGCACATAATCACCAAAACCGGCCTCACCGGTCAGGTCGTTGGTCCGCATCTCCGTCATCTTAAGGTCCAGTCTGTTGGTATGTCACGGCGCGTACCACCTTCACGCCGAGCCGCATTCCACTCGCGGCGCATCCGCCGGTGGTCTTTAATCCGCCTGCGCCAGATCCATCGGCACCGGCAATGCGCTCAGCACCACATCACCCGCCTGTGCCTTGGTCAACCACGCGTCATAGGCCGCCTGGCTGACCACTTTTACAGTGATCGGCATATAGGCGTGGTCCTTGCCGCACAACGCAGAACACTGGCCGAAGTAAATTCCTTCGCGGTCAGCATTGAACCAGACCTCGTTCAGACGCCCCGGCACAGCCGACGAATGCGCGCCAAGTGCCGGCACCATCCAGCCATGGATCACATCCGAACCTGTCATCTGGACGACCACGTTCTTGTTCACCGGGATGACCATTGCGGTATCGGTAGCCAGCAGGAATTCCGATTTCGAGTAACCCGCTGCCACCAGTTCCGCCTCAACCTCGGCTGACATGACTTTGCCGCTGCCGATCATGAAACTGTCGAATGTCAGAGCTGCGTCAGGGTATTCATAGCTCCAGTACCACTGGTTCCCTGTCACTTTGACCACCAGATCGGCCTTTGGCGGCTCCATCTGGCTGAACAGCACGGGCAGCGAAAATGCACCGATGAACACAAGGATCACAATCGGGACGATCGTCCATGCCACTTCGAGGGGTGAATTATGGGTAAAGCTGGCCGGTGTCGGATTGCGCTTGGCGCTATAGCGAAACAAGACCCACAGCAGCAGCCCGGTCACGAAAACCGTGATCACGGCGATGATGATCAACAGCATGTTGTCAAGATAATGAATATCCCGCGCACTCGCACTGGCTGCCGGCTGGAACCCCATTGCGGTGTCAACGGGGGCCCCCACAATTTCCAGGGTTTGCTGTGCCATGGCCGCAGTCGTCAGAAAAGCCGTCGCAGAGGCCGTTGCAAAACCGTTCAAAAGGGTCGAAAGCCGCATGATATGTTCCCGCTCTGGTGGCCGCAGTCGTGCCGCCCGTCGGATTTGCCCGGTGTCTGGGCAGAATCCCGTTGTTTCTGGCCCCGGTGAAACCATATTAAAGGTCTGGCGACAAGCAAAAGAGTTGCGGCAAAGAGACGCCATCAGACCTCATTCAAGGACGCTATCATGACCGGCCCCACCTCCGACGCCCCATTTCGCCCGTTCGAAACCGACCTTGACGAAGGCGCGGCCCTTGCCATCCTGCGTGATGCCACCGCCGGGGCTGATGACGGCGAATTGTTCCTGGAACGCAAATGTTCCGAAGGCATTTCGCTGGATGACGGCCGCATCAAGACCGCAAGCTATGACGCCAGTCAGGGCTTTGGCCTGCGCGCAGTCCGGGGCGAGGTGGCAGGCTACGCCCATTCCACCGACATTTCCGAACACGCCCTGCGACGCGCCTCTGAAACAGCCCGCCTTGCCGTGGGGTCCGGTGGCGGCACGCTGGCCCCACCGCCCAAAGGCACCAACCAGCACCTTTACACCGACGCCAACCCGATGGCCGATGCCAGTTTTCCCATCAAGATCAACACATTGCGCGAAATAGACGCCTTCACCCGCGCGCTGGACCCGCGTGTGGTGCAGGTTTCGGCGTCGGTCGCGGCCGGCCTGCAGGAGGTCGAGATTTTGCGCCCCGAAGGCCTGCGCCTGACCGATGTCCGCCCGATGGCCCGCATTTCCATCTCTGTCATCGTCGAGGCGAACGGGCGCCGCGAAAGCGGTGGTACCGGCGGCGGTGGCCGCTACGGCCTCGCCCGCCTGATGGAACCCGGCCATTGGCAGGGTGTGGCCCGTGAGGCGCTGCGCATCGCCCTCGTCAACCTTGATGCCGTGCCCGCACCTGCCGGTACCATGGATGTCGTCCTCGGCCCCGGCTGGCCCGGCATCCTGCTGCACGAAGCCATCGGTCATGGGCTGGAGGGTGATTTCAACCGCAAGCAAACCTCGGCGTTCAGCGGCCTGACGGGCACCCGCATCGCCGCCCCCGGTGTTACCGTCCTTGACGACGGCACGATGCCGGACCGTCGCGGTTCGATCAGCTTTGATGATGAAGGCACACCGTCGCAGCGTAACGTGCTGATCGAGGACGGGGTTCTTGTCGGCTACATGCAGGATCGCCAGAATGCCCGACTGATGGGCGTGCCCCCCACGGGCAACGGCCGGCGCGAAAGCTTTGCGCATATCCCGATGCCGCGGATGACCAACACCTACATGCTGGGCGGCAAGGATGACCCCGCTGGCATCATAGCCTCGCTGAAGGACGGTATCTATGCCGTAGGCTTTGGCGGTGGTCAGGTCGATATCACCAACGGCAAATTTGTGTTCTCCTGCACCGAGGCCTATCGCGTCAGGAATGGCGTGATCGGCGAGGCGGTCAAAGGTGCCACCCTGATCGGTGACGGCGCTACCGCCTTGAAACAGATCCGCGCCATCGGCAATGACATGGCCCTGGACCCCGGCATCGGCAACTGTGGCAAGGCGGGTCAGTGGGTGCCCGTCGGCGTTGGCCAGCCGACGCTGCTGATCGGCGGGCTGACCATCGGAGGTTCAGCGACATGATCCCCCGACTGATCCTCGTCGGGCAGTTTGACAGCCCCGTCACCCGCCGCGTCGGTATCATGCTGCATCATTATGGCATCCCCTTCACGCGGGATGCGCGCTCGATCTTCGGTGACGCGAAAGGTATCGCGAAAATCACCCCAATGATCCGCATCCCCGCGCTGATCCTAGAGGGTGGCGAGGTGCTGATAGACTCGAATGCCATCCTTGATCACCTCGACGAACAAGTCGGCCCGACCCGCGCGCTGATCCCCCCCTCCGGCCCGGAACGACGCAAAATCCTGCAAGCCACCGCCCGCGCCCATGCCTGTTTTGAGAAATCCGGAGTGCTGGTCTACGAACGCATTTTCCACCCGGCAGAGCACGTCAGCCTCCAATGGGAAGCGCGCTGCTTCAGCCAACTCGCGGCGGGCCTTGGTGAACTTGAACACCTGTTCGAAGGCCCCTGGCTTTGTGGCGAAGCCCTGACCCATGCCGATGTCATGATCGCCTGCGCCATCGGCTACATGCAACTGCGCCTGCAAAAAGCGTTCCCGCCGGGGGCCTACCCCAACCTCGAAGCCCTCGCCGCCAGATGTGAAGCCCTGCCTAGTTTCATCGCCGCCCGCATCGGCGCGCATGAGACCATGCCGACAATCTGACCGCTCCCCCGTTCACTTTGGCGAAAATATCCTTGGGCGGTGCATCTATTTCAGCGCCTTGACGAGGCGCGTGAAATCATCGCCGCGCGCCTCAAAATCGGCATACTGATCAAAACTCGCCGCTGCCGGGGCCAGCAAGACCACTTCACCCGCCGCCGCTTCTGCTGCGGCCGCTTTCACCGCCTGTTCCATCGTTTCACAGATTTCGAACGGGGTGTTTTCCAGCTGCTTGGAAAACTCGACCGCCGATTGTCCGATCAGATAGGCCTTCACCACCGACCCCAGATGGGGGGAGAGCGCCGAAATTCCGCCTTCCTTGGCCACTCCGCCAGCGATCCATCGGATTTTCGGAAAGGCCTGCAAAGCCTTTTCCGCCGCATCCACATTCGTGGCTTTGCTGTCGTTCACATAACGGACACCGTTCATCTGGGCCACCGTCTGGCTGCGATGCGGCAGACCGGCAAAGCTGTGAAACGCCGCCTCGATCAGCTTTGGCCCGATGCCAAGCGCCCGCACCGCCGCGAAGGCGGCACAGGCATTTTGATGATTATGCGCACCCGGCAATCCCCCTACTTCGCGCAGATCGATCGACGCCACCTGTTTGCCGCGCCGCCATTCCGACAAGAACCCCTTTCTCGCAAACACTGACCAGCCGAAGCCTTCCAGCTTGGTGCCCGACGACACCCGGATCACCCGGTCATCCTGCGGCCCTTCGGCCAGTTGTCCCGCCAGATACCTGCCCTCGATCTCGTCCACCCCGATCACCGCGCGGTCGGGCCCGCCTTCGGCAAACAGCCGGCGCTTGGCCGCGAAATAGCCGCCCATGCCGCCGTGCCTGTTCAGGTGGTCCTGCGAGAGGTTGGTGAAAACCGCAACGTCGGGTGTCAGGCTGCGGGCAAGATCGGTCTGATAAGACGACAGTTCCAGCACCACCACCTCGCCATCCTGCGCGGGGTCCAGATCAAGGGCACCGCGCCCGATATTGCCGCCCATCTGCACCGGGCGTCCCGTCTCGGCCAGAATGTGCTGGACCAGCGCCGTGGTGGTGGATTTGCCGTTCGATCCGGTGATGCAGACCACGCGCGGGGCGATGTCGAAATCATCCCAGTCCGGGGTGGCGTAGCTGCGAAAGAACAGCCCGATGTCATTGTCAAGCGGGATGCCAGCGTCTAGCGCGACCGCAATCACCGGGTGCGGGCTTGGGTAAAGATGCGGAATGCCGGGGCTGACGATCAGGGCTGCCACGCCATCAAATGCGCCGCTGCGGGAAAGGTCGCGGGTGGCGAAGCCTTCGGTTTCGGCGTGGACACGGGCGTCGGGGTTATCGTCCCACAACACCGGGTCGGCACCGCCAGCCTTCAAGGCCCGCGCGGCGGCAAGACCTGACCGCCCGAGGCCAACAACGGCGACCGTCCGGCCTGCAAAGCCTTGCACTGGAATCATCTGACCACCCCTTTTTTGCCCGTCCGGACAATGCCTGCCCCACAGGCCGACCGCAAGCGGGGCAACTGACCGTCAGGGGGGAAGCTATGGCGTCGGGGCCTCGTGCGGTGGATTTTCCAGCCAGTCCGCAACCAGTTCCTGCACTTTCCATAAATAGCGGTCGTGGATGCCGCGCTGTTCAAGATGGGTGATCGTGCTGAGCAGGTAGTCGGCCATTGATCCACGTTCACCCGAAGCCGTGGCGAGTGCCTTGACCACTTCTTCGGTCGTCAGACCCGGCAGGTAGGCCGGGCTTTGGCGACTGATCGGAAAGGCCAGGGCGCGCAGCGGGCCCTGATCGGTTCGCACATTCACCCAACGGGCGGGCTCCGTGGTGCGCTTCAGCGGCATTTCGCGGTGCAGAAGCTTCTGCAGATTGGCATGGACTGCATCCTTGGGCAGCCGGAAAACCACCCCCCGGCACGACCCGCCGCGATCCATCGCCAGCATGATGCCGGGGCGTTCGGGGGTGCCGCGATAAATGCGGACCCAGCCCAAGCAAAATGATCGGTGCCATCCCGGCGCAGTGCCGAGGCGTTCTTCGTCAAAGTCGAAATCCGGGTTCCAGATCAAGGATCCATAGGCAAAGATCCAGACCTCGCCCGACGGCGGCGTGCCTGTCAGCAGGGCCGCCACCGCGTTGTCATAGTCCGCGTCCGTGGGGCGATCGGTCCGGCCTACCAGCCGTCCGGTCTCGCCGGTGTAGGGCAGCACGCGGGCGACGAGGTCGACAGTCAGGCGCATCTGGCGTAGCTTTGGCGGCATATAGGGCCTCAGATTTGGCTCATTTTGCCCGAAAGACGCCGTGTCATCAAGACCAGACCGTGCCATCGGCGATCTGACGAACCGGTCAGCGCACCTTCAGCGTCGCCAATCCGATCAGCGCGAGGATCAGCGATATAATCCAGAACCGGATCACGATCTGCGGCTCTGACCAGCCGCGTTTTTCGAAATGATGGTGGATCGGGGCCATCAGGAACACCCGCCGACCAGTGCGTTTATAATAGAGGACCTGAATGATCACGGACAGCGCCTCTACCACGAACAGGCCGCCGACGATGGCAAGAACGACCTCGTGCTTGATGCACACGGCGATTGCCCCCAGCGCGCCGCCAAGGGCGAGGCTGCCGGTGTCGCCCATGAACACGGCGGCGGGCGGGGCGTTGTACCACAAGAACCCAAGCCCGCCACCGATCAGGGCAGAGGAAAAGATCAGCAATTCGCCGGTACCAGCCACGAAATGCACGCCCAGATAATCCGAAAAGTTGAAGTTGCCGACGACATAGGCGATCACCCCCAGAGTACCGCCCGCGATCATCACCGGCATGATGGCCAGACCGTCAAGCCCGTCGGTCAGGTTGACGGAATTGGCCGAACCGACGATCACGATCATGCCGAAGGGCACGAAGAACATGCCAAGATTGACGAGGGTGTTCTTCAGGAACGGCAAGGCAAGCTGGTTGGTCAGTTCAGGCGGATGAAAGCGCGCGGCGGCGTAGCAGGCAAGCCCGGCAATGATCAGGCCCAGAATGAACCGAACACGCGACGAGACGCCGTTGGAGGTCTGCTTGGTGACCTTGGCATAGTCATCGGCAAAACCGATCAGCCCGAACGCGGCGGTCACCAGCACCACGATCCAGACATAGGGGCTGTCAAGGCGTGCCCAAAGCAGAGTGGAAATCACCAGCGCCGACAAGATCAACAGGCCCCCCATGGTGGGCGTTCCGGCCTTGGCGAAATGGCTTTGCGGGCCGTCTTCGCGGATCGGCTGGCCCCTGCCCTGCTTGCGGCGCAACAGGTTGATCAGCGGTTTGCCAAAAATAAAGCCGAAAATCAGCGCGGTGAAAAACGCACCACCAGCCCGAAACGTGATGTAGCGAAATAGGTTGAACGCGTCACCGCCATCCGAGAATTGGGTCAACAGATACAGCATTCACTCGGTCCTTTGATGGGGTGCGGGCTGGCCTTGCCCCAGTTTGCGCAAAACGTCAACGATCAGACTGACCTTCGACCCCTTCGATCCCTTGACCAACACGATATCGCCCGCATCAACCAGATGGCGCGCGCGCGGTGCGATCTCGGCTGCGGTTTCGGCCCATTCGCCACGCTGGGTGCGTGGCAGCGCCTTCCAGAGCGCCCGCATGCGTGGCCCGATGCAATGGATGGTGCCGATGGTGTTCAGGCCGGGATGGCCCGCAACGGCAAGATGCAGATCGGCCTCGGTCGGGCCTAGTTCCAGCATGTCGCCAAGTATCGCGATGCGGCGGCCCGCGCCGATGCGACCGACGCCGTTTTCCGGCTGGGCGGCGATCAGCACATCAAGGCTGGCGGCCATCGAGGCGGGATTGGCGTTGAAGGCATCATCGATCAGATCAAATCCGTTGTGATCGACCAGATCAAGGATGATGCGTTCGCGCGTACCCCGGCCCACAGGGGGCAACCAATGGCCGATGTCGATGGCCACGATGGTGGGATCGCACCCCAGCACCTCGGCCACTGCCATTACGCCAAGCGCGTTTAGCGCAAAGTGTCGTCCCGGCGACATGACCTTGAACAGAACCGGTGCGCCCCGCCGTGTCGCCTGCACGATGGTGGACTTGTCGGTCAACCGACTTTGGTCAAGGCGGTAATCGGCATTTGCCGATGCGCCGAACAAGGTGATCTTAGCGTGGCAGGCCTGAGCCTTGGCCAACAGGATCGGCGTGACCGCAAGGTCCGCCGGAAGAATGGCATGGCCGCCGGGTAGTAACCCGTCGAGGATCGCCGCCTTCTCACGGGCAATGCCCGCGATGTCGTCAAACGCCTCCAAATGTGCGGCGGCCACGGTGGTGATCATCGCCACGTCAAGTTGCGCCAGGCGGGCGAGCGGGGCAATCTCGCCCGGGTGGTTCATGCCAATCTCGATCACGGCAAAATCTGCATCGGCGGGCATGCGCGCCAGTGTCAGGGGCACGCCCCAGTGGTTGTTGTAGCTGGCCTCTGCGGCATGCACGCGGCCTTTGGCCCCCAGCACGACACGCAGCATCTCCTTGGTCGAGGTTTTGCCGACGGACCCGGTTACCCCGACGACCTTTGCCTTGGTGCGGGCACGGGCGGCGGCACCAAGGGCCACCAGTGCCGCCAGCACGTCAGGCACGATCAGCAACGGGGCATCTGCGGCCAAGTCCGGCGGGCGGCGGCTGACCAGCGCGGCGGCAGCACCGCGTTGCAGCGCGGATGCGACAAAATCATGCCCATCGCGCTGGTCGGTCAGGGCGACGAACAGATCGCCCGGCGCAAGTGTCCGCGTGTCGATGGACACGCCCGAGGCATACCAGTCAGTGGTGGATTGCCCGCCCGTTGCGGCAGCAGCATCGGTCGATGTCCACAGAACCTGCATCAGATCACCCCATCAAGGGCCGCGACCGCAACGCTTGCCTGTTCCACGTCGTCAAAGGGATAAACACTGCCCGCGATGGTCTGCCCGGACTCGTGGCCCTTGCCCGCGATCAGCAGCGCGTCGCCCGAACCAAGTGCGTCGACGCCCAGCAGGATCGCCTCCGCCCGGTCACCAACCTCGTTCGCATCGGGGCAGGATGCCATGATGGCGGCGCGGATCGTGGCGGGGTTTTCGGAACGCGGATTGTCATCGGTGACAAACAGCACATCGGCATGGTCGCGCGCGGCAGCCCCCATGAGCGGGCGCTTGGCTGTATCACGGTCACCGCCGGCCCCGAACACCACCACGATGCGGCCCATCACATGCGGGCGCAGCGCCTTCAGCGCGGTTTGCAGCGCGTCGGGGGTATGCGCGTAATCAACAAAGACCGCAGCCCCATTGGCGCGGCGTGCGGCCAGTTGCATGCGCCCGCGCACGCCTTGCAACTGCGGCAATACCGCAAAAACCTCGCGTGCAGGGGCACCCGAGGCGACGACAAGCCCCGCGGCAAGCGCCACATTGTCGGCCTGAAACCCGCCGATCAGGGGCAGGCGCAGCTGATGCGGCTGATCCGCCCACGAAAACCGCAGATCCTGCCCGGTGGCATCAAACCGCTGGTCCAGCAGGCGCAGATCAACCCCCGCGCGATGGCCGATTGTGATCGTCCTTTGGCCGCGCGCATTTGCGATGGCGGCGATATCGCTGCCGCGCGGATCGTCCAGATTGATCACGGCCACGCCATCATCGGGCAGAACACGGTCAAAAAGCCCGGCCTTTGCGGCGAAATACGCGTCGAAAGTCTTGTGATAATCCAGATGATCTTGCGTGAAATTGGTGAAACCGGCCGCTTTCAGGCGCACGCCGTCAAGGCGGCGCTGGTCAAGCCCGTGCGAGGACGCCTCCATCGCGGCATGGGTCACGCCTGCGCGCGCGGCCTCGGCCAGCAGTCGGTGCAGGGTGATGGGTTCGGGCGTGGTGTGCGGGCTGGGGGCGTGCCACGCGCCTTCGACCCCGGTGGTGCCGATGTTGATCGCAGCATGGCCCAGCGCCATCCAGATCTGGCGGGTAAAATTCGCGACCGAGGTTTTGCCGTTGGTGCCAGTGACGGCGACAATGCAATCGGGCTGTCCGCCGAACCACAGGGCGGCGGCATAGGCCAGCGCCTGCCGGGGGTCCTGCACGACAACGACCGCCACCTGCGCGCCTGCCAGAACACCCGCCGCGAGTTGCGCGCCCAACGGATCGGTCAACACCGCCCCTGCCCCCATGCGCACCGCATACTGGATGAATTCGGCCCCATGCACCGTAGCTCCTGGAAGCGCCGCAAACAGCATGCCGGGTTTCACGGCGCGGCTGTCAACGGCCAGACCGGTCACGGCAGCCTCGCGTGCCCCGCGGGCGGTCAGTCCAAGGTCTGCAAGGCTGCGTGCCGTGTCCGCCATCTTATCCTCAACTCGCAGATCAGTTCGAAACGGCTGTTAGCCTATCAAGCGGTATGGCTTCAACCTCTGGTCGCAAGCCGAGCAGAGGTGCCGTGCGGCGAATGATTTCGGCGGCGACGGGGACCGACGTCCAGCCCGCAGTGCGGCGCGGCTCGTCGCCCGACGTTTCGATCGGCTCGTCAAGAGTGACGATCAGCACATAGGCCGGATCATTGGCCGGAAAGATGGAGGCGAAAGTGTTGATGACCTTGTCGTCATAGTAGCCACCGCCCTTCTTTGGCTTGTCCGCCGTCCCCGTCTTGCCAGCTACAAAATAGCCCGGAACATCACCCAGACTGGCCGTGCCATCGGTCACCACGCGGCGCAGCATGGTCACGGCGGCCTTGGCGGTGGCCGCACTCATCACGCGCGGGCCTTGCTGGCGGGTTTCGCTGTGCAGCAGGGTCGGCTTCACCGAGGTGCCGCCATTCGCGATTGTCGCATAGGCGGCGGCGAGGTTCATCGGACTGGACGAAATGCCCTGCCCGTAGGCTGCTGTTATCGTTACAATTTCCGGCCATCTTTTGGGGATAAGCGGCTTGCCGGTGCGGGCCTCGACCACCTCGATAGGCGAGGCATCAAGGAGACCAAGCGCCGTCAAAAAGGCCTTTTGCCTGACACCACCGATCAGCAGCGCGATCCGGCCGGTGCCGACGTTTGATGATTTGGTGATGATGTCAGATACAGACAGCAGCGGCCCGTAATTCTTGCCTTCGAACTCATTAATCTTGAAGCGCCCCATGCGCAGGGGCGGGGTCACATCGAACATGGTTGACGGATTGACCAGACCCAATTCCATCGCCTGAGCCACCGCAAAAATCTTGTAGGTCGAGCCGAGTTCATACACGCCCTGAACCGCGCGGTTGAACAGCGGGCTGTCACCGGGATCGCCCGAAACCGGCAAGCTGGGGCGGTTGTTCGGATCGAACGTCGGCAACGAGGCCAAGCTTACAATCTCACCCGTATGAACATCCATCAGAATTGCGGCTGCCCCCTTGGCATTCATCATCTGCATGCCGGTGGACAGCACCTCTTCGATGGTAGCCTGAATGGTCAGATCAAGCGACAGGGTCAGCGGCGTACCTGCCTGTCCCGGATCGCGCAGGCGGGCATCCATCGCCTTTTCGATCCCGGCAGTGCCGATCACTTCGGCCGATTGCACGCCTTCGGCCCCGAAACTGGCGCCACCCAGAACATGGGCTGCCAGCGTACCATTGGGGTAAAGGCGCATTTCGCGCGGGCCGAACAGCAGGCCGGGATCGCCGATATCATGCACCCTTTGCATCTGTTCGGGGCTCAGTACGCGGCGCAACCACATGAAACTGCGCCCGTCGGTCAGGCGGCGGTGCAGATCGGCCTCGATCATGTCGGGGAAGATGGCCGCCACTTCGCGCGCCACGCGGGCCGGATCGACCATGTCCTTGGGCTGGGCGTAAAGCGCGTAGGTTTGCAGGTTGGTCGCCAGCACCCGGCCATTGCGATCCGTGATATCGCCGCGTTGGGCCAGGATCGGCGCACCGGACGCGCGCACCTGGGCCTCTTCTGGTTCCGATGCGGCCAGCATACCCATCCGGGTGCCGATCAGCGAGAACGCCGCAAAGAACGCGAGCCCCAGAAACAGCAGGCGCACTTCGGCGCGGGCGCGGGCCTTGTCGCGGGTTGCCTCGTGCCGCAGGCGCAGGTTCTCGCGTTCGATCTTGTCGGGATTTTCGCCTTTCAGGCGGGCCGACAGGATACGGGCAAGCGGTCGCAGCGGGGTACGGGTCATGGCAGGGTTCCTTGCGTGCCACCCACATCGACGGCGTCCGATACGGCCAGCATTCCAGCGGGGAATGTGGATGGCGGATAGGCGGTCTGATCGACCTGCCCGAACTGTTCGGGTTCCAGCGGCAAAAGACCAAGACGATCATAATTCAGCGCTGTCAGATCACGCAAGCGGTCGGGGCGGTTGAGATAGGCCCATTCGGCATTCTGGATCGACAGCGCCTCGCGCAGCGCGGTGATTTCACGTTGCAGATCCGTGACGTTGCGCAACGCCCGCTGGGTGGCGTAGTTTTCGCGGTACGCCCAGAAAGCCAACGCCATAACGGCCATGAAGGTGGCAACGTACAGCACCGGGCGCATCAGCGGCGTCCTTTCGTGGGTGTCTGTGGAACAGCAATGGTGGCTGGATCAAGCGCTTGAGCGGGCACTGCGGTGCGCCGGGCAATGCGCAATTTGGCCGACCGCGAGCGTGGATTTGCCGCCAGTTCGCCTGCGTCCGGGGCCACGGCACGGCGGGTAACCAGATCGAAGCGTGCAGCGTCTTCTGCACGCGCGGGCGCATAGCGGTTGGCATGCGCCTCGCCACCCGAGGCAAGCTGGAAATACCGCTTCACGATGCGATCTTCCAGCGAATGAAAGGTGACAACCGCCAGTAGCCCACCCGGTTTCAGCGCCCGTTCGGCGGCGGCAAGACCTGCGGCGAGTTCGGAAAACTCGGCGTTCACCGCGATCCGGATGGCCTGGAAGCTGCGGGTGGCGGGGTGGCTTTGCCCCGGCTTGGGGCGTGGAAGGCAGCGCGCGACAAGTTCGGCCAGCCGCAGAGTGGTGGTGATCGGTTGGATGGCGCGGGCCGTTACAATGGCGTGGGCGATGCGGCGCGAAGCACGTTCTTCGCCGTAGTGATAGAGGATATCGGCGAGGTGTTCTTCGCTGGCAGTGTTCACCAGATCGGCGGCGGTCGGGCCATCGGCAGCCATGCGCATATCCAAGGGGCCGTCTTTCGCAAAAGAGAACCCGCGCTGCGCCTGATCCAATTGCATCGACGACACGCCAAGATCAAGAACCACACCGTCCAGCGGCTCGGCGGCAAGGGTGTCGAGGTTGGAAAACGTGCCCTGCACTAGACGCAGCCGATTGCCATAGGGTGCAGCCCAGCTTTCGGCTATCTGTAACGCAAATGGATCGCGGTCGATGCCGATCACGCCATCGGCGCCGGCTTCCAGCAGGGCGCGGGCATAACCGCCGGCGCCAAGCGTGCCGTCAAGCCAAAGGCCCCGCACCGGGGCAACGGCCGCAAGAAGCGGTTGCAGAAGAACCGGGATATGGGGGTCACGGGCAGGAACTGTGTCGCGGGGATGCATCACAACCCGCGCGCTTTCTTGGCTTTCGCGACAAGAGCCAGCGGATCGGTGCCAGTATTCGGGCGCTGCGCCACGGCCGCCACATAGGTATCGTTTCGATAGATGCGGAACCGGTTGTTGCGGCCCTGAAAGGCGGCCTCGGCGCCCGAAAAATCGGCACCGGCCATCCCAAGTTTTTCGCGCACCCGAAGCGGCAGCACAATGCGGCCATCGGGTTCCAGCTCGATCATAACCGAACAGGACAAAAGATCGTATTCCGCCTGCTCGTGTTCATCTGAACCTTCTTCCATCAGACCAATATCGTGCGCCAGCACGTCCGCGCCGGTCTTGGTATAACACTCGACGAAATTGCGATTGGCCCCGCCATAGATCATGTACAGGCGGGGGCGGGGGGCATCTGCGGTCGGTGGATCTTCGGCTTCCAGGATATGGCGAAAGACTGCCGGGATCGAAACCCGCGCCTTGCCGTCTACCTTTTGGTAGAATTCGCCCCTGAACGCTTCCGACACTGCCTTTCGGTTCCTTCGCTGCCCCTACCCTTCAGGCCCCTTCCCGCACATCGCGGGCCCTGAAATGAAAATGACGGACCGAGCTGCTGCCACTGCTCGATCCGCCAACTGTCCCATCGCTGGGTGCCCAACTGCGCGTGCCACCTGGGGGAGATGTCTGCTTGCGTGCGCGCCGGATCTTTTGTGATGATGAAAGCGGTTGCCTGTATAAAACCTGCTAAGCCTGTTCGGGGTCTTGAGCCGCCCCTGCTGTCGTTACTGCCGCTTTCATCGCCATGAACTGGGATTACATGGTATTTTAAGGTACGCCAAGGAAAATCTTGGGTGGACCGATGCATATGTTGTGTTGCGAGGGAGTGAATTGCAGGATTTTGTGTCTCAAAGCGCAGAGACGCGCCCACAAATTGCGCCCCACGCGGCGGCGCTATCTACATGTGGTAGGCAGTATTGGTTTTTGGCGTTTACCCATAAGACCCCAACAAAATTGCGCGGTGTCGGGCAATTTTGCTGGCGCGGCCATAGGTGCGGGGAACAGAAATAGAACATCGGACGGCGCAACCAGGTCAGCCGATGAATCTCGAGGGAAAGTGATTCGAAATGACGCTCATACCTTGGGCGGATCGCTGATTGCGCGCTGTCAGCCGGGGCGTTGGAACAGAAGACGCAGATAGCGTTCCAGATGATCGAACGCCTCTTGTGCGGCGAAGGGATCATCCAGCGCCTTGGCAACAATGATGCCGCCCTGCACCGCGACGCCAAGCGCCTCTTTCGAGGCAAAATGATGGGAGAACGCGCCCTTGGTAACCCCGGCAGCGGCGCAAAGGTCATCGACCGATGTGGCGGCGAAGCCTTTCCGGCGGATCAGGTCCATCGCGGCGTTGAGCAGGCGAAGGCCAACCGGTTGGTATTAGTTGAAGTCCAGAAGTGCCGTCGGGGTTTTTCAGCGCCCAATGATGCGCTGTCAGGCCATGCCACCCGCAATGAGACGTGCGGCAAGGGCGGCATAGGCCTCAGCGGCCGGGCTTTCACCGGCAGCGATTGGTGTGCCGGCGTCGCCCGCGATGCGCACATCAAGGCTAAGCGGCAATTCACCAAGGAATGGCAGACCAAGCCGTGCGGCTTCGGTGGCAACGCCGCCATGGCCAAAGATATGCGCTTCATGCCCGCAGTTGGGGCAGATATAGGTCGACATGTTTTCGATCAGACCCAGCACCGGGGTTTTCAGTTTCACAAACATATCCAGCGCCTTGCGCGCATCCAGCAAGGCCACATCCTGCGGGGTGGACACTACGATGGCCCCGGTCAGATGCGTGCGCTGGCACAGGGTCAGTTGGATATCCCCCGTGCCGGGCGGCAGATCGACGATCAGCACATCCAATTCGCCCCAGGCGACTTGGCCCAGCAGTTGCTGCAACGCGCCCATGATCATCGGCCCGCGCCAGATAACCGCCTCATCCTCCTTCAGCATCAGCCCGATCGACATCATGGTAACGCCATGCGCCTGCAGCGGAATGATAGTCTTGCCGTCGGGCGAGGCGGGGCGCGCGGAAACCCCCATCATGCGGGGCTGCGAGGGGCCATAGATATCGGCATCCAGCAGCCCGACACGCCGACCCTGCCGGGCCAGCGCCACCGCAAGATTGGACGAGACGGTGGATTTGCCGACGCCGCCCTTGCCGGACGCCACCGCAATGATCCGGTCAATCCCGGAAATGCGCTGTGGGCCACCCTGTTGTGGCGTCGGGTGCTGGCCGATCTTGAGGCTGGGCGCCGGGGCTTTTGCGGCAGGGCCATGTGCGGTCAGCAAGACCTGCGCCGCGCTGACACCCGGCATCGCCCGAATTGCAGCCTCGGCCGCACTGCGCGCGGGTTCCAGCGCGCGGGCCTGATCGGGGGTCGCCGCCTCGATCACAAACCGCACCTGACCGCCCTCGATCATCAACGCGCGAATCAGATCGCGCGACACGAGGGTGCCGCCATCCGCCACCGGAATGGCCCCGAGGGTGGTCATGATATCTTCACGCGAGACCGACATCGTTCATCCTTTGCACAGTTCTTCAGCAAACCTTGATGTTCTTGTCACAAAGGGCAAGGCGATGTTTTCCAAATGATCAAAATTCAGGCGAACCATCTGTAAATCATCACTAATTTGTGACAATCCGCCATGCGATTGCTGCATAGCAGCATTGCGCAAGCAAACTATTGTGCAAACGCAGCAAGTGCCCCATGTTTACGGTAACAGCGAGACCAGACCTGCGAAAGACGACGTTGGCCGCGCTGTATAACAAGAAAGTTGAGGCTAATATCATGGCGTATGTAAATTCATCCCGTTCACTGACCATCAGTTTTTCTGATCGGTTGGGCAACATCGCGAAATCGGTCAAGCTTGCGCTGCACCGCCGCCGCCTGTTCAACCAGACAGTCCGTGAACTTAACTCTTTGTCAGACCGCGACCTTGCTGATCTGGGCATCCATGGCTCGATGATCAAGGATATTGCGAAACAAGCCGCTTACGGCAACTAGGTTTTTGCGAGGCCCCACCTCCTCCCGGGGTCTGTAGCAAAGGCGGCAGCACCAACCCTCCTTCCTGGTGCTGCCGCAATTTCTTCGGAAGGCTCTGGTCCCAAGGGACCGCCTTTCCACGATGTCAGAGACGCCCCACCTCCTCCCGGGGCTGATCGGACCAGCGGCGACCTCACCCTCCTCCCGGGGTCGTCGCGTTTATCAGGGGCTGCGCGTGGCGCGGCTTGGTGAATGCGAAAGGCCAACCTCCTCCCTGGCCGGACGCGACTGCGCGGCGGCACCCCCTTCTCCTCCCCGGGGTGCCGCCGTTTTTTTGGGCTTGTGGCGTAGCGCGCGTCGCTGCAGCAATGGCAGGCAAAAGGGGTGACAACAGGTTTTTCGATGAACTCGGCCGCGCTTGTGCGCGGTCGGGGTCAGGGCGCCCGGTCCAGTTGGCCGCCCTGCGTCCGGAACTGATCGTGTTCATCTTGGCACGGTCGCCGGACATTCCGCTGAAGGGGCCGCTATGCGGGGCTTTCTCCAGCCCGGATCAACGATCTGCGGCCCCAGTGGCGCTGGCGGCACTGAATTATGGTTGCAAACCCAATCACCAGTTCCACCTTGCTTCGGGCTGGCGGCGGCGTCTTCTTTGGGAGCGGACCGCCCAAATGCGCTGGTTGTCGCATGGTAGACCCGGTCAGAACCGCACATCGTTCACCGCGTCGGCAGCGATGACGAACTTTGCCACCACCTTTTTGAGGCCGGTATGGTCGAAGGCTACATCCAGCTTGTCGCCCTCGATACCCACAACAGACCCATAGCCGAATTTCTGGTGAAACACGCGGTCATCAAGGGTGAAGGACGAAAGCGCGGCCAGATCGATCACCGAATTTCGCGCCTCGCGAGGTTGTTGCACCGGTCGGGTTGCGGCACGGTCCTGCATCCGGCGCCAACCGGGGGAATTGTAGACATCGGCCTTGGTGGCGCGATCTTCCAGTGCCGACCCGAATGACGGAGCCGCAGCGCCAAAGCCACCACCATACAGGCCGGGCGGGGTCAGGATGTCGACGTGATCGGCGGGCAACTCGTCGATAAAGCGCGAAGGCATGGCCGATTGCCACTGGCCATAGACGCGGCGGTTGGCGGCGAAGGAAATGGTGCACAATTCCTCGGCCCGGGTGATGCCGACATAGGCCAGACGGCGTTCTTCCTCGACGCCCTTCTGGCCACTTTCGTCCATGCTACGTTGGCTCGGAAACAGGCCATCTTCCCACCCGGGCAAGAACACGGCGGGAAACTCCAGCCCCTTGGCCGCATGCAGCGTCATGATCGAGATTTTCTCGGCAGCATCTTCGGACGAATTGTCCATGATCAGCGAGACGTGTTCGAGGAACCCTTGCAGGTTTTCGAACTGCTCCAGCGCCTTGACCAGTTCCTTCAGGTTTTCCAATCGCCCCGGCGCTTCGGGCGTTTTGTCCTGTGCCCACATGTCGGTGTAACCGGATTCCTCCAGTATCTGCTCGGCAATCTCGATATGGCTTTTGCCCGCGATCAGCGTCAGCGCATGCCAACGGTCGATGCCATCGACAAAGGCGCGCAACTGCCCTGCCCCCTTGCCGCCAATTGCACCCCGCGCCAGCACTTCGCGCGACCCCTCCAGCAGTGACAAACCTGACGCCCGTGCGGCGCGCTGAATTTCGGCTTGTGCCTTGTCGCCAAGGCCGCGTTTGGGTGTGTTAACCACGCGCTCAAACGCCAGATCATCCTCGGGGCTGACGGCAAGCCTGAAATAGGCCATCGCATCGCGAATTTCCAGGCGTTCATAAAACCGCGGGCCACCGATGACGCGGTACGGCAGGCCGATGGTCAGGAACCGATCTTCAAACGCCCGCATCTGATGGCTGGCGCGCACGAGAATTGCCATGTGATCAAGGCTTTGTGGGGCAAGACCACGCGTGCCGCGTTGCAGCGCCTCAACCTCTTCGCCAATCCAGCGCGCCTCTTCCTCACCGTCCCAATGGCCGATCAGGCGGACCTTTTCGCCGTCTTTCTCGTCCGTCCACAGGGTTTTGCCCAAGCGGCCCGCGTTTTTCGCGATGACGGCCGATGCGGCGGCCAGAATATGCGGGGTGGACCGGTAGTTCTGTTCCAGCCGCACCACATGGGCGCCGGGAAAATCCTTCTCGAACCGCAGAATATTGCCCACTTCGGCCCCGCGCCAGCCATAAATTGACTGATCGTCATCGCCCACGCAGCAGATGTTGCGATGCGCTTGCGCCAGAAGGCGCAGCCACAGGTATTGGGCGACGTTGGTATCCTGGTATTCATCGACCAGAATGTAGCGAAACCAGCGCTGGTATTGATCCAGCACATCGGGGTGGGTCTGGAAGATCGTCACCACGTGCAGCAGAAGATCGCCAAAATCGGTGGCGTTCAGGGCTTTCAGGCGGTCCTGATACTGCTCATAAAGTTCCGTCCCCCGGTTGTTGTAAGCCGAGGCTTCGGACGCAGGCACCCGCGCCGGCGTCCATGCGCGGTTTTTCCAGCCGTCGATCAAGCCCGCCAACAGCCGCGCGGGCCAGCGCTTTTCGTCGACATTCGCGGCGACGATCAACTGCCGCAGCAGGCGCAACTGATCATCGGTGTCCAGAATGGTGAAGTTCGATTTCAACCCCACCAGTTCGGCATGCCGGCGCAGGATTTTTACAGAAATCGAATGAAAGGTGCCCATCCACGGCATGCCCTCCACCGCCTGCCCCAGCATGCGGCCGACGCGATCTTTCATTTCCCGCGCGGCCTTGTTGGTGAAGGTCACCGCCAGTATCTCGTTCGGGCGGGCGCGGCCCATGGCCATCAAATGCACGATGCGCGCGGTCAGCGCCTTGGTTTTGCCCGTGCCCGCCCCCGCCAGCATCAAAACCGGGCCATCCATTGCCTCGACCGCGGCACGTTGCGCGGGGTTCAGATCATCCAGATAACGTGCAGGCCGTGCGGCCATCGCCCGCTGGCTAAGCGGCACCGCGGCCTCAAACGCATCGCTTTCTTCGATCTGGGTCATAAGCCCAGCCTAACCCGTGTTGCCGCAGAGTTAAAGAAGTGTTCGCTTTACGTTCCAAATATTTTATATCAGCCTCTTAGTCCGCCATTGCGGTCATGGCGATATCTTCGAATTTTACATCCAGTTCAGCGGCGATGACAGCCAGTTCCGGCCCTGCCTCGGCCATGTAGGGCGCAAAGACATGGCTAGGGGTTTCCCAGGCCAGTGTTGACGACCCATCCGCATCTTCGGTGATATAGAACCGGATCGGCGCTTCGATCATCGCGGCAGTCGACAGCGGCAGCACACGAATGGCAAATTTCGGATTGAATACGCCGATTACCCGGTTGCCGGGAATGGTGACACCCAAAGCCTTGGCGGCATCGGTTGGCCCGGCTTCGGTGACGACGCCCATCATGTTGGCCTTGGTCGCGGCTTTCAGGGCATCGACCATCGCGCTGTAGGGTTTGGCGCTGTCGATCACGCGCCAGCCGTCGCGGGCGGTCATCGGTTTGACCTCGGGGGACTGCGCGAAGGCTGCGAAGGGAAGCAGGGCAAGAGCAAGGGCAAGCGGGCGCATTTGGGATATCCTCGGTAAAAGTCAGACGCGGCCGCTAAATACTACCCGCAGCCGGCATCACGTCCGCATAAACGTTACGTGATCGGCGGATCTGTGGCGAAAGGTCCGTCGTCGGACGATCTTACACATTTCTGTGACATCAAAGTGCGAGCGGGCCTTGCGCTGCAACGCGGCATGCCTAGAGTGTTGTCGGACGACAGTGCTGGGGACCGACATGGCCGAATTCCGCAAGATCCTGATTGCCAACAGGGGCGAGATCGCCATTCGTGTGATGCGCGCCGCCAACGAGATGGGCAAGAAAACGGTCGCGGTCTATGCCGAGGAAGACAAGCTGTCCCTGCACCGCTTCAAGGCGGACGAGGCGTACCGCATCGGCGAGGGCCTGTCGCCGGTCGGGGCCTATCTTTCCATCCCCGACATTATCCGCGTAGCCAAGCTGTCGGGGGCGGATGCGATCCACCCCGGTTACGGCCTGCTGTCGGAGAACCCCGATTTTGTGGAAGCCTGCGATGCGGCAGGGATCACCTTCATCGGGCCAAAGGCGGCCACCATGCGGGCGCTTGGAGACAAGGCCTCGGCACGGCGGGTCGCGATGGCGGCAGGGGTGCCGGTGATCCCGGCCACCGAAGTGCTGGGCGATGATATGGACCTGGTGAAGAAGCAAGCCGCCGAAGTGGGTTATCCGCTAATGCTGAAAGCATCTTGGGGCGGCGGCGGGCGGGGCATGCGCCCGATCAACGGGCCGGAGGACCTGGCCGACAAGGTGCGCGAGGGACGGCGCGAGGCAGAGGCGGCGTTTGGCAATGGCGAGGGGTATCTGGAAAAGATGATCCTGCGCGCGCGCCATGTCGAAGTGCAGATTTTGGGCGACAGTCACGGCAGCATCTACCACCTTTATGAACGCGATTGCACCGTTCAGCGGCGCAATCAAAAGGTGGTGGAACGCGCGCCCGCCCCGTATCTGACCGACGCACAGCGCGCCGAGGTTTGCGAGCTGGGCCGCCGGATTTGCGCGCATGTTGGCTATGAATGCGCGGGCACCGTCGAATTCCTGATGGATATGGACACTGACAAGTTCTTTTTCATCGAGGTGAACCCACGCGTGCAGGTCGAACATACGGTCACCGAGGAAGTCACCGGCATCGACATCGTGCAAAGCCAGATCCGCATCGCCGAAGGCAAGACGCTGGCCGAAGCGACCGGCGTGGCGCGGCAGGAAGATATCCATCTGTCGGGCCACGCACTGCAATGCCGGGTCACGACCGAAGACCCGCAGAACAATTTCATCCCCGACTACGGCCGCCTGACGGCCTATCGGTCGGCCACCGGCATGGGCATCAGGCTGGACGGCGGCACCGTTTATGCAGGTGGCGTCATCACGCGGTATTATGACAGCCTGCTGGTCAAGGTCACCGCCTGGGCGCAGACGCCGGAAAAGGCGATTGCCCGGATGGACCGGGCGCTGCGGGAATTCCGCATTCGCGGCGTTTCAACCAACATCGCCTTTGTCGAAAACCTGCTTAAACATCCGACATTTCTGAACAATACCTACACGACGAAGTTCATCGACACGACGCCAGACCTGTTTGCCTTCAAGAAACGCCGCGACCGTGCTACGAAAATCCTGACCTACATTGCCGACATCACGGTGAACGGGCACCCCGAAACCGCAGGGCGCCCGAAACCTGCCGCCGAGGCGCGCCAGCCAAAGCCGCCGACATCCAACGGAAACCCTGCCCCCGGCACCCGGACCCTGCTGGAGGCCAAGGGCCCGCAAGCCGTGGCCGACTGGATGGCCGCGCAAAAGCGCGTGCTGATCACCGACACCACGATGCGTGACGGCCACCAAAGCCTGCTTGCCACGCGGATGCGATCGATCGACATGATCCGCGCAACGCCCGCTTATGCCGCCAACATGTCAGACCTGTTTTCGGTCGAATGTTGGGGCGGGGCGACGTTTGACGTGGCCTACCGCTTCTTGCAGGAATGCCCCTGGCAGCGCCTGCGCGATATTCGCGCGGCCCTGCCCAATGTGATGACCCAGATGCTGCTGCGCGCGTCGAATGGCGTCGGCTATACCAACTATCCCGACAACGTTGTTCGTTCTTTCGTATTTCGGGCCGCCATTACCGGCGTCGATGTGTTCCGTGTGTTCGATAGTCTCAACTGGGTCGAAAACATGCGCGTCGCAATGGACGCGGTGGTCGAGGCAAACAAGGTTTGTGAAGGCACCATCTGCTATACCGGCGATCTGTTGAACCCGGACCGTGCGAAGTACGATCTGGCGTATTACGTCAGCATGGGCAAAGCCCTGAAATCGGCGGGCGCACATGTGCTGGGGCTGAAAGACATGGCAGGGCTGCTGAAGCCCGCCGCCGCGCGCGTGCTGATCAAGGCGCTGAAGGAAGAGGTCGGCCTGCCGATCCATTTCCATACGCATGATACCTCCGGCATTTCGGCGGCCACGGTTCTGGCTGCCTGTGACGCGGGCGTCGATGCAGTTGATGCGGCGATGGATGCGTTTTCTGGCGGCACCTCGCAACCCTGCCTCGGCTCTATCGTGGAGGCTTTGCAGCACACCGACCGCGATACCGGACTGGACATCGGGGCTATCCGGGCCTTGTCGAACTACTGGGAAGCGGTGCGCCGGCAGTACACGGCGTTCGAATCCGGTCTGCCGGCTCCCGCATCCGAGGTCTACCTGCACGAAATGCCCGGCGGGCAGTTCACCAACCTGAAAGCGCAGGCCCGGTCTTTGGGACTGGAGGATCGCTGGCACGAGGTCGCGCAGGCCTATGCCGATGTCAACCAGATGTTCGGCGATATCGTAAAGGTTACCCCGTCGTCCAAGGTGGTCGGTGACATGGCGCTGATGATGGTGGCGCAAAACCTGACCCGCGCGCAGGTCGAGGATCCCGCAGTTGATCTGGCCTTTCCAGACTCGGTGGTGGACATGCTGAAAGGCAATCTGGGGCAGCCGCATGGCGGTTGGCCGAAGGGCATTTCCGACAAGGTCCTGAAGGGCGAGCCTGCGCTAACCAACCGGCCCGGCGCCCATCTTGCTCCGATGGATCTGGCGGAGGTGCAGGCAAGACTTGCCGCCGACCTGCAACGCGGCATGGAAGAGGCCGACGAGGAAACCGTCGATGACGAAGATCTGAACGGCTATCTGATGTATCCACGCGTGTTCATGGATTACCGCGCCCGCCACCGCATTTACGGCCCCGTGCGCACCCTGCCGACCCGTACTTTCTTTTACGGCATGCAACCCGGCGAGGAAATCAGCGTCGAGATCGACCCCGGCAAGACGCTCGAAGTCCGCCTGCAAGCCGTTGCAGAAGTGACTGATGATGGCGATGTAAAGGTGTTCTTCGAGCTGAACGGCCAGCCACGTGTGATCCGCGTACCAAACCGCGCGATTAAGGCGAAAACCGCCGCCAAGCCAAAGGCCAGCGAGGGCAATCCTGCGCATATTGGTGCTCCGATGCCGGGATCCATCGCATCGGTCGCGGTGCATGTAGGCCAGAAGGTGAATGCGGGCGATCTCATGCTGACCATCGAGGCGATGAAGATGGAAACCGGCCTGCATGCCGACCGCACAGCCACCATCAAAGCGCTGCATGTGCAGGTTGGCAGCCAGATCGATGCCAAGGATCTGCTGGTGGAACTCGAATAACACGCAGCGCAGGCGCAAATCCCGGGCCTTGTGCATTACCCCGGGGTTCGTGCGCAAACCGTCGCGCCTTACCGGGCCATCGCCGCCTGATCCAGCCACAAGGCCATGACGCGAGCTGCACTACGGGTATCGAACAGCTATCTTCGCGCAGCGCTGTAGCATCCACTGTCATCAACACGTCAAGAGGCAGAATGACACTTTCCATAACACCACTTTATGCCATGCCGCTGGTGATTTTGTTCATAGCGGTCAGTTCCCGCGTGATCCGCTATCGGCGCGCCAACAGCATCCCGCTCGGCGACGCTGCCGACCGCGAATTGCTGTCGCGCGTGCGGGCCCAGGCTAATTGCGCCGAGTACATGCCGTTTGGCCTGCTGTTGGTGATGATGGCGGAGCGTGCAGGCGCGCCAGTCCTTGGTCTGCATATTGTTGGCGTGACGCTTGCGCTGGGGCGGATCATCCATGCGGCACATCTGTCTTATCTGCGCACAATCTATGGTCTGCGCGTTCTCGCAATCACCATGACCTTCGCGTCCTATCTTGTTGCCGCTGCCCTGTCGCTGCTGTGAAAAGCCGGCCCGCCGGAATGACATTTCGCAGTGCTACATCGTTTTCCCTCTTGCAGCGCCGCGCATGACTTAATACATCACCCGAACCAAGCGGAGTGCGGGCGTAGCTCAGGGGTAGAGCATAACCTTGCCAAGGTTAGGGTCGTGAGTTCGAATCTCATCGCCCGCTCCAGTTTGGATCAATAAAATCAGCTGCTTAAGAAGCGCCCTCCGGGGCGCTTCTTGCTTAGAGTGGGTCACGGAACTGGTGATCCAAGCAGAATCCAAGAATTTCGCAGAAAGCCGCGGAGTGGATTCGGCGACTGTTTTCGCTGCACAAACAAGTTCCTGGCCGAGCAGGTCTCTGTAGGACGTCTTTCTCGATGGTGGTCTTTTCGTATTCAGGGAAACGCAGCGCCGGGCGATCCGCCACGGCGGCGGCGGCCTATCGGTCGGCGTCCGTCATCCAATGCGACCGCGAGGGGCGCATGCACGACTACACCGCCAAGCGCGGGGTCGAGGCGTGCTTCATTCTCGCCCCCGATGATGCACCCGATTGGGCGCAGGACCGCGCCGCGTTGTGGAATACCGCCGAGGCGCGCGAGACCCGCTCCAATTCGGTCACCGCCCGTGAATGGAAACTGGCCCTGCCGTCCGAAATATCGGACGCGGCGCGGATCGAGATCACGCGGGCTTTCACCCAGGCGCTGGTCGAGCGCTACGGGGTGGCAGCGGATGTAGCGATCCATGCCCCGCACCGCGAGGGCGATCAGCGTAATCCTCATGCCCACATTCTGACCACCACCCGCGTTCTGTCTGCCGAGAGGCTTACCGACAAAACCCGCATTCTCGATGCCGCCAGCACCGGCGGGCCGGAGATCGAGGCCATACGCGGGGTTTGGGCCGAGCTGCAAAACCATGCCCTTGAACTCGCGGGGCAGGAGGAGCGCGTCGATCACCGGTCTTTGGAGGTGCAGCGCGAGGTTGCGCTGTCCTTTGGTGACACGTTGAAGGCCGAGGAGATGGACCGCGAGCCTGAGCTGAAGCTTGGCCCGGCTGCCAATGCCATCGAGCGCCGGGAACAATTCGCCGCCGAAGCCGAGGGCCGCGATTACGCGCCGCTGACCCAGAGGGGTGCGCGGGTGCACACGGTTCGACAGGCCAAGGCTATGTTCGCGGAAGTGCGCGAGCGGTTGGAGTTGGCGCAAGATGCCTGGGCCGAGGCGCGCGAAGAGGGCCACGGCCACGTCAGCGCCGGGTTGGCGGCGTTGCGCGGCGTCGCAGGACGGCAGGCGAAGGAGCTGGACCACGACGAGATCAAGCAGCGGTTGGCACGCATTGCGGGGCGGGATCTTAGGGCAGATGATAACGCCCATCATACGGGGGCAGACGCGATCCGCGACCGGCTGAAGCAGGTGATCGGGCGGGATAAGCCCGATCCCCGCCAAGAGCAGCAGCGAAAGCTGGAAGAGGAACGCGAGCGGCAGCGCCAGCTTTAACTGGGAAGTCAGCGCCAACGCGAGAGGGATTTGGGTTGGGAGCTGTGAACGAAAGGCACCGCACGCGCATGAAAGCTCTAATGCGCGCGGTTACTGGGCTGGACAACTGACTTGCGTAGAGACCATCTTGCAAGAAAGCCGAAATGATACAAGACTAGCTCTCGTGAAAAGCATCCCGCACGGGCACTAAATGTAGGTAGAGAATGACCAACAATGCCGTAATCCTGGTTTCAACTCACTGGGGAACTCTCTACGGGGGCATCAACTCCTTTAACTACGCTTGCGCGCGGGCCTTGGCGGAGTTTCTGCCGAGTACAGAAGTACATGTCATAACTATCACCGGTAACCCACGACTGGAGAAGCAAGAAACAAGCCCAAAGAACCTGAAGGTTAAAATTATTTCAGATCAACTTGACACAAGATTTGCTTTGACCGGCCAATTCAACGACGCCTCCAGGGCAAAAGCCATAGAGAAGATTCTTGATATATCTAGCGCCTTTACCAAAGTATGGATAATTGGGCATGATATATATATACAGGCTTCATCGCCTGCGAGGCGTCTAGACTGGTAAACGCGAAGTTAAATAACATCACAACCTGTGTTATTATAAGGCATGTCGATTTTACTGACTATCAACCATTAATACCTGGAGTGCCGCCAGAGAAAAGTGCAGAAAAAATGAAACTTCAGATGGAGCTAATAAGAAATGCGGGTCATGTTTTTGCAGTTGGTCCAATTCTGTACGCCAATACAAAACACTTGTCCGACATTCCCCAAGTGGCCTGCCGCTTGACGTCACTTTTTCCTGATCTTGCCGCCAGATCAAGTGTTTTGCCCTCCCAGCCTCGACTGCGGTCGTCAGATCGCTCGATTGTGGGTGGATCGGACCGCGAATGCGCGTCAC
>JANOGW010000052.1:0-2215 GCA_031406155.1 Pseudorhodobacter sp.
GAGATGCTTGCGCTGGAGGTGGCTGATCTTGCCACGCTTGGGATTGATCTGATCGATCTGGGCTTCACGGGGCGGGAACTGGACGAGCTGTTGCGACAAAACGGGGTTGATCCACGCGAGGACGAGGTGCCGCCCGTGCCTGCCGTGCCGGTATCCCGCCTCGGCGATGTCTGGCTGCTGGGGCCGCATCGGTTGATCTGCGGCGATGCCACCGATGCGGCAGTGGTGGCCCGCATTCTGAACGGGGTGACGCCGCATCTGATGGTGACAGATCCGCCGTATGGCGTGTCCTATGATCCGGACTGGCGCAATCGGGCCGGGGCGTCGGAGACCAAACGCGTGGGCAAGGTCATGAACGATGACCGGGCCGACTGGCGCGCTGCCTGGGCGCTGTTCCCGGGCGAGGTGGCCTATGTCTGGCACGGCGCGTTGCATGCGGCCGTGGTGGCTGAAAGCCTCGAGGCGGCGGGCTTTGCCATAAGGTCGCAGATCATCTGGGCCAAGGAACGACTGGTACTGAGCCGGGGCCATTATCACTGGCAGCATGAACCCTGCTGGTATGCGGTGCGGTCATCGGGCACCGGCCATTGGTCTGGCGACCGCAAGCAAACCACGCTCTGGACCATCCCGAGCTGCGATCAGGATGCGGACACCGTGCATGGCACCCAAAAGCCGGTCGACTGCATGCGCCGCCCGATGCTGAACAACTCCTCACCGGGACAGGCTGTCTATGAGCCGTTCTGTGGATCGGGCAGTTCGCTGATTGCGGCCGAGACCACGGGGCGGCTGTGCCATGCGGTGGAACTTGATCCGGCCTATGTCGATGTGGCCCTGCTGCGCTGGCAGGCCTTCACCGGCAAGGAGGCCGTGCTGGAGGGGGTGGGCCGCAGCTTTGCAGAACTGCGCGCAGAAAGGGGCGCAGAAAGGAATGCAGCGAAGGCCGCAGACAGAGGCGCAGACCAACCCTCGCAGGACAGTGAGGTGGCCCTCTGATGCCGCGCACGCCGATGACCCTCACAGACGCCCAGAAAGCCGAGGTGGAAACCCTGGCAGCCGTGCTGACGGCTGAGCAGGTGGCGGATTACTTCGGCATTGGCCGGCGGACATTTTATTCCATGATGCAGCGGGATGAGGAAATCGCAGCACGGTATAAAAAAGGCAAGGCCCGCGCGATCGGGGCCATCGCACAGGGGCTGATCAACAAGGCGCGCGGCGGCGATACCACTTCGATGATCTTCTTTCTCAAAACCCAAGCCGGATGGCGCGAGACCAGCAAGATCGAACACACGGTGCCCGAGTCCCCGAGCAGTCTGGATTTGACACAGCTGAGCGACGGGGCGCTGGAAGAGATGCTTGCGGTGCTGAACAAGGCTGTTGTGATCGAAGCGACGGCGACGGGGGTGCTGGACGTCGAGGCAGAGCGCTTCAATGCAATCTAGTGACGCCGCAGCGGGTGCGCACGTGTTTGAAGCATCGGCCCGTATTGGGGCATCAGCTTTCCTCGTCGCGCTGCAGCTTCTGCTGTTCCCCGCTTTTGGCCTTCAACAGGCGTTGGGGCCATCACTGAAGCTTGGCCTGTCGTTCACGGCAGCAGCACTGTGGCGCAGCACAGCGTTGCTCTGGCTGTTTGCCCGCCCGAGGTCACCATGATCCGGGGACCGAAGCCCAAACCCACCGCGATCAGGCGCATGGAGGGTAACCCTGGCAAGCGTGGCTACAACCACGCCGAGCCGCAACCCCCCGAGGGCGTGCCGGACTGTCCTTCGCATCTGAATGCAGCAGCGCGCGATGAATGGGACCGGCTGGCCCACATGCTGCATGACATGGGGGTTGTGACCGCCGTCGACCGTGCGGCGCTGGCGGCGTACTGTCAGTGTTACGGCCGCTGGGTCGAGGCCGAGGAAAAGCTGCAGACAACGCCCATGCTTTTGAAGACTTCGACGGGCTATGTGCAGCAATCCCCTTGGCTCTCGATCGCAAACAAGCAACTGGAACTGATGGGCCGCTACATGACCGAGCTTGGACTGACGCCAGCGTCGCGGTCTCGCATTGCAACCATCGACCCCACGGCTGCAGACGGACCGATGACCATAAGGCGCATTATTCTCGTCGCCCCGGATCGGTCTGGCACCTCTGGCGATATTCCGCGGCTGCAAGCGGAAGGAACACTCGTCATAAGCGGCGGCGACGCAAATCTCTGAGCTGTTCCCGTTGA
>JANOGW010000055.1:0-30821 GCA_031406155.1 Pseudorhodobacter sp.
GCGCAGTCCTATGGGAAATACGTAACCGTGCTCATACAGCAGGGCCCGCAAGGCGTTTACATCCGCGGTGCGCTGATGAACCAGCCGCTCCCGGCCGCGGAACACCGCCGCAAGGGACTGCTGCTCAACGGTTTTGGGCTCCACAAAGCGCATCTCGGCTTGGCGCGCCGCGATCACGATCGCCTCGGCATCGGAAGCATCATTCTTTTGGCGCTTGACGAACGGGCGCACGTACTGCGGCGCGATAAGTTTCACCTCGTGCCCAAGCGACTCCATCTCCCGCGCCCAATAATGTGCGCCACCACAAGCTTCGAAGATGACCAGGCAGGGAGTCTGCCGGGCCATGAACGCGATGAATTGCTGTCGCGTCAGCTTCTTGCGGAACTGCACCTCTCCCGACCGCAGGGCTCCGTGAGCCTGAAAAACATTCTTTGCCAGATCAACTCCGATCATCATATCGTTCATCTCGCTGTCCTCTCCATTGTGTGGCCTTGAACACAATTGTGTGGCCTTGAACACAACAATTTTGGCACATTGCGATGCCGTCAGGTGAGGGCGGCAACCACTCCATCTCGCTGAGTGGCGCGGCCTTCTTGCTGCCTAACAGATTGCCGTTGCAGGAAAACTGAGACTAGTTCGCATCCGTCTGACAGCACCGCCGAGGCGATTAAAGATGTCGCCGCCCTGAACGTCAAAGTTGTAAACGCCGCAGCCGGGATAGCCACCATCAAGGTCGACGGCCAGGTCAAGGCGCAGGGTCCGGAGCGGACGTTCGCGATCATTGGCCTTCGGCCCGGTTTACGCGTCCTTCGTGTCGAGGTCGACACCGCAGAGGGCATGTGGGTCTTGGAGAAAGCTTTCGATCTGAAGGCCGAAGTCAAGGAGGTAACCATGCAGTGATCCGCGCAATTCGGTCGTCAGTGAACTAGGGGCTGTTGACATTCACCGTGTTTGAATAATGGTTGCCGCAATTGATATGAAGGCTCTGAAGCTCTGGTCTGTCTTGCAGGAGCGCATTGCGATCCCTCTGTTTTCCTTCAGTTTGCCGAAGTAGTTTTCGATCAGATGGCGCCATTGGTAGGTTTCCTTGTTGAACGCAGCTGGGAGCTTCCGGTTTGATTTTGGCGGTATGACTGGGATGACGCCGCGTTCAATCAAGTCATTGCGCAGCCAATCCGCATCAAAAGCCCGACCTGCCAGCACCTTATCGGACGGCGCCCAATGCTTCTTCGAAACCACCACTAATGCCCCCGATCTATAAAAACTCGGCATAGTTCTGCCACACAGATTGAGGATGGTCCTGTTTGTGGGGTTTGATTTCCGATCTGGTAGAGGGTGGATGATCGGGGGTGTTAGTAGTGTACTTCCTCATGGCCATAGGTGCCCTCATAGTCCTGCCACTCGACAAAGACCGAACGGTGCCAGTAGCTACCGCAGTTGGCTGGGATGCCAAAATCTGAAGCGTCCGGAATGGCCGCCGTGCTGCTTCGCCTGCGGCTGTAGTCACCCTGTTCGCCCAGAACAGCAGGCTGAACGGCAAAAGGTTGTTCAAAAGCCCCATGATCAGGAAGGCAGGAATGGCGCGCGCCCTGAACGGCCAATCCTCATTTCGGTACCGCAGAAGGCATGCGAGAACCAGTGCAGCAAGCCCCGTCCGGGACAACACCACCGTCAAGGGCGGGAGTTCCCGAACCGCGACAGCAGCAAAGAAAAAGGCTCCACCCCAAAGCAGCGAAAGCAGGACCAACAGCCCCCAGTCATGATATGTCATCCGCATCGCTGACTTCCCGGTTGGTTACGTTGCGAGTGGGTTAGCAGTTCATCAATGTTCCGGCTGGCAGTTTTCAAACTCCATCACCAGCGAAGTCTCGCCAGTCCAATGGGAAAACAATAGAGTTGGTTTACACCCTGCGGCTCGGCTTTTCACGCCTTAGAAACATTAAATCACAGCAAGATGCGCTACGCCACAGTCGGGATGCATTCGGCCATGCGAGATCACCCCGCCACCACCTTCAGCCTCGGGTTGAGCATCTCCCCTGCCGCGTTGACCCCCGCCCGCAACGGCGAGTCGATGAGGTGGGCATGGCTTAGTGTGGTGCCGATCTAAGTGTGGCCTAGAAGCTGCCCGATCATTTCCAACTAAGCGCCGTCCTAAACCAACAGGGAGGCCCATAATTGTTGGCGGTCGCTCAGAATGCGATTGTGGAATGTTGACGAAGAGGAGTGCTAGGCTTGGCACATCT
The DNA here is from genome assembly GCA_031406155.1 of Pseudorhodobacter sp. Taxonomy (GTDB): domain Bacteria; phylum Pseudomonadota; class Alphaproteobacteria; order Rhodobacterales; family Rhodobacteraceae; genus JACMNW01. The sequence continues at coordinate 2,244 of JANOGW010000055.1, forward strand.
ACTGCCACCAACTATCCGCCGTTCGAGTTTAATCACTCAGACAGGTCGCAAACAAGTGAGAAAGGGGGGTAAACGGGGGGATGACTGAGCGACCTAAAAGCCTAAAGTACTGCTATCTAACGATAATAGCGAGATTAGTGGTGCCCAGAGACGGAATTGAACCGCCGACACGCGGATTTTCAATCCGCTGCTCTACCAACTGAGCTATCTGGGCACACTTGCCGACGGCGGGGCCGGTCGGGTGCAGCGGTATTAAGCGAGGGCGCGGGGGCTGTCCAGTGGTTTTGGCCAAGAAAACGGCACTCGCCGGGGCCTATTGCTGGCGTGGCATCGGGGGGGTGTCTTGCGGACTGTCGTCTTCATCCTCGGCCTTGGCCGGAAGGACGTAAGTGCCGGTCAACCAGCGCCCCAGATCGACATCGGCACAGCGGCGCGAACAAAACGGGCGATACTTCGGGTCGGTGTCTTTGGAACAGATCGGACAAGTCATCGCAGCACCTCGGCCAAGGGCAGGCGGTCGCGCTTGCGGGTCATTTCATATAGGCCAAGCGTGGTCCAGCCGGCCAGATTGGTTTCCGCCGCCTCGCCCTTGAAGGCAGCGCGCAGAACCTGTTCCAGAATGGCGCGATCCTTCTTTGACATCGGCGCGAAATCGACCACGATCTGCCCGCCGAGGCCGCGTAGCCGCAACTGGCGCGGCAGATCACGTGCCGCCGCGATGTTCACCTTCAGGCTGGCTGCGGGCGAGGTGTCCGGCCCGGTGTTGACATCAACCGCCACCAGCGCGCGGGTCGGCTCCAGCATCATGTGTCCGCCACCGCTTAAGGCAACATGGGGCTGACGCAGGCTGTCGATCATCTCATGTATTCCGTGGTCGGCAAAACCACCCGGGCTATCGACCACCTCGTCCGGTGCAGGATCGGCCCAGTCACGCCAAGCGGTTTCATGTGCGCTTGCCCCTTCCACCAGCAATTCCGGCGGGCCGTTGAGATCGGCAAGCACTGCATCTGCAAGGGTTCGCACCGATGCGATGTCAGCCAATACATCGTCAGGCTCTGCGGCCTCGGATGCCGACCGCAGGATCAGGCCAAGGTCAGGCGCCGCACCCGCCATCGCATCCGTTGCCAGCCCATCCAGCATCGCCCGGGTGTCTTCATCGCGGATCTTGCGCGAAATGTTCAGACCCGGCGCGCCCGGTGTCAAAATGGCATATCGGCTTTTGAACAAAAGGCGCGCGGTGACCGGCAGCGCCTTGCCCGCTTCGGCAGGGCCGGTGACCTGCACCAACAGCCGGTCGCCGGGCGCGATGCCTGCGGTCTGGCGCAAGAAACCAGACCCCTCCGGCAGCTTGACGAACAGCCCGCCTTGCCCCTTGACCTGCCTGTCCGCCACGGCGCGGTAAATCGCACCGGGCAGCGCCGCATCACCTGCGGGATCAATCGCCAGATCTTCAATCCGCCCGTCGACGATCAGTGCGGCCGCAGCCCGATCGCCGATATTGTCCAGCACGATGATCCGGCCCTTCATGTGCGCCCCTCCCAAACCGGGTAACCGGCGGTAGCCAGCAGGGTGGCGGTTTCCGCCACCGGCAGCCCCATGATCGCCGAAAACGATCCCGATATCCACGGGATGAACGCGCCGGCCATGCCTTGAATGCCGTAAGCGCCGGCTTTGCCCTGCCAGTCATTGCTGGCAAGGTAGGTATTGAGTTCCATGTCCGACAGCCGCTTCATCTTGACCGCACTTTCCACCTCGCGCGACCAGATCCTGCCGCCCCGCCGCACGGCAATTGCAGTGATCACGACGTGCCTGCGCCCACCAAGGGCCAGCAGAAATTCCGCAGCCTGCCCTGCGTCGCGGGGCTTGCCGAGGATACGGCGGCCAATGGCAACCGTGGTGTCGGCACACAGAATGATATCATCAGGCCCGCCGGGGACCGCCGCTGCCTTTTCACGGGCGATGCGGGCGCAATAGGGGCGCGGCAATTCGCCCTTGTGTGGGTCTTCGTCGATTTCGGGGGGGAGCACCGCGTCGGGAATGATGCCAAGTTGTGCCAGCAATTCGCGGCGGCGCGGGCTGGCTGATCCGAGTATAAGGCGCATCATCAGGGTCGCGCGGTGCCGGAAAACGGTTTCCGACCATTGCGGGTGCAACAGTCCATTACTTGAAGCGGTAGTTGATGCGACCCTTGGACAGGTCATATGGGGTCATCTCGACCTGCACTTTGTCGCCAGCCAGCACGCGAATTCGGTTCTTGCGCATCTTTCCCGCCATCACAGCGATCAATTCATGGCCATTATCGAGTTCGACCTTGAATGTCGCATTGGGCAAGAGTTCTTTCACGACACCGGGGAATTCGAGAATGTCTTCTTTGGCCATGTTCACTCCAATAGGGGTCCGGCCCGCAACGAGGCGCAGGCATCCGGGGCGGCATATGCGCCGCTTATTGTGGGTTTTCAAGGGGAAAATGGAGGGATAAAGGGGAACGGGGGTGGGGGAGCACACATGTTACAATGGGTAAGAGGTTGATACTGTTCGACTTGTACGATTTTTGCAAGGATTTGTTAAGGTTCTGGGTGTGTTACCAAACTCTGCATTCGACAAAGGTAGGGTGGGTGAAGCCCACGTCTTTCTTCCAGTAATCACGCCCTGCGCTCCGGTTTCCGCGTGGGTTTCACCCACCCTACGAGAAACTGCAATTCACTCGCCAAAACCGCCTCTCAATTCCACGCCTGCCCATTCGGATGAAACCTTGCCCAAACGAATATCGCGGTAGAGGGAACGAGCCGTAGGGTGGGTGAAACCCACGTCTTTGTCTGAAAATCTCCAAGAGGTAGTTAACCCGCGCCGTTCCCCCGGTAAGGCGCTTGCCCGGGGGGGGCGGAATGGCAAGCACCCCGGTGGACTGTTTGCCCGGCGAGCGCCCAAGCACGCTTGCGAGGGCCGGGAGGCAGGCGCGTGGGTTTGGTCATAGGGCGGTGCCTGATCGCCGGGTGGGCGCTGTTGCGTTGGTTCCAGGCACTTTATGGCGCAACGTCCCCCGGCGAGGTTCTGCTGGCGATGCTGCAAAAGCGCCTGCCCGTGGGGGGTGAGCCGGAATAGCAAACAGTCCAGTGGACCGTTTGCCCGGTGAACGCCCGAGCACGCTTGCGAGGGCCGGGAGGATGAGCAATCAGAAATCGTCCAGTGGACGTTTTCCGCGAAGAACGCCTGCCCCGTGGGCGGGCTGGGAGGCAGGCGCTGCCCGGCGGCGCTGGCGCGCCTTGATTCCGGGCGGTGGGAATGGTGCGCCGAAGCGAAACCTACAAGCCCCAAGCCTATGCTAGTTTTCAATAGTTGGGGCGTGTAAACGCGTTAATCATATCGCGAAGTCCGTACCTAAACTGACGCCAACGATCCGAAAACGTAACTTTCGTGCGTAACGTAACGTTAACTTTGTCTATGGAATTGCGCTGACTTTTCGCTTCGATCAAAATCGGGATCTTGTAAATCCTTCTTAAACTATCAGTAATGTGTATTTCTAGCTTGCGTTGATTGCCAAGCTCAATGAGAGTCTCAGCATTTTCAATATCTTGCAATTTTTCTCCGCTGAAGTGATGAACCCTTCCTTTGTGAACTCCATAAACGTATAGAGACTTTGCTTTCCCTGCCTTTATCTCAGTGCGAAATGGTTCATTGGATGGCTCACCGTCCCAACGCATCAAACCACCTTCATACTTCCTCGTCTTAGGATCATAAAACCTAGCACTTTCAATATTCAAGGTCTCTCTCGCAATAGGATAGCCCATGAAGCTGGGACTATTTATTATTGACTGCCTGAAATCAGTGAAGAACTCCTCATCGTCAAGCCTCTTATTTGCGCCGCCTGAGCCACCGACAACTGGTTTCGGGATCTTGATTCGATGCCGAATGAAAAGGACAAAAAGCGACGACGCAATACCAAGCCAATAGTCGACAGTCGTGACAACTTCGCCAAGGTCTGTGAACATTGTTGAAATCAAACTCATGCCTCACCCACAGCTGTGCTCCAGCAATATTGGTAGCATTAAAATGGAAGTCCGAGGGTATTACTCACCTCGAAAACCGCTTATACTTCACCCGCTTAGGCTCAATGCTGTCCGGCCCCAAGCGCCGCACCTTATCTTCCTCATAGGCCTCGAAGTTCCCTTCGAACCATTCGACATGCGCATCGCCTTCGAACGCCAGAATATGCGTGCACAGGCGGTCGAGGAAATACCTGTCGTGGCTGATGATCACGGCGCAGCCGGCGAAGTCTTCGATGGCGGATTCGAGGGCTTGCAGGGTTTCGACGTCGAGGTCGTTGGTCGGTTCGTCGAGCAGCAGCACGTTGCCGCCGGAGCGGAGCAGTTTCGCCATATGGACACGGTTGCGTTCGCCGCCTGATAGCAACCCGACTTTTTTCTGCTGGTCGGTGCCTTTGAAGTTGAAGGCCCCGGCGTAGACGCGGGAGTTCATTTCAAGGTCGCCCAGGTGGATAACCTCGGCGCCGCCCGAGATTTCTTCCCATGCGGTTTTGTTGGGGTCCAGTGCGTCGCGGCTCTGGTCAACGTAGGAAAGCTGCACGGTGTTGCCCAGCGTGATGGTACCCTCGTCCGGTTGTTCGGCCCCGGTGATCATGCGGAACAGGGTGGATTTGCCAGCACCGTTGGGGCCGATAACGCCGACGATGGCACCGGGCGGGATGGTGAAGGTAAGATCCTCGATCAACAGCTTGTCGCCCATGTGTTTTTTCAGGCCGACAATTTCGATGACTTTGGAGCCCAGACGTTCGCCGTTGGGGATGACGATCTGGGAGACGCCTGCGCGTTCCAGCACAGTTTGACCGGCCATCTCGTTGTATTTGGAAATACGGGCTTTGGATTTGGCCTGACGGGCTTTCGCACCGGAGCGGATCCATTCGAGTTCCTTCTCCAGCACCTTTTGCTTGGATTTATCCTCGCGCGCTTCTTGCATCATCCGTTTGGCCTTTTGTTCCAGCCACGAGGTATAGTTGCCCTCGTAGGGAATGCCGCGGCCACGGTCGAGTTCCAGAATCCACGAGGTGATGTCATCCAGGAAATAACGGTCGTGGGTGACGATCAGGATGGTGCCTTTGTAGGCCATCAGGTGCTTTTGCAGCCAGGCGATGGATTCGGCGTCCAGGTGGTTGGTTGGTTCGTCCAAAAGCAGCATATCAGGCGCTTCGAGCAGCAGTTTGCACAGGGCCACGCGGCGGCGTTCACCGCCTGACAGGGTTTCGACATCGGCATCATCGGCAGGGCAGCGCAGCGCGTCCATGGCCACACCGACGGTGGCGTCAAGCTCCCACAGGTTGCCAGCGTCGATCTGGTCTTGCAGGGCGGCCATTTCATCGGCGGTTTCGTCCGAGTAGTTCATCGCGAGCTCGTTGTAGCGGTCGAGAATGGCTTGTTGCTTGGCCACACCCAGCATGACGTTGCCTTTGACATCAAGGGTGGGGTCCAGCCACGGCTCTTGCGGCAGGTAGCCCACTTTGGAGCCTTTGGCCGCCCAAGCCTCGCCTTTGAAATCGGTGTCAATGCCCGCCATAATCCGCAGCAGGGTCGATTTCCCCGACCCGTTCACGCCGACCACACCGATCTTCACGCCAGGAAGGAAGTTCAGATGGATATTCTCGAAGCATTTCTTGCCGCCGGGATAGGTCTTGGAGACGCCTTCCATGTGGTAGACATATTGATAGCTGGCCATGACGAATGCTCCCGGATGCGTTGTTGCAGGGGTATGTAGCGATTGTTGTGGACAAGGGCAACGCAGCCAAGGCAGGTTCTGGCCGGATCGGGGGGCGGGTTTGCGCGCAGGGTTTCCAATAGCCACACGGGGCATGGTCGTGGGCCTGCTGGGAGGGTCGTTTGACCCGGCGCATGAGGGGCATGCCCACATCACGCGCGAGGCGCTAGTCCGGATGAGGCTGGACAGAGTGTGGTGGCTGGTCACACCAGGGAACCCCCTGAAGGCGCGCCAGCCGGCACCAATGGCGGACAGGCTGGCGCGGGCGCGCGCGGTGATGGCGCATCCGCGCGTGGTGATCACCGATCTGGAGGCGCGGCTGGGCACGCGGTATACTGCGCAGACGATCGCGCGGTTGCAGGCGATCTATCCGGGCGTGCGGTTCGTGTGGTTGATGGGGGCGGACAATCTGGTGCAGTTCCACAAATGGGATCATTGGCGCGACATCCTGCGCGCGGTGCCGGTGGGGGTGTTGGCAAGGCCGGGCTCGGGTGTGGCGGCGCGGCTTTCCGCTGCGGCGCGTGCGTTTCGCGTGGACCGCGTGGCGCGTGGCGAAGGATTGGGGGCAAAGGCAGCGCCCGCGTGGTGTTTTGTGAACTTGCCGATGGTCAATTTGTCGTCATCTGCCATACGGGCGCGCGGCGACTGGACGGCGTGAGTGTAGGCTCCCGTGTGGCAGTCTTGAGGATGGCAGTCTTGAGGGGAAGCGGCAAAGTGCAATCATGACATTGGACAAGGGTCACTTTTCACGGCGCTGGTTATTGACAGCGATGCTGGCGGGGGTGGCGGCCCCGGTTCGGGCGGATGCGCCGTTGACATCGATCCGGCCTGTGCGGCGCGGGTCTGTGGCGCGTCCCGGTGCGCCAGAGGTGGGCGGGCTGCACGATGCGGCCAAATTGGGCGGCACGCTTGGCTACGTGGTGGCGGATGCGGCGTCCGGGCAGGTGCTGGAGGCGATGAACCCTGGCCTCGGCCAGCCGCCCGCCAGCGTGGCCAAGGCGATGACGGCTTTGTTTGCGGTTGAAAAGCTGGGTGCGGCGCACCGGTTTTCGACCCGCGTGCTGGCAACGGGGCCGGTCGTTGACGGGCGGATAGCGGGGGATCTGGTGTTGGTCGGGTCGGGGGATCCGACCCTTTCCACCGATCACGTGGGCGATATGGCGGCGCGGCTGGCGGCGCGGGGCGTGCGGGCAGTTTCGGGGCGGTTTCTGGTCTACGCGGGCGCGTTGCCGGCGATTGACCAGATCTCGACCGACCAACCTGATCATGTGGGGTATAACCCTGCGATTGGCGGTTTGAACCTCAATTTCAACCGGGTGAATTTCGAATGGAAGCGAGTTGCGGGCGATTACAGCGCCACCATGGATGCGCGGGGCGAGCGGTTCCTGCCGTTTGTCGACATGGCGCGGATGCAGATTGCGCAGCGCGAAAGCCCGTTGTTCACCTATCAGACCGGGGACGGCGTGGATCGCTGGACAGTTGCGTCGGCGGCACTTGGAAATGGTGGCAGCCGGTGGATGCCGGTGCGGCACCCTGCGAATTACGCGGCCGAAGTGTTCCGGACGTTGGCGGTGGGGCAGGGAATAGCTCTGCCAGAGGCGATGGTTATCGTTGGGCTGCCCGCGGGGGAAGTGCTGGTGGAAAACCGCAGTGTTTCTCTGGATGAGATGCTGCGCGACATGTTGAAATTTTCGACCAACTTGACGGCAGAGGTCTTGGGGCTGGCGTCGTCGGGGGCGGCTGATGTGGCGGCATCAGCGCAGGCAATGTCGGACTGGGGGCGGGCGGCCTATGGGGTTGACGCGCGCTTTGTCGATCATTCCGGGCTGAATGGGGTGTCAAGGGTTTCGGCAGGCGACATGGTGGCCACGCTGGTGCGGGCAAGGGCCAACCCGAACGGCGCAGTTCTGCGCAGCATCTTGCGCGATGTTGGTATGCGAGACGCGGCGGGCAAAGAGATCAAGGATCATCCGGTCAGGGTACTTGCCAAAAGCGGGACCCTGAATTTCGTATCGGGACTGGCCGGGTATATCGTGCCGCCAAAAGGGCCGGACCTGGCATTTGCGATCTTTGCGGCAGATACCGCCCGACGAGACCGCTTGACCGAGGACCAACGCGAAAAGCCCGAAGGTGGCGAGGCCTGGACCAAACGCGCGCGGCGCTTGCAGGGGCAGTTGATCAACCGTTGGGTGGGGCTGTATTCGTAACGATTGGGGGACGGGAGGGGTCGCCCACCCTGCCGAATGTTGGGGAAGATGGGCAGATTGCCCATCTTGGCCCCGGCGGGGATTAGGGACGCATATGTCGCACCCGCGCGCCCCATTCGATGGCGGCGGCGTGCAAACGGTCGATCGACAGCTCTTCTCGGATCTCCTCCAGCATGCGCAATTCGATATCGCGCAGGCGGCCGTCGGCGGCTGCGGCGTCGCAGGCAAGCGCATAGGCGGTTTCGTTCAGCCGTTCCGGCAGTGCATCCCGGATCAGGCCGAAAAGGGCATCAAGGCCATCTTCCTCCTCGAACAGATCGAACACGGTCTGGGCGATCTGGCGGATGCGGTCGGCATCGTAATCGGCAAACACCGGCATGTGGTTGACCATGCGCTGGATGGCGACCATTTCCGCGGTGCGCAATTGTGCATCGGCGGCAGAGGTCGCGATCATCACCGCGAGCAGGGCATCCTGAGCGGACAGCGAGGCGGGGGTATCTTGCACGGGGAGGTCCTTCCAAGGCCAATTCGCGCGCAGATTATTGACGCGAGGCAGGCACGGCAATAGGAGACAGGAAGTTCGTGGCTGAGAGCCGCATCATGCCCATCAAGGATATGCCGATGTCTGCCCTGCGCGACGCTGCGATGAAATCGAAAGCCTGGCCGTTTGAAGAAGCGCGCCGCATTCTGGCGCGTTATGACGGCAAAATGCCGACGAAGGGATATGTGCTGTTCGAGACCGGCTATGGGCCATCGGGTCTGCCACATATCGGCACATTTGGCGAGGTGGCGCGCACGACAATGATCCGCCGCGCGTTCGAGGCGATCAGCGACATTCCGACGCGATTGATCGTGTTTTCCGATGATGTCGACGGCATGCGCAAGGTGCCAGACAATGTACCAAATCCCGACATGTTGCGCACGCATCTGCAACGACCGCTGACGGCGGTGCCCGATCCGTTTGGCGAATACGAAAGCTTCGGGCACCACAACAACGCCATGCTGCGGCGGTTTCTGGATACGTTCGGGTTCGAGTATGAATTCATCTCGGCTACTGATTTCTACAAGTCCGGCAAGTTCGACGCGATACTGCGCCTGTGCTGCGAACGCTACGATGCGGTGATGAAGATCATGCTGGCATCCCTGCGCGAGGAACGCCAGCAGACCTATTCGTGCTTCCTGCCGATTTCGCCAATTTCGGGGCGCGTTATGTATGTGCCGATGAAAGAGGTGAATGCCGCCGAAGGGACAATCACGTTTGAGGGCGAGGATGGCAAAGACTGCACGCTTCCCGTGACCGGTGGTCACGTCAAACTGCAATGGAAGCCCGATTTCGGCGCGCGCTGGGCCGCGCTGGATGTGGATTTCGAGATGTACGGCAAAGACCATTCCACCAACACGCCGATCTATGACGGCATTTGCGAGGTGCTGGGCGGCCGCGCGCCCGAACATATGACGTATGAGCTGTTTCTGGACGAGGGCGGCCAGAAGATCTCCAAATCCAAGGGCAATGGCCTCACGATTGATGAATGGCTGACCTATGCCTCGTCGGAAAGCCTGTCGTATTTCATGTATCTCAAGCCGAAGACTGCAAAGCGGATGCATTTCGACGCGATCCCAAAGGCAGTCGACGAATATCACCAGCAACTGCGCGCGTTTGCCACGCAGGATATCGACGCACAGGTGAACAACCCGGTCTGGCACATTCATCGCGGCCAACCACCTGCGTCCGATATGGTGGTGCCGTTCGCGATGTTGCTTAATCTTGCGTCAGTTGCCGGGGCGAAAGACAAGGCCGGGCTTTGGGGCTTCATCCAACGCTATGCGCCCGATGCCAGCCCCGCGACGCACCCCGATCTGGACGCGGCGGCCGGTTTTGCACTGCGGTATTTCGATGATTTCGTCGCGCCGACGCGGGTATTCCGCCTGCCTACCGACAAGGAACGCGCCGCGATTCTGGATCTGCGCGGGCGGTTGGCAGTTTGGGAGGGCGGTCTGGACGGTGAGGCATTGCAGACCATGGTCTTCGCGGTCGGCACCGAACATGGCTTCGAGCCGTTGCGCGATTGGTTCACCGCCCTTTACGAAGTGCTACTGGGCGCGTCGCAAGGTCCGCGTTTTGGCGGATTTATCGGCCTTTACGGGGTGGAAGAGACAATTGCGCTGATTGACCGGGCACTAATCGGTGACTTGGCTGCGTGACGCTTGACCGGCCCTGCGCTTGCGCTAACCTCTTTGGCGGGGACGTTTGTGGAGGGTCGGACGATGCGGCTTAAGCTATGCGGACTATTACTTGCGACGGTTTTGGCGCTGCCAGTCATGGCGGACGAGGCGCGCAACCCGGGCATCGAGGCCACCATTCAGGGCCAATTTGATGCCTTTACCGCGCAGGATGTAACGGGGGCGTTTGAATTCGCCTCGCCAATGATCAAGGGCATTTTCGGGACGGCCGAAAATTTCGGCACGATGGTGCAGCAAGGCTATCCGATGGTCTGGAACCCGGCGAACGTGCGGATGCTGGAATTGCGCACGGTCGCGGGTAATCTGTGGCAACGCGTGATGGTCACCGATCAGGGCGGGCGGACGCATCTGCTGGATTATCAGATGGTCGAAACACCTGACGGCTGGCAGATTAATGGCGTGCAGCTGCTGCCGGAAGCGGGTATCGGCGCCTGACCTGTAGGCTGATGTATCGCGCCCGGATTGGCGCGCGCGGTGCCCACAGGTGGCGTTAACCGCGTCTTGTTAGTTGTCTGTTTTGCAGCGGCGTGATCGCCGCGCAGATCAGATGCGCAACAAGGCGAGGATCACCACATGAACAAAGCGATTACCGACGGGCTTGTCCTGATGCCGCCCGCCTTTTCGGCGGGCCTGAACCTTTGGTCGCGCGGCGATGGCACGCCGGGGTCGGGCAGCCATCTAGGCCAGCCCAACGCAGCCCTAGTGCCCTCGGATCAGGATTTCGGCGGCTGTCTGGAATTGCAGAAAACTGATGTCGTGCAAAAGCTGCGGTCGTTCGCGCAGACCCCTATGCAACCGGGCTTGTATCTTCGCGTCACCGTCAGGGTGAAGGCGATTTCTGGTAACCTGCCATCCGTTCGCATTGCCGCATGGGCGGGCAGTATCGGGCAGACAAACGTGGTCGCGGCGCCGCAGACTGGTGTCGCGGCGCCGCTGACGGCTTACGGCGAGGTCGTGACCGTCACGGCCATTATCGGCGCGGGCAACCGGACAGGGGTTGATCTGGTCTGGGGCAGGGTGCCGGTCTACGCCCATATCGGGCTTGATCTGACCGGGTCGAGCGGTGGCGTCGTGCGCATTGACGATATCGTGGTCGAAGATGTGACCGAGGTGTTCCACCGCAAGTTGATGGACTGGGTCGATGTGCGCGACTACGGGGCGATCGGCAATGGCGTAGCGGACGATACGGCGGCATTCGTTGCGGCCGATCTGGCGGCGGCGGGGCGGTCGGTGCTGGTGTCGGCGGGCACCTATTTTGTCGCAGGCACGGTCACGTTCGAAAACTCGGTGCGGTTCGAGGGCACCATCAGCATGGCCACTGCGTCGCGGCTGATCTGCCGGCGCAACTATGATCTTGATACTTACGCGGCGGCGTTCGGGTCGGTGCTGGAAGGGTTTCGGCGCGCGCTGCAATCGCTGTTCTATTTCAGCGATCATGTGACCCTTGATCTGAGCGGCCGGCGCGTTCTGCTGACGGCCCCGATCGATGTTGCCGCTATATCGGGTTTGACCAGTTTTGCACAGCGGCGCGTGCTGACAAACGGCCAGATCGAGGCAGCACCAGGGCCGGCGTGGGATACCACAACCGTCACCTCCGTTGGCACCTATTCGGTTGCCCTGCCGAACCGGCTGACAGCGGTGGCGAATGTGGCAAACGTTCCGGTCGGCGCGCGGGTCAGCGGCACCGGCGTGGGCCGCGAGGTTTATGTGCTGTCAAAGGATGTGGGCGCCGGGACGGTTGAACTGAGCCTGCCGCTGTGGGCCGCCGCAGGCACCCGGACCTTTACCTTTGATCGCTACAAGTATCTGCTGGATTTCAGCGGTTTCTCGTCTCTTTCGAAGTTCGAGATCACCGATATGGAACTGGACTGCACCGGCATTTCCAGCGGTGTCATGCTAGCACGGCAGGGCTCTGTGTTCCGCATTGCGGACGCGGTGATCAACATGCCCAAGGATCGGGGGATCACGTCGATCGGGGCGGGCTGTCAGGGCCTTTTTGTGGATCAGTGCCAGTTCCTGTCTAACGAACAGCCTTTGGCCGCGCAGAACCGCACGACAATCGCCGTGAATGTGAATGCCAATGATGCCAAGATCCGTAACAACCGGGTTGTGCGTTTTGCGCATTTCGCAGTGATTGCCGGAACGGGCAACATTTTGCTTGGCAACCACTTTTTTCAGGGTGATGAAGAAACCGCAGGTGTTCGGCGGGCCGGGATCATCTTTACCGCGACCAACCTCAGAACCCTGATGACGGCCAACTACATCGACAACAGCTTTATCGAGTGGTCCAATGAACATGATGCCGATCCCTCCTTCCAAAGCGAGCTGTCTTACGGTGGGCTGACACTGACGGGCAATATCTTTACCGTCAGTGACGTGGCGCCCTGGTTCCGCTGGCTGGTGATCACGCCGCGCGGGGCCGGCCATTTTGTCAATGGACTGAGCATCACAAACAACACTTTCCGCACCCTGAACGGCAATATTGACCGGGTGGAAACGGTGGATACCACCCATGCCACGCTCGACTATGCGCGGTTCCGAAACCTGGTGTTCGCAGCAAATACGTTCAACGGGGTTACCCAGATTACAGCAAGCCCGATCATGATCGAGCATGTGCAGAACACGGCGGCAGACACTTGGGTCGTCGATGCCTCGGCGTTCCTGCCGTTCGCGTCGCGGGCCCGGAATGTGCAATCCGTGGTCGCGGAAGGCGCAATAACCAGCGCATCGAACGTGGCCCAGTATGTGATGCCCTATGTTCAGGTGGAACAGGGCGCGCAAAATACACTGGTGAACCTGCGTTGGCCGACGCCAGTGAAAGGGTTGATGCAGGTCACCCTGCGCTGTGACAATCCAAACTGACAATCCGGACTGAGTGAGCGGTTTCGCTCAAAGTGAAAAGGCGGTCCGTCGTGGCCGCCTTTTTGCGTTTCCGCATGCGAATCAATGCAAGTGCCGCGGCGAAGCTGATGCATCGGTGCCGACCGCAATCGCGCGCTATCTGGTGATACGGAAGCGAGGCGTCGCCAGACATGATGTGTCGTCCTCTGCAATCGGTCAGGGAGTGGGCTGTTGTAAATTAATACAGCTTTGAAAATTCGCCTTTTTTTCGCCATCAGTTAAGTTAGTTTACTGATTGGGGTCCATGTAGGTAAATAAATTGACAGAAAAATCATTATTAATGAAATAGTTACCAAGTTATTTACGAATGTGTTACACTGCCTCACGCGATTGCGAGCTTTCTTTGCAGCAGTTAGGCGACGCAAGCCGAGGGGGGCTTGTCTGGAGGGGGCTATGACATGACGGAAATGGACCGCGCGCAAGAGGTATACGCCGCTTCTGCTGATTTCATCGCATCCGCGCATGTCGATGCGGCGGCGTATGATCGGATGTATGCAGCGTCGGTCGCCGATCCCAATGCATTCTGGGCAGAACAAGGTCGTCGTATTGACTGGATCCGCGACTATACTGTTGTCCAAAACAGCAGTTTTGATCTGGGAAAAGTCTCGATCAAATGGTTCGAAGACGGCACTTTGAACGTGTCGGCAAATTGCATTGACCGGCATATGGTGACTCGCGCCAGCCAAACCGCGATTATCTGGGAACCGGATGATCCGAAAACGCCGTCGCAGCACATCACTTACGCGCAACTGCTTGAAAATACCTGTCGCATGGCGAACGTGCTCAAAGCGCACGGCATTAAACGCGGTGACCGCGTGGTGATCTATCTGCCGATGATCCCGGAAGCCGCTTATGCCATGCTAGCCTGTGCGCGCATTGGTGCCATCCATTCCATCGTGTTCGCCGGATTTTCGGCGGATGCGCTGGCAAACCGCATCAATGATTGTGGCGCGAAGCTTGTGATCACGGCTGATTTCGCGCCACGCGGTGGCAAGAAAACCGGGCTGAAAGATGCCACCGACGCGGCACTTTTGCACTGCAATGATCGGGTGAAATGCCTGGTGGTGAAACACACCGGCGATCAAACCTCGTGGGTCGATGGCCGCGATGTCGATCTGCGTGCCGAAATGGCCGCCGCCGCCCCCTACTGCGCCTATACTGAAATGGGTGCCGAGGATGCGCTGTTCATTCTGTACACCTCTGGCTCTACCGGCAAACCGAAGGGCGTTTTGCATACCTCCGGCGGCTATCTGGTCTATGCCGCGATGACGCATCAGATCAGCTTTGATTATCACGACGGCGATGTGTTCTGGTGCACTGCCGATGTCGGCTGGGTGACCGGGCACAGCTACATCATCTATGGCCCGCTCGCGAATGGTGCGATCACCGTGATGTTCGAAGGTGTTCCAACCTATCCAAATGCCGGGCGGTTCTGGGAAGTGATCGACAAGCACAAGGTATCGCAGTTCTACACAGCCCCCACCGCCATTCGCGCGTTGATGGCACAAGGGCCGGAATGGGTGGAAAAGCATGATCTTTCCAGCCTGAAGCTGCTGGGCACGGTTGGCGAGCCGATCAACCCCGAAGCATGGAACTGGTACAACATCCATGTCGGCAAAGGCACGCGGCCCATTGTCGACACCTTCTGGCAAACCGAAACTGGCGGTCATCTGATCACGCCATTGCCTGGGGCGGTGCCGCAAAAGCCGGGGTCGGCCACAAAGCCGTTCTTTGGCGTCAAACCTGTAGTGCTTGATCCCGCAACCGCTGCCGTGCAAACCGCCACCGCTACCGACGGCGTGCTGTGCATTGCCGACAGTTGGCCCGGCCAGATGCGGACCCTGTGGGGTGATCACGCCCGGTTTGAAGAGGCGTATTTCAGCCAGTATCCCGGCTATTATTTCACTGGCGATGGCTGCCGCCGCGATGCCGATGGCTATTACTGGATCACCGGACGTGTGGATGACGTGATCAACGTCTCGGGCCACCGCATGGGCACTGCCGAAGTTGAAAGCGCCCTCGTAGCCCATCCGCAGGTCGCCGAGGCGGCGGTGGTCGGCTACCCACATGATATCAAGGGGCAGGGCATCTATGCCTATGTCACACTGATGCGGGGCACGGAGCCTACTGAACCGCTGCGAAAAGCTCTGGAGGCCTGGGTGCGCACCGAAATTGGCCCAATCGCCAAGCCGGATCTGATCCAGTGGGCACCGGGGCTGCCGAAAACGCGTTCGGGCAAGATCATGCGGCGTATTCTGCGCAAGATCGCCGAGAATGATTTTGCGGCCCTTGGCGATATCTCGACGCTGGCCGATCCGTCGGTGGTGGAAGAACTGATCAGCAACCGGATGAACCGGGGCTGATAGAAGAAAAGGCTGCGTCCGGCAAATCCTGGCGCAGAGACGGGGACGACGATCACGGGTTATGCGATGCGAACTCTGCCTTGGCAGGGATCGGTTGCGCTTAGCCCGATGGTCGCAAAACAGGCCGATTCTCGGCCAGATCAACAGAGAGGACGCCAGTCATGGCAAACACAACGGCAGATATCGGGGTAAGATCGCGCCCGATGACCCGCGAAGAGAAGAAGGTTATCCTTGCTTCGTCTGCGGGCACCATTTTTGAGTGGTACGACTTTTATCTGTTCGGCTCGCTTGCCGCCATTATCGGGGCACAATACTTTGCACCGTTCCCCGAGGCCACGCGCAATGTGTTCGCGCTGCTGGCGTTCGCGGCGGGCTTTATCGTCCGCCCGTTCGGCGCGCTGGTATTCGGCTCTTTGGGTGACTTGATCGGACGGAAATACACGTTCCTGATGACGATCCTGATCATGGGTTTTTCGACCTTCTTCGTGGGCCTGCTGCCCAGCTATCAAAGCTGGGGTGTTGCGGCACCGATCATCCTGATCGCGCTGCGCATGGCGCAGGGCCTGGCCCTTGGCGGCGAGTATGGTGGTGCGGCAATCTATGTCGCTGAACATGCGCCCGCCAATCAGCGCGGATACTTCACAGCGTTCATCCAGACCACAGCGACGCTGGGTCTGCTTTTGTCGCTGATCGTGATCGTTTCGGTTCAGGGCTATGTCAATGGTGCCTATCCTGACCAGCCGATGCTCGATGCGGCAGGCGTTGCCTTGCTGAATGCCGATGGCACACCGCAGATGATGAAGGCATTCAATGCCTGGGGCTGGCGCATCCCGTTCCTCGGCTCGATCTTCTTGCTTGGCATCTCGCTTTATATCCGACTGCAGATGAACGAATCCCCTGCCTTCAAGAAAATGAAGGAAGAGGGTGCCGGTTCCAAGGCACCGCTGCGCGAAGCCTTCGGCAACTGGAAAAACGGCAAGATCGCGATCATCGCTCTGCTTGGCCTGACTGCCGGGCAAGCTGTGGTGTGGTACTCGGGGCAGTTCTATGCCCTGTTCTTCATGCAAAACGTGATCAAGGTCGACAGCTTTACCGCCAACGTGATGGTGGCTTGGTCGCTGATCCTTGGTACCGGCGGCTTCCTGTTCTTTGGTGCCTTGTCAGACAGGATCGGCCGCAAGCCGATCATCCTTGCAGGCTGCCTGATCGCGGCGGTCACCTATCTCCCGGTGTTCCAGTTCCTGACGCAAACGGCGAACCCTGCACTTTACGCCGCACACCAGACGCCAGTGACCGTGACCGCGAACGAGGCCGATTGCTCGTTCCAGTTCAACCCGACGGGCACGGTGAAGTTCACCAATTCTTGCGACGTGGCCAAGGCGCAGCTTGCCCGCACCTCGGCCAATTACGAGACGATCTATTCCGCCGATGCAACTGTGGCGGAGGTCAAGGTGGGCGAAACGGCGATCGCCTCTTATGACGCTGGCGCCAATACGGCGGCAATCAATGCTGCCAAAGCGGCGCTGGACGAGGTCAAGACCGGCATCGATGGCGCGTTGCTGACCGCATTGACGGGTGGCGAAGCGGCGCTCAAGGCGGCAAAGGCAGCCGTCACGACAGCCGAAGGCGGGTTGAAAAAAGCGACTGCCGGCACCGATGAGGCGGCAAAGACTGCGGCACAGGCCGCTGTTGATGCAGCCACTGCAGCCGTTCCTGCGGCTCAGGGTGCCCTTGATGCCGCACGTGCGGCCGTTCCCGCCGACGCGCTTGCCACCTATGATGCGGCGGCAGCCGTGGTTGCGACGGAATCCGGCGTCAAAGCCGGCTTCGAGAAAGGCGTCAGCGACGCGTTGAAGGCAGCGGGCTATCCGCTGGTTGCGGCAGACAACACCACCGTCGCCGTGGCTCAGAACTTCCTTGACATCTTCACTGCGCAAAAGCTGACCATCATCGCGGTGCTGACCTACCTGATCATCCTGGTGACGATGGTCTACGGCCCGATCGCCGCGATGCTGGTGGAACTGTTCCCGACCCGCATCCGCTACTCTGGCCTGTCGTTGCCCTATCACATCGGTAACGGCTGGTTCGGTGGACTGATGCCTGCGACGGCCTTTGCAATCTCGGCACAGACGGGCAACATTTATGCTGGCCTGTGGTATGCGATTGTGGTCGCGCTGATGACGGTTGTGGTTGGTACCCTCTTTGTGCCGGGCGGAACCCACAAGAAAGACATCTTCGCAGATGACGCCGGGCGGTAACAAACGCCACTGAATGCAAACGTCAGGCCGGGGGTCATGCCCCCGGCCTGATGCGTTCCATAGCCCTGCGCAGGGGTTACCGGCGAAAGCGCAGATACGCGGTCCAAAGACCCAGAACGACCGCCAGGATGATCGCGTTTGCCACAACGCCAACGCCTACCAGACGCAACAGCGGCTCGGCGCTGTTGGTTTGCATGGTGGCCGGGATGATCACCGCAACGAACAGTACGCCACACGCCAGCGGCAAGACCTGGCCCGTGACAGCCGCATTGCGCAGCGTTGTGTAAACAAGCGCGACGATCAGCCCGATCCGAAACAGATCGGTCAGTTGCGTGGTCAAAACATCGATCAATGGCATGGCAATCCCCCTAAGCGATCTTCATCGCCAATCGGAGCGACGGATGCAAGCGCCCCCACGTCACCAAGTCCCCGCCCTTAGTCAGAAGGCGCGAACGGATCGTTCGGATAACCAACACCAGTCAGGTACAGCCCCTGCGGCGGGCAAACCGGCCCGCAAGCGGCGCGATCCTTGGCGGCAAGCGCTGCTGCAACATCACCGGGTTGCCAAGACCCGGCACCGACCCGCTCCAGCGTGC
This sequence comes from Pseudorhodobacter sp., assembly GCA_031406155.1. Taxonomy (GTDB): domain Bacteria; phylum Pseudomonadota; class Alphaproteobacteria; order Rhodobacterales; family Rhodobacteraceae; genus JACMNW01. Next base: position 20,576 of record JANOGW010000055.1, read on the forward strand.
CGACGATTGAGCGCACCTGATTGTGCAGGAAACTGCGAGCGCGCAGGGTAAGGCGATATTCGGTGCCACCGGGATAATCTTGTTCGGTTATGCCAATCTCATCCAGCGTCTTCATCGGCGACGCCGCCTGACACAGCGCCGACCGAAAGGTCGTAAAATCATGATGCCCGATCAGATGTCTGGCCTCATCGCGCATTGCTGCAAGGTTCAGCGGATGCAACACTTGCCAGACTAGCCCCCGATCATGTGTTACAGGCGCGCGGCGCTGCACAAGGCGGAACAGATAGCGCCGTTCGCGCGCCGAAAACCGTGCGTGGAAATCATTCGGCACCTGTGTCGCCGCAACCACCGCTATCGGTGCAGGCCGCAGATGCGCGTTGATCGCGCCCATCAGGCGAAACGGATCCCACTCCTTGGCCAGATCGCAATGCGCCACTTGGCCCAAGGCATGAACCCCCGCGTCGGTGCGGCCCGCAGCGGCAATGGTTTGGGGCAGGTCAAGCTTCGCCAAGGCCGCCTCAACTGCCGCTTGTACAGTCGGCTGGCCATCCGCCTGGCGTTGCCAGCCGTTGAACGGCCCGCCATCATATTCGATTTTCAACGCATATCTGGGCATCCGACCGAGGTACCCAAATGCAAGCGCGCTGTCCACCACGCCGCCGCTTGCCGTGGCCCGGTTTCTTTCCCCCTACCCATGCCGCGATTGGGTGCCTATGTAGGGATACGCAAAAAGGGGCGCGGTGCTTGGGCTTATTTTCGGTTACCGATGGGTTGGCGCGCGGCGTCGAAGGGGCGGTTGCCTCGGTTTCCGAAAGCTTGTTCGAACCGGTGATCCGGCTTGGCGTCACTGGCCTTAGCCGGGCTGGCAAGACCGTCTTCATCACCGGGCTGGTGGCCAATCTGATGAACCGCGGCCGGATGCCGCAACTGCGTGGGGCGAACCGGATCGAGGCTGCTTTCCTGCAACCGCAACCCGACGACACCTTGCCGCGATTTGATTTTGAGGGGCACTTGGCCGCGCTTACTGGTAATGACCCGCGCTGGCCTGCCTCTACCCGGGCGCTATCGGAACTGCGCCTATCGTTCCGCGTGCGACCATCGGGGTTCTTCGCTGGCCTCAAAGGGCCGCGCACCCTGCACCTCGATATCATCGATTATCCCGGCGAATGGCTGCTTGATCTGGCACTGCTGGATAAACCCTATGCCACATGGTCCGAAGACGCGCTGACCCGCATCGCCAAGCGCCCCCAAGCGCAAGGGTTCATGGCCACAGCGCGGGCCGAAGATGGCGCGCTTCGCCTTGATGAAACCCGCGCGCAGGCGCTTGCCGCCAGCTTCACCACCTATCTGCTGGCCGCGCGCGATGCCGGTTATTCCGATTGCACGCCGGGCCGGTTCTTGTTGCCCGGTGATCTTGCCGGATCGCCGGTGCTGACTTTCGCCCCCTTGCCGCACCCGGCATCCACCCCGCGCAACAGCCTGTGGCGCGAAATGGACCGCCGGTATGAAGCGTATAAATCCCGCGTCGTCACCCCGTTTTTCCGCGATCACTTCGCACGCATCGACCGTCAGATCGTGTTGGTCGATGCCTTGGGCGCCATTCACGCCGGCCCCCCGGCAGTGGAGGATTTGCGCCGTACCATGGCCGACGTGCTGGCCGCCTTTCGCCATGGGCGTAACGGCTTTCTCAGCGGCTGGTTCGGCGGCCGCAAGGTGGAACGTATCTTGTTCGCCGCCACCAAGGCCGATCATTTGCACCACTCCCAACATGCCGCCCTGACCGGCATCATGCAGGCGCTTTTGCGCGAAGCCCGCGACCGTGCTGATTTTGCCGGCGCACGCACCGCTGCCATGGCGATTGCATCCTTGCGTGCCACAGTCGAGGAAACAGTGCAGCGCGATGGCACCTCTCTGCCCTGCGTGCGCGGGCGCTTGCTGTCCACCGGCAAGCAAGCAGTGATGTATCCCGGCGCTTTGCCCGGTGATCCCGCCCGTATTCTGGCCCCCGCCCGCGAAGGGGCCGAGGCTTGGCTTGACGCCGATTTCGCCCTGATGGGCTTTGCCCCCGCCCGAAGCATTCTGAAACCGGGCGATGGCCCGCCGCATATCCGACTGGACCGTGCGGCGGAATTTCTATTCGGGGATCGGCTGTAAGATGACCAAGTCACCCAAGCCCTTCGTGATGGAAACCGATGATCTGGCTGATCCATCGCTTGCCCCACCAGTGCCAGACTTGATGCCCGAAGGCCGCGCCATGCAGGCCGCCGCCCGCCTTGCCGGCACGAAACGCGGGTCGGGCCTGGGCCGCATCGCCGGTTGGGCCTTTGGCGCGCTGTTCAGCTTTGTTTTGTCCGTCGCCGCATGGGATTTCGTCGCCACATTACTAAACCGCAACAGTATCTTAGGCACCATCGCCTTCGTGCTGGTCGCCATTGCCGTACTGGTCGCCCTGATCCTCGCCTTGCGCGAATGGACTGCCTTCGCCCGCATGGCGCGGCTCGATCATCTGCGCGTCAAGGCCGACGCTGCCAGAACCGTCCATGATCTGGCAGCCGCCCGCCGCGTCACCGATGCGCTGCTGCGTCTCTATTCCCCCCGCGCCGATCTTGCCTGGGGCCGCGCCAGATTAACCGAACGCCGCGCCGATATCCTCGATGCTGACGGCCTGCTTGCTTTGACTGAGACCGAACTGATGACGCCCTTGGACCAAGCCGCCCGGCGCGAGATTGAAGCCGCCGCCCGCCAGGTTGCCATGGTCACAGCCCTTGTGCCTCTCGCCCTTGCCGATGTCGCAACCGCGCTCTTCGCCAACCTGCGCATGATCCGCCGCATCGCCAACATCTATGGCGGCAGGTCGGGCACACTGGGCAGTTGGGGCCTGCTGCGCCGCGTGTTCGGGCACTTGCTGGCCACCGGAGCCCTGGCGCTGGGTGATGATCTGATCCATTCGGTCGCGGGCGGCGGGGTGCTGTCAAAACTGTCCCGCCGCTTTGGCGAAGGTGTCATCAACGGTGCCCTAACCGCCCGGGTCGGTGTTGGCGCGATGGAAATGTGCCGACCCATGCCTTTCGTCAGCCTGCCAAAACCAAAGGTCACCAATCTGGTCAGTCGCGCGCTGACCGGGTTGTTCGGCAATGGCAAGGCCGACGCCAGCCCCGATACCTAAGTCGCCGCAGGTGCGCCCCACCTGATCCAGCGGCCATGAAAATCAACGCGGCCTAGCTGGATAAGCCTGCCTTCCGGCCATATCCGCAACGTCAGCGCCGCGCTACCGGAAGTGTCATCCGCCTCCATCGCCAAATGCGCCAATGGCGCAGCCTCAGTCGCGCGGGCGCCAGCCGCTTGCAATGCCGCCTCGCCTCGGGCTTGGTGGCCGTTTGGGAAGTACTGCCAAGCGATGGTATGATAAACCAGATGCAGGACACCCGGGCTTGGAACGGCCAACTGCACCTCAAGCCAATCTATCGCATCGGCACGGGCAATCTGCGGGCGCAATTTTGCCGCCAGCAACAAGGCAATCTCTGCACGCTGAAGCCGGTCTTTCTGATCCGCCCAGATATAGGCAAGACTGCGAAGCCGGTCGCGCACAGGGTCCAGCGGGTTAAGATCAACCCCCGCACGGGCCGCAATCACCGGGTTTGCACGCGGCGGCGGATCGCCCTGCCAATCGGGCTTCAACGTAAGCACGGCGTCGGCGGGGCCGTAAATCTGCCCCCCAGCATCAAGCGCGTAGTGATCCCACAGCAGATTAAGCCCCGCACTCGCCCCAAGTTCTGACAGCCGCAAGGGCAGGCGGTAATGCGCCGTCAACCAATGTCCAGCAGCGATCAAGCCCACAGAACGACGCACTTCATTGGTCTGCGGCGGGCTTTTCAGCCAATCCAGCAGAGAACCGGCATGACCGAACAAGGCGCTTTCAACGGCATCCCCAAGCCGGGCATCATCCACAGCCGCAGGATCGGCATAAATCTCTGCCAAAGCGGCATCCTGGCCCGACAGCACCAAAGCATGCAGCCCGCCGGCCAACCGTATTGCCAGTGCATCGGCAACCGACGACGGATCGCCGGGCCAACCCAGAACCCGGTCAGCCACCGCTCCTCCTTGTGGAAGCCGCGCTGCCAAAGCGCGCAAAAGCCGCGCAGTGAAGGGCGACCCAAGCCCGTTACAAGCGCGGGCCTGATCCTCGAAACTGGCGAGGATGCGCTCTGCCGTCATGAAAACCGATCCGCAAGCCGCTGCAACAGTGTCCGCGTATCCGGCTCGGTTGCCACTTCAACCGGCTTTGCAGGCTTCGGAGCAGGCGGTGCGATCGGCCCGGGCCGCGCGCCGGTTGAAACCCGCGCCGGGGTCATCCGCAGGGCAACGGCGTTCTGAAATTTCGCCGCATCGCCCGCCGCCAGTGCCGCCGCACCCTCCGAAATGCCGCGCAAAAGATCGTCCAGCCAGTCGGCATCCGCCTTTGCGAAATCATGCAACACGTAAGCCGCTACGGCATCCTTGTGCCCCGGATGACCAATGCCCAGACGCACCCGGCCGTACCCTTCGCCGATCTGGCCATGGATCGAGCGCAAGCCATTGTGCCCGGCATGGCCACCGCCCTGTTTCACCCGTAACTTGCCGGGGGCAAGATCCAGTTCATCATGAAAAACCATCACATCGGCGGGCAGAACTTTGTGAAACGCCATCGCCGCTTGCACGGCTTGCCCGGACAGGTTCATGAACGTGTCGGGCTTCAGCAGCAGCACCCGCACATCGCCCAGCCGCCCCTCGGCGGCAAATCCCTTGAACGTCTTCTTCCACGGCCCAAAGCCATGGTCAGCGGCAATTCTGTCCACCGCCATAAACCCGATGTTGTGCCGATTGCCCTCATATCCCGCACCCGGATTGCCGAGCCCTACAAAGAGTTTCATTGTGCCTATCCATATTTGCCCCCCATAATCGCCCATAACGGGCCGGGGGTGCAAGCCGTTGACCTCGGGTTCAAGCAAATGTCAAAAAAGGCCAAGCGTGCGCTACACCGTTGTCTGTTCAGTCCGCAATGAAGGGCCGTTTTTGGTTGAATGGATCACCTGGTATCGCCTGCTGGGTTTCACCGATATCTTGGTCATAACCAACGATTGCACCGACCACTCGCCTGCACTTTTGAATGCACTGGGGGCATACGGGTGGTCTACACATATCATACGCGATATTCCCGACGGAAAACGCATATGTGCTACCAAATTGGCGCACGCCCATGCCACCGAACAGGTCCAAAATGCAGACTGGGTTTTAGTCTGCGATGTCGATGAATTTCTGGTTATCCACCGCGGGATGGGCCAGATTTCCGATCTGATCGAGGGCCCGTCAGAAGCATTTTTGGGTATGTCAATCAACTGGCGCGTCTTCGGCACCTCGGGGCATGCCACATGGCAGGACGGTCTGGTGCACCGCCAGTTCACCCATGCCTCTGACCTTAGCGATCCATCGTCCAACTGGATAAAATCAATCGCTTCGCACCCTGACTGGTTCGCCAGATTGGGCGAACATGGGCCAAAGAGACTGCGCCTGGAACGCGCTGGCAAAGTGTGGGGTGCCCCCGGAATGCGCTGGGTCAATGCAGCGGGGGAAGATGTGCCAATATGGCAGCCGAAAGGCGATTATCTGCGCCGCTTGCCCCGCAACCTTGTGACGCATCAGGTGGCGCAGATGAATCACTACATGATCCGGTCCGAAGAAAGCTTTGGCCTAAAGAAAGGGCAACTGTCAGCGGTCGCAGGAAAAGACCGCTACACCGATGAATTCATGGTGAAATTTGATCGCAACGAATGCAAAGATACCTCGGCATTTCGGCATTCCGCAGCCTTCGACGACTTACATTCGCAAGCCATGGCGCTGCCAGATGTCCGCCGCCTACACCATCTTTGTTGCGCCGATTACGTCGTACGCCTAGCCGAAAAGGCGGGCGTCAATCCCGAGACTGACCGTCGATATCGGGCGCATATTGACGCTGCGGCGCAATAAACAACGCGGAAAAGCATGGGCTTTCCCGCGTTATTGTTGTCGTCCCGATCAGGAGTAAATCAGTCTTCAGCTTCTTCGTTATCGCTGGACCGCAGGCCTGACGGCGCCGAGATGTTCGCGATCACGAAATTGCGGTCGATGGTCGGCTTGACGCCTTCAGGCAGAACCACGTCATTGATGTGGATCACGTCGCCCACATTCAACCCGGTCAAATCAACAGTGATATGATCCGGAATGTCGCTTGCCAGCACGTTCAGGTCAACCTCTGGGCGCACCACGGTCAGCGTGCCGCCACGCTTCAGGCCGGGTGACGCTTCATGGTTGATGAAGGTCACGTGGATGAACAGATCGACGCGGCTTGTGCGACGCAGGCGCATGAAATCGACATGCGTCGGGTGATCCTTGACCACATCGCGCTGAACCCCACGGCAGATGACGCGGACGTCGTCTTGACCAGTGACTTTCAGGTTGAAAAGCGTCGACAGGAACCGGCCCTGCTTGAGACGCTTGAAAAGGGTATTGTAATTGATGTTGATCGCAACGGGATCTTGACCGCCACCATAAACGATTCCGGGTACGTTGCCCTCACGACGAGCTAGACGAGCGGCCCCCTTGCCTGTCCCCATCCGTACCTCGGCGTGAAAATCAGGGATTTCACCAGCCATTGAGGTTCTCCATATGTAAAGTCCGCCGCCCTCCAAGGGTGTGCGACGCGACTGTGGGGCCTTAGCGGGGAATCGTGGGCTTGGAAAGGAAAAAAGCGCAAGGGCGGGCTGACGATAGGCATTTCAATGCCAAGCGCGCTTTGTGTCCGCGCATCGCTTGCCCAAAACGCGCAGCACGGCTAGCTCTGCGCCTTCAGAAAAAGGTGCCCGACAATGCCCGTTCTTCAAACACTGCGCATCGCGCGCGCGCCGCTGGCTGCCTTTGCGGCGATGGGGGTGCTATGGGGTACTTATGCTGCCGTGCTGCCCGATCTGATGGTCATGCTTGGTGTCGATGAGGCCCGCCTTGGTCTGGTCATTGTGTTCACCCCGATTGCGGCAGTCTGCGCCATGCTGCTTGCACCGCGCTTTGGCGCCGCATTGGGCGGTCTGGCATTGCCGGCGGCGGCGCTGGCGATGGCTTTGGCCTTTGCCCTGCCGGGGCAATCGCCGGGGCTGTGGCTGTTTGCTATCGCGATGATGGGATGCGGCGCGGCCACGGGGCTGACCGATGTGCTGATGAATGCCCGCGTTGCGGAACTGGAAAACACGCGCGGCCTGCATCTGATGAACCTGTGCCATGCCGCCTATTCGTTTGGCTATGCGGGTGGGGCGATTGCCACGGGGGCGATGCGGTCGGGCGATTGGTCGCCGGCTTGCGTGATGGCGGCTGCGGGTGGTTTGGCCATGCTGATGGCCATGCTGACGTTTGAACGGGACGGCGCCATTCACGGGCTGCGCAAACCGAAAGACGGGTCCGCGGGAAAACTGGGCCTGTTGCCGCTGCTTGGCGGCGGTATCGTTTTGATCGCGTTTCTGACGGAAAATGCGGCCGAGAACTGGTCGGCCCTGCATATCGAGAAAACTCTTGGCGGATCACCGTCCGAGGGCGCGATGGGTCCGGCTACGCTGGCGCTGACGATGGGTTTTGCGCGGCTTGCGGGGCAGGGGTTCGCGGCACGGATCAACCCATACCGCCTGCTGGGCGGGGGTACTTTCGTGGCAAGCCTAGGAGCGTTGATCGCGGCCGGAGCCGCAACGCCGATGATGGCCTATGCGGGCTTTATCGTGATGGGGATAGGTGCCTCGGTTATCGCACCCACTGCGTTTTCGCTGGTGGGGCGGCTTGCGGCCCCCGAGGCGCGCGCACGGGCCGTGGCGCGGGCTACGCTGTGGGGCTATTTCGGCTACTTCTTCGGCCCGCCCCTGCTGGGCTTTGTCGCGGGCGCATTCGGGCTGCGCGTGGCATTTGTATTTGCGGCGGCGATCTTGCTGGTGGTGATTGCCGTGCTGCCTGCCTTGCGCCGCGCCGGGCGCTGACATCGCCAGACGGAATTTATTAATTCCGAAACGGATTGCGCGCGCAATCCGACTTTTGCCCCGCAGATGCTATGTCCAGTCGCCTTCAAAATCCTTTGGGATCAAAAGGTTGTGCCGCCCAAGCGCCGCTACGTCACGCTCGCCGCACAGCGCCATCGTGATATCGAGTTCCCGGTGAATAATCTCCAGCGCGCGGGTGACACCCGCCTCGCCCATGGCACCAAGGCCGTAGATGTAGGACCGCCCGATGTAGGTGGATTTTGCGCCCAAAGCCAAGGCTTTCAACACATCCTGACCCGACCGGATGCCGCCGTCCATATGCACTTCGACCCGGTCACCCACAGCGCGCAGGATCGAAGGCAGCATCCGGATGGATGACAAAGCGCCATCAAGTTGCCGCCCGCCATGGTTTGAGACGATGATGGCATCGGCGCCAATTTCGGCGGCGCGCTGGGCATCTTCCACGTCAAGAATGCCCTTCAGGATCAGCTTGCCGCCCCAGATATCCTTGATCCTGCGCACTTTGTCCCAATCCAGCTGCGGATCGAACTGTTCATTAGCCCATGCGGACAGATCTGATAGATTGCCCACGCCTTTCACATGGCCGATCACATTGCGAAAGCTGCGCCTGCGGGTCCCCAGCATACGCAGCGACCAGCCCGGATGCATCGCCATGTTGACCATGTTGCGCGGGGTCAGCTTAGGCGGAGAGGTAATGCCGTTCTTCAGATCCTTGTGGCGCTGGCCCAAGATTTGCAGGTCGAGCGTCAGCACAAGGGCAGAGCAGCCGGCCCGCCGCGCTCGATCCAGAACCGAAGCGGTGAAATCCTGGTCTTTCATCGCATATATCTGAAACCAGAACGGGGCAGGGCTGTGTTCGGCCACATCCTCGATCGAACAGATCGACATCGTTGACAGCGTGAAGGGCACGCCAAAGGCGGCGGCGGCGCGGGCCGCCTTGATCTCGCCGTCGGCGCATTGCATGCCGGTCGAGCCGACCGGCGCCAGCGCCACCGGCATGGCAACAGGCTGCCCGATCATCGTGGTTTTTGTACTGCGCCCCGTCATATCGACGGCCACTTTCTGACGCAGCCGTAACTTGGCAAAGTCGGTGGTATTTTCACGGAACGTCTGTTCGGTATAGCTGCCGCTTTCGGCGTAATCGAAGAACATTCTGGGCGTGCGCCGTTGGTGCAGGTGCTTGAGATCGTCAATGCAGGTGATTACTGGCATGGCCATGACTTTCGCATATTGGTCAGATATGGTTACCAATTCATCGGCGCGCATGCAATGGCCTTGGCAATATGGCCGTAACTACCCTCTTGTGTCGGATCGCCCATTTGGAACAGTCTGACGCATGCCATTTTGGAGATCTGCCGCGTGCCCTTTGACCTTGTGATCTTTGACTGCGACGGCGTGCTGATCGACAGCGAGATCATCAGTGCAAGGATGCTGGTTGAAGAGCTTGGCAAATTGGGCGTGGTCATTGATCTGGACTACGTCGCGCGGCATTTTCTGGGGCGCAGCTATCCGACCGTGATGAACCAGATCAGGGCCGAGTTCGGCCTCGACCTGCCGCCCGCATTCGAAGATCAGTACCGCGAGCGGCTGCTGGCGGCGTTTCAAGCCGATCTTCGGATCATGCCGCATGTTCAGGATGTTCTGGCAAGGCTTGATCTGCCCTATTGTGTCGCCACATCGTCCAGTCCCCGGCGGGCGGAGACCTCGTTGCGGCTGGTCGGTCTTGGCGCGCTGACCGGGCCTGCCCTGTTCACCTCGACCATGGTGGCAAAGGGCAAACCGGCGCCGGATCTGTTCTTGTTCGCGATGACGGCGATGGGCATGTCCGATCCTGCGCGGTGCCTCGTGATCGAGGACAGTTTGAACGGCATTCGCGCGGCACGTGCGGCGGGCATGCAGGTCTGGCGCTTTACCGGGGGCGGGCATCTGGCAAACCGCACGTTGGATGAACCCGCCGATGCGTCTCCGGACGGACGATTTGTATCCTTTGCCGATTTCTTTCACACAGTGCCCGGACTAAGCCAGAAAGTTGCGCCACCATGAACCAGATCGAGGCGGAAACCAGCCTGCAAGACGAAGCCGCCCGGGCGGGATGGCTTTATTATGTGGGTGGCATGACACAAGATCAGATCGCGGCGGAATTGGGCATTTCGCGGCAAAGGGCCCAACGGCTGGTCTCGCGTGCGATGACGGAAGGG
>JANOGW010000085.1:0-27644 GCA_031406155.1 Pseudorhodobacter sp.
AACTTTAACCTAGGAAGGTGGTGACAACCACATGCAGGTCAGCGTCCGCGACAATAACGTCGAGCAAGCCCTTCGGGCCCTCAAGAAAAAGCTCCAGCGCGAAGGCGTTTTTCGGGAAATGAAGCTTAAGCAACATTTCGAGAAACCGTCCGTCAAAAAAGCCCGCGAGCAAGCCGAAGCGATCCGGCGTGCGCGCAAGCTAGCGCGCAAGAAGCTACAGCGCGAAGGCGGTTTGTAAGACGATTGCGATGCTGGGCAACGCAAGTTGCCTGTCGATCAACCCCCGTCCGTAAGGCCGGGGGTTTTTCATTTGCGCAAGTCGCGTCGCGCGATGAGCCCGCCTTACCCGATGCTGCAGTTGTTATGAAAGTCCGGTATTGGTTGTTAGTGAAGAGAGCTCAATGCCGCAGCGCGCCACAAAATCCTACGTCATCTGCACTGTCCCTCGAAGCGGCAGCACAATGCTGTGCCAGCTGCTAGCGGCTACGAAAATGGCTGGCCGCCCCGCATCGCTTTTCCACAATCCGACCTTGGACGCGTGGCTTGGATACTACGGTCTCGAAGATGCTGCCTTTGCTTCTAGGCAAGACGCTCTTGAGGCCATCTTTTCCGCCGCAATCGCTTGCGGAAAAGGCGAAACCGACATCTTTGGCCTGCGATTGCAGCGCGGCAGTTTCGACTTCTTCATGGAGCAACTTGGATTGCGCCACCCGGAAGTAATGGGTGATCAAGGAAGAATAGAAGCCGAATTTGGCCCCACGCTTTTCATTCACCTGTCCCGAGAAGACCGCCTCGATCAAGCTATATCACTGCTACGCGCTGAACAGACCGGACTTTGGCATTTGAAGGCCGACGGAACCGACCTTGAGCGGCAAGCACCCAGACGCGCAGATGGATATGATGCCGAGGCAATCAGAGCCCATATTGACGAACTTTTGAAACTTGATAGGGCTTGGGAGCAATGGTTCGAGCAACAGTCGATCGAACCACTGAATGTATCTTACGAGACCCTGTCAAGAAAACCGCAGGCCATCTTGGCAGAAGTCCTGATGGCACTTGGCTTGGATGCTTCAATCGCAGGCAACATAGCCCCTCAGACGAAGAAGCTCGCCGATAAAACAAGTCAGGCTTGGCGAGCGCGCTTTGAGGCCGAATATCGGTCAAGCTGACTTTCGGGTGGGCTGTCCGAATGCCCGCTTCGTCCCGCATAGCCGGCGCTCGATCCGGCTCCAACCGCACTTCCCAAAAGGAAAGGGGTAGCGTTTAACGCTGCCCCAATTTGATTGCTCTTGCCCGGATCAGCTGGCGACTTCCATCCCGTCCTGCCGTGTGATGGCAACCACAGCCGGACGCGGCAGGTTGGTGCCGGTGAAATCGGGCCAGCGGGTGGTCGCAACCTCTAGCGTGGCGCTGTCTTCGGCGGGGTGCTGCACAGACACGAACAGGGTCGATCCATCGGGGGTAAAGCAGGGCCCGGCGGCCTCGGCACCCACTGGGCAGCTGAACAGCAGTTTTGGTAGGCCGCGCGCCGGGCCTTCGGTATCAACGCCGTAGATGCCATCGGGGATGTCGAAATCATTGGCCCCGTCAGTTGCCACGAACATCCTGCCCTTGGGATCGAACGTCAGGTTGTCCGGTGTCACGAACCAGCCGTTTTCGGTCGTTCCCGGATGAAAAGTGGACCCCGTAGCCGGGTCTTTCGGATTGCCGGCCAGAACGAACAGATCCCAGGTGTAGCTGTCGGCGGTGTGGTCGGCATCCATTCCGGCACCGCCCGGCGGGATCATCTCGACGATGTGGCCCCAAAGGTTTTCGGGGCGCGTGTTCACCGGGTTCAGCTTGTCGGCCGCAATTTTCTTGTTCTTGGTCATGATCGCATAGACGCGCCCTGTCACCGGGTTGGCCTCCATACCCTCGGGGCGGTCCATCGGGGTGGCACCCAGAGCATCCGCTGCAAGCCGGGTCTTCAGCAAGACCTCGGCCTGTGTCGCAAAGCCGTTTTCCGCCGTCAGCGACCCGGTACCCTGCACCAGCGGTGCCCACGTCAGTGTGCCGTCAGCGTTGTAGATGGCAACCGACAGCGTGCCAGCATCCAGCAGATCCCTGCCCGAGGCCGGATTAGCCGGATCATAGACGCCGTCAGAAACAAAGCGGTAGACGTATTCGAAGTAGTCGTCATCGCCCATGTAGACCACGACACGGCCATCCTTGTTCAGGACAGTGGTTGCCCCCTCATGCGACATGCGGCCCAGGGAGGTGCGCTTGACAGGCATGGAATTTGGCTCGTAGGGGTCGATTTCCACCACCCAGTCAAAGCGGTTGGGTTCGTTCGGCTCGGCGCTGATGTCAAAGCGCGGATCGTACTTGGCGCGCGCATAATAGTCGGACCCGTCATAGCCGTAACGTTCCAGCACCTCGGGGAAAGCGGTCGAGGCGATATCGCCGCCGAAAGTGTCGGACGCCCCCTCTTCGCAGGTCAGCACCGTGCCCCACGGTGTCACGCCGCCACCGCAATTGTAATTGGTGCCGCGCACCTTGCGCCCTTCGGGATCGTAGCTGGTTTTCATCCAGTCATGCCCTGCTGCCAGGCCAGAGATGGCGAATTCGGTTTCCAGCGTGAAGCGACGGTTCATCGGGCTATCCTGCACGACAGTCCACGCACCACCCGCGCGCTTGATCTCGACCACCGAATGCCCGATCGACATGTTGCACAAGGCCACCTGTTCCGCGGTTAGCTTGGCGGTGTCATCCTCGGTCACGCCGGGGAACATCACGTTGAACGACGGATATTCGTGATTCACGCACAGCAGACCGTGATCCGAGGTTTTCGAGCCGCGTGGCAGCGGCATGTAAGCAATGAAATCGCAGTTGTAGCCAAAGCGGTCGGCCTGCTGTGCTGCATCCATTTGGCCCATGTCGATCACGCCGTCCCCGGCCTTCATCGGGTCGCCCCAGCCAACCACGACGCGCGCGTCATAGCCATCGGCGACGCGGTGCTTGTCATCGTAGACGCGGGCAAGTTCCGTGAACTTCAGGCTGGATGCGGCGTCTTGCGCGTGGGCGGCACCGGAAAACAGCGAACCTACAAAGCCCTGAGCGGCTACGGCGCCCAAAGTGGCGCCAGACCCCAGAAGAAAGCCGCGGCGCGACGCGCGCTCGGCGATGATGTGGCGGATATCGGGACGGTCGGATTGGCGACGGCGCATGCTGGCTCTCCCATGTGAGTGGAAACATCATGCTTGCACGCCAGTGAATCAGCACTGCGACGGGTCTGTAACAAAGCGCCTAAACCGCCAGTGCTGTCGTCTTGACGACTGTGCGCAATGCAAAAGATGTTTGCATTTGCCGCACGCCGGGCAGGCGCGACAGGAACTGGCGGTGGATGCGGGCGAAATCCTCGGTATCCTCGGCCATGATCTTGATCAGGTAGTCGGCAGTGCCCGCCATCAGGTGGCATTCAAGGATATCGGGCACTTTCGCCACCGCGCGCTCAAAGGCGTCCAGCAGGTCATCAGCCTGACCTTGCAGGGTGATCTCGACAAAAACCGTGGTGGGGCGGCCCATCTTTCGGGTATCCAGCAAGGCCACGTAGGCAGCGATGAAACCGTCATCCTCCAACCGTTGGACACGGCGGTGGCAGGCAGAGGGGGACAGGTTAACGCGCTCGGACAGATCAGCGTTGGTGATGCGACCTTCCTTTTGCAGAACGCCCAAGATGCGGCGGTCGGTTGCGTCTAGTTCTGTGTTCATGGTGATTTCTTCGCCTGATAACGGAATTAGTGAAATTATCTACCAACTTCCGGGCAATCTGTCCTGCAAAATTCAAAGCATCGGCAGCAGAAATGCGTGACGATCCGGGAAAAGGACGCAGCGTCCAGTTGGGAGAGAGCACATGAAAATCGGTTGCCCGAAAGAGATCAAACCGCAGGAATTTCGCGTTGGCATGACGCCGAATGCGGCGCGGGAAGCAGTTGGCCATGGCCATAGCGTGTTGATCGAGACCAACGCCGGCGTGGGCTCGGGCTTCACTGATGCGGACTACGTGGCGGCGGGGGCGACCATCATCGGCACCGCGGAAGAAGTGTTTGCTGCGGCCGATATGATCGTAAAGGTGAAAGAACCGCAGGCGGTGGAACGCGCACGGCTGCGGGCAGGCCAAGTGTTGTTCACCTACCTGCATCTGGCCCCGGACGCAGCACAGACGCATGATCTGCTGAAATCCGGTGTCACGGCGATTGCCTACGAAACGGTAACGGATGATCGCGGCGGCCTGCCTCTGCTGGCGCCGATGTCGGAAGTGGCAGGGCGGCTGGCACCGCAGGTTGGCGCGTGGACGCTGCAAAAGGCCAATGGCGGGCGCGGCGTGTTGATGGGTGGTGTGCCCGGCGTGCTGCCAGCGCGCGTGTTGGTGATTGGTGGCGGGGTTGTGGGTACGCATGCGGCGAAAATCAGCGCTGGCATGGGGGCAGATGTCACTGTTCTTGACCGGTCAGTAAACCGGCTGCGCTATCTGGATGATGTGTTTGGTGGTGTGTTCAAATGCGGTTATGCTGATGCGGGCACGACGATTGAACTGGCGCGGGCTGCCGATCTGATTATCGGGGCGGTGCTGGTGCCGGGGGCGGCGGCGCCGAAGTTGATCTCGCGCGCGCAGTTGAAGGAACTGAAGCCGGCGGCAGCACTGGTGGACGTGGCCATCGATCAGGGCGGGTGTTTTGAGACATCCCGTGCGACCACCCATCAGGATCCGATTTATGAAGTGGACGGCATCATGCATTACTGCGTGGCGAATATGCCGGGGGCAGTTGCGCGGACATCGACCCTCGCCTTGGGCAATGCGACGATGCCATTCATGCTGGCGCTGGCCGACAAGGGTTGGAAAAAGGCCTGCGCGGACGATAAGCATTTGCTGGCCGGGTTGAACACTCATGCTGGCAAGTTGACGTATGCGGCAGTTGGGGCGGCGTTGGGGCTGCCGGTGATTGATGCAGCGGCAGCGTTGAACATCTGATGACATTGGTGGATCTGCGCGCATAGAGTGACCCCGGTTGTTATAGGGTTTTCTATGCGCGCTTTTCTGATGCGAAGGTGGTTTTGGTTCGTTTTGGCACTGCCTGCGGTCGGCATCGCGGCGCAGTTCTTTTCGCGGCATGACGAGCATCTATTGCACAATCTGCTGGAACCAAGTGGCGAGGCATCGGCCCGGCTGCTGATCATCGCTTTATGTGCGACGCCGTTGTCGATGGCGTTGCCGGGATGGCGCGGGCCAAGGTGGCTGGTGCACAACCGTCGCGCGATCGGGGTGGCAGCGTTCCTTTATGGCGTTTTGCATCTGGTTTTGTACGTGGCCAGCATTGCTGGCTTTGGGGCGCTGTGGAACCAACTCGGCTGGACCTATGTCTTGCTTGGATGGCTGGCTTTTGCAGCGATGATGCCGTTGGCGGCGACGTCGACTAATGGCGCGGTGCGGTTACTGCGGCGAAACTGGAAGCGGCTGCACCGACTGGCCTATCTGGCGGCGGCGGCGACGTTTCTGCATTGGGTGGCAATTTACGGGGTTGGGATCGTGGGCAACGTCTTGTTGAACTTTTCACCGCTCTTGTTGCTGGCAGCCTATCGGATTTGGCGAAATTGGGTAGGACAGGCGCGAAACCGCGAATTCTAGTCATAAAAAAAGCCCCCGAAAACCGGGGGCTTTTCCACTGTCTTCGGTGATCAGCGTGCTTTCAGCGAGTCGCGGATCTGGGTCAGCAATTCCTCTGCCGTCGGGCCGACGGGAGCGGCCTCTACTTCGACCGGCCGGCCTTTCAGCTTGTTGACAGCCTTGACCAGCATGAACACCACAAACGCGATGATCAGGAAGTTGATGACGGCAGTGATGAACGCGCCATAAGCGAACACCGCAGCACCGGATTCTTTTGCGGCGGCAAACGAGGCCGGGTTGGTGCCGGACAGATCAAGGAACATGTCCGAGAAATTGACGCCGCCAAGGATCAAACCGATGATCGGGTTGATCAGATCGCCGACGAGGCTGCTTACGATTGCGGTGAACGCCGCACCAATAATGATACCGACCGCCAGGTCCATGACATTGCCCTTGGCGATGAAGTCTTTGAACTCTTTCAACATTTCACGGTTCCCTACCTTTTTTGGCCCAAGTTGGGCAAGAATGCCCCTGTGTCTTTGCACAGGCACGCCGACTATATTGCACAGTCATTAAACTTTTTTCATGGGAAAAAGATCGTACGTTCCCCGTTGTGACATCAAGGACGCATCATGAAAAACCTCACCGATTATCCCATCACCGCCAGCTGGGCACCCCGAAATCGGGGCGCGATACAGCTTTACTCGTTGGCGACGCCGAACGGGCAGAAGGTGTCGATCGCGCTGGAGGAGATGGGGCTGGCCTATGACGCGCATCTGGTGGATTTTGCCACCAATGACCAGATGAGCCCGGCATTCCTGTCGCTGAACCCCAACAACAAGATCCCCGCGATCATCGATCCCGACGGGCCTGGCGGTACGCCAATGGCGCTGTTCGAGTCCGGTGCGATCCTGATTTACCTGGCCGAGAAAAGCGGCACGTTGCTGCCCCCGGCCCGACGCTATGAAGTGCTGCAGTGGCTGATGTTCCAGATGGGCGGGCTTGGGCCGATGTTCGGACAGCTTGGGTATTTCCATTTCTTTGCGGGCAACGAAATTGAGGACCCGCGCCCAAAGGAACGCTACCGCATCGAGGTGATACGCCTTCTGCGGGTGCTCGACGCGGCGCTTGCGGGAAAGGACTGGATTGCGGGCGAGTATTCCATTGCGGATATCGCGAACGGCCCATGGCTGGCCACGTTGCGCGATTTCTACAAGGCCGGGGACATCGTGGGCTGGGATGATTTGAAAAACGTGCCCGCTTACATGGACCGGTTCTTTGCGCGACCCGCCGTTCAAAGGGGGCGTATAATCCCCGCGCGCGTCTAGGCACGGCAATTCAGAATTGGGCGGGGAAGGATTTTACGCAAAATCCTTCGCAAAAATTCTGGCGCAGAATTTATTCGCGCTATCCGACAGGGCGAAAATGCTCCGATTTCGCGGCGTGCCGCAGTATCTGTCCGGCCCGCGCGCGCGGAACAAGGTCAGGGGCGCGGCGCGGCGGCGCGGCGCAACCGGTCGTTTATCGCGCGACCCAGACCTCTTTCCGCGATCGGGGCCACTGCGATACGGCCATTCGGGCCAGCAAGGCGATCAGCCTCTCGCAGCACGTGAAACAGGTTCGCGGCGGCTTCGACGAGATCGCCTGAAGCCGTCAGGCTAAGGGGCCCCGGCCCGAAGGCGATATAAACCTCATCCGGGCCGGGCTGTGTGACATCCAGCCTCAGCCCGGCACTCGGCGCATAATGCGAGGCGAGTTGACCGGGAGCATTTGGTTTTTGTCCGGCGTTGCCAACCAGCAAGGGATGGCCAAGCATCGCCTCCAGCGCCTCGGCGGGAATACCGCCAAGACGCAGCAGCGTCGGTACCCCGTCAAGATCGATGATGGTCGATTCAACCCCGACCGCACAGGGGCCACCATCAAGCACCGCGGCAATCCGGCCTGCCAGCCCGTCGATCACATGTTGCGCCCGTGTGGGGGAAATGCGCCCAGACGGATTGGCGGAGGGCGCGGCAAGCGGGCTAGCAAATGCCTTTAGCAGCGCCTGTGCCACGGGATGCGCCGGGACCCGGACGGCGACAGTTGGTAGCCCCGCGGTGACCAGTGGCGACACTGCGGCACCGGGTTTGACAGGCAGCACTAGCGTCAGCGGACCGGGCCAGAAAGCGGCGGCGACAGCCAGCGCCAGATCATCGAAAACGGCAATCTCGCGCGCGGCGCCAAGATCGGCCACATGCACGATCAGCGGGTTGAAATGCGGGCGGCCTTTGGCATCGAAGATGCGCGCCACAGCGATATCGGACGCAGCATCGCCGCCAAGGCCGTAGACGGTCTCGGTCGGAAAAGCCACCAGATTGCCTTGGCGCAGCAAACGAGCCGCGCGTTCAAGGCCATCGGGGGTAGGCGCAAGGGTTTCGGTTTGATACATCGTGTGACGTGGCGTCAGCCTTGATGGGATGGGCGCAGTAAGTAACCCTATGAGAAGTTCAGGCCATAGCCGGGCCACGACGTTTTGCCAAGCCAGTCCTTACGGAGAACCCGATGCCCTACCGCGCGCCTTTGTCCGACTTTCGGTTTTTGTATGAGCATGTCGTCGGATTGGGTTTTGTCACCGGCACGGACCTGTTTGCCGAAGCAAGCCCCGACGTGGTGGAGGCGATATTGGCCGAGGCTGGCCGGTTGTGCGAAGAAACGCTGGCCCCGTTGAACCGCGCGGGTGACAAGCATCCCGCACGGCTGGAAAACGGCATCGTGCGCACATCGCCGGGTTATGCCGAAGGCTACCGGGCGATTGCGGACGGCGGCTGGGTTGGGATGACCGCCAGCCCCGAATACGGCGGCATGGGTCTGCCGATTGCGGTGGCCTCGGCGGTGAATGAGATGATGGCCTCGGCCTGTATCGCGTTACAACTGAACCCGATGCTGACGCATGGCCAGATAGAGGCGCTGGAACATCATGCCTCGGACTTGATCAAGGCGCTGTACCTGCCAAAGCTAATTTCTGGCCAATGGTGCGGCACGATGAATCTGACAGAGCCGCAGGCGGGGTCTGATGTCGGCGCGCTAAGAACCCGGGCGGAACCGCTTGGCGACGGCACGTATGCGGTGACCGGCCAAAAAATTTACATCACTTGGGGCGACAACGATTTCAGCGACAATGTCTGCCATCTGGTGCTGGCGCGGCTTCCGGATGCAGCGGCCGGCACGCGCGGCATAAGCCTGTTCATGGTGCCAAAGATCATTCCCGACGCCGAAGGGCGCCTCGGCGCGCGCAACACGCTGCAAGTGGTCAGTCTGGAACACAAGCTGGGCGTGCATGGCAGCCCGACGGCGGTGATGCAATATGACGGCGCGGTGGGCTGGCTGGTCGGCGAGGAAAATGCTGGCATGGCCGCGATGTTCACGATGATGAACAACGCCCGCCTTGGCGTCGGCGTTCAGGGCGTGGCGATTGCCGAGGCCGCCTACCAACATGCGCTGTCTTATGCGCTTGACCGGCGTCAGGGCAAAACGCCGCTGTCTGCGACGGGCCCGATTGCGGAGCATGCCGATGTTCGCCGAATGCTGGCGGTGATGAAGGCCGATGTGTTTTCGGCGCGTGCGATCGCGTTGTCCTGCGCGGTGGCGATTGATATGGCGCGGGCTACGGGCTCCCCCGATTGGCAGTCACGTGCGGCACTGCTGACGCCGATTGCCAAGGCATTTGGCACCGATGTCGGCAATGACGTGGCGCAACTTGGTGTGCAGATCCATGGCGGCATGGGCTTTATCGAGGAAACCGGTGCCGCACAGTTTGCCCGCGACGTGCGCATAACATCGATCTACGAAGGCACCAACGGCATTCAGGCGATGGATCTGGTGGGCCGCAAGATGATGGACGGGGGGGAGGCCGCCCTGCGCCTCATCGAAGATATGCAGCACGTCGCCGAGGACGCTCGCAAAATGCTGCCCGGTCTGGCGGGCGACGTCTGGGATGCGGCCGAAGCCCTGCGCGAGGCGACAGAGGCGCTGACCTTGCAGGAGATGAATGACCGGTTTGCCGGTGCCACAGCGTATCTGCGGGCCTTTGCGCGGGTTTTGGGCGCGCATTTCCACCTGAAGGCTGCCATTGCCGATGGCGGATCGGGCCCGCGTCTGGCTTTGGCTGACGTGGCAATTCGCCGGCTGCTGCCCGAATATGCGGCTCTGCTGGGTCAGATGCGTCTTGGCGCGG
Source organism: Pseudorhodobacter sp. (assembly GCA_031406155.1). GTDB lineage: Bacteria > Pseudomonadota > Alphaproteobacteria > Rhodobacterales > Rhodobacteraceae > JACMNW01. The sequence continues at coordinate 9,858 of JANOGW010000085.1, forward strand.
CCGGGCTCTACGCGCTGTCCGACGCCGATCTTTGCGCGTGACGGGATTGGGTGTCATGGGCATGCGGTTCCCCTTCATGGAACCGCCGGCAGAGGGTAGTGCGGTCACGGTGGCGCCCGGCGTTTTGTGGATGCGCCTGCCGCTGCCGATGGCGCTGGATCATGTCAATGTCTATGCGCTGGACGATGGCAATGGCTGGACGATTGTCGATACCGGGATTGCGTCAAAGCGCGGCGTGGCCCTGTGGCAGGATCTGCTGGCCGGGCCGCTGGCGGGCAAGCCGGTTACCCGGGTCATCGTGACGCATCACCACCCTGACCACGTAGGGATGGCCGGCTGGTTCCAGACCCAAGGCGCGCGATTGCTGATGACGCGCACGGCCTGGCTTTACGCGCGGATGCTGGTGCTGGACGTGCAGGACCGACCGACACCCGAACAGATCACGTTCTGGCGGGCCGCGGGGATGGAAGTGGGCCTTTTGGCCAAACGCAGCGGTGAGCGGCCCTTCAATTTCAGTGATGCGGTGGCTGCCATGCCACTTGGCTTTACCCGCATGGCCGAGGGCGACATCATTCGGGCAGGTAATCGCGACTGGGTGGTGCGGCTCGGGTCGGGCCATGCGCCGGACCATGCGACATTGTGGAGCATGGATGGCACGTTGGTGTTGGGGGGCGATCAGCTGTTGCCCAATATCTCGCCCAATATCGGGGTTTACCCGACAGAGCCGGACGCAAACCCGTTGCAGGATTGGCTGGAATCCACGAAGCGGTTCGCGCCCTTTGCAACCGATGATCATCTGGTCTTGCCGGGGCACAAACTGCCGTTCAGGGGTTTGCCGTTCCGTCTTACGCAGATGGCGGCCAACCACGAAACCGCGCTGGACCGGCTGCGCGCGCATCTGGCGGTGCCCGCGACCGCAGCGCAGTGTTTCGTACCCCTGTTCCGGCGCGATATCGGGTCGGGGGAATATGGGCTGGCGCTGGTCGAGGCGGTGGCGCATCTGAACTATCTATTGCAGCGCGGCGAGGTGTCGGGTTCCATGCGGGCAGATGGGGCATGGATCTGGGTGATCCGAAACTAGTGGGGCATGCAATGGTTGGAAAACCGAAGACCGCAGCTACGGAAACTCCTTGTCCGCCACCGCGCGCACGGGTTGTGCATGCAGACCCCGAAACACCTGCAACGGCAGAACAGCAGCCTTTGCCGGATGCCTTCACAGAACGCGGCGTTGACAAGAAAAGCCCGGCCGAATGGACCTATGACCGCCTGATACTGTACATTCGCAACTTCGAGCAGCAACTCGATGCGGCGCATGAAGTTGCGATGGGCTTTGCCGGTGGCGACGCGGGCGTGCTGCGCATTGAGGGATTGGGCTATTTCGACCCTGATATCGTGACATTTTATGGACGCGATGAGGATGGCAGCAAGACCCAGTTGATCCAGCATGTGGCACAGGTTTCCGTGATCTTGCGCGCGGTGCGCAAGGTCGAACCAGATGCGCCCGCGCGCCGGATCGGGTTCAGGCTTGCCGCCGGTTGGGCGGGCGGCGAAAGCGGCGATGCCTCGGCGTAAGGCGACAACACGGACGGAACGACGCAGTCGAACCCCGTGACATCGCGGGATTTATAGGATAAACGGCGTTGAAATTACACTTTATTCGGAGACCGACGATGGCAGAGCACAAGCATGGCAGCATGGATACCAAGGCGCAGGAGAAGACCTTTGAAGGCTTTGTGCGCATGGTGACATGGGGGATCGTGATTTCAATCGGCATTCTGATTTTCATGGCGCTTGCCAACGCCTGATCCGCTACCAAAGGACGCCCCTATGCTTCGCCTTGTCTTGTGTTTTTCTGCCCTGCTGGGGCTGTCGGCCTGTGCCACGCAATCGGTCTACGCCCCATCCGAGGCAGTGGCCGCAGCCCGCTTTGTGGCTGAACCGCCAACCTCGATCACGCTCTTTACCGTGATCAGCAACCGTACCGGCGCTGGTGCTCATTCGGGGCTTTTGATCAACGCCTCCCAGCAGGTGATGTTTGATCCGGCGGGATCGTGGCAGCATCCGAAGGTACCGGAACGCAATGACGTGCATTATGGCATCACACCCCGGATCGTCAGCTTCTACATCGACTATCATGCCCGCGAGACGTTCCGCGTGATCGAACAAAAGGTCACCGTATCGCCCGGCGTGGCCGAACTGGTCAAACAGAGGGCAGAGGCGTACGGCGCAGTACCAAAAGCACAATGTTCAAATTCGGTCACTTCGATTCTGAGCGGTGTACCCGGCTTTGAAAGCATCAGATCGAGTTGGTTCCCCAAAAAGCTTTCGGAAGCGTTCGGCAAGCTGCCCGGTGCCACGACTCGCACTATTACCGATGATGACGCCGACAAGAACCACGGTGTGCTGCTGGTGCAGGCCTCCACCGCGCCGATCTGACCGGTCGCTGGGCGAACAGGATGTCGAAACGTGCGCGGTCCTGACACCAAGGACATCGGGATCCGGATTAAAAGTCAATCCGACGGTCGCGGGGATGACCACAGCGGTGGTCCGGCGTAAGATACCGCAGTGATGTCTGGTATCGGGGGGGCTTATGCGTATCTTCGGGGTGATCCTTGCGGGGGGGGCGGCGCGGCGCATGGGCGGGCGCGACAAGGCGCTGTTGCCCCTTGGCAGCCAAAGTCTGTTGGCGCATGCGCTGGACCGGCTTCATCCGCAAGTAGAACGCCTTGCGCTGTCAGCGAATGGCGATCCGGGACGGTTCGGGGCGGGGTTTGCGGTGTTGGCGGATGACCAAAGTCAGGGGCCTTTGTCCGGAATTCTTGCGGCATTGGATTGGGCTGCACCACTGGGGGGAACGGCGGTGGTGTCTGTGGCCGTTGATACGCCGTTTTTTCCGGCCGATCTGGTACCACGATTGTGTCTGGCGGCAGAACAATCTGCCGCGGGCGTGGCGATTGCAGCCTCGGGTGGTGCTGATCATCCGACATTCGGTTTGTGGCCGGTCGAGCTTCGCCACGATCTGCGGGCCTTCCTTGCGTCCGGTGCGAAAACGCGGGTGATGGATTTCGCCCGGACGCATGGTGCCGCGCAGGCAGAATTCGCCGATAACGGTGCGTTTCGAAACCTCAACACGCCGGAAGATCTGATTGCGGCAGAAGCGATGATCGGGGGCCGCGCATGAATGTTTTCGGTATAATCGGCTGGAAAAACGCGGGCAAAACCAGCTTGATGGAACGGCTGGTGGCCGAGTTTTCGGCCCGTGGCTTGCGTGTGTCTACGGTCAAGCATGTGCATCACGATGTCGATCTGGATCAACCCGGCAAGGACACCTATCGCCATCGGGTTGCGGGGGCGCAAGAGGTGGTGCTGGCCTCGGCCAGCCGCATGGCGCTGCTCAGCGAACATCGGGGCGGCGAGCCCAAACTGGCGGCGATACTGGCACGGATGGCGCCGGTCGATCTGGTGCTAGTAGAGGGGTATAAACGCGACACCCATCCCAAGATCGAGGTGTTCCGGCGCGAGGCGGGGCATGATCTGATCCAGCCGGGTGATCCGGGTGTGCGCGCGGTTGCGACCGATGCGGCCTTGGCGGTACTATCGGTACCAGTTCTGGATCTGAACGATACCCAAGCCATCGCCGATTTCATTTTGCACGAGTTGAGCCTTGGCGCGCAGTAAGCAGATCTTCGATACTGTCATTGTGGTCGATTGGTCGGCGGCGAATGTGCCGTCGGCTGCCCGCCCCTCGGCAGATGCGATCTGGATCGGCGTCGCGCGGGCGCGGACATGCGACGTCAGCTATCACCGCACGCGGGCGGCGGCAGAGGCGGCATTAACGGCACTGCTGGATACCGAGGCACAGGCGGGGCGGCGCGTGCTGGCGGGTTTCGATTTTCCCTTCGGCTACCCGCTGGGCTTTGCAAAACGCCTGACCGGCAAGCAAGGTGCGCGCGCCGTGTGGGATTGGCTGGAGGCGCATCTTGTGGTCGGGCCCGACAACCGCAGCAATCGCTTCGAACTGGCGGCAGGTATCAATGCGCGCTTTGGCGGTGCCGGGCCGTTTTGGGGGCGGCCCGCTGCGCTGGACCTGCCCGCGCTACCTGCTCGCAAACTGGTGGATTATGCGGGTCTGGGGCTGGTCGAACGACGGCAGGTGGAACGCCTGGTGCCGCGCGCGCAACCAGCATGGAAGTTGTACACGACGGGATCGGTCGGCTCGCAAGCCCTGACCGGCCTGCCGATGATCGCGCGGCTGGCACGGCGACCGGGTTGCGCCGTCTGGCCTTTCGAGGCAACCGATGCGCCTTTGGTGTTGGCCGAAGTCTACCCATCGTTGCTGGCGCAGGACGTGTCCCTTGCCGCAGCGCAGGGCGAGATAAAGGATGCAGCACAGGTGCGGCTGTTGGCCCAAGCTCTTTGGGCATTGGCAGAGCAGGACGCACTCGCGCCCCTGCTTGACTTGCCACAGGGGCCTGCGCAGACTGACGAAGGTTGGATTCTGGGGGCCGGCCACGAGGCCATACTGGCCGGGGCATTGCGATGAGCTTTACCATCCAACACGGATTGCCCGCGCATTTGCGCCAAGATGCCGCACGCCTTTACTGGCAAGCATTTGGTGGCAAGCTGGGCCGGGTATTGGGGCCGGAAGACGCGGCATTTCGCCTGCTGGAGACCGTCATGCGCAGCGATCATGCGATTGTGGCCTTGTCTTACAGTGGCGCGCTATTGGGTCTGGTGGGCTTCAAATCACCGGAAGGCGCATTTGCGGGTGGCGGGTTGGCGGATTTGCGCCGGGTCTACGGCACCGTCGGCGCACTATGGCGTGCCGGTCTGTTGTGGCTGCTGGAACGGGATCTGGACAATGATCGCTTCCTGATGGACGGGATCTGCGTCGCCGACACCGCCCGCGGGCAGGGCGTCGGCACGGCGCTGCTGGATGCGATTTGCGCAGAAGGGCGCAAGCGCGGTTATCCGTCTGTGCGGCTGGATGTGATCGATGTCAATCCGCGCGCGCGGGCGTTGTACGAACGGCAGGGCTTCATTCCGACGCGTACGTCGCAGATCGGCGTATTGCGATGGGTCTTCGGCTTTTCGGCGGCAACCACAATGGTGCGGTCGCTGACCTGAGGTCAGTCAAACGTGCCCGTGACCCGCCCGAACAGCATGAAGGCGCGCGCTGTGCGGGTTTCGGCCATGGCAGCCAGATCGGCGTCGTTTGCGTTCTTTTCGAATTCGGCGATGGTCTTGTCGAAGGTCCGCAGAAAATGATGGCCCGCGTCGCGGAACACGGTGTCTTCGCGCATCCGCGATGCCGTCAGCGCAAGGCAGGATCGGTCTCGAACCCCGCCAAGGGCCGCTATCGCGCGGCCGCGTTCGCCAGTGGCAAAGCGGCGCCACACCTCGGGGCGGGCGCGATCCGGGATCAGGTCATCCATATAGATGCCTTCCTGACTAAGCAGGGTCAGAACGTCTTGCGCCGCCCGGATCAGCTTGGCCACGGTGCGGTCTTCAAGCGCGCGGCGCAGGGCGCGAAAGCCTTCACGGTCATCGACGTTTTCAGGAAATTGCAGCGCCCGGATGAAATCCGTGATCGACAGCGGCGGGCGGATGTCTTCGGCAGGGGTGCCAAGGGCAAGGCCCAGTTGTTCATCACCAAAGGCGGGTCTTGGGGCGGCCAATGCCGCCTTGCCATCAGCGGAGGCGACAGTCAGGGCGGCATCGCGGCGCGAGGTAAAGCTGGCGAGCGCCGTTTCCGCCTGTTTCTGACTTGCCACGATTTCATCAAGCTTCTTTTCCACCGATGGCTTGGCCGCCGCCGCGCCCGAGGCCTGTTGACCCGCCACATAGGCCATCCGCATCGCATCAACCGACGCCTGCAACCGGGCGGCATCCTGGCGCAGCGACCGGATACTGCCCAGCGTGCTGACCGCAACCCAGATCAACGCCAAGGGCAGGAACACCAGCATCAGCGTCATCACCAGACCGAAAGTGCCCTCGCCTTGCTCAGGTGTCCCGAACGTCAGGTAGGTAACCACCGCCAGCACCCAAACGACGCTCAGGATTGCAGCGGTGATCTGCGACAGGCGAAGGCCGCTCTGACCATCATCCAATCCCGTGCGGCCGAGGTCTTTTAGCCTGTCTTTTGAGTCCGGCATCGTAATCCATCTTGACTTATAGGATCAAATAAATTGAACGCGCAGCACCTCATAGCTGCGCTGGCCGCCTGGGGTTTTCACGTCGATACTGTCGCCTTCTTCCTTGCCGATCAATGCGCGCGCCAGCGGTGAGCGGATGTTCAGCAGGCCATTTTCAATATCAGCCTCCTGCTCGCCCACAATCTGGTAGGTGCGTTCTTCTTCTGTGTCCTCATCCACCAACGTGACCGTCGCCCCGAATTTGATGGCACCCGAAAGCTTGGCCGGATCGAACACCTCGGCCAGCGACAAAAGCGCCTCCAGTTCCTTGATGCGACCCTCGATAAAGCTCTGTTTTTCACGCGCGGCGTGATACTCGGCGTTTTCCGACAGATCGCCATGTTCGCGCGCCTCGGCGATCGCACGGATCACAGCCGGGCGTTCGATTGATTTCAGCACCTTCAGTTCGCTGTCTATCGCGGTATGGCCCACGCGGGTCATCGGGATCTTTTCCATCGGCCTCACTCTTAAATGACAAGGCCACGGCCCTGCTGGGCCATGGCGTTGCATCGTCTCGTACCGCCAACTGAACCGAGCCACGCGACAAATGCAAGAACAATGGCGCAATTCGTGCCGCATGGCACCGTGGCGTCACGATTGACGCCGGCCATGCCTTGGGGCAAACCCTACCTCAGACTGTTTTACCACGCTGATGCCTGCCAGAAGGACCGCCTTGATGACCGAACCTGCCGCCCGCGAAAAGATGGACTATGACGTTGTGATCGTGGGTGCGGGGCCTGCCGGACTGTCTGCGGCCATCCGGTTGAAGCAACTGGATAGCGCACTGAGCGTCGTGGTGATGGAAAAAGGGTCAGAGGTCGGCGCGCATATTCTGTCGGGCGCGGTGCTGGACCCATCGGGCCTTGATGCGCTGATGCCCGACTGGCGAACCCGTGGCGCCCCGATCACGACCGAGGTGGTGGAAGATAACTTCTTCTTCCTTGGCCACGCCGGAAAAGTGCGCATTCCGAACTGGCCGATGCCGCCCCTGATGAGCAACCATGGCAATTACATCGTTTCGATGGCCAATGTCTGCCGCTGGATGGCACAGCAGGCCGAGGCGCTGGTTGTGGACATATTTCCCGGCATGGCCTGTTCGGCGCTGGTCTACGGCGACGGCGGCGACGTGCGCGGCGTGGTGGCGGGGGAATTTGGCATATTGCCCGATGGAAGCCACGGGCCGAACTATGAACCGGGTCTGGAACTGCATGGCAAATACGTGTTCCTGTCGGAAGGCGTGCGCGGGTCTTTGGCCAAGGAAGTGATCGCGAAATACGACCTGTCAAAAGGCAAGGACCCGCAGAAGTTTGGCCTTGGCATGAAGGAAATCTGGGACATTGATCCCGCCAAGCACAAACCGGGCAGTGTGACGCACACAATGGGTTGGCCGCTGGGCAAGAACGCAGGCGGCGGATCATTCATCTACCATCTTGAAAACAATCAGGTCTATGTGGGATTTGTGGTGCACCTGAATTATCAGAACCCGCATCTTTACCCGTATATGGAATTTCAGCGCTTCAAGCATCACCCGATGGTGGCCGATCTGCTGAAGGGCGGCAAACGTGTGGCTTACGGCGCGCGGGCGATATCCGAGGGCGGCTGGCAGTCGATCCCCAAGATGGTGGCACCCGGCGTGGCGTTGTTGGGATGCACGGCGGGTCTGGTGAACGTGCCGCGCATCAAGGGCAACCATAATGCGATGCTGTCGGGCATCCATGCGGCCGAGGCGGCATTTGCGGCGATAAGGGACGGGCGCAGCAGCGATGAATTGACCGCCTATGAGACCGCCGTGCGCACTGGGGCCATCGGGCGCGATCTGAAAAAGGTGCGCAATGTCAAACCGTTGTGGTCGAAATACGGGCTGATGGCCTCGCTTCTGGGGGGCGGCATCGACATGTGGGCCAATACCCTTGGCTTTACGGTGTTCGGCACCCTGAAACACGGCAAATCCGATGCGGCGGCGACCGGCCTCGCAAAAGACTTTGCGCCGATCGACTACCCCAAACCGGACGGCGTGCTGTCATTCGACCGGCTGACCAATGTGGCGTTCAGCTTTACCAATCACGATGAAAACCAGCCCGCGCACCTGAAGCTGAAAGACCCGTCCGTGCCCATCGCCGTGAACCTGCCGAAATACGCCGAACCCGCACGGCTTTATTGCCCGGCGGGTGTGTACGAGGTGGTGGCAGAACCAAGCCGCGACCCGCGTTTCGTGATCAACTTCCAGAATTGCGTGCACTGCAAAACTTGCGACATCAAGGACCCCAGCCAGAACATCAACTGGACCACGCCGCAGGGCGGCGGCGGGCCGAACTATCCCAATATGTGAGGCGGGCAGCAGTTCTTGCTGACATTTGCGCGAGAACTGGCACAACAAAGCGCAAATAGCGCGCATGCGATTGCCAGTTGCAGCTTGCAGCCCTACCTTTGGGTGAAACAGTGCAAGGATACCCGGACCCTATGCCAAAGATCTGTGCCACCCCGTTTGTGACCCTCGCCATTGCGGCGATCATGGCGCTTGCGCCGATATCCGCCAGAGCGCAGGCCGAATCGCAAGATGCGGGGGCATATCTGGCGGCACGGTTTGCGGGCAACAACAGCGATTACCGCGCCGCCGCCGACTGGTTTTCTCGCGCGCTGGTTGCCGATCCGACCAATCCCGTTTTGCTTGAATCCGCCGTTATTGCGACAATCGCTCTGGGCGAGTTTCCGAGGGCCGCCGAATTGGCGCGGCTTTTGATGCAGACCGGGTCAAAAAGTCAGGTCGGCCAGATTGCCATACTGGCCGATCAGGCACAGGCGGAAGGCTTTGAGGCGATCCTGCGCGATGGCACGGCAGGGGCCAGTGTGGGTGCGCTGCCCGATGGCTTGATTTCTGCATGGTCGATGCTTGGCAATGGCGACACCACCGATGCGCTGGCCAGCTTCGACGCGCTGGCGAACGTGGAAGGGATGAACGCCTTCGCGCTGTATCACAAGGCGCTGGCGCTGGCGTCTACCGGTGATTTCGAAGGTGCCGACGCCATCTTGTCGGGGCGCGTCTCCGGACCCATGCAACTGATGCGGCGCGGCGTAATCGCCCATGCGCAGGTCTTAAGCCAGCTGGAGCGCAACAAGGACGCAGCCGATCTGCTGGACCGCACGGTCGGTGCCGGGGGCGATCCGCTGATCGATGCCCTTCGCGCTAAGCTGGCGGCAAACGAAACGCTGCCGTTTGACATCACCCGCAACGCAAAAGACGGCATTGCCGAAGTATTCTTCAGCATCGCGACCGCAATGAGTGGCGAAGCCGAGGCAGGCTTCACGCTGGTCCACGCCCGCGTTGCCGCCTATCTGCGCCCCGACCACACCGATGCCTTGCTGATGACTGCGGCATTGCTGGAAAATCAGGCGCAGTGGGAGCTTGCCTCGTCGACCTATGCATTGATCGCCCCAGCCGACCCCGCGTATCACGTCGCAGAGATAGGTCGCGCGGAAGCGTTGTATGCGACGGGTAAGGCAGAGGCCGCTATCGAGGTGCTGCAAGGCCTCGCACGCAGCAATTCGGGCGTGCTGGGCGTGCATCTGGCGCTTGGCGACGCCTTGCGCCGCGCCGAAAAGTTCGCCGATGCCGTTCTATCCTATGATGCCGCGATCGCGCTGATCCAAAAGCCCGATCCCCGCCACTGGGTGCTCTATTACAGCCGGGCCGTGTGCAAGGAACGCAGTAATGACTGGCCGGGTGCCGAAGCCGATTTCCGTCAGGCGCTGGCCTTGCAACCCGATCAGCCACAGGTGTTGAACTATCTTGGCTATTCCTACCTCGACCGACATGAAAACCTGGACGAAGCTCTGGACCTGATCAAGCGCGCCGTCGCGGCCGAGCCCGAGTCGGGCTATATCATCGACAGCCTGGCCTGGGCCCTGTACCGGCTTGGCCGCTATGACGAAGCACTTGCACCAATGGAAAAAGCATCCCTTCTGGAACCGGTCGATCCAGTGGTCACAGACCATCTGGGCGATGTATACTGGGCCGTGGGGCGCAAACTTGAAGCAGCGTTTCAATGGCACCGCGCAGCGTCCTTCGGGCCTGCGGAAAAAGATGCCGCCCGCATCAAACTCAAGTTGGAAGTCGGTCTTGATGCCGTTTTGGCCGAAGAAGCTGCCACAGTGCCAAAGCCCGTCGATGCCGCAGCCGCCGACAACTGAATTCGCACCGGCCAAGATCAACCTGACGCTGCATGTCACCGGACAGCGGGCAGATGGATATCATCTTCTGGACAGTTTGGTGGTGTTCTGCGGCATCGGCGACAGCATCTCGGTCACGGATGCACCCGCGCTGGGACTGACGATCATCGGACCGCAAGCGCATCTTCTTGATAGCCGGGAGGACAATCTTGTGCTTCGCGCCGCCCGGATGCTTTCGCCGGATCGCGGTGCCGCCCTGATTTTGGACAAGCGCCTGCCTGTGGCTTCCGGCATTGGTGGCGGATCAAGCGATGCAGCAGCCACATTGCGCGCCTTGTCGCGGCATTGGGGGATCGCTTTACCGGAGACAACGGCACAATTGGCCCTGGGCGCTGATGTGCCCGTGTGCATGGGTGCTCGCCCTGCCCGGATGCGCGGCATTGGTGACAGGTTGGAAAAAGCAGGCCCGCTGCCGGAGTTGCATATTGTTCTGGTCAACCCCAGCATCGCTGTGCCGACACCGGCCGTCTTTCAGGCCCTATCGAACAAGCAGAACCCGGGCATGCCCCCAAGTTTTCTTGCCACGCCAGATGCCAGAGTGTTTGCCAATTGGCTGTCCACCCAACGCAACGATCTGGAAGCGCCCGCACGCGCGATTGCCCCCGGTATCGGTGCCGTTCTGGCGGCCCTTGCCAGCCAGTCCGGTGCCTTGATTGCGCGCATGTCCGGGTCTGGTGCGACATGCTTTGCCCTGTTTGAAACAGAAGTTGGTGCAAAGGCCGCCGCCGATCAGCTTGCCACCGCTCATCCCCAATGGTGGACGGCCAGCGGCCCTGTTCTGGCGTAGGCCAAGACAGCAGGATGATGTTTGAACGAAACACTGACCTGCTCTCGTTTCTGAGTGGTGGCGTGATCGTTGAAGAAAGCCGATACCCGCTTTCCTCATCACGCTCTGGCCCATCTGGACAGGCTGACGCAACTTTGGCAGGCTTGGCCATCGGGGTTGGATGAGGGAAATGATGCGCTGGTTCATTCTTGTGGCGATTTTCGTATGGCCCTCTTTTGCCGCCGCGCAAAGCTGGTTTCAGACACAGGGCGAGCATGAAATGCTGCTCACGAATTGCCCCGAAACCGACAGGCCGCTTGAACAGGGCTGCATGATGATCCAGTGCTTTTGGGACGGCGCATTTCGCCTTCATCTGGGCCTGACGGTCGCCAGTGTGCCGCCGCAATCTGCCGCAGTTCTGGCACTGGACGGCGTGCCCACGCTTCAGGCCGTGTTCGTGGACAATACCGGCTTTGGCCATCCGTCAAACTTTGCCACCCTGATCTCACCTGACACCCTGATTGCGCTGATGGACCGGATGGCGCAGGCGCGGGTCTTGTCCGTGACGCTGGATGCAACGGCCCTGAACCTGCCGGCATTTTCAGCCATGCCGCTTGATGGCTTTGCCGCCGGAATGGCCCAGTTCCGCGATGGGTGCGTTGATCCGATGATGGCCGGGCTGGCCCAACCGCAAGCCGCCCCGCCACTTGTTCCCACCGCCCCGGCGATCATGGCCGCGACTGAGGCCAACCCCACGACAGACCCGGACCGATTTGCCAGTGTCGAGAAAATTTCGCTGAATGATGCCGCGACGCTAACCCTGGCCCGCAGCAAACTGGCCGCAAAAATCGCCGATGTCGAAGCCGACCTTGGCGCTCCGATCGACGTTTTCGCAAATCTGGTCCCATTTCAGGACGGGCGCAAGTTAATGTTCGTCTCGCTTTGCCATGCCAGCTACTTCGGCATTACGGGCTGCGAGACGCATCTGTTCTATGCTCCGCCAAGTGCCAAAGATCTGATCTGGCATCAGGAATGGATTGGTGGCGGGCCCTATTGGCTTGACCTGAAAAGCGGGCAGAACGGTTGGCCCGACCTGATTTCGGTGCCGCACTCAGCAAGGGGGGCCTATGTGCGGTCAAACTTTGCTGCCCTACGCTATTAAAGCTTTTCCGACAAAAGTGGATGACGATTTTGTCGAAAGACAAACGTAAAATCAAAAGGCTTGAGTCTGACGGACGATGATATGATCGTCAGACACACTCTAACGGATGCGTGCGACCACATAGGTTGCAAGATCGTCCAGCATCGCGCGCAGCGGGTGGTCGGGCAGAACCGACAGGGCGGCGCGGGCTTTGGCGGCCCAGACCAGCGCCTCTTCTCTCGCGCCTTGCATGGTGCCGTGGCGGGCCATGATGGCGCGGGCCTCGGTCAGATCACCGGGCCGTTGATCACCCTTTTCGATGACGCGCACCCAGAAGGCGCGCTCATCCGCGGTGGCTTGCGCAACGGCGCGGATCACCGGCAGCGTCACCTTGCGTTCGCGGAAATCATCGCCTGTGTCTTTGCCGATGGCCGCATCGGTGCCGTCGTAATCCAGCAGGTCATCGACGATCTGAAACGCAATTCCCAGAGCATCGCCATAAGTGAACAGGGCACGCACCTGTGCCTCGGGGGCACCCGCGATGATGCCGCCTACCTCGGTTGCCGCTGAAAACAGGGCGGCGGTCTTGCCACGCACCACTTGCAGGTAGACGGCTTCGGTGGTGGCCAGATCCTGTGCTGCGGTCAGTTGCAGAACCTCGCCTTCCGCGATGGTGGCAGAGGCATTGGCCAGAATGCTCAGCACGCGCAGATTGCCGGTTTCGACCATCAACTGGAAACTGCGGGAAAACAGATAGTCGCCGACCAGCACCGACGATTTATTGTCCCATAGCAGGTTCGCGGTGGGCCGGCCCCGGCGACGGGCAGATGCGTCCACCACATCATCGTGCAGCAGGGTGGCGGTATGAATAAATTCTACCGTTGCCGCCAGATGCACGTGATAGGTGCCATCATAGCCACACATCCGGGCGGCGGCAAGCGTCAGCATCGGGCGCAGGCGCTTGCCGCCCGCCTCGACCAGATGCGCCGTCACTTCCGGAATGCGGGGCGCATGTTCCGAGGCCATCCGATCGCGGATCAGATGGTTCACAGCCGCCATGTCTTCTGCCAGCCACGCGGCCAGTTGATCATGCGGTTTGTCGGGCCCCTCGTCCAATCCCATCGTGTTTTATCCCACCCTCGACAAGCCCTGCATGGGGCCGCTAATCTGACCGTATGAAAGAGTTAATGCGCAGCACGGACCCGACGATGATCGCCTTCGCAACCGCCATGCTGCAGGGCGAGGATATAGCCGCCTTTCCGCTGGACGTCCATATGAGCGTGCTGGAAGGATCGGCGGGCTTTTTGCCGCGCCGTCTGATGGTTCTGGAACGCGATCTGTGGCGTGCGCGCATCGTGCTGGCCGACAATGACATTCCGACCGGATTGTAGCGAATGTTCGCGCCAGAGGATCTGACCGATGACGCGTTTCTGGGCGGCAGATTGCGGCTGTGGCAACCCCGGCGCGGCTACCGCGCGGCGACAGACCCTGTGTTGCTGGCCGCCGCCGTCGCTGCCCGGCCCGGGCAATCGGTGCTGGATCTGGGCTGTGGTGCAGGCACGGCGGCGCTATGTCTTGGCACGCGGGTTGCAGGCTTGGCTCTGGCTGGGCTGGAAATGCAACCTGAATACGCCGATCTCGCGCGCCGGAATGCCCAACGCAACGGCGCTGCGTTCGAGGTTGTGGAGGGCGATCTGGTGCAGCTTCCGGCGGGGCTGAAGCGCGGGTTTGATCACGTGATCGCAAATCCGCCCTACTTTGCCACGGCAGGATCACCCTCGCCCGACCCCGGCCGCGATGTGGCCTTGCGGGTGGCCACGCCGATTGCCGACTGGGTGGCCTGCGGGGCACGGCGGTTGTCGCCCGGCGGATGGCTGACGATGATCCTGGCCACCGCGTGCTTGCCCGAGGCGCTGGCGGCCTGCACCGGGGGCCTTGGGTCTGTCGCGGTGCTGCCACTTGCAGCACGGACCGGGCAGCCAGGGCGGCGGGTGATCCTGCAGGCCCGAAAGGGCGGGCGGCGGGCGTTCCGGCTGCTGGCGCCGTTTGTGCTGCACGACGGCGACGCGCATGACGCCGACCGCGACAGTTACACCGCCGCCGCCAGGGCGGTTTTGCGGGACGGTCAGGACATCTGCGCAGAGTTTAAATGAATTCTTGCAATTCAGCACAACTGCAAGCGTCAGAACGGGTGACACGACTCGGCATCTGTGATGCAATCGGACTATTGGACCCATCTCAGGAGGACGGATATGACCATCGCTTCGCATCTGCAGGAACTGCGCCGCAAGCATGAGCACCTTTCGGAAATCGTTGAAAAGGCCCAGCGCAGCCCCGCCACAGATGCCTTGAAGATCGGTGAGCTGAAAAAGCAGAAACTGAAGATCAAAGAGGAGATCACTCGCCTGTCACAGGCGTAACACTTTCGGCGCCGGCGCTGCGCTTTCTTGCGCGTGCCGCCAGTGCCGCCCCCCCGGCGATCAACGCCGCCGCGATCAGGATTGTGGTCGACGGTATTGTTATGCCAGCAGCGACCAAGGCAATCGTCGATAGCAACGGCGCCGCATAGGATGCGACGCCAAGTAACTGGATGTCACCCCGTTTCATCCCGATATCCCATGTAAAGAACGCCAAGCCAACCGGGCCAAGACCAAGTGCCACAACTGACACCCATGCAAGGACGGCTTGCGGCCAGAGTGTGGTTTCCAATGCCAGGTGTGCGACGGCCGACAGGACGGCCGCTGCCAGACAGAAGACGGTGACCGATTCGGTCGGCATATCCCCCAGACGGCGCGACAGCACTGAATAGCTGGCCCAGACCACGGCAAATGTAAACGCCACACCGAAACCGGGCAAAGCGCCCGCTGTAATCCCGCTGTCGCCTTCGATCACGATCAGAGCGACACCCCCAAAGGCCACCAGCGCGCCAAGAATGTGCAAAGGCCGCAGCCGTTCGCCTGGAAGCAGGCCCGACATCAAGACGATTATCAGCGGCCAAAGATATGCGATCAGCCCGGTTTCCGCTATCGGTGCCATCCGGAAGGCTGTGAAATACAGAAAATGCGCGCCAAAAAGGCCGAGCGTCCCAAAGGCGTAAACTTTCATGGGAATGGTCCGAAGCACATGCGCGCGGCCATTGGCAAGCGCCCAGATCAGGCCAAGCGTGCCACCAATCGCAAAGCACATCGCGTTCAGAAGCAATGGCGGCACCGGGGCCGATCCGATGGTGAACAGCGCCAGCAGTGCCCATTGCAGGACGGCAGTAAAGCCGATCAAGGTGGCGCGGTTGCGGGTCATGGTCATCCCTGAAGGGCGCAGTAAAACCCTTCACAGGATTTTGCCAAAAATTTTCTCAAAAATTTTTTGGCGCGCAGCGGTTGGCGCGCCGAACTCTGGTTCAGACCACGAACTGCCCGCCATTGGCGGAAATCGTCGAACCCGCGATGAAGCCTGCGTCGTCGGAGGCAAGGAACACTGCGATGCGGGCGATTTCCTCTGGCTCACCCAACCGGCCAACCGGAATTTGCGGGATAATGCGTTCGTTCAGCACTTTTTCATCAATCGCGCGCACCATTTCGGTGCCGATATAGCCTGGGCAGATGGCATTGACGGTGATGCCTGCGCGCGCGCCTTCCTGTGCCAGAGCCTTGGTAAAGCCCAGATCGCCGGATTTGGCAGCCGAATAGTTTACCTGTCCCGCCTGCCCCTTTTGCCCGTTGATCGAGGAGATGTTGATCACCCGGCCAAACTTGCGGTCGCGCATGCCGGACCACAAGGGATGCGTCATGTTGAACAGGCCCGAAAGATTGGTATCAATCACCTCTTTCCACATGCCCGGCGTCATCTTGTGGAACATCGCATCCCGGGTAATGCCGGCGTTGTTGACAAGCACGGCAATCGGGCCGAGGTCAGCCTCGACCTGTGCAATGCCGGCGGCGCAAGCATCATAATCGGCGACCGACCATTTGTAGGCCTTGATCCCGGTTTCGGCAGTGAATTTGGCAGCCGCTTCATCGTTGCCGGCGTAATTTGCCGCAACGCTGTAGCCTGCGGCCTTCAACGCAACCGAAATTGCAGCGCCGATACCGCGCGACCCGCCTGTGACCAATGCAACTTTCGACATGATTCCTCCCTGGAAATTCGTTCCTTGAAATAGTGTTATCCAAATGGAAACCGGCGCGCAATATTATTGCGCGCCTATGCTGCGTTGCGGCAATGGTCAGGCACGTTCAATGCACATGGCGACACCCATGCCGCCACCGATGCACAGGGTGGCGAGGCCCTTTTTGGCACCCCTGCGACCCATTTCGAAGATCAGCGTGTTCAGAATGCGCGCGCCCGAGGCACCGATGGGGTGGCCGATGGCAATTGCGCCGCCATTCACATTCACCAGTTCAGGGTTCCAGCCCATATCCTTGTTCACCGCGCAGGCTTGCGCAGCAAACGCCTCGTTCGCCTCGATCAGATCCAGATCGGCGGCTTTCCAGCCCGCTTTTTGCAGCGCCTTGCGGCTGGCATGGATGGGGCCCACACCCATGATCGCGGGATCAAGCCCCGCCGTGGCATAGGATGCGATGCGGGCAAGCGGGGTTAGACCGCGTTGTGCCGCCTCATCCGCGCTCATCAACAACACCATCGCAGCACCGTCGTTCAGGCCGCTGGCGTTGGCTGCCGTGACCGATCCGTCCTTGGTAAACGCGGGCTTAAGTTTCGCCATCGCGTCCATCGTGGCGCCGTGGCGGATGTATTCATCGGCATCGACCGTGACATCGCCTTTGCGGGTGGAAATGATAAAGGGCACAATCTCATCCACAAACCTGCCGGCTTTTTGTGCGGCTTCGGCCTTATTCTGGCTAGCCACGGCAAACATATCCTGCATCTCGCGCGATATCTGCCATTGCGAAGCCACGTTTTCTGCCGTCTGGCCCATGTGATAGCCGTTGAAGGCATCCCACAGCCCGTCTTTGATCATCGAATCGACCATCGCGAAATCGCCCATCTTCACGCCGCTACGCAGATGCGCGACATGCGGCGCCATCGACATCGATTCCTGCCCGCCGGCGACGATGATGTCGGCATCGCCGGTGAGGATCTGCTGCATGCCGATGGCGACGCTCCTGAGGCCCGAGCCGCACAGCTGGTTGAGCCCCCAGGCGGTCGCCTCTTTCGGCACGCCGGCGTTGATCGCCGCCTGCCGCGCCGGATTCTGCCCCTGACCCGCCGTCAGGATCTGGCCGAGAATGACCTCGTCGACTTCCTCCGCCGCGACCTTGGCGCGGGCCAGCACATCGACAATCGCCACCTTGCCTAAATCATGGGCAGGGGTCGTGGCGAAGGCGCCGTTGAACGAGCCGACCGCTGTGCGGGCGGCGCTGGCGATGACGATGTCGGTGGCACGCATGGGGCAGGAAGCTCCTCTGGAGACAGAACCCACCGCAACCAGCTCCGGCGTCGTGCCG
>JANOGW010000002.1:0-66270 GCA_031406155.1 Pseudorhodobacter sp.
TGCGGCAAAGCGCGGTTAGAAAACGTATCCGATTCAAGAGATTATTGCAAAACATGCTGAAATCAAAGGACGAGCGCTTTCCCAGAAGATGAGGCTCATAACCTGAAGGTCACAGGTTCAAATCCTGTCCCCGCAACCAAAAATACTATAGTTATCAATGCCATACGCCCCGCCCAACCGCGGGGCTTTCGCATGACCAAATCCCAGGTCAACAATAGGTCAACAAAACGAAGCAAACTGCGCCGGATTCCAGCATGTTAGTAGCCAAACCCGCACCCGAATGCGCGAAACCGGACAAAAACAGCGTTCAACCCGCATGCAGCAGGTTTACCGTCATCTGACCAAAACAGCTGAGCGTCCGGCCTGACCGCAAGCGCCAAGGGAGCCTATAATCGACCTTGCTGATCGCGCAGTCCGGGATGCGGGTGGGAGCATTCGTCTGCAAGCAAATCGACCGTTTCACCTCACCCGTCCAAAGCCGTCTTGTCCGCCGCACCACGCAGGTACACAAGAACGCTTTGGGCGGATTCCGGCCTTTCGCTGCGTGTGCGAAGTTTAGAGCATCAACCGCGAAAGCAGTCCTTGGTCGCCTAGTTCGGCAATCGTCGCAGGCGAGCAGTCGACACTTCGGGACAGTCGGTGGATGGAGACAGCCTCGCTGCTCTCTTCCAGATAAAGCACCAGCGTCTGTTCGCCGACCTTGATGCGGAGCTTCGCGATTTCCGTTTCGCTGATCGAAGCCACATGGTCGAGAAGCACTCGACGCACGTCATCCTGTCGGTGATCGGGCTGGAAAATTGACGCATTGCAGGGCTGTCCGGCGGGTAGAAAACCGACTTCCAGGCGAATGCCGCCAAATATTGCCCCGAAGAAACAGAACCGCTCTCACGATTTGGCATGGCCGGAAAGCCTGCTTCCCCTTTTGCGCGGCACTTGTGACGGGCACATCCCCGACCATGGCAAGCCCAATGATCTGGTCGCAGGTCGTAGCCGATGTACTGCGACTTGAACTGATCGATGGTTGCGTCACTGGCACGGGGATTATTCCGCGCAGCGAAGCTCTGAATTGCTTCTGTCGAATATTCCGCACTTCGGACGGGGCAATTAGGTTCTCCCTTGTTGGCACGGGATGGTCCCGCAGGCCAGTCAAGACAGGAATACCATCATGTCGCGTATCAGCACTCCGGCAACCATTGAAGCCTCGCCGATCGGCTCTCGGCCGCTGCTTGAAGCCGTGAAGAAGCAATTCGGGCTGGTCCCGAACCTTTTCCGGGTCGTCGGCAATTCGCCCGCAGCGCTTGAAGGCTATCTCGGCCTGAATGGTGCCTTGGGCAAAGGCACGATCGATGCGAAAACCCGAGAACGGATCGCCCTTGCCGTGGCCGAAATCAATGGCTGCGACTATTGCCTTTCAGCGCACAGCTACATGGGTGCGAACCTGGCCAAGCTGGACGAAGCCGAGATTCTGGCAAATCGCCGGGGCACGTCGGGTGACGCCAAGGCCGATGCGGCCGTGCGTTTTGCCGTATCGGTGACGAATGCACGCGGTCACGTCGGGAACGGCGATATCGAGGCCGTCAGGGCCGCCGGGTTCAGTGATGCGCAGACCGTCGAGATCGTGCTGCATGTCGCACTGAACACGCTGACCAACTACGTCAACAACGTTGCCGAGACGGCCATAGACTTTCCGGTGGCCAAGTCTCTGGCCGCCTGAACCCCAGCCTTTACCCTTCACAAAACCCAAAGGAACCATGACATGAAACCGATGTTCTTCAACACCTTCCGCCGTAATGCCGCTGTACTGGCGACCGCGCTTCTGATGGGGGCGGCTCTGCCCGCCCTTGCCTACGATGTCACCTCGACCGCCGCGATCAACGTGGATGCGGATGGCGTGATCCTGCGCGGCATCGACGCGACATCATATGCAACGGGCGGGGCCCCGGTTGTCGGATCGGCCGACTTCGCGGCCGAAGTGGGCGGGGCAACCTATCTGTTCGCCTCGGCCGCGGCACGTGAAAGCTTTGTCGCGGCACCGGCGACCTTTGAGCCTGCCTTTGGCGGGTTCTGTGCGGTCGGCGCTGCGTTGGGCAAAAAGCTGGACGGCGATCCGGCGATCTTCCGCAACTTCGAAGGCAAGCTTTACCTCTTCGTCTCAGAAGACGCCGTGGCGATGTGGGACAAGGACCCAGCCGGAACGCTGGCCAAGGCGAATGCGAACTGGCCGAACATTAGCGACAAGACACCCGCCTCGCTTGAATAACCCCCAAACGCCGATCTGACGGCTGTCACATCCGATCCCCGGGCAAAGGTCGGTTTGCCCGGGGATGCTTATTTGCGGAACCCGTCCGGGCAACATCTGGACCACGAAAGGGAAGCTCATGCGCCGTGTCGTCGTCACCGGGATGGGGATCGTCTCGAGCATCGGAAATACGCTGGACGAGGTGGAAGCCGCGCTGCGTGCAGGCAAGTCCGGCATCACCTTTGCCCCCGACTATGCCGAGCACGGCTTTCGCTGTCAGGTGCACGGGGCGCCGGACATTGTCCTTGCCGACCATATCGACAAACGCGACCTGCGGTTCATGGGGGATGGGGCTGCGTTCAACTTCATCGCGATGGCGCAGGCGATCAAGGATGCCGGGCTTGAGGCGGGCGATGTATCGAACGAACGGACGGGCCTGATCATGGGATCGGGCGGGCCGTCGACCAAATCCTTTTACCGCGCCCACACCATCGTGCGCGAAACCGGCAGCCCCAAGCGGATGGGGCCGTTCATGGTGACCAAGGGCATGTCTTCCTCCAACTCGGCCTGCCTCGCCACCCCGTTCAAGATCCAGGGGGTCAACTACTCGATCAGCAGCGCCTGCGCCACGTCTGCCCATTGTATCGGCAGTGGAGCCGAGCAGATTCAGTTTGGCAAGCAAGACATCGTCTTTGCCGGCGGCGGCGAGGAGGTGGACTGGACGTTGTCCTGCCTGTTCGACGCGATGGGCGCGATGTCGTCGAAATACAACGATACGCCGCAGACCGCCTCGCGATCCTATGACGCGACGCGGGACGGGTTTGTGATCGCGGGCGGTGGTGGCGTGCTGGTTCTGGAGGAGTTGGAACATGCCCGCGCGCGGGGCGCGAAGATTTATGGGGAAATCACTGGTTACGGGGCCACCTCGGATGGCCATGACATGGTCGCGCCAAGCGGTAGAGGCGGCGAACGGGCGATGCGGCTGGCGCTGTCCACGCTGTCGCCAGACCGCCGGGTGGATTACATCAACAGCCATGGAACCTCGACGCCCGTTGGCGACATCACCGAGGTTGACGCCATCCGCCGGGTCTTTGGCCGGGGCCTTACACCGCCCATTTCGTCAACCAAGCCGCTGACCGGGCATTCGCTGGGGGCGGCGGGCGTGCAGGAGGCGATCTATGCGCTGCTGATGATGAACCGTGGCTTTATCGCAGCTTCGGCCAATATCACTACGCTTGATCCAGAACTGGACGCAGGCGAGATCGTCACGACCCTGCGCGAAGGGGTTGCGATTGACACCGTTCTGTCGAATTCGTTCGGGTTTGGCGGCACCAATGCAACCCTTGCCCTCAGCAGGTTCCTTGGCTGACGGCCCTGGCGCGGCTCATCCGCCGGGGCTCTGGGGCCAGGCTACCATCGCCACATCGGATACGGCCAGCAGGGCAGCGGTGTCCAGCCCGTCGCGGGCCAACATCGACATGCCCGCAATGACCATCGCCAGATAGTTGGCCAAGGCTGTCAGATCGGTGCCAGCGGGCAGTTGATCTGAGCCTGCCTCAAGCCGGTCATGGAACATCTGCCGTGTCGCCGCGCGCCGGTTGGCCACGCCTTGCGCGATGCTGGCCTGATCTGGCGAATGGGTCGGCATCCCCAGCGAGATCATGCAGCCCTTGGGATGCGACCCGCCCGTCAGCAACCGCGCCCAGTCCTGCACCAGCGCGGAAATCGCCCGCTTCAGGTCCGGTTCGGCATGCAGTTCGCGCAGCAGCATCTGCCCGAACGTCTCGGCATAGCGATCAAGGACACGGTCATACAGCGCCTCTTTCGAGCCGAACGCCGCATAGACACTCGGTGGCGACATGCCCATCGCGTCGATCAGGTCCTTGATCGACGTGCCCTCATAGCCCCTTTCCCAGAACAGGCAGGTCGCCGCGTCCAGCACTTCGGTTTCGTCAAAGGTTCTGGGGCGGCCACGCGACCGGGTCTCTTTTTCCATAGTGACCACTATATAATTATTGACGGCAGGCGCAATCCTGTTATTTATGTATCGTTCAATACATAAATAGGAGACCTGACGATGACCGCTCTTCCTCCCGAATTCCGGGGCTATTCTCTTGCGTCCAAAACGCTGTCGATCAAACTCGCCCGCCCAAAAACCCTTGGCCCGCATGAGGTCCGGGTTGCAATCAAGGCCGCCAGCCTCAACTACCGCGACCTGTTGATCAAACGCGGCGAATATGGGTCCACGCTGGCCACGCTTGTGCCGCTGTCGGACGGCGCGGGCGAGGTTAGGGAAGTCGGTGCCGAAGTCACCCGCTGGAAGGCCGGTGACCGCGTCATGCCGTCGTTCTTTCAGACATGGCAGGATGGCCCGTTTGACCCGGCCTATTTCGCGGGGGCCTTGGGCGGGGCAATCGACGGCGTGCTGGCCGAGCAGATCGTCGTCCCGGAAGCCGGCCTTGTCCGCATTCCGGATCACCTGAGCTATGCCGAAGCTGCGACCTTGCCCTGCGCCGCTGTGACCGCCTGGGGCGCGCTGTTCGAACGCGGTCGGCCCCTTAAGGCCGGGGATATCCTGTTGGTGCAGGGCACCGGCGGGGTCGCGATGTTCGGTTTGCAATTCGCAAAGGCTGTTGGCGCCAAAGTGGTTGTTCTGTCTTCGTCAGACGAGAAACTGGCGCGGGCCAAGGCGCTGGGGGCGGATTTTGGCATCAACTATAGGAACGCGCCGGAATGGTCAGCCGAAGTGCGCGCGGTGACGGGTGGGCACGGCGCGGATCACATCCTTGAACTTGGCGGCGCACAGACCTTTGATCAATCTGTGGCTGCCGTTGCCGCGCACGGCTCGATCGCGCAAATTGGCGTTCTGACGGGGTTCGGATCGGCACCAAACTTGAATGGCCTGTTCACGGCAAATGCCACGATCAATGGCATCATGGTCGGACCGCGCGCCTTTCTGGAACGCGTGAGCCGGTTCGTGGAGCAGCATGCGATAACACCGGTAATCGACCGGACCTTCGCCTTCGATCAGGCGGCAGAGGCCTTCGCGCATCTGGAGGCGGCAGGTCACATGGGCAAGATCGTCATCACGGTCTGAAGAGCGGCTGCCCCGGGGCCAGTCTTGCCCCGGGGTACGTTACAACCAGCGCAAATCGAGGGCGTCGTGCAGCCAGTGCCCGCCTGCGATATCCAGAACCAGCATGCGGTCGGCCCCCGTAACAGTGGCGGTTTCCGCGTCAGTCCAGACCACGCTGCCCCGCGCGGCCAGTTGCAACAGGTGACCTTGCGCGAAGTCGATGAACAGCAGACCGGCGCGGGGGTCCATCGTCAGGTTGCCAAGCGTATTGAAAAACCCGTTCCCGGCAAAATCGGGAACGAGCAGCCGCGCCCCATCAGCGGTTTCCTGCAGGTGGACGAACCCGGGTTCGCCGCCGCGATGCGAAACATCGACACCAAGGGTCCAGTCCTGTGGGTCGCGTCCCGTTGTCGTGGCTAAGAAGAAGGTGTCTGACCGTTCGATCAGCGATCTTGCCTCGGGGCTCAGGGCCGCAGTCTCTGCCCGACGCGATGCGGGCCGGCTATGGCTGACCCGTTCGTGTTGCCGGATGTGGATATACTTCGGGCAGTTGCCAAAGCTTTGGACAACATTGACGGCAAAGCCCGACGTTCCAACCGTGCGGACGCGACCGTTCATCCGGTTGCGGCGGCGGGTTGTCAATTCGATCCCCAGCACGCCGATGGCCGCACCGGGCAGCAAGGCCTGCCGCACCGGATCCATCGGGCTGGGCAAGGCGGCGATGCGCATCTCGCGCGGCGTGGTGGTCACAAAGCCCGGCTCTGCTGCCAGGACCGATGCCCAAGGCTGGCCTGCCGCATCAGCAATCCCCGCAATCAGATAGGGCAACTTGTCGAACAGTTCGCGGTGCTGATCGGGCATGAGGTCGCGGATCAGGCGGGGGCCTGCCATATCCATGCGAGCGCGAGTCCCGGCCCGGTCCTGAACTTCGCGCTCGCCCGCGTGAAAGGGCGAGCCTTCTGTTGCTGTCATCGCGCTGCGGCACCGCCGAATTTCGGCACGCTGCGGACCATCGGGGCAAAGCCGGGCAGGCTTTCGATCCGGCTGATCCAGCCCCGGATATTCGGGTAGAGTTCCAGCGACACATGGCCTTCGGGTGCGCGGGCCGTGTAGGAATAGAGGGCAATGTCAGCGATTGTCGGGTGCTGAGCCGCAAAGAATGGCCCCGACGCTGCAAGATGCGCCTCCATCACGGCCAGCACGCCCGCTGCCGTTGCCTGCGCGCGGGTCAGATCGTGTTTGGCGTCGAAAAGCCCGACCAGCCGCGCGATTGCAGGGCCGGAAAACAGGGGGCCAGCGGCAACGGACAGCCAGCGCTGCACCTCTGCGACCCCCTTGGCGTCGGTAGGATACCAGCGACGCGCGGGGTCATAGCGGGTGGCCAGATAGACCAGGATCGCATTCGAATCCGCCAGAACAAAGCCGTCATCCTCGATCACCGGCACTTGTCCGAATGGGTTCATCTCAAGAAACACAGGGGCTCTCTGGCCTCCCGGGGGCACTTCCACGATCTCGAAAGGGAGGTTCAGCACCGACAGGAACAGCTCAACCCGGTGGCAATGGCCCGAAAGCCGAAAACGGTGCAGGCGAATGGGGCGGGGTTTGGGCATCGGTCAAGTCCTTTCTGTGCGGCTGATCAGGGCGGGGGCATGGTGATCTTGCGGGGCAAACGCCGTCTGCCCTGCCGACAAGGCACACTCAGCCTGCACGACGGGGGCCAGCGTGTCGCAAGGATAGACGTCGCCGGAGACGGCCATCGCCGCGAGGCATTCGATGTAAAGATTTGGGTCGGTGTTTGGCTCAGCCATTTGGCTTTCCTTCATAATTCACAAGCTGCGCTTCAAGTTCGGCAATCCGCGTCAACAGTGGGGCGGACACCCGACTCACTTCGTCCACAGTGAAGCGTTCGGTGATATGCTGCGGGCAGTTCCAGTCGAACCCTTCGACGGTGATGACGATCCCCCGTTCGACGGCCCCGCGGTAACCGGGCACGGCAAGCCTTTCCAGCGTCTCGCGCTCATCGGGATCAGCCGTCCGCGCCCGGCCCAGCAGTTTCAGCCTTGTCCGGTTCGGGTAGTCCATGAAGAACAGCGATACGCGGTCATCGGTCAGCAGGTTGCCGACGCTGATGTACTGGCGGTTGCCACGGAAGTCAGCAAAGCCGATGGTCTTCGCATCCAGAACCCGGACAAACCCCACAGGCCCTCCCCGGTGCTGGATATAGGGCCAGCCGGTTTCGCCGACGCTGGCCATGTAGAGGGAATCGCGCGCGGCGATGAAGCCCGCCTCGGCATCGGTCAGCAGGTGGTTGAACGGCTCTGCCACCTCTTCATTGCGGGAATAGGCCGTGCGGCTGCCCTGACGTTCCTGCACCTGCTTGACCGTGGGGGTAAAGGCGATGTCGGCGAAACGATGTGTCATTGCGGCTCCTTTGACCCTACAGCCCAAGCGCGGAAAGGCTTGGGTGATCGTCGGGGCGGCGGCCAAGCGGCCAGTGGAACTTGCGGTCAGCCTCGGCAATGGGCAGATCGTTGATGCTGGCATGGCGCACGGCCATCAGACCGCCTTCGTCGAATTCCCAGTTTTCGTTGCCGTAGCTGCGAAACCATTCACCCGCAGCGTTGCGCCATTCATAGGCGAACCGGACGGCGATCCGGTTGCCATGAAAAGCCCAGACCTCCTTGATCAGGCGGTAGTCGTGCTCGCCCGCCCATTTCCGGGTCAAAAACGCCTCGATCTCGACCCGACCACGGGGAAACTCGGCCCGGTTCCGCCATTGGCTGTCGGGGGTATACGCCAGCGCGACGCGCGCCGGATCGCGCCCGTTCCAGGCATCTTCGGCCATCCGCGCCTTTTGCGCAGCGGTCTCGTTCGTGAAAGGCGGCAGTGGGGGGCGGGACATGATGGCGGCTCCTTGAAGACTGGCGGTGCCGCTGGGGCACCGCCATGATAGGGCTTGGTTCAGAGGTAGGACCAGTCGGCAGGCAGCCAGCGCAGGGCACCTGCATCGCCCACAATGCGCCCGACGCCGGGGAACGGCATATGGGTCGCGGCGATCAGGGCCTTCTGCTCGGCGGCTTCGGCAAAGAACCGGGCGCGGGTGGCGTCGGCGGCGGGCTTGTCCATCTCGAACACGATGCCGAAACCGGGAATGGCCGGATGCGCCGCCGGGTGGAACAGCATGTCCGCGACCAGCAGCAGGCTTTGGTCCCCATCCTCGATCTTCACCCCGATCTGTCCCGGCGTGTGGCCCGACAGATCGAACACCGACACCCCGCGCGAAATTTCGCGGTTCCCGTCGATCAGTTGCAGCCGCGGGTACAGCGACACCAATTGTTCCGTCGCAGCAAAGCTTGAATGGGTGATGGCCGGTGCGCGCGCCAGCATGCCTGGATCGGTGAAGGTCGCCACATCCCGCCGGTCGATGTAGACCTCGGCGTTGGGATAGTTGTTGACGCCGCCTGCAACCATGCCCGCGATGTGATCGACATGCGCATGGCTGAGGATCACCGCGTCGATGCTCGTTGGGGCCACTCCGAGGGCTGCCAGCGTTCCCGGCAGATAGCCCGAGGTGGCGCTGACGGTTCCGGCCGGACCACTGTCCACGAGAATATACCGTTCGCCGTCATTGATCAGATAGGTCGAGAAGCTGGCCCGCACGCCGTTGTTGCCGGCGGCAAAGACCGCATCGGTCGCCGCCTTGGCATCGGCAGGCGCCACACCTGTAAACAGCTCATACGGGAAATCGATATAGCCATCCGAGATGACCGTGACCTCGAAGCGCCCGATCTGGTAGCGCGCCGTGACGGGAAGACGCGCCAGCGGCCCGGTGGACAGCGAGGCTGCCGGTTTGGCGAGCGCCGCAGATAGCGGCAAGGCGGCGAGTGCGGCGCCAAAGCCGCGACGAGACAGGTTGACCATAAGACGTCCTTTCAAGGGTTGCGGTGTTCTGGGGTGGTCCCGTCGGCTGTGGGCCATCGAACCTTGATCCGGACTATGGTCTGGCGCTGGCATTGAAAGAATACGCGTAGTGTGGAATTGATTATTCCATCGAGGGGAATGAATGGACCGCTTTCACGAAATCGAGGTGTTCATCGCCGTCAACGACGCGGGCAGTTTTGCAAAGGCAGGCCAGCGGCTTCGCATGTCACCCCCTGCAGTGACCCGGGCGATATCGGCGTTGGAAGACCGCCTTGGGGCCCGGCTGTTTCAGCGCACGACCCGCCGCCTTGCGATCACGGATGTTGGAACGCGGTTTCTGGAAAGTGCGCGCCGCATCCTCGACGATCTTGGCACCGCCGAACGCGAGGCGCTTGGTGCCACTGCGACGGCGCGCGGGCACCTCACGGTTACGGCCTCGGTGACGCTGGGGCGGTCGCTGCTGGCACCTGTCGCCCGCCAGTTCCTGACTGAGTATCCCGAGATTACCCTGTCGGTTCTGTTGCTTGACCGCGTCACGAACCTGATCGAGGAAGGCCTTGATGCAGCTGTGCGCATCGGGACCTTGCCGGATTCGACCATGGTCGCGAGGAAACTCGGATCGGTGCGCCGGATTCTGGTGGCCAGCCCGGACTATCTTGCAAGGCACGGCACGCCAACCGTACCGTCCGACCTGACCCGGCATGCGATGATTGCCTTCACGGGGCTGATGCCGAACCGCGAGTGGCGGTTTCTGGACGGACGCAGCGGGAAAAGCGTGTCCTTCATGCCGAGGTTCGAGATCAATGATGCTCTCTCCGCGATCGCGGCGGCAGAAGCTGGCGACGGCATAGCCGCAGCCCTGTCCTACATGGTCGCAGACAAGATCCGCCTAGGCAGCCTTGTCCTGCTCATGGAGGACCTGGCGCCATCGCCTGTGCCCGTCCAACTTGTCTTTCCGCAAAGCCGCTTGCTGGCACCCAAGCTGCGCGCCTTCGTCGATTTTGCCGCACCGCGCCTGAAACGGGCATTAGACGATCTTTAGGTGTCCGGTGAAGTGGATCTCGAATGATCCCGCACGACCTGACCGGGGCCGGTGTTTCGTTTTTCGAAATGGTCCTGTGCGAACGACGGAACAGCCACCTCGGCTGGCGGGGCGATTCGCACCGGAGCAGCAGCAGTGGAAAGATTTGAACAGATGCGCGTTTTCATGAAAGTCGCGGAAACAGGTAGTTTTTCCTTGGCCGCGCGGCAACTGAACAAAAGCCCCCCGCTGTCACCCGGGCCGTTGCGACACTTGAGGCCGACATTGGGGCGCGCCTCCTGACCCGGACAACGCGTTGGACGAAACTTGCAGAGCGAGGATCCAGTATCACGGCGATTGCCGGCGTATCCTTGCTGATGTCGTCGAGGCAGGGGCGGTAGCAGGCGGGTTCCATGGCCTTCCAAGGGGCAATCTGAAGGTAACGACCCCGGTCATCTTCAGGCGTACATTTCTGGACCCGATCCTGATCGAGGACTTGATGGCCCATCCCGGCGCGACCGCGTCTTCGCTTCTGCTGGGCCGATTGCTTTACTTGCCAAAGCTTCCGGAATCGTTGACGGCGCCGAAAACTTCTATCTCGGGAAAGCGGTCTACCCGTTCCACCTGATGGAATGGTCAATTCCATATTGAACGTATTCTTTCGAAAGCGGCACTCAACCATACTCGTGATCGGCCTTTCGGGGTATGAGCCAAAGGGACCGCACAACTCCACTTGCTGAAACCCCTCGAAAGGACAGCCCATGAATGAAACATTCGACAGCATCGTGATCGGGGCTGGCCAGGCTGGTCCGGCGATGGCGGCCCGGTTGGCTGCGTCCGGCGAACGGGTCGCGTTGATCGAACGCGACCAGATGGGCGGCACCTGCGTGAATACCGGCTGCATGCCGACCAAGACGCTTGTCGCTTCGGCCCATGCCGCGTGGCTGGCGCGCGAGGGTGAACGGTTCGGCGTCCTGACCGGCCCGGTATCGGTGGACGCAGCACGGGTGCGCGCGCGCAAGGATGCCGTGGTGCAGACCGCGCGGGGCAATGTCACCCGCTGGATGGAAAACACTGCCGGCATCACCGTGATCCGCGGACACGCGCGGTTCACCGGATCACACACGGTCGCGGTCGGGGACCGGCACCTGCAAGCCGCGCGGATCTTTGTCAACGTGGGTGCCAGGGCCACGGTGCCGCCAGTGCCGGGGATCGATACCGTCCCCTATCTGACCAATGCCGATGTGATGGATCTGGACGTGGTGCCCAACCACCTTTTCATCCTGGGTGGCAGCTATATCAGCCTTGAATTCGCACAGATCTTTCGCCGCTTCGGGGCCGAGGTGACCGTGCTTGAAGCCGCGCCGACGTTCCTTGGCCGCGAGGATCCCGATATCGCCGCACAAATCCATGGGATACTCACCGGCGAGGGCATCCGGATCGAGGTCGGCATCACCGATCTGTCCTTTGCACCGGCAGATCATGGCATCGCCGCGCGTTTTCGTACCGCTGCTGGGGACGATGTCGCGTTGACGGGCAGCCATCTGCTGGTCGCCACCGGGCGGCGGCCGAATACGGATGATCTGGGGCTTGATGCGGCAGGGCTGGCCGCCGACCCGCGCGGCGTCATCCCGGTGGACGAGGCTTGCCGCAGCGCGCAGCTGCACATCTGGGTGCTGGGCGAGGCGAACGGCCGCGGGGCCTTTACCCACACCGCCTACAACGACTTTGAAATCGTGGCGGGGAACCTTCTGGACGGCGAGGACCGCAAGATCAGTGATCGAAAGCCGGTTTATGCGCTGTTCATCGACCCGCCCCTTGGCCGGATCGGCATGAGCGAGGCAGAGGCACGCGCTGCCGGTCACCGCGTTCTGGTCGGCACGCGGGCGATGGCGCGGGTCGGCCGTGCCGTCGAGGTCGGCGAGACACGCGGGATGATGAAGATCATCTTCGACGCCGAAAGCCGCCGCCTTCTGGGGGCCGCGATCATCGGCTTTCACGGTGACGAGGCGGTGCAGTTCCTGTTGCCCGCGCTGTATCAGGGCCTGACCGACCGCGACATTCGCGCCATGACCGGCATCCATCCGACGGTCACCGAACTGCTGCCCTACGCTATCGCCGATGCGAAAGAGGTCTGAGACGTCAGGGGGCCGCGAGAAATTGGCCACGGACAATCAGCTTGGTTGAGAGGTGTCGCTAGACGACCGATATCAACGCTTTGAAGGCGGTGCAAATGGCCAAGCACCACACAACACGGCTCCGATGGGTGGATACCTGATGCTTAACTTCGACCCCGCCCGTTTTCTGAGGATTCAGACCGATGCCTACGAGACTGCACGCGTGCTTGGTGCGTTGGTCCAGTATCTTGTCACCAAGGGCGCCGAAAGCTTGTTTTTCATGGGTTCAGGTGGCACGGGCAGTCTGATGCAGCCTGCCACCGATTTTACGGTGCGCGCCTCTGCACTGCCATGCTACAACATCCTTTGCGCGCAAATCGCGCTGACGGGGCATTGCGCGTTACCTGGCTGCCAGAAGTCAAGCGTCACGTCGTGCTGACAGGCGCAGAGGTCGCGCGCGATAAATTCGCTGCTTTGTGCCACCCGGATGGCATTCGGCAGCCCGATCTCTGCGCCAACGCTTTCCAGCACTTCGATCACGTCCAGGGCCCAAAAACCGGAGCTTCGGCACGAATGCAGGGGCATAGCGGCTGAACGTATTGACAGCGGTAAGAACCCGGATCTGCGTTCCCGTCGCAAGCTGGTCATGCCCATTCGTTGGGAAAACGATCCCCCGGATCGTTTTCTGATCCGCCTCATTCCATCGCCCAGCTCTGTCGCCAGAGAAGCATATCGATGCAACGAAAACCATAGCGCACCCGGATCTCGACGATTTCCTTGATCCGCTTGACTAGCGCACCCTGCGGGAAACGCCGTGTATCACGGTGCCGCACGACCGCTACAGGTTCTTCGCCATAGCCTAGTCAAACCTCACGGTTCGGGGCGTCATCTCGGAGTATTTGGCGATCGAGGTAATCTGGGAATAGCCTGCGGTTTCAACAGGTTTATGTTACAAGACCTGGCAGAACCAGGGCCACATCGCCTAGCACGAAAACAGTGTTTATGCTGTGCTTGGGTAGCTCGCACCGGGCGGCGGCGTCACCTAGGTGCTTGATTAAATTGGCTCCGGCGGTAGGGATCGAACCTACGACCAATTGATTAACAGTCAACTGCTCTACCGCTGAGCTACGCCGGAACACCGAGGGCCGTATAGCAACCTGACCCGGGGGCGTAAAGGGGCATTGCGCAGAAAGTGTACACTGGTGTCAGGCCAGTGAGAAGACGGCGTCAGGGCCCGGGCAGGGTGCGGCGGTCAGCAGGTTTCGCCCTTCAAGATCAATGAGATGCGCGAGGACGTTGCGGAGGGCGGCGTCCATCAGGGTGGGTGGAATGTCGGTGTAGACCATGCGGGTCAGATGGCCAATTTCGGTGGCGCCCGTGCTGAGGGCCGCCAGCAAGGCCCGCTCGCGGTCAAGGCGATGTGTGATCAGGTCAGCGATGCGGCGTTGGGGCTGCAAGATCGCGGCGCCGTGGCCCGGCAGAAACTCGGTCCATTGCCGCTGTGTCAACTTCTTCAATGCGGCCATGTAGTCGGTCATGTCGCCGTCGGGAGGCGAGATCAGCGAGGTTGACCATCCCATGACATGGTCGCCAGAAAACAAGACGTTGCCAGATGCAAAGCACAAGTGATTGCCCATGTGGCCGGGAGTATGGATCGCCTCAAGCGTCCAATCCTGCCCGACGACTGTCTCTGCGTCCGCCAGCAGGATGTCGGGCAGGAAGCCGTGATCAACGCCCTGGCCGCCACCTAACGGCGCTTGGGTCATCAGACGCTGCATCGCTGCGGAACGGCCGCTGTCTGCCGCCCCGAACGCAAGAACAGGCGCGCCGGTGGCTTGCGCAAGATGACGCGACAGGCCGGAATGATCCAGATGGGCGTGGCTGACGAAAATATGGCTGATGCGTTCGCCGGGGTCCAACGCGCTTAGGATTGCCTCGTGATGGCGCGCGATCGCCGGGCCAGGGTCGATGACGGCAACCTTGCCTGACCCCAGAATATAAGTATTGGTGCCTTTGTGCGTCATTGGCGATGGGTTCGGGGCCAGAACGGAGCGTATTTTCGGCGCCGGCGCGGGATCGTAATGTCTGGGCGGAGTCTTACCTGTCATGATCTGTCGCTTTCTACCACTGCAACCCGTCGCTAAAACTGCCTGCGTCTGATTGGAAACAAGCGCCCCCTTTGGTCTTTTGGTGTGCCGCGGATTCCGAAAAACGTTTCACACTTCAAGGAATGCGCTTTAGGCTGACCGCATGTTCAAATCGATCAAATACCTGATGCCGCGAAGCCTGTATGGTCGGGCTGCCCTGATCCTCATCGTGCCGGTCGTCACGATCCAGATTGTGGTATCGGTTACGTTTATACAACGGCATTTTGAACGGGTGACCGAACAGATGACGCAAAGCGTGGCGCTGGAGGTGCAGTTGTTGCGCGATCAACTGGACACCGCGCAGGATCTTGGAGACGCGCAGGCCCGCCTTGCCCCGCTGGCGCAGACCCTCGATCTGAAGTTCGTCGTGCCGGCACCCAGATCCGATCCCGGCGACAGGCGTGACTTTTGGGATTGGTCGGGCCGTGCCGTGATCGCCACGATCAGGGGCAGCTTTCCCGATCTTGTCGCAAGCGAGTTGCCGTCCCGCCCCAGAGAGGCCCGATTTACCTTTGATACCAGATTTGGCCCCTTGATGGTGTCGGTTGATCGTGCGCGGGTTTCTGCGTCCAATCCGCATCAGTTGTTGGTGCTTATGCTGGTCACGTCAGCGTTGATGACCTTCATTGCCTATCTGTTTTTGCGCAACCAGTTGCGACCGGTCAAATTGCTGGGCGAGGCGGCGGCAGCCTTCGGCAAGGGGCAGCAGATGGCGTACCGCCCGCGCGGCGCACTGGAGGTGCGTGCGGCAGGAACGGCATTTCTGGACATGCGGGGGAGGATTGAGCGGCAGATCGAACAGCGCACCCTGATGCTGTCAGGCATCAGCCATGATTTGCGCAGCCCGCTTACGCGTCTGAAACTGGGGTTGTCGCTGCTTCCTGAAGACGGCGAGGCCGAAGCATTGCTGCAAGATGTCAGCGACATGGAACGTCTGGTGGATGAATTTTTGGCATTTGTCCGTGGCGACGCCATGGAAACACCCGAGGATACCGATCCCGTGGCACTGGCACGGCGCGCGGTGGAAAATGGGCAGCGCATGGGCCACGCGGTCGCAATGCACGAGGTCGCGGCGCAGGGTCACGTGCGGCTGCGCCCTGCCGCGGTGACCCGCGCCCTGGAGAACCTGATCGGCAATGCGGTCCGCTTTGGCAAGCTGGCACGCGTTTCGGTGTCGATGACAGAACGAACGGTGCGCTTCGTGGTCGAGGATGACGGGCCCGGCATCCCTAAGGACCTTCGCGAAGAAGCGATGTTGCCGTTTGCGCGCCTTGATGGCGCGCGCGACCCGAATCGTGGGGGAGGAGTTGGCCTTGGCCTGTCAATCGCGGCCGACATTGCCCGCAGTCACGGTGGAACGCTTCGGTTGGGAGACAGCGAGGCGTTGGGCGGGCTGAAAGCGGAACTCGTGCTGGCGCGATAGGGTGCTCGCGCCGTCATGCGGATTTGGGGAAACGCGGTGTGCGGGTTACTTTTCTTCGCCCATCACCAGGATCCAGTGCAGTTTGTTGTCGGGAGCGTCGGACAGTGCGATGCCGAGGCCGACCTCGCGCACAGAGCGCATCAGGATGTTCGACTTGTGCTTTGGCGACTGCATCCACCACTGCACGGCGGACGACCCTGACCGAAAGCCGCGACCGGTGTTTTCGGCTGCCGACCGATAGCGATAGCCAACCCGGTGCAAACGGTCTTTCAGGCGCGATCCATCCGAAGACACATGCGAGATTTCATGCCGATTTGCATTGTCGCAAGCCGCTCCCTGCGCCGCCTTGTCGAGCGACCGCGACAGCGTGAGCGGACGCAACCCATGAGCCTTTCGTTCGGCATTCACCGATTTCAGCGCCTCGGCCTGAAGGGCTTCGGACGCCGTCGGAATGACGCAGGCCTCGGAAACCGACGGTGCCAGCAAAGCGGTTGCGATCAGAAAGGCTGCGACGGCGAGGGTTGGTCTGCGCATGGTTCGGCTCCGGATCATGTTCGTCTTGCAGTCAGATCTTCATCAAATCTGGCCGAAACTGTGGCGGTTGGATGGTCAGAGTCGGCCCGTGCGGCGGAAACCCGACGCCACAACCATGTGGCGAGTTTGGGCGTTTCCACCGGCGAAATGAAGCTTGTGGAAATGACGGATTGTTTCGCATCCGGGAAGACGCAAAAAAATCCATGAGTGGAATATCGCCCTCCATTGGCGAACTCCCGCGCACGATTCGACGTTGCCTGCCATCACCTGCCGACCCTGTTGCGGTCACATGTCCTTGAGCGGACGGCGCCATTGGTTGCAAGAACCGGAACGTTCGGGCACTGAGGGTCAGGACGGTGAGGGTTTGCAATGTTGGACGGCATCATGCGGCGTGTCCTCGACCCTCGGCTCAGCCGGGCAGGGCGGGTTCTGGCCAAGGGCGGGGTCCGGGCAAATCAGGTGACCCTGATCGGTCTGGGGCTCGGGTTGTTTGCCGCCGGTCTGATCGCCCTTGGTGTTTCAGGCTGGATTGCTGTCATTCCTTTGCTCGCCAGCAGAATTGCCGATGGGCTTGACGGGGCGGTGGCGCGCGCGTCGCAGATCACCGATTTCGGCGGCTACCTGGATATCGTGTGCGATTTCATCTTTTATGGCGCTATTCCGCTGGCTTTCGTGTTGCGCGATGTGTCCGAAAACGGCGCAGCCGGCGCATTTCTGCTGACATCGTTCTACGCGAATGGGGCAAGCTTTCTGGCATTCGCGATTCTTGCTGCCAAGCGCGGCATGACAACCCAGACACGAGGCATGAAATCGCTGTATTATACCGCAGGGCTGATGGAGGGCACCGAAACCATCGTGTTCTTTACGATCCTTTGCATCTGGCCGGCCGCCTTTGCGCCTTTGGCCTGGGCGATCGGTTGTCTTTGTTTCGTGACGGCTGTGTCACGCATGGTGCTGGCGCACAGGGAATTTCAGAGCTCCGCCTGACGTTGAATGCTCGCCCGGCACCAAATCGATGGGCCGTCCTTTCCACGGCACTGATATCCTAGTGTGAGAAAGACACCGCCGAACGGTTCACGGAACGAAAGCAGCCCGAACTTGCGACCTGCGACCGAGCCTGCCCTTGCAGCCGCCGCAGCGCGACACTAAGACTCTGGCAATGTTCTGGCGATAAGCATCTAACACGTTATCAGAGGCAGGCGACCATGCGCGATCCGGTAGACCACTATATGAACACTCTCGTCCCGATGGTGGTTGAACAAACCAGCCGGGGCGAACGCGCCTATGACATCTTCAGCCGCATGCTGAAGGAACGCATCATCTTTCTGGGCGGCCCGGTGCACGACGGCATGTCGTCGATCATCTGCGCGCAACTGCTGTTTCTTGAGGCGGAAAATCCGTCAAAGGAAATCTCGATGTACATCAACAGCCCCGGCGGTGTGGTGACATCGGGCCTGTCGATCTATGACACGATGCAATATATCAAACCGAAGGTATCGACCTTGGTGATTGGTCAGGCGGCCTCGATGGGGTCGCTTTTGCTGACGGCCGGTCACCCCGGCATGCGGTTTGCACTGCCAAACAGCCGCGTCATGGTGCACCAGCCCTCGGGCGGCTATCAAGGGCAGGCGACGGATATCATGATCCATGCCCGCGAGACGGAAAAGCTGAAGCGCCGGCTGAACGAGATTTACGTGCGCCATACCGGCAAGGATTATGAAACCGTCGAGGCCGCACTTGAGCGGGACAATTTCATGTCGGCAGAAGACGCTAAGGAATGGGGTCTGATTGACGCCATCCTGGAAAACCGTGGCAAGGCGGAAGAAGTTGCGAAGTAAGATGATCACGGATCGGGCGGGCTTTCTGCCCCCCGGGCAATTTGACATTGTGGAGCGGCGGGCCTTGGCCTAAGCTTTGCGCAAGGGGCGATTGGCGCGTGCACGTTTGTGCGGGTCGGTGGACTGCAGAGGATAACGATGGCTAATAATTCTGGCAGCGACAGCAAGAATACCCTGTATTGTTCGTTCTGCGGCAAGAGCCAGCATGAAGTGCGCAAGTTGATCGCGGGACCGACCGTGTTCATCTGCGACGAATGCGTAGAGCTTTGCATGGACATCATCCGCGAAGAGACAAAGACCACAGGTCTGAAATCCTCGGATGGGGTGCCTACGCCGCGCGACATCTGCAATGTGTTGGATGATTATGTCATCGGGCAGGTGCACGCCAAACGCGTGCTGTCCGTTGCGGTGCACAACCACTACAAGCGGCTCAATCATTCGTCCAAGTCGGATATCGAGTTGTCGAAGTCGAACATCCTGCTGATCGGCCCGACGGGCTGTGGCAAGACGTTGCTTGCCCAGACGCTTGCCCGCATTCTGGATGTGCCCTTCACGATGGCTGATGCAACGACGCTGACCGAAGCGGGTTATGTTGGCGAGGATGTCGAAAACATCATCCTCAAGCTGTTACAGGCGTCTGAATACAACGTCGAACGGGCACAGCGCGGCATCGTCTATATTGACGAGGTCGACAAGATCACCCGCAAGTCCGACAATCCGTCGATCACCCGCGATGTATCGGGCGAAGGCGTGCAGCAAGCGCTTTTGAAGATCATGGAAGGCACGGTTGCGTCCGTGCCACCACAAGGCGGGCGCAAGCATCCGCAACAGGAATTCCTGCAGGTTGACACAACGAATATCCTGTTCATCTGCGGTGGCGCGTTCGCGGGGCTGGAAAAGATCATTTCGCACCGCAACAAAGGCTCTGCCATCGGCTTTGGTGCTGCAGTAAAGGGCCCGGAAGAGCGTGGCGTGGGCGAATTGTTCAAGGAACTGGAGCCTGAAGATCTGCTGAAATTCGGCCTGATCCCGGAATTTGTCGGCCGTCTGCCGGTGATTGCCACGCTGACGGATCTGGACGAAGAGGCGCTGGTGACCATCCTGACAGAGCCGAAAAATGCGTTGGTCAAACAATACCAGCGGCTGTTTGAAATCGAAGGCACCAAGCTGACCTTCACGCCTGATGCGTTGGTCGCCATAGCCAAACGTGCAATCAAACGCAAAACCGGCGCGCGCGGATTGCGCTCGATCATGGAAGATATCTTGCTGGATACGATGTTCGAATTGCCCGGTCTCGACAATGTCGAAGAGGTTGTGGTCAAGGAAGACGCCGTGAACAATGGTGCAAAACCGTTGCTTGTCCATGCGGAAAGCAAGAAGAAAGAGGCGGCGACGGCTGGCTGACGGCGCAAGCGCAGGGTCATTCGAGTGCTCATGTCACTGCCGGGCTGGCGCGTTGCCGTTATGCGAGCTGCGTCCCCCTCTGGACCTTGCCGCCCTGATCGGCCATATCAACCATAGCGATGCAAAAGGGGTGGCCATGTATTTCCTTAAACGTCTGTTGACCTGGTGGAACAGCCAGACGCTTGGTACCCAGTTGTTTACCTGGCGCAATGGCACAAGAGTGGGCAGCGATGATCAAGGTAATATCTATTACCAGACCACCGGCGGCAAACGTCGCTGGGTGATCTATAATGGCGATATGGAGGCGTCCCGGGTGTCGCCTGATTGGCACGGCTGGCTGCATTTCACCTGGAATGAGCCGCCGACAACCGCACCTTTGCAGCACAAGGCTTGGGAAAAGCCGCATCAGGAAAATCTGACCGGATCAGAGGCTGCTTATGCACCACCGGGGTCAATCCGGCGCGCGGCACCTGTGCTGCGCAAGGATTACGAGGCTTGGCAACCGGAATAATGGGGCAGCCGGAATAATGGCAGAAAATTCGACCGAAGTTCTGGTAGGGGCGGCCGTTTTGATGGCAGCTTTCGGCTTTGTGGTCTATGCGGCGCAAAGCACTGGGCTGTCCAGTGGCGATGGCACTTATGACCTGAAGGCCAGCTTCCGGTCTGTCGAAGGCATCACCCTTGGCTCGGATGTGCGTCTGGCCGGCGTCAAGGTCGGCACCATCACCTCACTTGACCTGAACCCCACGACATACTTTGCCGACGCGACGGTGTCGGTTCAGGACGGCCTGATCTTGCCAGACGATTCCGCAATCCTGATTTCATCCGAAGGGTTGCTGGGCGGAAATTTCATTGAACTTGTCCCCGGCGGATCGGAAACCAATCTGGAACCCGGCGACGAGATTGAAGATACGCAAGGTTCGGTCAGCCTGATTTCGCTGCTGATGAAATTTGTCAGTGGCGGATCAGGGGATGACGCCCCGGTCTCGGAATGAACTATGGCGCGATGCTGGCATTGATGGTTGTGCCAACGCTTGGCTTTGCCCAGGATGTGGCCAGTGCGCCGGGCGGGACTGTCCGCTGGCTTGACAAGATTTCGGGTGTAACCAAGGATCTGGAGATGGTCGTCGGCGAAACCCAGCAATACGGACGGCTGGCGATTGCGCTTGATGATTGTCGCTACCCGGTCAACGACCCTGCATCAAATGCTTTTGCGCATCTGACCATTCGCGACTCGCTGCAACAAGAGCCGGTCTTCATGGGCTGGATGATCGCGACCAGCCCTGCGCTGTCGTCGATGGATCACGCGCGTTATGACGTCTGGATACTGCGTTGCAAGACGCCAGCCGCCGTCGCCGAATAACCGGGCGGGTCAAAAGTTGCGCTGCTGTTCAGGGCGCCTGTCAGCAATCGGTGATATTCCGCCCTCGATATCTCGATGGCCCCCAGACTTTGCAAATGCGGGGTCAGAAACTGTGTATCAAACAGCTGGTATCCGCCGGCAATCAAGCGATGCGTCAGATAGGTAAGTGCGATCTTCGACGCACCGGCCTGCTTGGAAAACATGCTTTCGCCAAAAAACGCCGCCCCCATCGAAACGCCATAAACGCCTCCGATCAGCGCACCGTCGCGCCACACCTCCAGCGAATGCGCAAATCCCATGCGGTAAAGCGATTGATACAACTCCGCTATCGAAGCATTGATCCAAGTTTCGGGTCGGTCGGCGCAGGCAGCTACGACATCGGGAAACGCCGAATTTGTTCGAATAGTACAATAATCCTTGCGTATCTGGCGCTTCAGACGCTTGCTGATGTGGAAGTTGTGCAAGGGAAAAATCCCCCGCCAGCGTGGATCAACCCAGTGGATCGTTGGATCATCGCGTGATTGTGCCATCGGGAAGACACCCGCCGCATAGGCACGCAGCAGAACCTCGGGGGTAATCTCTGGCCTGTCCGGCAGTTTCATTCCGGGTTGCCCTTGCGCCGCGTCCGGTATCTTTGCCACCGCACCGTCAGCCAAATTGCGTGGCGAGCCATTTTTCCAGCCAATGGATATTGTATTCACCATTCTGGATATCGGGCTCTGCCAGCAGCGCATTGAACAGCGGCACCGAGGTGTCGATCCCGTCGATGATCAATTCGCCCAAGGCGCGGTGCAGACGGGCAAGTGCTTCGGGGCGATCACGGCCATGGACGATCAACTTGCCGATCAGACTGTCGTAATAGGGCGGGATCGAATAGCCGCCATAAAGTGCCGAATCCATCCGCACACCCAAACCACCTGGCGCATGAAACACCCGCACCTTGCCGGGGCACGGGGTAAAATTCGGCAACTTCTCTGCGTTGATGCGCACTTCGATGGCATGGCCGTTTATTTCCAGTTCGTCCTGGCTGAACGACATCGGCAGGCCCGCCGCGACGCGGATCTGTTCGCGCACAAGATCGACGCCGTAGATCGCCTCGGTCACCGGGTGCTCGACCTGCAACCGCGTGTTCATCTCGATGAAGAAAAACTCGCCTTTCTCGTACAGGAACTCAATCGTGCCAGCACCTATGTAGTTGATCGACGCCACGGCATCCGCGCAGACTTTGCCGATCTTTGCCCGCAAAGCCGGGGTGATGACAGGGCCAGGGGCTTCCTCGAACACCTTCTGGTGACGGCGTTGCAAGGAACAATCCCGCTCGCCCAGATGAACCGCTTTGCCTTTGCCATCGCCGAACACCTGAATTTCAATATGGCGCGGCGTTTGCAGGTATTTCTCGATGTAAACTTCGTCGTTGCCAAACGCGGCCTTGGATTCAGCGCGCGCGGTGCGAAAGGCGATCTCCAGCTCCTCAGGGTTGCTCGCAACCTTCATGCCGCGTCCGCCACCCCCCGCCGTGGCCTTGATGATGACAGGAAAGCCGATCGCTGCCGCCACACCAATTGCCGCCTCATAATCAGCTACACCGCCATCAGACCCCGGAACGACAGGTATCCCCAACGCCTTGGCTGTTTCCTTTGCGGTGATCTTGTCGCCCATGATGCGGATATGTTCCGCCGTCGGGCCGATAAAGGTGATGTCATGGTCCTGCAAAGCCTGCGCGAAGGCGGCATTTTCCGACAGGAACCCATAGCCCGGATGCACAGCCTGCGCGCCAGTAATCTCGCAGGCCGAAATGATTGCGGCTTTGGACAGATAGCTTTCCGACGAAGGCGCCGGCCCGATGCAAACGCTTTCGTCCGCCATCCGCACATGCATGGCATCGGCATCGGCGGTGGAATGGACGGCGACCGACTTGATCCCCATTTCGCGGGCTGCGCGGATCACACGAAGCGCAATCTCGCCCCGGTTGGCGATCAGTATCTTTTCAAACATCTGCGTCTCACTCGATGATCATCAGGGGCGCGCCGTATTCAACCGGGTTGCCGTCGGCGACCAGAATGCGCTTCACCGTGCCGGCACGGGGTGCGGGGATGTTGTTCATGGTTTTCATCGCCTCGATGATCAGAACGGTCTGCCCCTCGGTCACCGTGGCACCGACGGTGACGAAGGCGGTGGCACCAGGCTCGGCAGACAGGTAGACCGTACCCACCATGGGCGAGGTCACGGCTCCTGGATGCAGTGCCGGGTCTTCAAGCGCGGGTGCGGCAGCAACTGCGGCTGTTGCGGCCGCCGGGGCAGGCGTCTGGGCAGGGCCTGCGGCGGCGTAGGTGGTTGTCACGATGTTCGATTGCTTGACAACGCGCACATCAAGACTGTCATCCTCGCCATATTCGCGCTTTACCGAAAGCTCGGTCAGATCGTTCTTGTTCAGAAGTTCTGCAAGGGCCTGGATAAAGGCCACATCTGCTTCGCTGGAATGTTTGCTCATGCCGTCCTCGGTTTGGCGATCGTGCCTGTTATGGTTTCTCTTTGCGCCCCGCCGCCGGCTGCTTGGTGCACCTTGGGCTATCCGGCCTTATACGCGACTCCTCCGGGGCTGAAAAGCAAGAGTTGCATGGTTTGCCCAATGCGCGGGCAAACCGCGGGGGCTCACCATCTGCGCGCCAAGAAACCGGCCCTGATAAAATTTACCATTTGATAAAATTATGGACCTGTGCCAACTTTTGATGGAAGTCAGTCTTAACCATAGGGTCGCCCGCAATGCCCAACAGCCCGCTGACGCCCGGCGTCGTTTCAGGTCGCTTGACCGCATCTGCCTATGAGGCCAATTTCGCGGATATTGTCGGGCCGCTTGATCGGCATGAAGCGCAGGTTGCGGCGGATCGGTGCTACTTCTGCCATGACGCGCCGTGCATAACGGCATGCCCCACCTCGATCGACATTCCGCTGTTCATCCGCCAGATTGCGACTGGCACACCGGATGCCGCGGCAAAGACGATCTTTGCGCAGAACATTCTGGGCGGCATGTGCGCCCGCGTCTGCCCGACCGAGCAGTTGTGCGAAGAGGCCTGCGTGCGTGAGGCGGCAGAAGGCAAGCCGGTTGAAATCGGCCGTCTGCAGCGCTTTGCCACCGATGGGCTGATGGCGCGGGACATCCATCCTTTTGCGCGCGCGGCCCTGACCGGCAAGACGATTGCAGTTGTCGGGGCTGGCCCCGCCGGGCTAGCCTGTGCGCACCGGCTGGCGATGAACGGCCATGATGTCGTGATCTACGATGCCCGCCCCAAACCTGGCGGTCTGAACGAATTTGGCATCGCCACCTACAAGACGACCGATGATTTCGCGCAACGCGAGATCGACTGGTTGCTGAAAATTGGCGGTATCAGGATCAAGACCGGCAGCGCATTAGGCACAGCGATAACGTTGGATGGCCTTCGATCCAGCCATGACGCGGTGTTTCTTGGCGTCGGTCTGGGTGGCGTGAACGCCTTGCGCAGTCCGGGAGAGGATACAGCGAACGTGATAAATGCCGTTGATTTCATTGCTGATCTTCGCCAGTCCCCAAACAAGGCGGGGCTGCCGGTCGGCCGCGATGTCGTGGTCATCGGTGGCGGCATGACGGCGGTTGACGCTGCAGTGCAGTCAAAGTTGCTGGGCGCTGAAAACGTGACCATCGTCTATCGCCGCGACCGCCAGAAAATGAGTGCATCGCCCTATGAACAGGACCATGCAACCTCGGCCGGCGTGCGGATCATCTGCAATGCAATGCCCGTGGCCGTGCATGGCAATGGCACCGTGCGCGAGGTGGAGTTTGCCTATTCTGTCGAAACCGACGCCGGCCTGAAACCGGGGCCGGAAACCTTCCGCCTGCGCGCCGATCAGGTCTTCAAGGCCATCGGCCAGACGCTGGAGGATGCGTCGGGCGGGGTGTCGCTTTCGGCCGGCAAGATTGCCGTGACCGGGGCCGGGCGTACCTCGCTGGCCGGTGTCTGGGCGGGAGGCGATTGTGCAGCCGGCGGCAATGATCTGACCGTCACCGCCGTGGCCGAAGGCCGCGACGCGGCGATGGATATTCATGCAAGCCTGATGGGTTGATGGGCCAATTGCCCATGTTACGGAGGAACTGAGATGGCGGACTTGACGACAAACTTCATCGGCATCAAATCGCCAAATCCGTTCTGGCTGGCCTCGGCGCCGCCCACGGACAAGGAATACAACGTCAGGCGCGCGTTCGAGGCGGGTTGGGGCGGAGTGGTGTGGAAAACGCTTGGTTCCGAAGGCCCGCCGGTGGTGAACGTGAACGGCCC
Source organism: Pseudorhodobacter sp. (assembly GCA_031406155.1). Lineage (GTDB taxonomy): Bacteria > Pseudomonadota > Alphaproteobacteria > Rhodobacterales > Rhodobacteraceae > JACMNW01. The sequence goes on from JANOGW010000002.1 coordinate 25,394, forward strand.
GCGCTACGGCGCGATCTGGGGGGCGGACCGCCGCCTTTTGGGCCTGAACAACATCGAATTGATCACCGACCGCCCGCTGGAGGTGAACCTGCGCGAAATCAAGGCCGTCAAGCGCGACTACAAGGATCGCGCCATGATCATCAGCCTGATGGTCCCCTGTGACGAGGAGTCGTGGCGCGATATCCTTGGGCGGCTGGAGGATACCGAGGCTGACGGCGTCGAGTTGAACTTCGGCTGCCCGCACGGCATGGCAGAGCGCGGCATGGGCTCTGCTGTGGGTCAGGTTCCGGAATACATCGAAATGGTGACGCGCTGGGTGAAAACGCACAGCCGCATGCCCTGCATCGTGAAGCTGACGCCAAACATTTCCGACATCCGCAAACCCGCCGAGGCCGCAAAGCGCGGCGGTGCTGATGCGGTATCGCTGATCAACACGATTAATTCGATCACCTCGGTCAACCTTGACGATTTCAGCCCGGAACCGATGATCGACGGCAAAGGCACGCATGGCGGCTATTGCGGCCCGGCGGTCAAGCCAATCGCGCTGAACATGGTGGCCGAGATCGCCCGTTCACCGGAAACCCGCGGCATTCCCATTTCCGGCATCGGCGGCATCACGACATGGCGCGATGCGGCGGAATACATGGCGCTGGGTGCCGGCAATGTGCAGGTGTGTACTGCCGTGATGACCTATGGCTTCAAGATCGTGCAGGAAATGATCTCCGGCCTGTCCGACTACATGGATGACAAGCAGATGGTTTCGACCTCCGACCTCGTCGGCAAGGCCGTGCCCAATATCACCGACTGGCAGTTCCTCAACCTGAACTACGTGACCAAAGCCCATATCAGCCAGGCCGATTGTATCAAATGCGGGCGGTGTTATGCCGCCTGCGAAGACACCAGCCATCAGGCCATTTCGATGAGCGTGGATCGCATGTTCGAAGTGATGGATGACGAATGCGTGGCCTGCAATCTGTGCATCAACGTCTGCCCGGTCGAGAACTGCATCACGATGGTGGAAATGCCGAAAGGGGCGACTGACCCGCGCACCGGGAAGCAAGTCGGCGAGTATGCCAACTGGACGACGCATCCGAACAACCCGTCCGTGGCTGCGGAGTAAGACAGCACAATCCCTGCCGAATTGATTGCCTCCTTCGACCAGTTCACACCCTTGACAGGCCACAGCCCCGTCGCAAGGAACGATTTCCGCGCGGAAATCGCCTGCGGAACCGCGCGGTTTCCGCCATGCAAGGCAGCCAAAGTGCAATGCCTTGGCGGCTTCTTGAAGGTGCGGCGACGCATCTGAATGGGCTCAGCAGGCCCGATCTGGGCCAAGCCTGCTGCAAGGCTGCGTCAGATGCTCAGTTGCTGCCCCAGTTCGATCACCCGGTTGGTCGGCAGGCGGTAAAAGCTGGTCGCATCGGCTGCCGATTTCGTCATCGACACAAACAGTTTTTCTTGCCAGATTGGCAGGCCTTGGGTTTTTGCCGACCGGAAAGAGCGTCGGTTCAGGAAAAACGATGTCGACATGATATCGAACTTCTCGCCCATCTTGCGCGCAAGGGTCAGCGCCTTGGGTACATTCGGCTCTTCCATATAGCCGAATTCCAGATCGATCTGAGTAAAGCGTTCGCTGATTTTCTTTATGGTTATGCGGTCAGCATTTGCCACATAGGGCCGGGTCGCCACATTTACCCGCACAATCATGTTGCGCTCATGCAGCACTTGGTTGTGCTTCAGGTTGTGCATCAGGGCTGCGGGTGCGTTTTCCGGGTCGGACGTCAGAAACACCGCGGTTCCCGGCACCACAGTCAACCGTTTGCTCTTGGCGAGCATTTCGGACAAGGCGACGATTGTGGTCGCCCCGCGCCGTGACAGGATCTGCACATAGCTGGTTCCGCGGACCCAACTCCACATCAGCAGGATCATCGTCCCCGAGATCACCAAGGGCACATAGCCGCCCTGCAGGACCTTGGAAAAGTTGGCCCCTAGAAACAGCAATTCCAGCGTCAGGATCGGCACCAGAACGGAGGCCGTTCGCCAGAATGACCAGTTCCAGCTTCGATAGAACACGAAGAATGCCAGGATCGATGTGATGACCATGTCGCCGCTGACAGCAATTCCATAGGCGCTGGCCAGATTGCTGGACGAGCCGAAGATGATCACCAGCACGATCACGCCAACCGCCAGTATCATGTTCACCTTGGGCAGATAGATCTGGCCAAACTGGCTTTCGGAGGTGTGCTGAATCTCAAGTCGCGGCAACAGTCCCATCCGGACCGCCTGCTTCATCATCGAAAATGCGCCCGAAATCACCGCCTGGCTGGCAATGACCGTGGCAAACGTAGCCAGAATGACCAACGGGAACAGGGCCCATTCCGGAGCCATCAGGAAAAACGGGTTTTTCGCCGTCTCGGGCCGGGCCAGGACCATGGCCCCTTGCCCCAGATAGCTGAGCGTCAGCGCGGGAAAGATCAGGATGCTCCACGCAATCCGGATGGGCTTGCGCCCGAAATGCCCCATATCGGCGTAAAGCGCCTCGCCCCCAGTGACCGCCAGGAACACGGAGCCCAGCACGATTAGGGATGCAAAGCCATTGGTCACTAGAAACCCCGCCGCATGGCTCGGGTTCAGCGCGGTCAGAATGCCGATATCATCACCGATATGCCAAAGCCCCATGATCGCCATGACCAGGAACCAGACCACCATGATCGGCCCGAACAGGATCGAAACTGCTGCCGTGCCTTTGCTTTGAAACAAGAACAGCGCCACGATGATCGCCAGTGTGACCGGCACCACAAAGGGCGAAAAGCCCGGCGCCACCAGCGTCATGCCTTCGACTGCCGACAGCACTGACATTGCCGGCGTGATGATCGCATCGCCAAAGAACAGCGAAATCCCCACCATCCCCAACGCCAGCAGCCAGATCGGTCTTCGCCCCAATGCCCGCTGAACCAAGGCTACCAAAGACAGCGTCCCGCCTTCACCGCTGTTGTCGGCGCGCATCACGAGGATGACGTACTTGATGCTAACCAACAGGATCAGCGTCCAGATCAAAAGTGAGATCACCCCGATAACATCGCTGCGGGTCAAACCGTCATGGCTGGCTGCATGCAGCGATTCGCGCATCGCATAAAGCGGGCTGGTGCCGATATCACCGTAGACCACACCGATGCACCCGAGCGTCAGAACCCAAAGCTTCTGGCGCGGATGCCCTTCGTGGGCGTCTTCTTCCGCAGCGTCAACAGATTGCGAAGCCATGTGTTCGACCTTTTAATAACGCGCTGCTCTTAACCTGTGCCCAGCCGCCTCGGCAAGGGACAGCTTCGTTTTGATTAAACGGCCAGCAATTTTCTGAACAGCGTCTCGAGGTATGTCCTCGCTTCGGCAAAAGGATCGTGGTCCGGTCCCAGAACAGCGCGCACTTGCACATCGAAATCTGCGTAGTGTTGAGTTAACGCCCAAATCGAGAAAATCAAATGCACTGGATGCACCCGTGCTATGCGCCCCTGATCCATCCAACCGGTCAGTACAGCCGATTTGTCGGCTACCAGCGCCCGCAGATCGCCCTCAATCGCTGTTCGCATGCGCGGGGCACCCTGCAGGACCTCATTGGCGAAAAGGCGGCTTTCGCGTGGAAAGTCGCGCGACAGATCCAGTTTGGCGCGCACATAGTTCAGCACCTCGTCCACCGGATTGCCATCCGGGTTCATGCGCCGCAACGGGTCAAGCCAGGTGTCCAGCAATTGCGACAAGACCGCCGTATGGATGGCCTCCTTTGACGCAAAGTAATAAAGGACATTCGGCTTTGACAGCCCTGCCACCTCGGCAATCTGATCCAGCGTTGTACCTCGAAAGCCGTGCGTCGAGAACACCTCCAAGCCGGCATCCAGGATGGTCTCGCGGTTCTTGGTCTGAATTCGTGTCCGTGGTCGGGGGGGGGGCATTCAGACGTCCCTGCTCTTCATCATCCATACTTTGCCCGAACTTGTAGCAATTCTGGAAGACTTGCAAACGCCCGCGCGCTGTGAATGCAGGTGGCGTGCCGGCTTGCGGCTAACCTTTTGCCAGAACCGGCGCGAAGCCATGCAGCACAATCGCAACCATCAAGGCTGCCGAGATGGTGATCGACAAAGTGCGCGGCCAGTTGAACAGCACCAGCTGCGCGATCAGCTGGTCGTCCTTGCCGTTTCGTTCCAGCCGCAGGTGACGCGGAATTTCCAGCCCGACCGTTACAAGAAAGCCCACCAGACCGCACAGCACGTTGGCCCAGGCCATCCATGCGGGCACGGCAGCGGGCAGGCAGACCAGAACTATAATCGGCATGATGAACGACGCGAAACCGGGCAGAATGATCGGCAGCGGGATCCTGGCACCGTAGAAGCGGTGATAGGTGATGTAGTCGGCCAGGCCTACCTTGCCGAACAGGGGATAGACGACGATCTGGCAGAACCAGATGGTCCCGACGTTGTAAAACTGAAGGCATAGGGCGATGATTAGAATATAGTGCGAGATCTGCATATCTTTATCCGGCGAATGGGGGCAACTGCGGCTGAAGTGTGAGGGCGAAAATCGATCTCTGTAGGCGGGGTCAGGCCGACGGGGGGTCTGCCCCCCCCCCGTCACCCCGCCAGCTATGGTTTTTAAAGAAGCTGGCGGGGGGGGCGAGACCAGGATGATACTGCGGCCCGCGAGCCGGTTCAGTCAGTGCCGGCCCAGCTAGGACCTGCGCCCGGTCCTCAGGCGCAGGTACTCATGAAGCGCCTCATGCCTTGACACCCCGATGTCGCTCAGCATGTGATTGTCCATCGCCATAAGCTGGCGCAACTCTTGTAGCTGGAGCTGTCGGTACATCCAGTTTGAAAAGACCCGCGATAGGCCGGACTGGCGCGCCTCAGCCCGATCAGGGATTGTGGAAGATGTCTTTGGCAGGTGGTCGTCACTAAATGCGTAGGTCATGATATCTCCATGGTGTCCATTTTGCGTGTGAAAACGCCATTGTTAAAATTGATTTGTCTCGGGACGGTCAAAAACGACCGTAAAAGGCAAGTGGGCTTCGAATAACAATCGTTCAAGGACTTTCGGCGAACAGGGTCTTTGCGCTATCCGCTAACGGTCCGTTCAGGTGTTTGCTGGTTTGCCATGGAAGTGATCGTTGTACCGAGCGTTGTATTCGGGGTGTGTCGCGTGGTAATTTGGGTCAGGCAAGCGCACTGGCACATCCCGCTGCGGCAAAGTGCGGCAGCCAGATCAAGCGCATCCTTTGTGCCGCCTTACTGCGTCAGCAACGCCTCAAGCCCCCGCACAGCCAAGGCGTGATCGTCGCGCTGCGGCAGGCCAGATACGGTGACCGCAGCAACCACGCCCACCCCCGTTACCCGGATCGGAATGCTGCCGCCGTGCACGGCATAATGGGTTTCCTCCAGCCCGTTTGTGGCCAGACTGTCGCCCTTTTCCTTCATCATCGTACCAACCAGCAGGGACGATTTCTGAAACATCAGTGCCGCATTGCTTTTTCGCCGCGCCCAATTGTCGTTCAGCGGGGCTGACCCCGGCAAAGCAACATGAAACAGCGTGCGATCCGGGGTGCGGATGTTGATCACCACCGGCAGGTTTTCGGTGGTCGCGATGCTGAGCAGGGTCATGCCCAGCGTCAGGGCGGTTTCTTCGGTGAATTCGGTTAGCACAAGGCGTGCCTCTTGCGCGATCAGGTCGGCTATTGTCATGGGATTATCCTTGCATACGGCATTGGCACTTGGGTATCCGGCGGTCAGACGCCCGCGCCGATACCACGCAGGATGATTGACTTTACGGTGTCTTTCGCCTCGCGCCACTGTTTTTCGGACAGGCGCGCGCCGCCGTTAAGTGTTTCGATCTGATGGCCGAAATCGGCGTAGTGCTGGGTGGTGGCCCACACCATGTACAGCAGATGCCGCGGGTTGATCGGGGCCAGCTTGCCCTCGTCGATCCAGCGTTGGATCACCGCGATACGGCCATCGGTCCAGTCCCGCAGTGTGGTCTCCAGATAATCCTGGATCACCGGCGCGCCATGCATCACTTCGGATGCCCAGACTTTGGACCCATCCGGATAGCGGCGCGAAATGTCCATTTTCGCGTCGATATAGGCGCCGATGCCGGTGGCGGGGTCCGGGGCCACATCAAAACTGCTGGCGGCATCAAGCCAGATCTCGAAGATGTCCTGCACGACGCGGCGATAAAGGTCTTCCTTGGTGGCGAAATAATAGTGCAGGTTGGCCTTGGGCAGGCCCGCCATATCCGCGATCAACTGCATGGTGGCCCCGCCAAAGCCCGCCTCGGCAAACACCTTTTCGGCGGCACGCAGGATCAGGCTTTCATTTTCGCGCCGGATATCCGTGCGGCGGTTCGGTCTGATGCGTGAAATTCGGGCGGTTTCAGGCATTTTTGGGCCTCAGAATTTCGTTGACCGGATGGTCAGGTTGTGGTGCGCTCCGGTCTGACCATACGGTCAGGAAACGAGTCGTCGCAAGGGGCATGAAGACCCCGGCGACAGGGGAGATGGACATGCCAGTCGCAGTAGCGGGTGCGAACCTGCGGATCAATTCGGCGCGGCTGTGGGACAGCCTGATGGAAATGGCCCAGATCGGCCCCGGCATTGCGGGTGGTTGCAACCGGCAGACCTTGACCGATGCGGACGGCGAAGGGCGGCATCTTTTCGCCGGCTGGTGCAAGGCGGCGGGGATGACCATGGGCGTCGACAGCATGGGCAACATGTTCGCGACGCGTGCCGGGACGGTGGCTGACGCGCTGCCGGTGTACATGGGCAGTCATCTCGATACTCAGCCGACCGGGGGGCGCTATGACGGTGTTCTCGGCGTCTTGGGCGCTTTGGAAGTCGTGCGAACGATGAACGACATGGGGGTGCGCACGAAGCACCCCATCGTGGTGACCAACTGGACCAACGAGGAAGGCGCGCGGTTTGCGCCAGCCATGCTGGCAAGCGGCGTCTTCGCGGGGATCCATTCGCAGGACTATGCCTATGGGCGGGTTGATCGTGAGGGCAAGCGGTTTGGCGACGAATTGGCGCGGATTGGTTGGGTTGGGTCCGAGGTAGTGGGGGCGCGCAAGATCCATGCGATGCTGGAATTGCACATCGAGCAGGGGCCGATACTGGAGGCTGAGGGGCGCTCGATTGGGGTTGTGACACACGGGCAGGGGCTTTGGTGGCTGGAAATTACGCTGACTGGGGTGGATGCGCATACCGGGTCGACGCCGATGTCGATGCGGGCGAATGCTGGCTTGGGCATGGCGCGAGTGGTGGAGCGGGTGCATCAGATCGCTATGGGGCATCAACCCGGCGCGGTGGGCACAGTGGGGCAGATGAATGTGTTCCCGAATTCTAGGAATGTCATTCCGGGGAAGGTGGTGTTCACGGTCGATATCCGCTCCCCCGATCAGGGCAAGCTCGACGCGATGCGCGGCGAGGTAGAACGCGCGGCTTCTGCTGTGGCGGTGGAATTGGGGCTGGGTTGTTCGATTGAAGCGGTCGGGCATTTCGACCCGGTGACCTTCGATCCCGGCCTCGTGCGCGTGGTGCGCGGCGCTGCCGAGCGGTTGGGGTATTCCCACATGGATATCATTTCCGGTGCAGGCCACGATGCCTGCTGGATCAACCGGGTGGCACCGACCGTGATGGTGATGTGCCCCTGTGTGGGCGGGTTGTCGCATAACGAGGCGGAGGAGATTTCGCCGGAATGGGCGGCGGCGGGGACAGATGTTCTGCTGCATGCGGTGCTGGACGTGGCGGGGGTGGTGGGGTGAAAAATTGGATATCTATTGTTTGGAAAAGATTGGTTTTGCCTGGGTTGTTGGGACTGGTCTGGGGCGTTGGATATTTTGTCGGTCATTTTGAAACTGAAAGACTTGTCCTTGCCGCCAGCGAAGTATCTTACACAAGAGCAAAAGCAGAAGCTGAAACAGCGCTTCAAAGTCAATTCATAACTGACCTAAATCTGGCGAAAGAAGAGGCTTTCACAAATGGTAAGAAGGAAGGGCAGGCTGAACTTCGGCAACAACTTGACGATCGGAGACAAGACAAAGCGGACTTAGCCTATTTTCTGGGGATTCTTAAAGACCCGCAAATATACAATAAATTGCCGATGGACGGCCAAGAACTGGTAGATCGCTCTGCGCAAAGCGTTGAGGATGCTGGCGTATTGATTCCCGGATCTGTTTTGCCAGCAGAAATATCCCAAGTGCCTGAAACTGCTTGTGTAAATCCAAGTGGACTTTTCATAGTTCAGGAAGATCAGAGGTTTACTATTTGCGGATCAAACGAAGTTGTAATCGTGAGACAGGTTCAAATTAGTGAAATTGACCTGTCTGTCAACGGTCTGCCTCTGGATGTCAGTTTTGCTGGACGGAGCTATTTTAACGGTGCCTGTATTGTAGCATATGAACGACGTATTTCCGCTGATGAAGGGCTGCAAGCGGAAATACGGCTAGGTTGCTAATCTTGGAGAAACCCCAATGACCACCATCATCAAAAACGGCACTATCGTCACCGCCGACCTCACCTACGCCGCTGATATCGCCATCGACGATGGCAAGATCACCGCCATCGGGGCGAACCTCAAGGGCGATACCACGCTGGATGCCACCGGCTGCTATGTCATGCCCGGCGGAATTGATCCGCATACGCATCTGGAGATGCCGTTTATGGGGACGTATTCGGCGGATGATTTTGAGAGCGGGACTAGGGCGGCGTTGTCTGGCGGCACCACGATGGTGGTGGATTTCGTGCTGCCGGGGCAGGGGCAGGGGCTGATGGATGCCATGCAGATGTGGCACAACAAATCGGGGCGGGCGACCTGTGACTACAGCTATCACATGGCAATTACCTGGTGGGGCGAGCAGGTTTTCAACGATATGAAAACCGTCACCGAGGCGGGGATCAACAGCTTCAAGCACTTCATGGCCTACAAGGGCGCGTTGATGGTGAATGATGATGAGATGTTCGCCTCGTTCTCCCGTTGTGCCGAACTCGGCGCGATGCCGTTTGTGCATGCCGAGAATGGCGATGTGGTGGCGGAGTTGCAAAGGAAGTTGATGGCGGCGGGGAATAATGGCCCCGAGGCGCATGCGTTTTCGCGGCCCCCCGAGGTGGAAGGCGAGGCCACCAACCGCGCCATCATGATTGCCGATATGGCGGGGGTGCCGGTCTATATCGTGCATACCAGTTGCGAGGAGGCGCATGAGGCGATCCGGCGGGCGCGTATGAACGGCAAGCGCGTGTATGGCGAGCCGTTGATCCAGCATTTGACGCTGGATGACAGCGAATATCGCAACCCGGATTGGGATCATGCCGCGCGGCGCGTGATGTCGCCGCCGTTCCGCGACAAGCGGCATCAGGATAGCCTGTGGGCGGGCCTCGCAGCAGGATCGTTGCAGGTGGTGGCGACAGATCACTGCGCCTTCACCACGGCGCAGAAGCGGTTTGGTGTAGGGGATTTCACCAAGATCCCGAACGGCACCGGGGGGCTGGAAGACCGGATGCCGATGCTGTGGACACACGGCGTGGCGACGGGGCGGATCACGATGAACGAGTTTGTTGCGGTTACGTCAACAAACATTGCCAAAATCCTGAATTGTTACCCAAAGAAAGGGGCAATTCTGGTGGGCGCGGATGCCGATATTGTGGTGCTGGACCCGCATAAGTCGAAGACGATTACGGCGAAGACGCAGCAATCTGCGATTGATTACAATGTGTTCGAGGGGAAAGTGGTAACCGGGTTGCCACGCTTCACCCTGACGCGCGGGCATGTGGCGATTGAGGATGGGGTGGTGAAAACGCAGGAAGGCCACGGGCAGTTCGTGGCGCGGCCGCCGAATGGTGCTGTGAACCGGGCGCTGACGCAGTGGAAGGATTTGACCGCACCGAGGCCGGTGGTGCGGACGGGCATTCCGGCGAGTGGGGTTTAGGTGAAGGCATGTCAGACCGGGAACTGCTTCGAGAGATCGGCGGATCAGTTGCTATCGGAGCAGTGGCGTACTTTTACTCGGCGGTTACAGCGGCAATTTGCTTGGTCGCTACGTTTGGCGGTTTTGACAAGTCAACACTTGCGTGGGTGTTTGATTTTGCAGTTGCGATCGGTCTTATCTCATTGGTACCCTTTGCAATAACGAAGTTTGTTATTCACATTGCTGGGTGGGATGGTCCAGTAGCGCACGCAGCAAGCGGTGCGCTCGTCGGGTTTCTTGCGTCGTTCTTTGTGTTTGACTGGCGCACTCAAATTGAATTTGTCGTGCCGGGCTTGATGGCGGGTTTGGTTTGGTGGTTGGTGAGAGCATTTTTTCGAGAGAAGGCAAGGACGTTGAAGAAGGAACTGATGGGGCGACCCCTCGAAAGTTCTCCGCTGTTGCGCATCCTGGCGGTGGGATGGGGCACGATGGTCGGCACTACGTTGCTTGTCTTTTTGCGGCTCATGGACGGGCCGGTCGGGCAAAGTAACATGTTCGAAGTAGGCCTTCATAGTCTTGGCTACGGCAGTGCATTTGCAATCCTGATTTCGATCCCGGTACTGGCGTTTTGGTCGCGGATATATCCTCGCATCAGCTTCGCGGTACGCTCCTCCAAGACGGCGGCCTGCTTGACGGCGGCAATGACCGCGGCCATCGGGATGCTGGTGCTGGGCCTGCTGATCGGCATAGGATCGGCCAGCTTCATCGGTGGCTTGAACGTCGTCCTTGTGTGGGGACTTGCACCCGTGGCACTGGCCGCCACTCTTGCTTGGTTTGCATTCAAATCTGAACAATTTACGGGCGGACAATGAAAGACACCCTGAACACTTCCGCCCCCGTCATCGAAGCTCGTGATCTGAACCTTGTGTTCCAGACCGGGGACGGCCCTGTTCACGCGCTGAAAGACGTGAACCTGAGCATCAACCGGGGGGAGTTTGTTTCCTTCATCGGGCCAAGCGGTTGTGGCAAGACGACATTTCTGCGGGCGATTGCGGCGTTGGAGCGGCCTACGGGCGGCACGTTGACGGTGAATGGCATGACGCCCGATGCGGCGCGGCGGGCGCGGGCTTACGGCTATGTGTTTCAGGCAGCGGGGTTGTATCCGTGGCGCACGATTGCCGGGAATATCAAGCTGCCACTTGAAGTTATGGGATTCTCCAAGACGGAGCAGGAAAGCCGCGTGGCACGGGTTCTGGACCTCGTTGAGTTGGGCGGATTTGGGCGCAAGTTTCCATGGCAATTGTCGGGCGGGATGCAACAGCGCGCCTCGATTGCCCGCGCGCTGGCCTTTGATGCGGATATCCTGCTGATGGATGAGCCGTTCGGGGCGCTGGATGAGATTGTGCGAGATCGGCTGAATGAAGAGTTGCTGAAGCTTTGGAACCGCACGCAAAAAACCATTGCCTTCGTGACCCATTCGATCCCGGAGGCGGTGTATCTGTCGACCAAGATCGTGGTGATGTCACCCCGACCGGGGCGGATCACGGATATCATCGACAGCCCGTTGCCAAAGGAACGGCCGCTGGACATTCGCGACAGCCGGGAGTTCATCGAGATCGCGCACCGCGTGCGCGAAGGTTTGCGGGCGGGGCATTCGGATGAATAGGGGCCAAGCATGAGCGGGCTTTCCTTCCTGTGGCTGGGTGCCGCAACGGCGGTGTTTGTGGCGGCGAACGCGGTGTTGAAGACCTATGCTGTAAAGGGCGGCGTGCCGGTTCTGATCGGGGCGCTGGTGCTGTTTTGTCTGGGCAACTGGCTGATGGTGCAGGTGATGCGCGCGAACGGGCTGGGGCTGGCGATCGCGCTGTCGGCGATCTTTCAATTGGTGGCGATTACGGTGATGGCAATTTTTGTGTTCGGTGAACGGCCCACGGGGTTGCAACTGGCGGGCATGGCGCTCGGCTGTGTGGCGGTGGCGATGATCGCCTGGCCGCAGGGGGGGCGGGGATGAGAGCAATCTGTTGCTCCTCCTCCCCAGGCCTCCCCCGTAGTGGGGCGAGAGAGGTGCTTTGGGTCGAACCGCTGACTTTGCTGCAAGGGTACTTTTCTTCCCCCTCGTGCGAGAGGGTTAAGATGAGAGGGGGGCTGACATGAAAAATCTGGCCCCCGTCCTGACCGTGATCGGCCTCATCCTGTGCCTTTGGTATGCGGGCGCGGTGCTGATGAATGCGCAGTGGGAGCGGGATCAGGCGGCGCGGGCGGGGGTAAGCATCAGCTTTGCGCAGATTGTGCCGTTGACGATGGTTCAGGCGCGGCCGGTTTTGCCCGCACCGCATCAGGTGGTGGCTGAGGTGTGGGACGGGGTGACGGGGCAGAAGGTGACATCGAAGCGCAGCCTTGTCTACCATGGCTATGTCACCTTGCAGGCGACCCTGCTGGGCTTTGCTCTTGGCATTGCGCTGGGCGTGGGGCTGGCGGTGGCAATCGTGCAGTCGCGGGCGATGGATCTGTCGGTGATGCCCTGGGCGATCATCAGCCAGACCATACCGATTGTGGCACTGGCGCCGATGATCGTGGTGCTGTCGAACGCGATGGGGATCGAGGACCGGCTGATCCCGAAGGGGGTGATTTCGGCCTACCTGTCGTTCTTTCCGGTGCTGGTGGGCATGGTGAAAGGCCTGCGCAGCCCCGACGCGATGCAACTGGATCTTTTGCAGACATATGGGGCCAGCAAGGGGCAGGCATTTTGGAAGCTGCGTCTGCCCGCGTCGATGCCCTATTTCTTTGCGTCTCTGAAGGTCGCGATTGCGGCGGCGCTGGTGGGGGCCATCGTGGGGGAATTGCCAACCGGAGCAATTGAGGGGCTTGGTGCGCGAATGCTGATCGGCAGCCAATTCGGCGAGCCACTGATCATGTGGGCAGCCCTGGTGGCGGCGGCGGTTCTGGCGGGGGCGCTGATCGTGATGGTGGGCCTCGCGCAACGGCTGGCGCAGCGGCGGATGGGGGTTCAGGAATGATCTGGATCGTTGCAGCACTGGTGTTCTGGGGGGCGGCTTGGGCCTTGAATGTGCGCCTCGCCGCGTCTGGTGTGGTGAGCATCCGCGCGGGACGGATGGTTGTTCCCGCGCTGTTCGGGGTGACGGTGCTGGTGGTCTGGGAGTTTCTGGTACGTGGGACAGGCGTCTCGCCGGTGATCTTGCCGCCGCCCTCGATGATCTGGGGGCGGATCATCACAAGCCTGCCCACCCTTTGGGAAGACGCGGTACAGACGGTTCTGAAGGGCGCATTGACCGGGTTTCTGATTGGGGCTGCGGCAGCGTTGGGAGTGGCGGTGTTGATTGACCGCTCGCCGTTTCTGACGCGGGGGTTGTTGCCGGTGGGCAATTTCGTGGCCGCCCTGCCGATCGTGGGCATCGCTCCGATCATGGTGATGTGGTTCGGGTTCGACTGGCACTCCAAAGCTGCCGTCGTGGTGGTGATGGTGTTCTTTCCGGTGCTGGTGAACACGGTTGCGGGGTTGGCCGCATCCGACCGCATGCAGCGCGATCTGATGGCAACCTGGGGCGGGTCGTATTGGCAGACGCTGTTCAAGCTGCGGCTGCCCGCGGCAATGCCATTCATCTTCAACGGGCTCAAGATTGGCTCAACTTTGGCATTGATCGGGGCGATCGTTGCTGAATTTTTCGGCAGCCCGACGCGGGGCATGGGATTTCGCATCTCGACCGAGGTGGGTCGGTTGGGGTTGGATATGGTCTGGGCCGAAATTGCGGTTGCGGCCCTTGCAGGATCGGCATTCTATGGGCTGGTCACGCTGATGGAACGACGGGTGACATTTTGGCATCCGTCGCAACGACGTTAACAAAGGCGCCCGCCAGGGGGTACCACAACAAGGGAGTGTTCGGGATGAAGAAGATACTGACAGGGGCGATTGCGGCGGGTCTGCTGGCAAGCGGTGCGCAGGCGGCGGATGATGTGAAGCTGCAACTGAAATGGGTCACGCAAGCGCAGTTCGCGGGCTATTATGTGGCGCAGGCGAAGGGGTTTTATGAAGAGGAAGGCCTGAACGTCACGATATTGCCGGGCGGGCCGGACATTGCACCGACGCAAGTGATTGCGGGTGGCGGTGCGGATGTGGTCGTGGACTGGATGCCCTCGGCACTGGCTGCGCGCGAAAAGGGGCTGGCGCTGGTGAACATCGCACAGCCCTTCGCATCTTCGGGGCTGATGCTGACCTGCCTGAAGGAAACCGGGATCGTCGAGCCCGCGGATTTCGCCGACAAGACGCTGGGTGTCTGGTTCTTTGGCAATGAATATCCGTTCCTCAGCTGGATGTCGCAGCTGGGCCTTGCGACAGACGGATCTGCGGGCGGTGTGACGGTGCTGAAGCAGGGCTTCAACGTCGATCCGATCCTGCAAAAACAGGCGGCGTGCATTTCGACCATGACCTACAATGAATACTGGCAGGTTATCGACGCCGGAATCAAGCCCGAGGATCTGGTGACCTTCAAGTATCAGGACATGGGGGTGGCCACGCTGGAAGACGGATTGTACGTGATGGAAGACAAGCTGGCCGACCCCGCCTTCGAGGACAAGATGGTGCGCTTTGTGCGCGCCTCGATGAAGGGCTGGAAATATGCGGAAGCCAATTCCGACGAGGCGGCGTTGATCGTGCTGGAAAATGACGAAACCGGCGCGCAGACCGAGCAGCACCAAAAGCGGATGATGGGCGAGATCGCCAAGCTGACCGCGGGATCGAATGGCGCGCTTGATGTGGCGGCGGCGGAAAAGACCGTGGCAACCCTTTTGGCGGGCGGATCGGACCCGGTCATCACGGCAGCACCGGTTGGTGCATGGACCAGCGTGATCACCGACAAAGCCCTGCAGTAGGTTTCGGCTTAACTGAGTAAGAAGGGCACGCCAGACGATTGGCGTGTCCTTTGTTGTTCGGGCGCGGGAGAAATTTTAGCTAAAATTTTTGCGGCCAATGGCGCGCTGCACCGGAAGGATTGCTGAAAAAAACTTTCGATGTCAGGCGGTTGGCGTCGTGCTGACTGTCCGGGTGCCCGAAAAATTTTAGAAATTTTTCAAGAGCGGAGTGCCTGTCCCCGTGCCGTTTCAACCAGTGCCTCACTGCGGCGAATGCCGCCCTCGCCGGCCCCGGACCATCGACCCAACTGTTGCGCTTGGTAGGCACGCTCGAGGATATTTAAGCCTTCAGTGAACTCAGTTATCATTGTTTGTAAACCGGGTCGGTTTCTGTCAATTTCTTTACTGGTTTGGGAGGAAATCATGCCTGGCGTTGCCTTGACTGGAAGCCATATTCGCGAGCAGAGGGTGCAAAAGGGGGTGCGGCAGGCAGAACTTGCGGCGCGGGCCGGTATTTCGGCGTCTTATCTCAACCTGATCGAACACAACCGTCGCCGGGTCGGGGGCGAGGTGCTGGCGCGGCTGGCGGTTGCCTTGGATGTGGATGTGAAGGTGCTGGAAGGAGGCGCGCAGGACGGGCTGATTGACGACTTGAGTGCGGCCGTGGCCGTGGCCCCGACCGGCATTGCCGTCGAGGTGGACCGGCTGGAGGAGTTTGCCGGCCGGTTTCCGGGCTGGGCCGCACTTTTGGCCACGCAGCACCGGCGCGGGGCACAACTGGAACGCGCGGTAGCCGCACTGAACGACCGGATGTCGCACGATCCGCATTTGTCAGCGACGCTGCATGAGGTTCTGTCGGCGTTGAGTTCGGTGCGCTCGACTGCGGGCATTCTGGCGGACACGGCCGATCTTGGCGCTGTGCGGCGTGCGCGGTTTCATGCGAACCTGCAAAGCGATGCCGAGCGGCTGGCTGTTGGAGCGCAGGCGCTGGTCGCCTATCTTGACGGCTCAGAGCGGCCGGATGAGACGATAGCCTCGCCGCAGGAGGAACTTGAGGCTTGGCTAGCCCTGTGGGGTTGGCAACTGGGCGAGGGCGAGGCGGGCAATGCCGCAGCGATTGAGGCCGAGATCCTCGGGCTGCCATCCGCGTCCGCGCGGGCGCTGGCGCGGGCATGGGTGGCGCAGGCCGCGCGCGACGCGACCACCCTGCCGCTGGCCGCGTTTCGGTCGGCGCTGGTTGAGTTAGGCCCCGACCCCGCACTGTTGGCGGAGCGGTTCGGGGCGGACATGCTGGCGGTGTTTCGCAGGCTCGCCCTGCTGCCCGGTTCGCGGTTCGGGTTGGTGATTTGCGACGGGTCGGGCACGATGACGTTTCGCAAGGTGATCGACGGCTTTGCGGTGCCGCGTTTCGGGGCGGCGTGCCCGCTGTGGCCGATCTATACCGCGTTGTCGCGCCCGATGTCGGCAATTGCCGCGGTGGTGGAAACTGCGGGCCGGGTGCCGCAGCGCTTTGCGGTGCGCGCGATCTGTCAGGTGCGTCAGGCGGGTGGATTTGGCGGTGTCGAGTTGCGCGAGGCGGCGATGCTGATCTGGCCCGACGAAACTGCCGGGCAGGCGGCTGTGCCGATCGGGTCAACCTGCCGGATCTGCGCCCGTACGAACTGTGCCGCGCGGCGTGAGCCATCGATCCTGTCAGAGGGAGTGTAATGAGCCTATCGTGGCGAATGGGCTTTTGACAGGGCGGCACTTTGGTCCGATAGTTTGCACACGGCGGCGGGGGGAGCGGCAAGATGGGGCAGCATGTGCTGTTGATAGAGGACGAGCCCAATATCGCAGAGGCGATCCGTTTCGTGCTTGAACGTGACGGCTGGCGGGTGTCGGTGTTGGCGCATGGAACAACCGCTGTGGCCGAAGTAGCGCGGTTGCGGCCCGATCTGGTGATCCTTGATCTGATGTTGCCGGGCCTCAGCGGGCTGGAGATCGTGACATTGCTGCGGGCCGACCGCGTGACCCAAGCGCTGCCGGTCATGATGTTGACGGCAAAAGGTTTGGCGCGGGACCGCGAGGCGGCGACCCGCGCCGGGGTCAGCCTGTTCATGACAAAGCCCTTTGCCAACGCCGAGATCGTGGCACAGGCCCGCGCGCTGATCGGGCTATGAGACGTCCACGCCCACGCGCGCCTCTGTTCCTGCCGCGCCCGGATTATCGCCGACGCCGGTTGGTGGATGCAGCCAGATTGCTGCCGGTACTGGGCGGATTCCTAGTGCTGCTGCCGATCCTGTGGGTGCGGGCGGATGCGCCGTCAGGAGGTACCGCGCGTGACGGGATTTACCTTTTCGTGATCTGGGCCGTGCTGGTGGGTGCCGCAGCCCTGCTTGCAAACCGTCTGGACGACATCGCGGACGACGATACCGTGCCCGAGGGCGACGCTGACACGTCCGATACCGGCGCTGCCGGTTCAGGGGGCGACGCCTGAGATGCCCTTCAATGTGCTGGTTCTAAGCTGCTTTACCTACGTCTTCTTTCTGTTCCTCGTCGCTTATCTGGTGGAACGCCGCGCGGCACGAGGGCGGGTTGCATGGCTGAGATCACCCCTAGTCTACACCCTGTCGCTGTCGATCTACTGCACGGCGTGGACATTTTACGGTGCGGTCGGCTATGCCGCGCGCTCGGGGCTCGAGTTTTTGGCAATCTATCTGGGGCCAACGCTGGTCTTTGTCGGCTGGTGGTGGGTGCTGCGCAAGCTGGTCCGTATTGGCCGCAAGCACCGCGTTACCTCGATCGGCGATCTGATTTCGTCGCGTTACGGAAAATCCAATCTGCTGGGGGTGATCGTGACGGTGATGGCGGTGGTCGCGGCCACGCCCTACATCGCGTTGCAATTGCAATCGGTGACGCTGTCGTTCGGGGTGTTCGCGTCTGACACGCCCGAAGGTTGGGCTTTGCCGGACCGCAACGCCACGGCGTTCTGGGTGGCGGTGGGACTTGCGCTGTTCACCGTGCTGTTCGGCACCCGCAATCTGGATGCCAAGGAGCAGCACCACGGTGTGGTTACCGCCATCGCGGTGGAGGCGGTGGTGAAGCTGATCGCCTTGCTGGCGGTCGGAATATTCGTGGTCTGGGGTCTGGCTGATGGCCCCGCAGATATCGTGGCGCGGATCGACGCCTCGAAGATCGCTGATCTGGATTTGCAGCCGGGGCGCTGGTTCGGCGTCATCTTTCTGGCCGGGGCGGCAGTGATCTGCCTGCCACGGATGTTTCAGGTGCTGGTGGTCGAGGACGGGGACGAGCGGCATCTGGCGCGCGCCAGTTGGGCGTTTCCGCTGTATCTGTTCGCAATGAGCCTGTTCATCGTGCCGATTGCAGTGTTGGGGCTGGAACGGCTGCCCGCCGGATCGAACCCCGATATGTTCGTGCTGACGCTGCCGTTGTCTGCCGGTCAGGGCGGGCTTGCCATGCTGGCCTTTCTGGGCGGGTTTTCCAGTGCCACCTCGATGGTCATCATCGAGGCGATCGCGCTTTCGACCATGGTATCGAACCATATCGTGATGCCGCTATGGCTGCGGCTGCGCCCACAAACGGCGGTGTCGGGAGATTTGCGGCTGATCGTGCTGCTGGCGCGGCGGGTGTCGATTGCCGGTGTGCTGGCGCTGGGCTATGGCTATTTCCGGCTTTCGGGGGGGGCGGGGGCGCTGGCTGCCATCGGGCTGATCTCATTCGCAGGTGTGGCGCAGGTGTTACCGGCGATGCTGGGTGGCATCTTCTGGCGTGGTGCCACGCGGGTCGGGGCGGCGGCGGGCCTGAGCATCGGCTTTGCGACATGGGCCTACTCGATGTATCTTCCATCTTTCGGGCCGGACGCGGTGATATCGGCGCAGGTGTTTGCCGAGGGTCCGTTTGGCATGGGCTGGCTGCGCCCACAGGCCTTGTTTGGTGTAGCGGGGATCGATCCGTTGCTGCATGCGGTGTTCTGGTCGATGGTGCTGAACACCGGGGCCTTCATTGCGGGGTCATTGCTGACCTTTCCGGGGCCGGAAGAACGTCTGCAAGGGGCTGCATTCGTCAATGTGTTCGAGGCCGACAATGCCGGGCCGCGGCCTTGGGCGCGGGGCCAGGCAGAGCCCGAGGCGCTGCTGGTGATGACACAGCGTATTCTGGGTGATGCGGCCTTGGGCCTGTTTGCAACCGAGGCCAAGGCACAGGGCAAGGAGGGCTACCTGCCCGATGCCAGCCCCGAATTTGTCGAACGACTGGAACGGCGGCTGGCGGGGTCGGTCGGGGCGGCAACTGCACATGCCATGATCAGCGAACTAGTGGGGCGTGACCGCATATCCGTTGAGGATCTGATGGCAGTGGCCAACGAAACGGCGCAGATCATGGAATACTCCGGGCGGCTGGAAGCGCAGCAGACCCAGTTGTCGCGCACCGCCGGGGCGCTTCGGGAAGCGAATGAGAAATTGACGCAAGTCTCGGTGCAAAAGGACGCCTTTCTCAGCCAGATCAGCCATGAGCTGCGCACGCCGATGACGTCGATCCGGGCGTTTTCCGAACTATTGATGGAGGGCGACGCGCCGCCGCAAACGGTGGCAGCGCAGGCCGGTATCATCAACGCCGAGGCGATCCGCCTGACGCGGTTGCTGGATGACCTTCTGGATCTGAGCGTGTTGGAAAACGGGTCGGTGCAGCTCGATGTCGGGTTGGCCAGCCTGCGCAAGATGATCGACCGGGCGCTGGTTGCGGCGGGCAATGTGCGCCCCGAGCGCAGCTTTGTCATCGATCGCGATCCGCTGGCCGAGGATGTGTTCCTGCGCACCGATGCCGACCGTCTGGTGCAGGTGTTCATCAACCTGATTTCCAATGCTCGGAAGTATTGCGATGCGGCAGCACCGCGCCTGAAGATTGCCGTGCGTCAGAAGGGTGGGCGGGTGACGGTGGATTTCATCGATAACGGAACGGCACTGCCGAAAGCCAGCCGGGCGTTGATCTTTGAGAAATTCGCGCGGTTGAGCGATCCGTCACGGGCGGGCGGGGCTGGGCTCGGGCTGGCGATCAGCCGCGAGGTGATGGCCAATCTTGGCGGCAACATCGGGTATCTGCCCGGGCAAGGCGGGCCCGCGTTCCGCGTGACGCTGCCCTTGCATCTGGTCACGGATGCCAGCCGCGGTTAACGGATTGGCAACGGCTTTGCGGCAATGATTGGCGTATTCAACTGCGACAGGAATGTGCTGCGTGGCCGGTTTGGAAGATACCATGATGAGCGACGACAGAGTCTTGCGGCGCAAGGTGGCGTCTGCTGCGGCGGCGGTTGCACAGGGCGGCCCGGGGGCCGAACGCCCGTGGCGCGTGGTTCTGGCGCGGGCCGCGCGTGATGCGATGGAATTGGGGTTGGAAGTGACGCGGCTTGACCAGTTGCGCGCGTCGCTGACCGAAT
Source organism: Pseudorhodobacter sp. (assembly GCA_031406155.1). GTDB lineage: Bacteria > Pseudomonadota > Alphaproteobacteria > Rhodobacterales > Rhodobacteraceae > JACMNW01. The sequence continues at coordinate 45,630 of JANOGW010000002.1, forward strand.
TGCTGGATCTGCCGCAGGACCGCGCCTTTATCGCGGTGCTGGAAGGACCTGCCGAGGGGCTGGGACTGCTGTCGATATCTGGGCCGTTGCTGGCTGCGATGACGGAAAAGCAGACCATCGGCCGGGTGTCGGCGCTGGCGCCTGCACCGCGCAAGCCGACCCGAACCGACGCCGTGATGGTGGCGGGGTTCGTTGACGCAGCCCTTGCCGGGCTGGAGGTTGCGCTGGCGGACGAGGCTGATCTGATCTGGGCTGGCGGGTTTCGCTATGCATCATTCCTCGATGATCCGCGCCCGCTGGGATTATTGCTGGAAGACATCGCCTACCGGGTGCTGTTAGCCGAAGTTTCGGTCGAAGGCGGCACAAGAGTGGGCCAGATACTGATGGCACTGCCCGCTGCGGGGCGGGGCAAGCGGCCGCGATCCAGCGCGCAGATGCTGCCGGAGGCGGTGGCGGGCCAGGCCTTCACCGCCGATCTGGCCGGACAGATAGAAGCGGCGCATTGCGTGTTGCATATGGTGATCCATCGATTGACCTGCCCCCTGTCTGCGGTGATGAACTTGCGGGTTGGCGACGTCTTGCCGTTGGGGCTGGCGTCGGTCGACTGTATTGGGATGGAGGGTCTGGACGGCCTGAACGTGGCCGAAGGCAGGCTTGGTCAGAATCGGGGCATGCGCGCAGTGCGCCTGACGCAGCCTGCAAGTGTCGCAGCGCCACCTACACCTGCAAGCCATGACGTCATCGAAATGCAGTTGGCGGCGACCGGGTAGAGTGCTGGGCCGGCGACGGGCATATTGTGCACCGAAAGCCTGGAACAGCGCGCGCATAAGGACCCGGCGTCTATGCATTATTGCAAATCGTGTTCCTTCGCGCCCAACCGCGTATCAGCCCTTTCAGGTGTTCTTCGCTTGCGGGTGAGTGAAGAATGCCCGTAAGGGCGCTTGAGCGCATGCTCTGGTCTGGAACATAGCCAAGCGGGCTTAAGCGTGTCCGACAAAAGCTGGAACCGGTTTGGTCGAAAGAAAAGCATAAAATCAAAAGGCCAGGGTCTGTCTGGCGATACTTTGATCGCCAGACAGACCCTAAGTCTTGCTTGCCAGCGCGTCGATCTGACCACGCAGCCCTTCAAGTTGATAGCCAAAGCGGGCGGGCAGTCCGATCAAGTTGTCAGTCGGCATCCGGCCGGCATTTGCCAGCGCCCAGACGACCGACGACCGGTTGCCCGAGGCGCAGTAGGCAAACACCGGGCCGTCTGCTGCGGCAATCGCCGCCGCCTGTGCTTCAACATTCGCGTCAGTCATGGCACCTCCGATGACCGGGTTTCGCACATAGGTCAGGCCAAGTGCCTGTGCGGCGGTCTGCATGTGGGTATGATGCAGATGCGGCGGAATTTCCGCATCGGGGCGGTTGTTGATGATGGTGGTGTAGCCTGCGGCCTTGATAGCGGGCAGGTCTTCCAGCGCGATCTGGGGCGAGACGGCATAGGTGGGCATGATGGCGCGGATATCCATAAGGGCTCCTTCTCAGGCCGGGCGGTCGATCAGACGGCAAAACACCGCTGCGCCAAACATACCCGCCGGCACTGCAGATAGAAAGACAACTCTGCTTGCGTCGCCAAAACCGGCTGATGCGGGGTGGGGGCAAAGCCTGACCAAGGCGCATTCTACCAAGGGATGCCCGACGCCATCATGAAGATGCGCCTGTCCGTCGGCAGACGGTGCCAAGATATGGTAAGACAAAGGCATCGCGGGCATCGGTCGCGCAGCCGGTCACATCGGCCAGCCAGCCGGGTGTGTGCAGTTGAAGGCCAGGCATTGTGCCGATGTGAAATAGATCGCCATCGGGTGACAACCGATCAGATCGCGGGCCGCCCCGATCTGACCTGATACTTTTGCCGAGCGTGGTTTGTACGCCTGTGATGTGCTTGCCAAGCGTCCGGGATTTGCTGCTAAGGTGCCCCGAAGGAGACTCGCTTTGATGGACGAGACAGATCACGGGCCAGTGCGGCAGGACATTCGCGGCGCGGTACTGGTCTTGTCGATCTGCAGCCCGCCAGTAAACGCGCTTGGAGCGGGCGTGCGGGCGGGGCTGGGTGCAGGTCTTGACCGGGCGGAACGCGACCCCGGCATTGCCGCGGTGGTGCTGCACGGCGACGGGCGCGGGTTTTCGGCGGGGGCGGACATTCGCGAATTCGGCCAGCCGTCGCGTGCGCCGGTTTTGTCTGATCTTTGCCTTCGGATCGAGGAATTTGCCAAGCCCGTGGTGGCCGCGATGCACGGCATTGCCTTGGGTGGCGGGCTGGAACTTGGGCTGGCTGCGTCGGCCAGAGTTGGTATGGCGGGGCTGCGCCTTGGCCTGCCTGAGGTCAATCTGGGCATTCTGCCCGGCGCGGGAGGCACGCAAAGGCTGCCTCGCCTGATCGGGGCAGAGGCCGCGCTGAAGATGATGATGGGGGGCCAGCAGGTCGGCGCGCAAGAGGCGCTGGCGCTTGGACTGCTGGACAAGGTAGTGCGTGACCCCGCAGGTCTGATGGCGGTCGCATTGGCGCTGGCCGAGGCACCTAAGATGGTAGGTCCGCGGGGCGAACACGACGATCCTGCCCATTATGCGGCGGCAGTTGCCGTCGCGCGGCGGCAGGCGGCAAGATCGGGAAGTGCCGCAAAAGCGCGTATCGTGGATTGCGTCGAGGCCGCTTTGCTGTTGCCAATGGCGCAGGGCTTTGCGTTTGAGAGGGTCGCATTCGAGGAACTGCGGGCTTCGCCCGAAGCGGCGGCCTTGCGGTATGCCTTTCTGGCTGAGCGGCGGGCCGATCATCCGCCGGTTGGTTTTGACGCAGCGGTGGCTTTGCCGGTACAGCATCTGGGCATCTGGGGTGCAGGGGCTGCGGCGGTCGGATTGACCGGGGCTGCGTTGCAAGCCGGGTTGAAGGTGACGCTGTGCGACCCCAGCCGCGATGCGCTGGTTTCGGCGCTGGAAGCGGTGGGTCTGGCGCAGGAGGCCGAAGTCGCGTCGGGGCGCATGACGCCCGAGGCGCGCGATGCCGATTGGGCGCGGCTGATCCCGGCAATGGATCCGATGGCAATTTCTGGTGCCGAGGCGGTCATACTGACGGATGCCGAGCGGCCGCTCGCAGTGGATTTCGCGCGCGGGCTTGGCCGGCAGATCGCGGTTTTGGTGGCGGGCGGTGCACCCGAGGGGGCGGGGCGCGATGTGATGGGGGTAGTGTTTGCGCCGCAGCGGATAGCAGAGGTGGCGCTGCTGGAGGGCATGCAGCCTGCCACGGTTGCGACCGGGCTGGGTCTGCTGCGCAAGCTGGGCCTGCGTCCGGTCAAGACCGCACAGCAGGGGCGCAGCCCCGGCATTGGTGCGCGGGTGGCGGCGGCGGGTCGGCGCGCGGCGCAGGTGCTGATTGCCACTGGCGTGCCGGCAGCGCAGGTCGCGCGCGCAACTGCGCCGATCTTGCGACTGCAGACGGGGGTAGCCGAGGGGGCGGGCACCCTGATGGCCATGCAAGACGCGTCGATCGCCGACCGGGTTCTGGCCGCTATGGCCAACGAAGGGGCGCGGCTTTTGTCCGAGGGTATCGCCCTGTGCCCGTCGGATATCGATGTCATCATGCTGGGCGGCTATGGCTTTGGCCGGAGTCTGGGCGGCCCGATGCACCTTGCCGATGCGCGCGGGCTGATGGTTTTGCGCCGCAACTTGCGGATCTGGGCAAACGAAGACGCCGTCTGGGCCCCCGACCCCCTGCTTGACACCCTGATTGCTGAAGGGCGCGGGTTCGCGTCGCTTAACGAAGGCTAGCCGAGCACAATCCCTAGCACGACAAGCATCAGCCCAAGTGCGGACACGCCAAGCGCCATCATGTTGAACGTGACGATCTGTTGCAGGCGTGCGCGCATGGCATCGTCATCGAGGCCGGCGCGGCGGGCCTTGATCGCCTCAAAGATGCAAAACACCAGTCCGGCAACGCCTCCCAAAGAGAACAGGGTTCCGGCCCAGATCAGTATCGACATCGTGGATAGCCCCCCGTTCAATCCGTTCGATGTAGCCGAGCATCCTTGCGCTGACAAGTGACCGGCCCCGCATATGGCCGCTTGAACCCGGCCCTCAGGGCAAGGTAGGGAGGGGGCAAATCAGCTAGAGGGCAACATGACAGATCCGATTGACAGCTATTCCGTTACCGCAGACGAACTGCGCCAATTCATCGAACGCTTCGAACAGCTGGATTCGGAAAAGAAAGATCTGGCCGAGCAGCAAAAAGAGCTGATGGCCGAAGCAAAAGGGCGCGGCTACGACACCGGCATCTTGCGCAAAGTGATCGCCCTGCGCAAACGCAAGCCCGACGATATTGCCGAAGAAGAGGCGATCCTCGAGATGTACAAGACCGCATTGGGAATGTCGTAGCGTGATGTGAGACGGGGCCGCCGCCCCTAGGCTGTCAGGAACGTCACATCGAAAGACCGCGCGATATGGGCGATGTCCGCCTCGTACGTCTCGGTCATTTCGGCAACCAGATCGTCGGTCCAATCCGGCATCTCAAGATCCATCTCGATCTTGGCAGGGTCGGCGAACTTATCAAGGAAAGCAGCGACGATGCCCTTGCGGATATCAGAGGACTCCGGCGGATTTTCGGCAAGATAGGCGGTCAGCCGCGCCATGCCGTCGGCTGTCATGATGCTGGCCAGCAGCGCGTCGGCGTCTTCAAGCACAAGCCCCGGCCGGTGACCCGACACCGCCTGCAGCACGTCGGGCCAGATCAGTGGCGTGTCTTCATCGCACCAGATGGTCAACGGCACGGTCTGGTTCAGGGCGCGCACCTGCGCAACCATGGTTGACCACCGCAGGCGCAAAGGCTCGACACCCTCCATGAATTCGTCATGGGTCTTGCCTTTCTGCCGTTTGAAAAGATCAGGCAGGAATGTCGCGGGATTGCGGATCGACAAGTGAAACTCTGCCTCGGCCTCGGGAAAAATCCGGGTGAAGGCACGAATGCGTTCGGCAGCGTTGGGATAAAGCGCGCCGCGCACCGCCCATTGCGGGTAGCTCAGGAAATTGTCCCACGACAGGATCAAGCGATCAGCGTGATCCTGTTCCATGATCTGCTCCAGGATCATGGCTTGGGTTTCCAGGGTGGCGGTCCGGCCTTTCAGTGCGACGGCGGTATCGCGCAGCAGGCTGCGATACCGGGTCGGGCCGGGCACATGGATACCCTCTTCCGCAAGGATCGCGCGGTTCTTCAGCAGGCATCGCAAGAGGCGCTCTTCGTCGGTGCAATGGGCGCCGAGGTGATAGACGATGCGCATGGACGTTGGGTGTTCCGGCCTTGAGGTGATTTTCAGCACCGTATACGCGCTTTGTGGACAGGGAAACCGCTTTCCTATACCTGTCAGATCAAGATGACCAAGCAAAACAGTCAAGTTACGGGTGCGCGTTGGCGCGGACTGGGCCTTCGCCTTGATAGGTGGTCCATTGGCGCAGGGCTGATCGCGATTGTGGTGATTGCCCCGATCTGTTCGGTGCTGTGGATCGCCTTTCACCCGACCGAGAATATCTGGCCGCATCTTCTGGCATCGGCTTTGCCCAGATACCTCGGCAACACGCTGGTCCTGATGATCGGCGTGGCCGGGCTGACCGCTGTTTTCGGGGCTGCATCCGCGTGGCTGGTAGTGATGTACCGGTTTCCGGGGCGGCGCTGGCTGGATTATGCGCTGCTGTTTCCGCTGGCGATCCCGGCTTATGTCGGGGCCTATGCGCTGGTCGATTTTCTGGATTATGCCGGGCCGTTGCAAACAGCGATACGTGCGTCATTCGGATGGCAGGATGCGCTCGACTATTGGTTCCCCGAAGTGCGCGCACAGGGGCCTGCAATCGTGGTGCTGGCATCCGCGCTTTATCCCTATGTCTACCTTTTGGCGCGTGCCGCGTTCCGCGAGCAATCGGGAAGTTCCTACGAAGTTGCCCGGTCGCTTGGGGCAGGGCCTTGGGCACTGTTCTGGCGGGTCGGGTTGCCACTCGCGCGCCCGGCCATTGCCACAGGCGTTGCGCTGGCGCTGATGGAAACGGTCGCTGACTACGGCACGGTGCTGCATTTCGGCGTGCAGACCCTGACGACGGGCCTGTTTTCGACATGGCTGACGGCCAACAATGCGGGCGGGGCCGCACAGATCGCCAGTGTGATGCTGATGCTGATCCTGCTGTTGCTTGCGTTCGAGCGGATCAGCCGCCGCAATGCCCGCTTTCATGGGTCAAGCCGTGCCGCACGCCCGATATCGCCCTTGGTCCTGCGGGGGGGCAAGGCGTGGGCCGCGGCCGCCTTTTGCGCCGTGCCGTTCGCCACCGGGTTCGTGCTACCGGTGGCGGTGATGTTGGGCCACGCTGTCGGTCGCCCCGAGGTCTGGGCTGCACCGGGGTTGATGGCAGCACTTGGCAACACCGTGCTGGTGGGCGGGATTGCGGCCGTGCTGACCGTGCTGGCGGCAGTGTTTCTGGTTTACGGCACTCGGTTGATCGGGCGGGATCTGGCCCGCATCGTGTTGCCGGTGACGGCTCTGGGCTATGCGGCACCCGGCGCTGTGCTGGCATTGGGGCTGCTGATCCCGTTGGCGGCGCTGGATCACCGGATTGCGGACGGCATTTTCTGGCTGACGGGCCGTGACCCGGGGCTGATCCTGACGGGGTCTTCGGCGGCGATCGTGCTGGCCTATTTCGTGCGGTTTTTCGGCATCGCACAAGGCGCGATGGATGCCGCTTTCGGGCGGGTATCCCCAAGCCTGCCGATGGCCGCGCGGTCGCTTGGGCGCAGTGCGGGCGGGGCCTTGCGCGATGTCTACATGCCGCTGATGAAAGGCTCGGTCGCAACCGCGATGCTGGTGGTGTTTGTCGATTGCGTGAAGGAGTTGCCCGCGACGCTGCTGTTGCGGCCGTTCAACTTCAACACTCTGTCCACTCGCGTGTTCGAACTTGCCAGTCTGGAACGACTGGGCGAAGCCGCGCCTGCTGCCCTGCTGGTCATGCTGGTGGGTTTGGCGGCGGTGGCCCTTCTGGCACGCGCAAATCGGCAAGAGGGGCTTGCCTGATCCGCGAAGTGGCGCTATTCGATCCCCGAGTGCCCTTATAGCTCAGTTGGTAGAGCACCTGATTTGTAATCAGGGGGTCCCGGGTTCGAGTCCTGGTGGGGGCACCATTTTTCATTTCTTTGCGTCTGCGGCGCGCAGATGCGTGCCGGTAACTGATTTTCCCGTCTCGGTCTTTCCGCCAAGGGGGCACTCGGGCAATGGCAGGGTTCATGGGGCTCGTTACGGAGTCGGGCGGATGCGGGCGGCGGTTTTGTTGGCGAAGGCTTCGAGCCGTTCGCGGGCTTCGGGTTGCGTGTTGACGACGCCCGCGATCACTGCCTCGGCGTAGGAGGCGTCGAGCGCCGACATGTTGGTCAAATGGCTGATGGCCGAACAGATCGCGAAATTGCTCAGCGGCAGGTTGCGTGCGGCGGCGCGTGCAATGTCCAACGCCCGATCAAGGCTGGACCCCTCAACCAAGTATTGCGCAAGGCCGATATCCACCGCCTCCTGGCCCTTGTAGACCCGCCCCGTCAGCATCATGTCGATCATCCTGGCCTTGCCGACCAGACCCGACACCCGGATGGTGGCACCGCCTCCGGTGAACAGGCCGCGCTGGCCTTCGGGCAGGGCGAAATAAGTCGTCCGGTCGGCAACCCGGATATGCGCGCTTGACGCCAGTTCAAGGCCACCGCCGACCACTGCACCGGTCAGTGCCGCGATTATCGGCACACCGCCATATTCCATCTTGTTGAACGCCTCATGCCAGCGCAGGCACAGATGCATGAATTCGGCGGGGCTGCGGTCGGCGCGGTGATGTTCGACCAGATCAAGCCCGGCGCAGAAATGGTCACCGGCAGCGGCCAGCACGACCGCCCGCACCCCGGCGCGCGGGGCGGCAGAAAACAGCGTGATCAGATCCTCGACCGAGGCCGCATCCAGCGCGTTGCGCTTGGACGGGCGGTTCAGCGTGGCCACCAGAACACCGTCGTCGTGCAGATCAAGTGCGATGTTCTGCAGGTTCAGACCCATGATATCAATCAGCATGTTTCCCTCGTTTTCAATCAGTTCCGGGTGGCGTCACGCATTGACGTCGATCACCACCCTGCCGCGTATCTTGCCGGCCAGAATGTCCGCGCCAAGGGCGGGCACATCGGTCAGCTTTGCCATTGTCGTCATTGCCTTCAGCCGGTCTTTGGGCATGTCGGTGGCAAGCCGCGCCCACGCCGCCACACGGCTTGCATAGGGCTGCATCACGCTGTCGATGCCCAGCAGGTTGACGCCGCGCAACAGGAACGGCACCACCGATCCGGGATAAGTGGCCCCGCCCGCAAGACCCACCGCCGCGACACTGCCGCCGTATTTCATCTGGCCCAACACCCGCGCCAGCATCATGCCGCCCACCGCGTCGACGCACCCCGCCCAGGTTTCGGTTTCCAGCGCGCGCTTGGTCGGTTCGCTGATCTCTGCCCGAGGGATGATGCGACTTGCCCCCAAGGCGCGCAGGTAGGCTTCGGTTTCAGGGCGGCCGGTGACGGTTGCGACCTCGTAGCCCAATTGCGACAGGATGGCGATCGCTGCCGATCCGACACCGCCCGCGCCACCGGTGACCAGCACAGGGCCAGCGGCGGGCGTCAGACCATGGGCTTCCAGCGCCAGCACCGCCAGCATCGCCGTCAGCCCTGCGGTGCCAATGGCCATCGCCTCGCGCGCGGTAATCCCTTGCGGAAGGGGCACCAGCCAATCGGCCTTGACCCGCGCCTTTTGCGCAAAGCCACCCCAATGCGCCTCGCCCACCCGCCAGCCGGTCAGCACGACAGTGTCGCCGGGGCTGTGTCGCGGATCGGTTGACGCCTCGACGCGGCCTGCAAAATCGATCCCCGGCACATGCGGGTAAGTGCGCACCAGACCACCGCCGGAGCCCAGACACAGGCCATCCTTGTAGTTGATGGTGGAGTAGTCGACCGCCACCAGAACTTCGCCCGCAGGCAGATCGTTCAGCGACAACTGTTTGATGCTGGCACTGGTCTTGCCGTCGGCGTCCTTGTCTACAACCACTGCGCGGAAGGTCATGCTGTCTCACTTTTCATCGGGGGTGCGGCGCGGGGCCGTTTTGGGGTGGGTCGCAGAACAGCATAGATTTTGCCGCTTTGAAACCCGTCAAGATGGTGCAACGCGGCAAGATCCGGCGGCTACTTTCAGAATGGGATGATGCTTGACGGAAATATCATCCTATTCTCGTTTCTGAGTGGTCGCGTGATTGATGAGGAAAACCGGTACTCACTTTTCTTCATCACGCTTCAAAGGAACGGCAGATCGACAAGACGGGCGGCAACCGAGCCATTGGCGCGCATGATCTGCACATCCTGCCCCGCCTGCACCGATGCCGAAATCAGCGCATAGCCGATATTGGCCGCCAATCGCGGCGACCACACGCAGTTCGTCATCACGCCGACCTTGCGGCCTGCGTGGTGGATGTCTTCATGCTGAAACCCAAGCGGGGCGGGGGTCTGCCCGTCAAGCATCAGGCCCAGTTGATGGCGCTGCACACCGTCCGCCTTGATCCGGCGCAGGGCCGCGATGCCGATCACATCGTCGGGCACATGCAGATCGACGTATTTCTGCATCCGCACTTCAAACGGGTTGGTGTCGGCATCGGTATCGCCGCCGACCGACACCAGCCCGCTTTCGGTGCGTTCGGCGGTTGCCGGCGCGCCCGGGCCGATACCCCACGGCTGCCCGGCTTCCTTGAAGATGTTCCAAAGCTGCGTGCCTTTGGTGCCGTCGCGCAGGTAGATCTCGAACCCACCCTGCTTTGACCAGCCCGACCGCTGCACCGCAACCGGAATGCCGGCAATGTTGGTTTCGCGGAACCAGAAGTATTTCAGATCGCGCACCCAATCGCCCAGAACCGATGCCACCACATCCTCGGCCTTGGGCCCCTGGATCGCCATCGGGGACACATCGGGTTCGCTGACCTCGACGTTCAGGCCGCGTTCGGCGGCAATGGCACCCGCCCAGAACCAGATGTCACTGTCGGCAATCGACAGCCAGTAAAGATCATCCGCGAGCTTCAGCAGGATCGGGTCGTTTATGATCGTGCCCCGGTGATTGCACAAAGGCACGTATTTGCCCTGACCGACCTTGCAGCCCGACAGATCGCGGGGTGCGAGGATCTGCGCCAGTGTCCCCGCATCCGGCCCTTTCAGCTGCACCTGCCGTTCGACGCCCACATCCCACTGCGAGACGCCGTTGATCAGGCGCCAGTATTCCGCCTCGGGGTGGCCATAGCCGGTTGGCATGATCATGCGGTTGTAGATGCTTGCCGAAACCATGCCCTCGGCCACGGCAGAGGCGTAGAACGGCGAGGCACGCAGCCGTGCGGTAGGGAAGACAGAGAACAAGGCAACCTCCATGATTTTCGGCGAAAAGATCGCAATGGCGCGTCGGCGTCAAACAACCTAATAGGGGGCAATGACCACGTTTTTGTCATGCATCGGTTAGGCAAACTCGACATGCAATCCAACCTGCCACCCCTGTCATGGCTGCGTGCCTTTGAAGCGGCCGCGCGCCATCTCAGCTTTACCGCGGCCGCGGCAGAGCTGAACCTGACGCAAGCCGCCATCTCTAAGCAGGTCAAATCGCTGGAGCAGCACCTGCGGCATGCGTTGTTCATTCGCCGCCCGCGCAGCCTTCAGTTGACCAAGACGGGCGAGGCGTATCTGCCAAAGGTCACCGATGCGTTCGAACGTCTGGCGATCGGCACGCGCGAGGTGTTCGGGCGCCGCAAGACCGAGGCGCTGACGGTGCGCTGTGCGATATCGTTTGCGGTCATGTGGCTGGCACCGCGCATGCCGGACTTTCTTGCGCGCTATCCGGGCAAGAATATCCGCATCATTTCCAGCGTCTGGAGCGACGCGTCTGACAAGGATCTGTTCGATCTGGATATCCGATATGGAACCGGGCCCTGGCCGGGCTACACCAGCCACCGGCTAACCTGGGACAGTATCACCCCGCTTTGTGCGCCGGATCTGTTGGCGCGCAATCCGGGGCTGAAAACTGCCGGCGATCTGCGGCACCATGTCTTGCTGCACGTCCTTGGCTATCAGGAGGGTTGGGGCAGTTGGCTGAATGCCGCCGGAATAAAATCTCTGGACCCGGGAACCGGGTTGCAGGTGGACACGTCGCTCGCGGCGTTCGAAATTGCCGCCCATGGTGGGGGTGTCGCCCTTGGCCGAAGCGCGCTTTCGGGCAGCTATCGGTCCAGCGGGCGGCTGGTTGCCCCCTTTGATCTGGAGGTGCCGATTGCAGAGGCGTTTCATCTGGTGCAGCCAACCGGCATTGACGACCATCCCGATGCGGCCCTGTTCAGATCATGGTTGCTGTCAACGCTGCCGGAACAGCCGCAATCTGCATAGCCTCTGATTTTCCAGCGGTCTTTTGATACCACCGGTATCCACTTTTTTCTGACAGGCCTCAGCCTTCAACCATCATCCCCATGACGATCAGAACCTGATAGTCGCGCTTGGTGCAGCCACTGATCGCGGGCATCGCCCGGCCGGGGCTCATCGGGAAAACATCGGTCGGGGTCTGGTCGGGGGTGCAGGATTGGCCACCGGCCTGCGCCGTATACAGCGCGGCTCGGCAGCGCAGATGCGTCACGTCGTAAATCGTGGCGCCGTCGGCCAGGCTCCATGCCTGCTTGCCGTCTGCACCGGGTGCCTGCACTGTCAGAACCGAGGTGACCTCGCGCGCCCCGGTCACGACATACTGGCCCGCTGGCAGCGGGAAACTGGGCGCTTCCATGATCAGACCATGTTCTTCCAGCCACCACGCGGTGCTGTCAAACTGCCATCCGTCCGGGGCAGTACCGCCGTTGTCGATCAGGGCCTGGTAATCGGCGGTCCAGACCCCGCGCGGACCGGGGTCGATGGCCCAAAGCCCCCAGGTCGCCGCATCATCGCCCGATGTCGCGGCCGGATCGCCAAGGGCGGCGATGTATTGCGTGGCGATGCGTTGCAATTGCACCTCGGCCCGGGCCGGCACGGCGCACAGCAAGACGAGGACGAACAGTGTCAGAATTTGTCGGATGGCGGCGCGCCGTGCTGGTGTTGCGAGGCGAATGAGCATGGGCATGTCCTTCGGTCAGGCGAGCCGTTCGGTTTCGGAACAGGGCGCAGGATAGGGTAACCGGTCAGGAAAGCAACAACCACAGGCGATGGCAGACCGGCGTGCCCGCGCGATCTCGCGTCCGTCACATGGCCCGGACCCCGAGTTATCGCCCGGTGATCCAGTTGCCTAGGCGCGCAAGGCGCGACGTGGTCGGGGATTGCATGCGCGCCTCGCGCCGATCAGCGGCGTTCAGCAGCTGGTACATGCCGCGCACGCCCAGCCAACGCAGTGGTTCACGCTCCCACGGCCTGACCCTGCGGTTGACCCATGGCAGGTGCACAAGATCGGTATCGCGGCCAAGGGCCAGATCGGCAAGGGTTCGCCCGGCGAGGTTCGAGGTGGAAACGCCGACCCCGACATACCCCCCGGCCCAGCCGATCCCGGTCGCGGTATCCAGACCCACGGTGGCGCACCAATCGCGCGGCACACCCAGAACACCGCACCAGGCGTGATCGATGGCCGCGTCGCGCGCAGCCGGGAAATGGCGGTACAGGATCGCCCGCAGCCGGTCGATGGTGGCGGGATCGGGCGCGCCCTGGTTATCCAGACCGGAGGCGAACCGGTACGGCACCCCGCGCGCGCCGACCGTGATGCGCCCCTCGCGGGTGCGTTGGCAATAACAATAGGCGTTGGCGAAATCACCGACGATCTCGTGCCCGTTCCAGCCGATCTTGTCCCAGATTTCGGGCGGCAGAGGGGCGGTGACGATCTGCGCGGAATTCAGGGGCAGCCAGTTGCGTTTCTGACCGGGCATCGCGGCGCTGAAGCCTTCGGTGGCGCGCAGGATGATTGGGGCGCGCACGGTGCCGCGGGGGGTTGTGACCATGCCCGGCGAGATGTCCAGCGCCCGTGTGCCCTCGGAGATGCGCACGCCCAGCCGTTCGACCGCCAGCGCCAGGCCGAGCACCAGTTTTGCGGGCTGGATGCGGGCCACATTGCCGACCATCATCGCCCCCAGCACCCCCGGGATGCGGACCCGTGCCTCAGCATCGGCAGCGCCGATCTGCCAGACACGGCTCTGTTCGCCCCAGGCCTGCCGCATCGCCACTTCGGCCGCAACGCGCGACAGTTGTGCCGGGTTGACCGCAACCATCATCTCGTCGGTGCGCAGGATATCGGCATCGATGGCTTCCGCTTCGGCCACGCGGATCACCTCGTCCACCGTGCCGTTCATCGCCGCCACCATCGCGCATACCGCTGCATCCGAGGATGAGGCGGCGTAACTGGCATGGTTCCACGCAAAGCCGCCGGTCAACCAGCCGCCATTGCGCCCGGACGCGCCGAATCCGGCAAATTCCTGTTCGAGGATCAGCACCCGAAGCCCGGGTTGCGCCTGTTTCAGGTAATAGGCGGCCCAGAGCCCGGTATAGCCGGCACCAATAATGCAGATATCGGCGGACTGGTCGCCCTCAAGGCCGGGCCGTTGTTCTGGCAGCCCACCGTTGTCGGCATGCCAGAAAGAGACGTCGCCAATCCGCAGTACCGACATTGCCTTGGCCCCTCGTTCAAGACTGCCGGAGTAGCGGTTTAGGGCCGAAAACTCAACCCCGTCGCGGTTGCGCATGGTGTCTTGTTGACTGCATATCGATCAGGCAAATCCGCTGATGCGCCCTATGTCGCAAATGGCGTGGACAGGGGGCAACTTCGTCGCAAAAGTTCACTCAGTGCCCTTTGTCCCGAGCAGGGCGCGTGCCACAGCTTGCGAGGGTCTTGCATTGAAGATCAAATCCATCCGCGCGACGCCGATCCTGCTGCCGCTTGAGGCCCCCTATCTGTGGTCGTACGGCGCGCTGGATGGCTTCACCAAAACCGTGGTTGAGGTCGAGACGACAGACGGCATCATGGGCATTGGCGAGGCCCCGTCGCATGGCGCCGCCCCGATCATCACGGCTTTCGCGGACCGCCTGATCGGGCAGGACGCGCTGGATATGGCGGCACTGGAACGCCGCGTGCTGCCATCGATGCCGTTTGCGCATTCGGTGACCGATTACGCCACGCGCGGGGCCTGGGGCGGGGTCGAGATCGCGCTGTGGGATCTGCGCGGCAAGATCTGGGGGCAGCCGGTGGCCAATCTGCTGGGCGGCATTTACCGCCGCGAGATACCGTTCACGGATTACTTTGGTTACCGGCTGGCGCAAGACGGCAAGGGGGGCGAGGCCCGCGTGCACGATGTGGTGGAGTATTGTCTGGGGCTAAAAGCAGCGCATGGCACGACATGGTTCGAGGGTAAGGTGAATGACCCCGATCTGAATGCAAATATCCGCCTGATGCAGGCGCTGCGATCGGCTCTTGGGCCCGATGCCATGCTGCGCATCGACAGCAATCAGGCGTTCAGCCTGCCTTCTGCGCTTTATCTTGCACCTGCGTTCGAGGAATTGGGCATCCGCAACTGGGAAGATCCGACGCCCGACTGGTCCGCGATGCGAAAGCTGCGCAGCCAGACCCGGATCCCGTTTTCGGGGCACAATACCGACATCGGCAAGGCTGTGGCCTACGGCGTGCCCGATGCTATCGTGTCGGATGTGGCGGGGCTTGGCGGATTTTCCGCGATGATGCGGTTCGTGTCGGCCTGTGCCGGGGCGGGGATCGATTTCTGGTGCTATTCCGGCGGATCGGGGCTGGAATTGGCAGCCTATCTGCATGCCTGTGCCGCCCATCCGCATATCCGCGAGCCGAACCAGTCGTTGTTGCGCTGGCAGCCGTTCGATGTGATCGCGCAGCGGCCGTTTGCGCCGGTGAAAAACCATATCTCGCTGCCGGAAGGGCCGGGTCTGGGGGTAGAACTGGATCCTGACCGGTTGCGCTTTGCGGCAAAGCTGTTGCAAGATCGCGGGGTGCCGAACAAGTACCATGACCCGGATGCACCCGGCCGGATGCGCCGAATGCCATTGGTCTGAGGCCGGGCTTTCGACAAGACGCATAAAAGAAGGATCGCAATGAACAATATCATGATTACGGGTGCCGGGTCCGGCATCGGGCGGGTCACGGCAAGGGCCTTTCTTGCGACGGGCTGGAACGTGGCACTGATCGGGCGGCGCATGGATGCGCTGACCGAAACTGCGGACGGCGCGTCGGCGGCTTTGATCCTGCCGTGCGATGTCACCGAGCCTGCGTCGGTCGATGCGGCTTTTGCCAAAATGGACAGCGACTGGGGGCGGCTCGACGTGCTGTTCAACAACGCGGGCCAATCGTTAAAGGCCGCCCCGATTGACGAGATCGCGGTTGAGGACTGGCTTGCCCTGTCGTCGGTCAACATTACGGGGATGTTTCTGTGCGCGCGCGCCGCCTTTGGCATGATGCGCCGGCAAGACCCGCAGGGCGGGCGGATCATCAACAACGGATCGATCTCGGCGCATGTACCGAGGCCGGGATCGGTGCCGTACACGATGTCAAAGCACGCCGTCACAGGGCTGACGCGGACGCTGTCGCTGGATGGCCGGGCGTTCAACATCGCTTGCGGGCAGATCGATATCGGCAATGCCCTCACGTCAATGGCGCAGGCGTTCACCAAAGGTGTGCCGCAGGCCGATGGCGCGATCAAGGTCGAGGCGGTGATGGATGCGGACCATGTGGCGGAGGCGGTCTTATACATGGCCGGTCTGCCGCTGACCGTGAATGTGCCGTTCATGACGCTGATGGCCAATGCGATGCCCTATCTCGGGCGGGGCTGAAGCAGATCTGCAAAAAATATGCAGCGGTCCTCCCGCCCGATGTGCCAAAAATCAAAAGGTCAGATCCGTTCGGGTGACGGTTTTGCCGCGTGAACCGATCTAAGCCCCGGCAGCGATGAAATTGCCATAACTGCCCTGGCTGAACACCAGCGGCGCGCCGTCGCGCAGCGCAAAGCGCACTACCCGCCCAACGATGATCAGATGATCGCCGCCGTCATGGGTTGCATGCAGTTGACAATCAAACCGAGCCAGAACCTGCGGCACGACGGGAATGCCTTCCGGGGTATGGGTGGTCACCAGACCGTCAAAACCAACGCCGCCGCGCGAAAAGCGTGCGGCAAGATCGCTCTGATCCTGGCCCAGAACATGTATGCTGAAAGCTGTTGCTGCCGAAAAGATCGGAAACCTTGCCGACGACCGTGCCGGCGACCACAAAACCAACGGCGGATCCAGCGAAACCGAGGCAAAGCTGTTGGCGGTAATTCCTGCGGGGCCGGCGTCACCTTGCGTCGTGACCACGGTGATGCCGGTGGCAAAGCGACCCAGTGCATCGCGCAGGATCCGCCCTGTTTCAGGGCCTGGAAGCATGTCATGAATTTGCAGATTATCACCCATCGCTGTGTTCTGGCGGGACTTGTGCCCGCAGCAGGACAATCGTGGCAAGCGCGCCAATGCACAACATTAGATAAGGTACTTCTGGGCTTGGTCAACCGTCCGGCATCATTGGTCATGGTCCTGTCGCAAAAGACTGGCTAGGCTATCCCTGACAACAGCCGGGGAATATCATGGACAAACGTCATTCCGCCTTCGCGGCACCGGGCCGGTTCTGGCGCGGCAATCTGCATACCCATTCGACACGCTCGGACGGGGTTCTGCCGCCTGAAGAGGTGTGCCGCCGATACCGTGCCGAGGGCTATGATTTCATGGCGCTGACCGATCACTTCATCGGTGCCTATGGCTATCCGATTGTTGACACGGTGCCGATGCGGGATGCCGGTTTCACCACCATTCTGGGGGCCGAACTGCATTCGGGGCCGATGCTGAACGGCGAGTTGTGGCATATTCTGGCGGTTGGCGTGCCGGCAGATTTCGCGCCGCCGCAGAGCCCGGATTTTCACGTGCATGCCGGGCAAGAGACCGGGCCCAAACTTGCCGCTCGCGCCGTTGCCGCCGGAGCGTTTGTCGCCATCGCACATCCGCAATGGTCGGGGCTGACGCTGGCCGATGCCCGCAGCATCACCGCCGCTCATGCGGTCGAGATCTACAATCACGGCTGTGCCACCGGCTGCGACCGGGCGGATGGCTTTGGCATCGCCGATCTGTTGCTGACCGAGGGGCGAGCGCTGAGCATGATTGCAACCGATGACGCGCATTTCAGCGAGCCGGATCATTTCGGCGGCTGGGTCATGGTGAAGGCAGAGGCGAACGAGCCGAAGGATTTGCTCGCGGCGTTGAAGGCGGGGGACTTCTATTCCAGCCAGGGGCCGGAGTTGCGCGATGTCCGGGTCGAGGGGCAAACAGTGGTCGTCGAATGCACAGCAGCGGCATCAGTGATTGTGCAGGGAACTGGCACCGGGGCAAAAGGCGTGCACGGCCATTCGATGACCCGCGCCGTGGTGCCGCTGGACCGGCTGAACGGCTCACCCTGGGTGCGAGTGACGGTGATCGATGCGGCGGGTAAGCGGGCATGGTCGAACCCGATCTGGATCTGAGACAGGGTTTCAAGGCGCCGCCCCCTTCCCGGACTGCACGGGCAGCACTTGTGAATGGCGCACGGGGGGCTGTCTGCCCCACGGACCCCCCGAGGATACTTTTTGCCAAAATGAAAACCGGTCAGTTGCCCAGAATCGCGGGCAGGCGCAGGCCGTGATCGCGGGCGTGCTCGAGAGCGGTACCGTAGCCTGCATCGGCGTGCCGCATGACGCCGGTGGCGGGATCGTTCCACAGCACGTTGGCCAGCCGCCGTGCCGCATCAGGCGTGCCATCGGCGACGATGACCATGCCGGAATGCTGGCTGAACCCCATGCCGACGCCGCCGCCGTGATGCAGGCTGACCCATGTGGCCCCGGACGCGGTGTTCAGAAGCGCGTTCAGAAGTGGCCAGTCACTGACCGCATCCGAGCCGTCCTTCATCGCCTCGGTTTCCCGGTTGGGCGAGGCGACAGAGCCTGAATCGAGGTGATCGCGGCCGATGACGATGGGTGCTTTCAGCTCACCCGATGCCACCATGTCGTTGAACATCAGCCCCGCTTTATGCCGGTCGCCAAGCCCGATCCAGCAGATGCGGGCGGGCAGGCCCTGAAAGGCGATCCGGTCGCGCGCCATGTCGAGCCAGTTGTGCAGGTGCGCGTTGTCGGGGAACAGGGTCTTCATCGCGGCATCGGTCTTGTAGATGTCTTCGGGGTCGCCCGACAGCGCCACCCAGCGAAACGGACCGATGCCCCGGCAGAACAGCGGGCGGATGTAGGCCGGCACGAAACCGGGGAAGGCGAAGGCGTTTTCCAGCCCTTCGTCAAGTGCGACTTGCCGGATGTTATTGCCATAATCCAGCGTCGGAACCCCGGCATTCCAGAAACCGACCATCGCCGCAACGTGGGTTCGCATTGACGCGCGCGCGGCACGTTCGATCGATTTGGGGTCGGTTTCGCGGGCGGCCTTTGCACGCTCCACGCTCCAGCCCTGCGGCAGATAGCCGTTCAGCGGATCATGCGCTGAGGTCTGGTCGGTGACCATGTCAGGGCGCATCCCGCCCGATTGCATACGCATGTAAAGCTCGGGGAAGATGTCGGCGGCGTTGCCAAGCAGGCCGATGGATTTCGCCTCGCCCTTTGCGGTCCAGTCGGAAATCATGGCCAAAGCTTCATCCAAAGTATAAGCTTTGGCATCCAGATATCTGGTTCTGATACGAAAATCGATCCGCGTCTCGTCGCATTCGACGGCGAGACAACAGGCGCCGGCCATCACCGCGGCAAGCGGTTGTGCGCCACCCATGCCGCCAAGCCCGGCGGTCAGGATCCATCGGCCCGTCAGATTGCCGCCATAATGCTGGCGACCGGCTTCGGCGAAGGTTTCGTAAGTACCCTGCACAATGCCCTGAGTGCCGATGTAAATCCAGGATCCCGCGGTCATCTGGCCGTACATCGCCAGACCTTTTTTATCCAGTTCGTTGAAATGATCCCAGGTTGCCCAATGCGGCACCAGATTGGAATTGGCGATCAACACGCGCGGCGCGTCCTTGTGGGTGCGAAACACGCCGACGGGCTTGCCGGATTGGACCAGCAGGGTTTCATCGTCATTCAAGGTCTTGAGGGTGGCTACGATGCGATCAAAATCATCCCAGGTGCGCGCGGCACGGCCAATGCCACCGTAGACCACCAATTCATGTGGGTTTTCAGCGACATCCGGGTGCAAGTTGTTCATCAGCATGCGCATTGGCGCTTCGGTCAGCCAGGACTTTGCGGTGATTTCGGTGCCGGTCGGCGGATAGATGTCGCGGCTGTTGTGGCGGGGATCAGTCATGGGCATGCCTCACAGGGTGGGAAAGGGGATGGCGGCGGCTGTGGTCAGCGCGCCGGTGGCAATCAGATCGGCGGCGGCGGTCAGATCGGGCGCAAGGTAGCGGTCATCGTGCAGCGTGGCGACATCGCGGCGCAGGCGCGTCAGGGCGAACCGCAGGGGCTGCGAAGTTTGCAGCGGTGCGCGGAATTCAAGCCCCTGAGCAGCACAGATCGCCTCGACCCCGAGGATGATGTTCAGGTTTGACACCATCTGCGACAGGCGGCGCGCGCCGTGCGCTGCCATTGAAACATGGTCTTCCTGATTGGCCGAGGTGGGTGTGCTGTCGGTCACCGTCGGGTGCGCGAGATGCTTGTTTTCTGACATCAGGGCGGCGGTTGTCACTTCGGCGATCATCAGGCCCGAGTTCAGACCGGGGCTGGGCGTCAGAAACGGCGGCAGATCATAAGACAACGTCGGATCAACCATCAGGGCGACCCGGCGCTGCGCGATGGCACCAATTTCGGCGAGCGCGAGGGCAATCATATCTGCTGCAAAACCAACGGGTTCCGCGTGGAAGTTGCCACCGGACACGATGCCGTCGGACAGCACCAGCGGATTGTCGGTGGCAGCGTTCGCCTCGATCACCAGCGTTGTGGCGGCCATGCGCAGCACGTCCATCGCAGCCCCGGTGACCTGCGGCTGGCAGCGGATGCAATAGGGATCCTGCACGCGGTGGTCACTTTCCAGATGGCTGGCGCGAATTTCCGATCCGTCCAGCAGGTTGCGCAGGGTCGCTGCCGCCTCGATCTGGCCGGGATGCCCGCGCAGGGCATGGATTTGGGGATGCAGGGGTGCTGTCGAGCCCATGATCGCATCGGTCGACATCGCCGAGGTCAGAAGGGCGTTTTGTGCAGCACGCCAGCCGCCCCAAAGCCCCGCCAGCGCATAGGCCGTCGAAAACTGGGTGCCGTTGATCAGGGCGAGCCCCTCTTTCGGGCCAAGCACAACCGGGGTCAGCCCGGCGGCGGCAAGGGCGGCCTTCGCGGGCTGAATCTGATCGGCATATTCCGCCTCGCCCTCACCGGTCATGGCAGCGGCCATATGGGCGAGCGGGGCAAGATCGCCCGACGCGCCGACCGATCCTTGTGCCGGCACGACAGGGGTTACGCCGCGCGCCAGCATCGCCTCCAGCAAAGCGACGATGTCCCAGCGCACCCCCGATGCGCCGCGCCCGAGCGACAG
>JANOGW010000020.1:0-2382 GCA_031406155.1 Pseudorhodobacter sp.
TGGGAAAGCTGGCTAAGGCATGAAGTGCCGCTGCATATGGCTGAGGAAGACCGGATTTCGGTAAGTTTCAATTATGGGTGGGGGTGAAAACCCGGTATCGAAGAAGAGTTTTCACGCCGTCCGTGACGGCACCCGGCTTTCCAGCCATTTGAACAGCAGCACGATCATCCCCGCCATGATCATGTAGACCACGGCCAGCAGCAGAAGCGGCTCGTACACGATGAAGGTGTCCTGCGTCACGCGTTTGGACAGGGAATAGATATCGACCACCGTGATGGTGGCCACCAGCGGGGTGGATTTCATTTGCAGGACCGTCTCGCCGCCGATGGTGGGCAGGGCGCGGTGCAGGGCTTGGGGCAGCCAGATGCGGAAGAAGGATTTATAGCGCGGCATGCCCATGGCGCGGGCGGCCTCTAGCTGGCCACCCGGGACGCCTTTGAAGGCGCCGCGCATAACCTCGCCTTCGTAGCCAGCCACGCTTAGGGTCAGGGCCAGCAGCGCATAGGGCCAAGCCTGGCGCAGGATCGGCCACATCCAGCTTTCGCGGATCCATGGGAATTGCGGGAACAGCGAGCCTAAGCCGTAGTAGAGGAGCCAGAGTTGCAGGAGTAGGGGCGTGCCCCGGATGATGCTGCAATAGACGCGGGCGGGGGTGGATAGGTACCACGGGCCAGCGGCTTGGGCGAGGCCTAGGGGGATGGCGAGCATCATGCCAAGGGCCATCGACAAGGCGGTTAGCCAGATGGTGCGCCAGATAGCGATGGGGATCAGGTGCAGATAGTCGGGCAGCCAAGTCCAGTTCATGTTCAGCACGCACCACGCAACGATGGCGGCGGCGACAGCCAGCAAGACGATGCGGCGGGGTTTCCAGAACTCCTTCACATGCCACCGCCTTCCATCGCGCGCTGGCCTTTTCGCGCCCAACGTTCGATCCGGCTGAAGACAACACCGGACAGCAGGGAAAGGGTCAGGTACAGCACGCCGGCAGCAAGATAGAACGTCAGGAATGCCTTGGTGGTGCCTGCGGCAAGCGAAGTCGCCTTGGTCAGTTCAATAAAGCCCACGACGGCAAGCAATGCGGTGTCCTTGGTGCAGGTTAGCCACAGGTTGGCAAGGCCCGGTACGGCGGCCGCGGTCATCAGCGGAAGGGTCACGCGGCGGGCCAGCAGGAGGGGTGACATGCCCATTGCACGTGCCGCCTCGATCTGGCCGGCGGGCACGGACTGGATGGCCCCGCGCAGCACTTCGGTGGAATAAGCGCCCTGGACGATGCCCAGAACGGCAATGCCGGCGGCAACACCCGACAATTGGATGGGATCGTAGCCGTAGACATCCAGCAGTTTGTTCACTGCGTCGGTGACGGCGTAATACAGGATCAGGATCAGCACCAGTTCGGGTACGGCGCGCACCAGTGTGGTATAGACGCCAAGCAGATCTTTGGTGATCGGGCCGCCATAGAGCTTGCCGAATGCACCAAGCACGCCGATCAGCAGACCGAGGCCATACGCGCCAAAGGCGATCAGGATGGTATTCCACAGGCCCGCAACAAGTGTCGCCCCCCAACCGGGGGGCGACCATGCCAGCAGCTCGAACGCCGAGGCTGCTGCGGTTGGGGCGATCACGCCAAGCACGTTTGCTTACCCGCCGTAGATCGTCGAGGCGAAGTAGGGCTTCGAGATGGTGTCGTAAGTGCCGTCGGCGATAACCTTGGCGATGGCGGCGTTGAACTGCGCTTTCAGCGCGTCTTCGCCTTTGCGCAGACCAACGCCGATACCCTTGCCGAGGATCGCCACGTCGTCAGCAACGGCCCCATTGGATTCACAGCAAGCCTGACCCGCTTCGGACGTCAGGAATACATCAACCGCGATGCTGTCGGCAAATGCCACATCAACGCGCCCCGCCGAGAGATCCTGGAAGGCTTCATCAGTCGTCTGATAGGTCTTGATTTCGGCTGCGTCCGGGAAGTTCGCCTGTGCGTAGGCCTCATGAATTGTGGAAACCTGCACACCAATGATCTTGCCTGCCATACCGGCCGCGTCGGGGGTAAGTGCCGCGCCCTTGGCGGTGACGATGACGGCCGGCGTGTTGTAGTATTTGTCCGAGAAGTCGATGGTCTGCATACGTTCTTCGGTGATCGACATCGAGGCAATGATGGCGTCGATCTGCCCGCCGGTCAGCGACGGGATGATGCCTTCCCACGCAACCGGCGTGATCACGCATTCCATCTGGCCCGCAGCACAGACGGCGTTGATGAAATCGACTTCCCATCCGACCCAGTTGCCGGCGGCATCAGGCGAGGCGAAGGGGGGATAGGGTTCGGCGGCAATGCCGATTTTCAAGGGTTCGGCGAAGGCGGCAGTGCCTAGGGCGAAAGTCGCGGCG